>NZ_CP017258.1:600000-1200000 GCF_002022005.1 Campylobacter pinnipediorum subsp. caledonicus
AGAAGATGAAATAACACTTAATAGAACTATTGTAGAAGGTCTTGGAGAGTTTGGATACCAAACAGATAGCTCTGAAAACTTCAAAGATGCAGAGTATTATATTGGTATAAGAAACTATGATTTAGTTTTGACTGATTGGATGCTTCCTGACGGAGATGGTATTGATTTAATACATGTTATAAAGCAAAAATCACCAAGGACTTCAGTAGTTGTTTTATCAGCAAAAGATGATAAAGAAAGTGAGATAAAAGCTCTTAAAACCGGCGCTGATGATTACATAAGAAAACCTTTTGATTTTGATGTTTTGGTTGCTAGACTAGAGGCTAGACTTAGATTTGGCGGAACAAATATCATCAAAATAGATGATTTAATAATCAATCCTGATGAAGAAAAAATAACATATCTTGGTAAAGACATAGAGTTAAAAGGTAAGCCTTTTGAAGTTTTAACTCATTTGGCTCGCCATTCAGATCAGATAGTAAGCAAAGAGCAACTACTAGATGCTATATGGGAAGAGCCTGAGCTTGTTACACCAAACGTAATAGAGGTAGCTATAAATCAAATTCGTCAAAAAATGGACAAACCTTTAAATATTTCAACAATTGAAACCGTTAGAAGACGCGGATATAGATTTTGTTTTCCGAAAAAAGCTTAAGAACTAGATTTATTTTACAATTAGCATCAGCATCTATGGTGCTGATCGCTATAGTTTCTATTATGTTATACTACTATATAAGAGTTACTATACTAGAAACTGTAGTAGCAGAGCTAACTTATGAAGCAAAGTTAATAATAGAAAAACCTTTGGAATTTAATCCAAAAAATGAGTATAAATTTAAAATACAACTTCCAAATAAAACAGTAACAAATGTTGAAATTTTAGAACACAAAGACAAGATAAAAAAACCTTATTTTTCACACTATGAAGATGAATTGCAAACATTTATGCAACTTGTATACAATTATAATGATAATTCATATATGAAACTTACAAAGGAAACCACAACACAAAGTAATATAATAAAGCAGATTTTAATAGATATAATAATTGTCAATGCTACCTCTATATGCCTTGTTATTTTTTATGCTCTATTTTTATCAAGAATGCTATTAGTCCCAATAAAAACCCTTGCATCAAAACTAGGTCAACTAAACGAAAGATTCCTAAAAGAGATAAATACAAACTCATTGCCGGTTGAATTCGAGCCACTTGGAAACGGCATAAATAGCCTTATCAACAGAATACAAACTTTTGTAGAATATCAAAAAGAGCTATTTATAGGTCTAGCACATGAACTAAAAACTCCAATAGCCGTAATAAAAACAAAAAATGAAGTTACTCTACTAAAACCTAGAGAAAATGAAAAATATATAGAAACCTTAAAATCAAACAACGAAATAATAAATTCAATGAACTCAATGATAAGTTCAATCCTTGAAATAGGTCGTCAAGAAGGTGCACAATTTGAAGAACCGGTAATGGTAGACGTTATAGGATTTTTAAATAAAATAGGAAATAATCTAGCAATATTGGTTCATCAAGAACAAAAAGAGCTGATTTTAGATCTAAATCCAAAAATTTTAAATCTAAAAATACAGCAAAATTTATTAATACATATAGTTCAAAATTTTGTTCAAAACGCCATTAAATTCTCGCCTGAAAACTCCAAAATAACACTCAAAACACAGATAATAGACAAAAAATTTATCATAGAAGTCACAGATGAGGGAATAGGGATAGATGAAAATAAAGATCTATTTGCGCCATTTAAAAGATTTGGCAACAAAAGTGGTGTTGGGCTTGGCTTATTTTTAGCAAAAGGTGCAGCACAAGCTCTGGGCGGAACAATAACTATAAAAAATAGACAAGAGCAAAATGGAGCGATAGCAACTTTCACTTTGCCAATTGTAAAAAACAAAAAAGGCAAATAATGGCAAAAAGAACAGCTGTAATAGATCTTGGCTCAAATTCAACTAGAATGGTTATTTTTGAAAGAACTTCAAGATGGGCATTTTTTACTCTTGGTGAATATAAGATGAAAGTTCGTTTGGGGGAAGGTGGATATGGAAATAATGGAAATATCTCACAAGAATCAATGGATACAGCTTTTGAAGCCTTTAGTGAGTTTAAAAATATAGCAACTAGTTATAAATGTAATAAAATTTTGGCTGTTGGAACATCAGCATTAAGAGATGCTCCAAATTCAAAAACATTTATAAATTTGATAAAAAATAAGCTAAAAATAAACCTAAAAATTATAAATGGAGATGATGAGGCTAAATTTGGTGCATTAGCAGCTATAAATTTATTATGCATTCCAAATCATTGTGTTACATTGGATATAGGAGGCGGTTCTAGCGAACTTGCTTTAATAAAGGATTTAAAAATTGTAAAAACCATATCACTAGATATAGGAACTGTAAGACTCAAAGAGCTTTTTAAAAACACAGATAACAAAGAAGAACTTGATATTTTTATCAAAGAAATTACTGAGAAAATACCTAGTGAGTTTAAATCAGAAAATATTGTTGTAATAGGCGGTTCTTTAAGAGCGTTATCATCAGCTATAATGAAAAAGATAAACTATCCATTGCCAAGCATACATGGGTTTTGTTACGAGATTGAAAAATACCATAAATTTATAAGCAATATCTCAACATCAAAAAAAGAAGAGTTAGAACAATTTAATATCAAAAAAGATAGGTTTGACACAATAAGAGAAGGTGCTTTAATTTTTTTAAATATAATCAAACATTTAAATATAAAAAATGTATATACAAGCGGTGTTGGCATAAGAGAGGGTATATTTTTATCTAATTTTTTAAGACCATCTTTAAAATTTCCAAGCAATTTAAATCCAAGTTTAAAAAGTCTACAAGATAGATTTATCTTAACAAACAATAAAAATATAGCATTTTACTCAAAAGAGATCTTCAAAGAGTTATCACCTCTTCACAACCTAAATGAAAAATACTTATACGAACTAAATATAGCTTCCAAATTATACAATGCTGGTCAAGACATAGGGTTTTATAATGATCATATCAGTTCAGCATATATTATACAAAATGCTTTAAATTTTGGTTTTAAGCACGAAGAAAAAGCACTTATATCCGCAATAATAAGTACAAATGGCAAAAAAAATGTATATGAATATGAAAAATTTAAGCCTCTGCTTCCAAAGCAATCACATATAAGATGGTTAAGCTTTATATTAGCATTAGCAAAAACACTAGATATAAATTGTTCATCTAAAAAATTATGCTTTAAATTTGAAAATCAAACACTTAGAATTTTTGGTTCAAAAAATCTAATAATGGCAAAAGAAGAGATCAAAAAACTAAATAAACCAGAACCTTTTGCTATAAGTTTTGAATAGAACTAAATTTAATATTTAGTCGCATTTAAATCATCTTGGATTAGATATTGTTGCTCTAGCTCTTCATATTTTTTATTTGATTTATTGTAGATTTCATCATCCACATTAAGTCTATTTTTCAAATCAACAATGTCAGAACAAGCATTTATGTTTCCAAGCTCACAACTTTTAAAAATATAAGATATACCTATTTTAACAATATCTTTATCATTAACTGTATTGTCTATATCTTTTGTAACTTGTTTGTTTATATACATAAAGCCAAGTTCGTTACAAGACATATCATCATTTAATTCACAGCCTTCGTAAAAGATATCATAAGCATCTTTAAAATTTCCATTATTTAGATATAAAACACCTTTATCAAAATCATCTATATCAAAACCAAAAGAACTATAAATAACCATTAAAACTAAAATAAACTTTTTCATTACATAAAACTCGGGGCATCATTAGAAAACAAGATTAAATCACCTATTTTTGTATGCTCTATCAGTGTTTCTTGCATTTTGTTTTTATCTTTTAAAATAACTATTTGTGGCTTACTAAGAAATTTTAGCAAGGCTTGCGCATTCAAAGGACTAGAAATAATGACAACATCAAAAATATCATTTATAATACGCGAAAGTTTTTCATTTTCATCCTTACTACTTTCCATTATTCCGGGAGTTATAAGAATTTTTCTTCCACTATAAGTGCTTACAAGCTCATAACTAGAACTCATGCCTGTAAAATTTCCATTAAAGCTATCATCGATGATAACCTTGCCATTAGCATTAATTTTTTCAAGTCTATGTTCAACATTTTTTAAATTTTTAATTTTATTTTGTATTTTATCACTATCTAGACCAAAAAATTTAGTAACCTTTATACAAGCACATAAATTTTCTATATTAAACTTACCTATCAATGAAGAAGAGAAAGAATTATCATCCAAAACAAAGCTTATTCCATCTAAATCTGATTTAATATCTTTTATATTTTTATTGTAAATTTCAATATTTTTTTCATCATTTTTCAAGGTAGAGCTATGTAAAAAAGCTTTTTTTAGATTATTGCTTTGCAAAGCTTCAAGTTTTGTGTTTCTTATGTTTTCAATGCTTTTAAAATACTCTATGTGTTGCTTTCCTATCTCTCCGACAACAACAACATCAGGATTTAAATACGTAGAAATTTCATATATATCGCCCTTTAGTCTAGCACCAGCTTCAGCTATATATATCTGAGTTTGATTAGTGATATTTTCGTTTATATCCTTAATAAGCCCCACTAATGTATTTACACTTCTTGGTGTTTTGTGACAATTGAAATCATCTTTTAAAATTTCAAAAAGAAAGTTTTTAATACTTGTTTTACCATAACTTGCTGTTATTAAAATTATTTTTAAATTTTTATTGCTTTGTATTTTATCTAACGCTTTTTTCTTATAATAAATAGCATTCATTTTTTCAAAAAAGTGGCTAAAAACAAAACTTATAAAGATAGGAAAAATAATATCTTTTGAAAAATTTCCATTATTTAGTATATAAAATAAATTTTGAATAATCAAAGCCAAGCAAAGAATAACAAAAAAGCGTTTGACTCTATTTGTAAATACTAATTTCTTATCTAGTTTTTTATTCCACAAAAATAAACTAGGAACAAAAGCAAAATAAAAATATATAAAAAATAAATTACCAGTAGTATAATAAAGCATAATAGGAACTATAAAGAAAAATACATGCCAAAGAGGTCTTGTGAAATGAAATATTACTCTTTTTATCTTATATGAAAACCATTGAAAACATGTCATTAAATAATAAGAAACCAATAAAGCAAAAAATATATTTGAAATACCAAAAAAAATATCTTTAATCTCAATCATTGTTTATTAACAACCTCTATACAACTTTCATCTTCGATATTTGAAGAACTGTTTATATCAGATATAACCCTATCTTGTATAAATTTAGAATGCAACAAAAAGAAAAAATGATCCCCACTTAAAGGATAAAAACTACTATCTTTTATCATCGAATGTATAAATTCTCCATTCTTTAATGGTGTGGCTTTGTCGTTTTCGCCCCAAAATATAACAGCTTTATTTGAGAATTTTTTAAACTTTCTTGAAAAATCTTCATCAACTACATTTTTTAAAGTTTCATACATCACAACACTCATTCCACTTATATCTTTTGTAGCAAACACTCTATAAAATCTACCAAATCCGAAAAATTTTAAAATTTTAAAAATTCTAATTTTAACTCTTACAAGAAAAGGTTTTTTGCTAATAATTCCCGCCGAACTAAGCAAAACTAAATTTTTTGGATTCAATAAAGTAGCAACCTTGCCACCAAAACTATGTCCAAGGATAATATCTGGTTTTTGTGGTAATGAGTTTATAAACTCTCTTATAATGTTTGAATAATCAGATGTTTTTAAAGGACTAAAAATATTACTATTTCCAAAACCTGGCATATCAACATATATATGTTTATAATCACAAAAAGTATCTTTAAAAGCCTTTTTCATAATTTCTTTACTAGCACCCCAGCCATGCAAAAAAAGTATAATTTTTTCGTTTTCCGGATTTAGCATTTCATAAGAAATCAAATATTTTTTTGATGAATATTTTATAGTTTTACTAGCCATTATTTATCTTTTTTACTAGAATTATATATACTTTCAAGTATTTCTACTGCCTTTTCAAGACGCTCATACTCATCCATATTTAAAATAACTGCTTCAAATTTATTGTTTTTTACCACAACTGCTCTTTTCGTATCTCCACTGCTTATTTTATTTAAAACTGAACTAAAATTTCTAACGACTTCAGTTGCAGTATAAATTTCATCTTTCTTAAATGCTAACATAAAAACTCTTTTTACATATAATTTTACATATAATCTAACATATTTAATATTACAAGGAAATTAAATATTTTATAAATTATATTTTATTCCCTTTTGAGCTAATTATGGAGCTTAAAAATTTATAATCAATATTTATATTTTGCTTATCGGGTAGCGAATTTGAAAGAGAAATAATAATATTTTTAAAATCATCAAACAAATAATGAGCAAGGCTTCCTGGATTTGGATTTATTTCATTAAGATAAATTTCATTATCTATTACAAAAAAATCACATCTAATCAAGGCACCTTCAAATGTGTTTTTATAAATTTTCATAAATGCATTTTTTAACCCATCTTCAAGTTCTTTTGATATATCTGCACTTTTTACTTTTTGTTCGTTTGAAAAAGATAGATATTTTTGTTCAAAATCTAAAAAATCACTCTTTTTTGGCTCTTCTATTATAGAAAATTTAAACTCATCATCTATAATACAACCGGCTAAATTATACTCTTTTACATTTTCCACAAACGGCTCAACTAAAACATCGCTATCAAACTCAAAAGCTATATCTTTAGCATAATCAAACTCATCTTGAGTTTTTACTACACTAACGCCTATGGAGCTACCGAGTCTTAGTGGTTTTAGTATAAATGGATACGAAGTTTTTGGATTATCTTCGCGTCTTATGACCTCATAATCAAGTGTCTTTACACCAACTTTTTTAGCAAAAAGTTTAGTTAATTCTTTGTTAAAACTTAACACACTAGCTTCAAGTCTAGGGCCTATATAATCCACACCAAAAAAATCAAACAATGAAGCTATCTTGCCATCTTCTCCATCCATACCGTGTATTAAATTTATAAAAATATCAGCATTGATTTTACTCTCACCAAACATAGAAGTAGTATAAAAACCACCTTGTTTTAAAGTTAGTTTTTTTGACTTTTTGTAAAGACCTTTGCTAAAAAAATTAGCTTTCATGTTTTTTGATTCTATGAGATAAAATTCCCTTAAACTATCACAAAACACAAAAACACACTCTTCATTTAAAACATTTTTTAAAACAATAGCACTTACTACGCTTATCTCGTGTTCAAAACTTTTAGCACCAAATACAATACCTAATTTCATTATATTTTTTCCTATCCTAATTTTTTTAAAGCTTGTTTTATAATTTCACCAGTTTCCATAGACTCGGCATCAATACCAGCAAGAACTTTATAAATTTTATCTTTTTTAAACCCAAGTGCCTCAAGAGCCATAATTGCTTCATTTTTATGTGCAGAGATGTTTTCTTCATTTATAAGTTTAGCATCACTTAATTCAGCGATTATTCTTCTTGCTGTTTTTAACCCAATTCCTGGAACTTTTTTTAAAGTATCTAAATCCCCATTTAATATAGCATTTGTAAAAGAATTTGGATTTAAAGATGAGCATATTGCCATAGCTGTACTTGCACCTATTCCACTTAATTTTATAAGCATTTTAAACATTTTTTGCTCACTTAAATCTAAAAAACCATAAAATAAATTTGCATCTTCTCTTATTATTTGAGTTATATTAAGCTCTACTTTTGAACCACTTTGAAGTTTTGCAGAACAAAAAAGAGATATAAAAATACCATAACTAACACCGCTAACTGTTTTTAATATAACAAATGCCGGATCTTTTTTTGTTATAACACCTTCAATAGCTTTTATCACTGTTTTTCCTTTAATTTTGGAAGTAATTCAAGATCATTTGATTTTTTGATTTCAAATTTAACATCATCACCTTCTCCTATTTTTGTTACCATAACAACTCTTGAAATCTCATTTTGCCTTGTATGATAAACAACTTCTGTCGAAGGATTAACTATTATAAACTTAATCTCATTTAATTCAAGCCAATTGCTTCTATTTACAATTTTAGAAGCAAAAATCTCATTTTGCATAAAATCAAGCTCATTTTTTAACTCTTTTAAATTATCTTTTTTTGTATTATATTCTTTTAAAAGCATATTATACTCACCAACTAATTGCTGGTACTCTTTAAGTTTTTTTATAAAAGTAACAGGTGGAACAACCTTAGATTTTTGCAATTCTTCAACTTTGGATTTTATTGTATGTATAGAAGATTTATTTGTATCTATAATTATTTTTTTTGCTTCTAATATTTTTGGTATTTTTTTAATATCTTTTTTTAAGTCATTAATTTTTTCAACTTGACCCTCTATATCGTAACTCCTATCTTTTATCTTGGTTGCATCTATAATAAGTTTATTATTGTTTCCTCTTAAATATTTAATATCTATTAAACTAAGGCCAGTTATTGTACAATTTGACACTAATGTTTCAATTATTACCTCATCGGCTGTTATATTTCCACCTATTACACTTCTTATAATAGCTTTTTTTGCTACAACAGTTCCACCTTCAAGCCTATCAATATAAACCTCATCGGCTTCAACAAATCCAATATGAACATATATATCCGCCTTTTTAGCTTTTACTTTTGCTTTTGCGTGAGTTTGACCACCTATCTTAACGTTATCTGCAATCACAGATGCATTAGAGCCAATATTTCCTTTCACGCTAACATCTTTTGCCTCAACAACAACGCCAGTTCCAATAGCATCTTTAAATATATCATCTTCTTTTATTAAAATACTAACATTAGAATCCAACTCTGTCTTAACAGAACCTGTGTCTTTAAAAGTTATTTCATTTATTTCAAGTTGCTCTTTTATATCATAAACACCCTGATTATCACTCACAAATCCTGGTTTTTTAGCTATATATTTTATACTTGTATCATCTTCTATTTTTTTTATGTTTTCGGTAATGTCTATCTCTTTTAGATTATTGTCTTTAGGTAATTGAACCTCTATAAAATCACCTCTAACATTCCTGCCACTCTTTCCATTTTGAGGTTTAATATATTCAATTATCATTTCATCTAATACAACACCTGAGACAAAACCTCTACTGGCATGATCTATCTTGTCATTTTTATCAACATTTTTAAGCTTATTTTTATAGTGCAAAATCAATTTAGACTCTATTGATTTTCTAGGTTCAAAACCTTTTGCCACAATAAAAGTATAATCATCATCTATAATCTCTTTGATACGCAAAATAGAAGATATTTTTTTTAATTCATTTTTTAGGCTGTCATCCCTGATACCTATAAGAATATTAGCTCTAATTAGTTTTTTGGCTATAAAATTATACATTAACTCTTCATAACCATTTTCATAAATAGCATCTTTAGTTGCATGAACAGTTCCCACTATCTTTGTTAAAGATTGATTTGCTCCTATGCTGATATTTGGAATTTTTGGCTTAACAAGAACTCTAATGTCGTAAAACTCAACCTTGTAAACCTGCTCTATAGCAAGAGTAGGATCAAGATAAAAATCAAGATCGTTAAAAATACCAAGTTCATTTCTAGATAAACTAACAGGTTCTTGATTTTCTTTATTTGTATACAATGTAGTAAAATCCAATAAATTAAAATCTATAAATTTAGCTTCGACTCCAGTATTTTTACTAATCTCTTTTATATCTTCATATGGTGTTTTTGAATCTGTACTAATAGGCGACAGATATTTTACTTCACTCAATCTAGTTCCTAATTGTAAAATATATTTAAATATCTATTATTATCTCTAAATTTTTATTAAAAATTGGTTATAAATAAAACCACATATTAGTAAAAAATATTTTTAAGTTTTTTTCGGTAGTATCATATATTTTAATTTTG
This sequence comes from Campylobacter pinnipediorum subsp. caledonicus, assembly GCF_002022005.1. Taxonomy (NCBI): domain Bacteria; kingdom Pseudomonadati; phylum Campylobacterota; class Epsilonproteobacteria; order Campylobacterales; family Campylobacteraceae; genus Campylobacter; species Campylobacter pinnipediorum. Next base: position 609,960 of record NZ_CP017258.1, read on the forward strand.
ATTATATGGGAAAATAACTTGATTAAGGGTTTTATTTCAAATGCTTCAGGCATAATGCTTTCTAGGATACTAGGTCTTGTGCGTGATATACTTACTGCACTAATCTTGGGCGCTGGGATTTTTAGCGATCTATTTTTTATAGCTTTTAAGATGCCAAATTTATTTAGAAGAGTTTTTGCAGAGGGTGCTTTTTCACAATCTTTTTTGCCAAATTTTGTAAAATCTAGCAAAAAAGCTACTTTTAGCGCTGAAATCTTTTTTAAATTTCTATTTTTTATCTCACTTTTAACTCTGCTTGTAAACATATTTACAAAAGAATTTATAACAATAATAGCTACTGGATTAAAAGATGAGGATATGATAAATGCTATACATTTAGTAAAAATAAACTTTTTTTATCTTATGCTTATTTATATGGCTAGTTTCATGGCCTCACTTTTACAATACAAAGGTCATTTTGCAACAACCGCATTTTCTACAGCACTGCTAAATTTAAGCATGATTTGCGCTTTATTGCTTGCAAATCATAAACCGGAAAAAGAGGTGGCTTTATATCTTAGCTTTGGTGTTGTTATAGGCGGTATTTTGCAACTAATAACACACATAATAGCACTTTATAAAAAAAATCTAAACAAGATGTTTTTTGGAGGAATTTACGGCTTTATAAAAGGCAAAAGAGCTGATACTAAAAATTTCTTTATCAATTTTTACCATGGTGTTTTTGGCTCATCAGCACTTCAAATTAGCTCTTTTATGGATACTTGGTTGGCTAGTTTTTTAGCAACAGGAAGTATTAGTTATATGTTTTATGCAAATAGAATTTTTCAACTTCCACTTGCTATCTTTGCTATAGCTTTATCACAAGCATTATTTCCAAAAATAGCAAGGCTCTTAAAAAATAATGACACAAAAAATGCGCTACTTCAAACAAAAAAAAGTTTTAACATACTATTTTTTACACTTTTAGCTTCTTGTATTGGAGGTATAGTATTATCAGAACCTATAATTTGGCTACTTTTTGAAAGAGGAAATTTTACACAAGAAGACACGATACAATGCGCAAGGGTTTTAAGTGCTTATCTTATAGGGCTTTTGCCATTTGGGCTAATTAAACTTTTTTCGCTTTGGCTATACGCAAAGATGAAACAAAAAATCGCTTCTAAAATAGCAACAATAGGACTTATAATAAATCTTATTTTGGCACTCATATTAATGCAATTTTTAGGTGCTGTTGGTTTAGCACTAGCTAGTTCTATAGTTGGTTTTTTACAATTTGGGTTTTATTTAAAAGAATTTGGATATAGAAAATTTTTAGGTATAATTGAGCCTAAATTTATATTTTTTACAATGATATTTTTAGTGGTTGAGTTTTTTAGCCTTGAATATTTAAAGGAATTTTTTTATGCAAATTTACGATAGTTCTAAAAAAACAAAATTAGAATTTAAGCCAGAAGGTGAGATTGTTCGAATTTATGTATGCGGTCCTACAGTTTACGATCATTCACATTTAGGTCATGCAAAATCAGCTATAAGTTTTGATTTACTAAGAAGAGTTCTAGTAGAACTTGGATATAAACTAAAATTTGTAAGAAACTACACTGATATTGATGATAAAATTTTAAAAAAAATGAGCGAAACAAATCAATCACTAGAAGAGATAACAAATTTTTACATAAAAAGCTATGAAGATGATATGAAAGCTTTAAATGTATTGGATCCCGATATCAAACCAAAAGCAACAGAGTGTGTAAAAGATATGATTAATTATATATCAAATCTAATAAACAAAGGTTTTGCTTATAAACTAGATGATGGGATATATTTTGACACAACAAAAGACAAACACTATCTAAGCATAAGTGGCAGAGAAAATGAAGAAAATAGCGTAGCCAGGATAGAAGCAAATAATTACAAAAATAACCAAAGAGACTTTGTTTTATGGAAATTTGATGAAAACTTTTATGATGCACCTTTTGGCAAAGGAAGACCAGGATGGCACTCAGAGTGTGCGGCTATGATAAAAAAATATCTGTCAAATGATAGTGAGTTTGAGGTTGATATTCATGCTGGAGGTAGTGATTTGTTATTTCCACATCATGAAAATGAAGCAGCACAATGCAGATGTGGTGAAGAAAAAACACTATCAAAATACTGGATGCATAATGGTTTTATACAAATAAATAATGAAAAAATGGCTAAAAGTTTAGGTAATAGTTTTTTTGTAAAAGATGCGTTAAAATTATACCATGGAGAGGTTATTAGGTTTTATCTTTTAAGCACACATTATCGTGCGAATTTTAATTATTCATTGCAAGATTTAAATGCATCAAAAAAACGCCTTGATAAATTATATAGACTTAAAAAAAGAGTTTATGGTGTAAAAGAAGGTGAAGTAGATATAGGCTTTAAAGATGAAATTTTAAAAGCTTTAAGTGATGATTTAAATACATCAAAAGCGTTAGCTGTTGTTGATGAGTTTATAGCTAATGCAAATGAAGTCTTGGATAAAGAACCAAAAAACAAAAGCATAAAATCTCAAATAGTCGCAAATATATTATTTATAAATAAAGTTATAGGAATAGGTATTATAGATAATTTTGAGTATTTTCAGTTTGGTATAGATGAACAAAGTAAGCAAAAAATAGATGAACTTATAAGCAAAAGAGATGAAGCAAAAAAGGTAAAAGACTTTCAAACAGCAGATAAAATAAGAGAAGAGCTTACAAAAATGCAAATAAGCATAATGGATACCGCAAATGGAACATTTTGGGAAAAAATATGAAGCAACTTACCTTATTTCAAGTATTAAAAAGATTCAAAAGCTATTTTAAGGATTATATACCATATTTTATACTAGCATTTATTGGTATGATTTTAGCAAGTGGTGGTTCAGCAGCTACGGCATGGCTAGTGCAACCTGTTTTAGATAAGATTTTTGTTGAAAAAAATAAAGAATTACTATATATATTGCCTTACGCAATAATACTTGTTTATTTTCTAAAAAATGCCGGAACATTTATGCAAGCATATTATACAGCCTATATAGGGCAAGATACAATTAGGCGTTTTAGAGATGAGTTGTTAGAAAAACTATTAAGCCTTGATATGAGTTTTTTTAACAAATATAGAACTGGCGAATTAATGAGCAGAACAATGAATGATATTGAAAGAATTAGAACCATAGTATCTACAATGATACCTGAGTTCATAAGAGAAATTATAACCGCCATATCATTACTTTGTGTTGTTATATATCAAAGTCCAAGATTGGCATTTTTTGCTCTCATAGTACTTCCAGTTGCTGCATATCCCATAATAACTCTTGCAAAAAAAATGAAAAAAATCTCAAGAAAATCTCAAGAAAAAATATCAGATATAAGCTCGGCTTTAAATGAAATTTTTACAAATATTGAGATAATAAAAGCAAATAATGCACAAAGTTATGAGCATAAAAGATTTGCGGACGAAAATTTTAATTTTCTAAAAATAAACTTAAAAGCAACAAGAATAGAACAATTAGTAAGTCCTTTGATGGAGATGATAGGTTCTATAGGTGTTGCTATGGTTATAATTATAGGTGGTAAAGAGGTAATAAATGGCACTATTAGTATAGGATCGTTCTTTTCATTTTTATCTGCTCTTTTTATGCTTTATACCCCAATAAAAAGAGTTGTCGGAATTTATAGCAAACTACAAGATGCAATAGCGGCAAGTGAAAGAACATTTGAGCTAATAGATAAAAAAAGTTCAATGTTAGATGGCAATTTACAAATTCCAGACAAAATTAATAGTATAATTTTTGATAATGTTAGACTAAAATATGACAAAAAAGAGGTATTAAAAGGTATTAATTTTGAGGCAAAAACATCTGAAATGATAGCCTTTGTAGGCTCTAGCGGCGGTGGAAAAACATCAATTATAAACCTTCTTATGAGATTTTATGATACAAATAGTGGCAATATAAAAATAAACGGCATAAATTTAAAAAATTTTAGTATAAATTCAATTCGTGAAAAAATAGGACTTGTAACACAAAGAATATATATATTTAATGACACAATAGCAAATAATGTATCTTACGGAAAAGAATATAACGAAGAAGCTATCATAAATGCATTAAAAATGGCAAATGCTTATGAATTTGTAAGCGAATTAGACAATGGTATAAATACTATTCTTGATGAGTTTGGCACAAATCTTTCCGGAGGACAAAGACAAAGAATAGCAATAGCAAGAGCATTATACAAAAATCCAGAAATTTTAATATTTGATGAAGCTACATCAGCTCTTGATAATGAAAGCGAAAAAGAGATCACAAATGCTATAAATAGATTAAAGCATACAAAAATAATATTTGTTATAGCTCATAGACTAAGCACTATACAAAATGCTGATAAAATAGTTGTGATAAGTAATGGAGTTGTTGCAGGTTTTGATACCGATGAAAATCTAAGCAAAAATTGTGATGTTTATGCAAAACTCAAAGGCAAAGCCTTAGTTTAAGAAGTTTTTTGATACAATATTTGATATACTTTTAAGGATGTTTTTTGATTTTAAAATATGATTATTTAAAACAAATTTTTTTTAAATTTGATCCAGAAACCGCTCATAAAATAGTAGAAAACACATTGCATTACGCAGATGTATTATGTCCTAAATTTTTTGATATTAGTTCAAATTATTTTACATTTGAAAATCAAGCTTTAGAACAAAATATACTTTCAACAACATATAAAAATCCAGTCGGCATAGGTGGCGGATTTGATAAAAATGCTACGATGCTATCTGGTCTAAAATCTTTAGGTTTTGGATACTTAGAATACGGAACTTTTACACCAAAACCACAGGATGGAAATGCCAAACCTCGCCTTTTTAGATTAATAGATGAAGAAAGTATACAAAATGCAATGGGTTTTAATAATAAAGGAAGCGAATATATAAAAAATATTGTTAAAAACAAATATCCATTTCAAATTCCAATTTGGGCAAATATTGGAAAAAATAAACTTACACCAAATGAAAATGCAATTTCTGATTATGAAAAATTAGCAAAGGATTTTGATAATTTTTGCGATGCATTTGTAGTAAACATATCATCACCAAATACGCCAAATTTAAGAGATTTACAAGAAAAAGATTTTATAAAAGAACTTTTTTTGACATTAAAAAATATTACAAAAAAGCCAATTATTTTAAAAATTTCACCTGATTTGGAGATAAAAAAGGCGATTGAAATTTGTATAAGTGCAATAGAAAATGGCGCAAACGGTATAATCATAGCAAATACTAGTATTAACTATTCACTATCAAACTCAAAGAACTTAAGGGATTTTGGTGGTCTTAGTGGACAAAATATAAAGCAACTTTCAAGAGATATGTTTAAATTAATATCAGATGAAATATATGGCAAAACAGTATTGATAGCCTGTGGCGGTATAGACAATGCACAAGAAGCCTATGATAGAATTAAAATGGGGGCCAGTTTGATTCAAATTTTTACAAGCTTTATATACAAAGGTCCCAAAATTTGTTATGATATAAATAGTGGTATTTTAAAATTATTAAAACAAGATGGATTATCTAATATAAAAGATGCTATCGGTATAGATATTAAAAGATAAAGAAGGATTATTTTTGATAAAATTTAATAAAACTATACTAAAAAATAAGCTAGAAGTTTATCATATACCTGTTAATAAAGGCTCAAAAGTTATAAGTGTAGATATATTTTACAAAGTTGGGTCTAGAAATGAGATTATGGGCAAAAGTGGGATAGCTCACATGCTAGAACATCTAAATTTCAAATCAACAAAAAACCTAAAAGCTGGAGAATTTGATGAAATAGTAAAAGGATTTGGTGGTATAAATAATGCTTCTACTGGATTTGATTATACACATTATTTTATAAAATGCTCAAATGAAAATCTCAAAAAAAGCTTAGATTTATTTGCTGAACTTATGAAAAATTTAAATCTAAAAGATAGTGAATTTCAACCTGAAAGAGATGTTGTTACAGAAGAAAGAAGATGGAGAACCGATAACAATCCATTAGGATATTTATATTTTAGGCTTTACAACAATGCTTTTATGTATCATCCGTATCACTGGACACCAATAGGCTTTATGAATGATATAAGAAATTGGAATATCAAAGATATAAAAGAATTTCACTCAACATATTATCAACCAAAAAATGCAATACTAATAATAAGTGGTGATATCTCAAAAGATGATGCGTTTGCGCTGGCAAAAGATAGTTTTGAAAATATAAAAAATACAAAACAAATACCAAAATCACATTGTATAGAGCCAAAACAAGATGGTGAAAAAAGAGCTATAATATATAAAGATAGTCCTACTCAAATGATTGCAATTGCATATAAAATACCACCATTTAATCACGAAGATCAAATAGCCTTAAATGCTATGAGCGAATATCTAGGAAACGGGAAAAGCTCTATTTTACAAGATATTTTAGTAGAACAAAAACAGCTTGTAAACCAAATATATGCATATCCTATGAGTAGTATAGATGAAAATCTTTTTGTATTCCTTGCAGTTTGCAATCCAAACATTAAAGCAGAAGATGTAGAAAAAGAAATTTTACAAATAATATCAAACATAAAAGAAAAAGAGATAGATGAAGATGATATTTTAAGAGTTAAAAATATTATAAAAACAGATTTTGTATACTCATTTGATAGTGCTTCCAAAGTCGCTAATTTATATGGCAGTTATCTTGCAAAAGGAGATATAAAACCTTTATATAAACTGCAAGAAAGTATAGAAACTATAGATAAAGAAATGCTAAAAGAGGCTGCAAAAAAATACTTCATAGCAAAAAACTCAACCACGGTTATACTAAAAAAGGAAGAGGCATGAAACAACAAATCATAGGTGCAATGACAGCATTGATAACACCATTTAAAAATAATAAAATAGATGAAGAAACTTATGAAAAACTAATCCTTAGACAGATAAAAAACGGGATAGATGCCGTGGTGCCGGTTGGAACAACTGGAGAAAGTGCAACTCTAACGCATGATGAGCATAGAGTTTGTATAGAAATAGCAGTTAATGTCTGTAAAAATACAAATACAAAAGTATTGGCTGGAGCTGGGAGTAACGCCACGCATGAAGCCATAGATATAGCTCAGTTTGCACAAAAAAATGGAGCTGATGGTATACTTTCTGTAGCACCTTATTATAACAAGCCTATGCAAAATGGATTATACGAACACTATAAAGCTATAGCAAGTAGTATAGATATACCAGTTTTATTGTATAATGTTCCAGGAAGAACAGGCTCTGATATAATGCCTCAAACAGCTCTTAAGCTTTTTAAAGATTGTAAAAATATATATGGCATAAAAGAGGCAACAGGAAAAATAGATAGATGTGTTGATCTGTTAGCACACGAGCCTGATTTGGTAGTAATAAGCGGAGAAGATGCCATAAATTACCCTATTTTAGCAAATGGTGGTAAGGGTGTCATATCTGTAACATCAAATTTATTACCAGATAATATATCTGATTTAACACATTTAGCTTTAGAAGAAAAATTCATACAAGCTAAAAAAATAAATGATATGTTATATGATATTAATAAAATTATGTTTTGTGAAAGCAATCCAATACCAGTAAAAGCAGCTATGTATTTAGCTGGATTAACACCTGTACTTGAATATAGATTGCCATTAACAAAACCAAGTAACGAAAACTTAAAAAATATAGAAAAAATTATGAAAAACTATAATATAAAAGGATTTTAATGTATTTAAAAGATGATTTTCAAAATAAAACTTTAGTAATTAGCGGTGGAACCAGAGGGATAGGAAGATCTATTGTCTTAGAATTTGCAAAAATGGGTGCAAATATTGCTTTTACCTATAACTCAAACGAAGAGCTTGCAAAACAACAAGCATTGGATTTAGAAAAAGAATACAATATAAAAGCTAGAGCTTATGCTTTAAATATACTAGAGCCAGAAATGTATAAAGATTTGTTTTTGAAAATAGATGAAGATTTTGATAGAGTTGATTTTTTTATATCAAACGCAATTATAGCTGGTCGTTCTGTAGCTGGCGGTTATACTAAATTTTTAAAATTAAGACCAAGAGGAATAAACAATATCTTTACAGCAACAGTAAATGCATTTGTTGTTGGAGCTCAAGAAGCGGCAAAAAGAATGCAAAAAGTTGGAGGTGGAAGCATAATATCTCTTTCATCAACTGGGAATTTGGTCTATATACAAAACTATGCTGGACATGGAACAGCAAAAGCAGCTGTTGAAGCCATGGCAAGGTATGCAGCAACAGAACTTGGAGAGCTTAATATAAGAGTAAATATCGTAAGTGGAGGTCCTATAGACACAGATGCTTTAAAAGCATTTACAAACTACGAAGAGGTAAAAGAAGTAACATCAAAACTTAGTCCTTTAAATAGAATGGGCCAGCCTGATGATTTAGCAGGAGCATGTCTATTTTTATGTTCAAGCAAGGCAAGCTGGGTGACAGGACATACATTTGTTATCGATGGAGGAACAACATTTAAATGAGTCTAAATCTGCCAAATTCACTAGCTTTTTTTAGAATACTATTAGCACCGTTGATGTTTTATATACTTATAAATGCACAGTCTAATTTTTCATATGTGCATATAAGTTGGATAAATTATTTTGCTGGGCTTATTTTTGTTATAGCTAGTGTAACAGACTTTTTTGATGGATATATAGCAAGAGCATGGGACCAAAAAACAAAACTTGGTGCCATACTTGATCCATTGGCTGATAAAATGCTTATATTGGCAGCTTTCTTAGGTCTTATGATGATACAAAGAGCAAATCCTTGGGCTGTATATATAATACTAGTAAGGGAGTTTTTTATAACTGGTTTTAGAGTTGTTGTTGCAAGTGAGGGTTTAAATGTTTCGGCCTCTATAGCTGGAAAAATAAAAACAGTTTTTCAAATGATAGCCATAGGATGGCTTGTAATGCAATGGTCATTTTCAGATGCATTGCTTTGGTTGTCAGTAATTTTAACACTATATTCAGGTCTTGAATATATTATAACTTACATAAAAGCAAGATAAGAAAAACCTTAAATTATAAACTTTCTTTATCAACAGATACGGCGCTAGTTTTAAGCTCCTTTAGCTCATAAAACAGATAATAATATATTAATTCATCTGGATTCAAGCTTTTATTAACAAACACAGGTTCAATCATATTCATAATCTTATCGGACAAACTGGCAACCTCGACCAATAAAAGTTCATCTGATCTATTTTTTGCAACCTTAATACAATTAGAAAATAAAGAAAAAATAGACTCAAATTCGTTTAAAACAACATTTGAAACTATCTTTGAGTCATTATAGACTATTTTATTTAATTTATCTTTTAGGTCAACTAAAGCAACCAATGTTTCTTTTATTTTATTTTTATGCTTTGCTGTATTTTTATAGCCTTTTTTGGAAGAATTGCCATATTCAACAACAAGCAAATCCATCGTTTCTTCTATAAATTCCAAGCTCTGCTTTAAATTTTTATTTATATTTGGATCAACACCATTTTTCTTCATCTTGTGTCTTAAGAGCATTTGGATTTGTTGCAAATAAGAGCTTATACTTTCATAGTAATTTTCATCATTAAAAACTCTTTTAAAAAAAGAACTTTCATTTTGACTTTTTGAGTTTTTGTTTTTTAGATTTTCCATCATATTATTAAACTCAATTACACTTAATTTTGATTTGTTTTCAATATTATCATTATTGATATTTTCAAAAGTGGTAATATATTGTTCTAGCTTTTCTATATCTTTTTTTATAGCAGTAAAATTCATATAAATCTCTTATAAATATTTTTAAAAATATTATACTAAAAATATAAAAAATTTAAAATAAAAAACATTTTAACAAAAATTAAGTATGTAAATATTTATTTAAACCTTATTTTTGGCAGACTTTTTTATATCAAGTCTGCTTAGTTAGCCTGTTAAAAATGCTTAAAAACAAAGAAAATATAAGAAAATCAAAAAAAGTTAAGAACATCGATAAAATCGCTATTTTCAAAAAAAGAAACAAAAAAGATGTTAAAAATGTATAAATGGTGCGCCCGAGAGGATTCGAACCTCTGGCCTTTTGAACCGCAATCAAATGCTCTATCCAGCTGAGCTACGAGCGCAAGAAGTTTAAAGTAAAATACTTATTTTAGATTTGTGATTTTATCAAAATATCCTTAAATTAAACATAGTTTGAATAAATTTATACTTTTTTTAGTGATAACTTGTTAATCTTTAGAGTAAAAATAAATTTAAAAATAATTAAAAAGGATAAAGATGAATAATTTTTTTGACAGCTTAAAAGAGATAAAAAAAGATATGGTAAAAGAGCAAAAATCGACTCAATCAAAAACAATAACAAAAGAAGATGTGATAGCAAAAAAAGAAAAAAAACTAAGAGATGATTTCTTGGCGTATATAAAAGATTGCAATATAAAGAAGATTTAAATCTTGATTCAATCATATAAATTTGAAATTTCCGGCCTAGTTCAAGGTGTTGGATTTAGACCTTTTGTGTATTCATTGGCAATCAAACACAACCTTTTTGGCAATGTATACAACGATGATAGTGGTGTAAAAATCAGTATTTACGGAGATGAAAATAATATAAATTTTTTTGAAAAAGATCTGGTCAAAAAACTACCTCCGCTTGCTAGAATTGATGATATAAAAAAATACAAAATAGATGAAAAATTTGATAAATTTGAAATCATAGAATCTAAACAAGCAAAAAAAATATCACCAATACTTCCTGATTTTGCACTTTGTAAAGATTGTGAAAGAGAATTTTTTGATCCAACAAATCACAGATTTAACTATCCGTTTATAAATTGCACAAACTGTGGCCCTAGATTTAGTATAATACAATCATTACCATATGACAGAAAAAACACAACAATGAGCGTATTTAAAATGTGTAAAACTTGTGAAAGTGAATATACAAACCCTTTAGACAGAAGATATCACGCACAGCCAATTTCTTGCCCCGATTGTGGGCCTAGGTTAATGCTAAAAGATAAAGATAAAAATATATTATCTATAGATGAAAAAGCTATAAAAACAGCATGTGATCTAATAAATAATGGAAAAATACTTGCCATAAAAGGTCTTGGTGGATTTCATTTAGTTTGCAATGCATTTGATGAAAATGTAGTTAATAAATTAAGAGAGAAAAAACATAGGCCTCATAAACCATTTGCGATAATGTCAAAAAATATAGGCTCGGCAAAACAAAATGCTCATATATCAAAAGATGAAGAAGAGCTTTTAACATCAAATTTAAAGCCAATAGTTCTTCTAAAAACAAAAAATGAAACAAAAATAGCAAAAAGTGTAGCTCCAAATTTAAACAAAATAGGATTAATGCTTCCATTTAGCGGAATTCATCTAGCTCTTTTTAAGTATCTAAAATGCGATATAATAGCAACTAGTGCAAATATGTCATCACAACCAGTTATATACAAAGAAGATCAGCTATTAAATTCCTTATCAGATGTTATTGATTTTTATTTAGATCACGATAGAGAGATATTTTTTCCAAGTGATGATAGTATAGGATTTGTAAACAATAAAAAAACATTTTTTATAAGAACATCAAGAGGACTTAATCCAAATTTTATAAGCACAAACTCAAACAAAAAAGGAGTTTTTTTAGCACTTGGAGCTGAGCTTAAAAATCAATTTGCTATATACAACAACGGAACTATAATCATAAGCCCATATATAGGTGATCTGAAAAATGTAGCAACCTTTGATAGATTTTTAGATGTCTTAAACTTATTTCAAAGTACATATGAGCTTAAATTTGATGAAGTTATAGCTGACTTACACCCTCAATTTTTGAACTTAAAATATGCTAAGTCAAAACAATACAAAATAACGCAAATTCAACACCATTATGCACATTTGCTTAGTGTTATTCTTGAAAATAATCTATCTTTGGATAAAAAATATCTTGGATTTTGTTTTGATGGAACTGGTTTTGGGGATGATGGTAAGATTTGGGGTGGCGAAGTTTTTGAAATAAATGGCAAAAATTACAATAGACTCTATCATTTTGATGAATTTTTATTGCTAGGTGGAGAAAGTAGCATAAAAAATATACATAAATTAGCACTTAGCGTGATATTTAAATACGATATAGAAGTTGAAGCTAGAGAATTTCTAGATCAATTTGATAGCAAAACTATAAAAAATTTAAAACTAATATCAAAAAATAATCAATCATCAATAAAAACAAGCTCTCTTGGTAGGATATTTGATGCTTTTGCTTGTATAGTGCTTGGTATAAATAATATAAGTTATGAAGCACAAACTGGAATGGAGCTTGAAAAATTTTATGATGAAAATTTAGATTTTAGCTATGAATTTAAATTAGATGATGGTATTATAAATTTTAAAGATGCTTTCCTGGGTGCTTTAAAAGATGACAAGATAAAAGCTTCAACTGGATTTATAAACGGAGTAGCAAACTTAATGTGTAAAATAGCAATAAAAGAAGATTTGGAGGTTATTTTTTCTGGTGGTGTTTTTCAAAATAGCATACTTTTAAATGCAATTCATAATAAATTCAAACATCATAATATAAAATACTATGAAAATTCAAAATTTTGTTCCAATGATTCAAATATATGCTTAGGACAAATTCAATATCTCTTAATATAAAGGATAACAATGGATGAAATTATAAGATTTAGTGTATCTTTGCCAAAACCTCTATTAAACGAATTAGATAATAGAATAGAAGAAAAAGGGTATGTGTCAAGAAGTGAGTTTATAAGAGATATGATTAGAGAAAAAATGGTTCAAGATAGCTGGAACAATGAAAAAAAATACGTTAATTGGTGTTTTAACACTAATATACGAACATCATCATAGCGATCTTGTTTTAAGAATGTTAGAACTTCAACACGATGCTGATATAGAAATAATTTGCACAACACATATACACCTTAACCATGAAAATTGCCTTGAAACACTAGTACTAAAAGGTAGGGGAAAAAAAATAAAAAAATTTTGTGATAGAATTGGTGGTCTAAAAGGTGTAAAGCTATGTGAACTTACCAAAACAGCAGTAACACATAGCTAATATTAGTCTCTAAATATAAGTCTTTTTATCTTATTTAGCCCCAATTTCATACCGCTATATCTCATTATTTTAGCCATTTGTTTCCAAATAGGTAATTCATAGCATGGGTGTGGACATTTGTGGCATCTTGGTTTTTCTATATGTGGACACCTTTTTAGTCTTTCATAGGCATAATTCGTAATTTGCATACATTCATCACATAAACAAACATCCATATTTAGCATATTATTTTCACCATTAAAATCTACAGAAATACTCCTTTGTGTTTTTTTATCATCTTTATGTTTATCATCACAATAAAGCTGAATAAATTTTGTTACAGTTTGTATTTCACTTTTAAATTTATCTTTTGTCATTTTTCTATATCTTTACTTTTTTATTTAACATAAATATAACAAAAAAAATATATAAATTCATTAAGATAAATCAAGAAAATAACAAAAAAAAATAATTATTTTAATATTTTTTCGTTGCGATTTAAAAATTATAGAATACAATTAGACCTAATTGTATACAAAAGTAAAAAAATCGCTTTAAGAATAGTGTTTTATTGCTTATTGTATTTATTATTTTTTAAGTTTAATTTGTTTGTAATAAATCCTATAAAAGTATAGAAGCTGGCTGAAATATCATAGATATGGTAGTAGAAAAAGACTTGCTTACCGTATGAACCGATTATATAAATATTTTTATAATACAAAACAACAAGCAAAAACAAATCATAGATAAAACAAATAAATATGCTAAATGGCCAAAAAAGCACATTAATAGCATATTTTTTACTGATAAGTATAATTTAGCAAGATGAGTTGTAATAAAGATGAAGTTAGATAAACAAATAAAAGAACTTTAGTTAAGAAATGAAATTCTAAAATGCTAAACGATGACACAATAAAAGCCGAAAGTATAGACTATAAAGATGATTTAAAGAATAAACTTTAAATTCTTAAATTGAATTTTTATAAAAATATATTAGAATATACAAAATTATAAATTAGGAACAAAAAATGCAGCAAGACAATTTAGAATTTTGGAAAAATCAAGCACTTAAATATAAAAATAACATAAAAGCTGTAAATTTTGATTCAAATTCGGAAGAACTTGAGAAATTATTTTTAGAAAAATACATTCCAGACAATAAAATTGTTTGTGATTTTGGTTGTGGAAATGGTTTAAACATCATAAATCTGGCTAAACAAAGACCAAATTCTACATTTTATGGAATAGACGCTGTAAAAGAAATGATAGAAAATGCAAACAGTCAAATACAATCTTTGCAAAATATAAAATTCTTAAATTTATCTGCAACAGATAATTTGTCTGATAAACTTCAAATAAAATTTGATATTATCATAAGTAAAAGATTGTTGATAAATTTAAAAGGTGATTTAAAATATAAAGCTATAAATAATATATATAAATGTTTAAAGCAAGATGGTACATATATTATGGTGGAAGCTTTTATAGAGCCGCTAGAAAAAATAAATAAATTAAGAGCAGCTTTGAATCTTGAACCAATTCAAGTACATCATTTCAATGAATATCTAAAAAATGAATTTTTAGATGATATAAAAGACAAATTTAAGATCAAAGAAATTTGTGATTTTAATAGTATTTATTATTTTATATCTAGAGTTTTAAATGCTGCAAACTCAAGTCCCAACAATCCATCTTATGATAGTAAATTAAATCAAATAGCATTAGCTTTATCAAAAACAGAAAATTTAAAGATAGATGGGTTGTCTCCAGAAATTATGTATATTTTTAAAAAACTATAATATAGATAAAAATAAAAAATTTCTTATTTTTAAAGTTATTTTAATATTTACCATTTAAACAAAAAGAATATGCATAAATTTAAAATTACGTACAAAACTTATGCTTATCATGGTTTTTGCTATGTATTATTGTCGCATTATCAATTTTGTATTTTAAAGAATATTACAACATATATAAACAAGCTAAGATTTTACCAAAAAATATTTATTAAGTTTCATGTATTTATTAAATACAAATAAAGCGTAGAATTAGATTAAACTTTGTAAAATCTAACAAATTCATTAGAAATTTTAATCATAACAAGCGACAACAATAAAATTTAAAAAGAACTTGTCAATATAGCTGAGGTATAAAAAGTGTTCACGCTACACTAAATTCAAATCTAAATAAATTTAAAGTGAGAGTTTAGTTATCTAAACTCATTTAATGCTTTTTGCAAATCCTCTTTACTGTCTATTCCTATACTTTTACTGCTAACTTCTAGCATTAGTATTTTTTTGCCATTTTCAAGAACTCTTAATTGCTCTAATTTTTCTAGGTTTTCAAGCGTGGAATAAGAAAGGTTGCAAAATTCATTCAAACTTTTAACGCTATATCCATAAATTCCAAGATGGGCTTTATAGGTAGCCATCAGATCGGATCTATTAAAAGGAATACAAGAGCGAGAAAAATAAAGAGCATATCCATCTTTATCTGTCACAACTTTTACTAAATTTGAATCATCTACATTTTCTTTATCTATTTTTTTATAACAAGAAAACATAAAAGCATTATTTTGATTTTTTGTGCAAAAAGTCTTAAAATTTTGTATAACCTCTGTTTCTATAAATGGCTCATCGGCTTGAACATTAATAATTATCTCATCATCCTTAAGGCCTAAAATCTCAGTAGCTTGTCTTATTCTATCTGTTCCGCTTTGATGATTTAAGTCAGTTAAAACAGCTTTTATGTTGTATTGTTTTGCTATTTGAAGAACTTTTTCATCATCAACAGCAACAACCACATCATCACATTCACTAACAGCCTTTGCCGTGGCAACAAACATAGGAACCCCGTTTATAGGGGTTATTATTTTTTCAGGAAACCTTGTTGATTTTAATCTTGCTGGAATGATAATCATTGTTTTATCCAAGATAAAATTTCATCTTTTACGCTGTCTTTTTCAACTATATCAGGGTGTAAATTCTTAGCATTGAATAACTTTTTTATGCTTTTTGGAATTTCTTGATCTAGTTTTTTGGCAAGTTTTTTAAGTCCTTGTTTCTCATCTTTGCTTTGCATATCACAAGCTTTTAGCATACTAGGTGCAAATTTTACCCAATGTGCTGTTGATGTTACTATGTTTATGCTTTTATCATCTATCATTTTAAAGCAAGTAGCAGTATGCGGGTCTATAGCATAGCCTTTTTTAACCCATTTTTTTATAAATTTCTCACACTCTTTGTCAGTGCAAAAATCAGCCACAAAATCCTCTTGTAATTTTGCAAGTTCGCTCTTTTTGAGTTTATAAAATTTGTTTTTACTCAAATCTTTCATAAGCTCTCTTGTCCTAACGGCTCCAAATTTATCAAACAATAGTCTTTCTATATTTGAACTAATCAAAATATCCATCGCAGGACTTATAGTTTTTGCTAATTTTTTATCTCTTAAATCATATTTTCCGGTATTAAAAAATTCTGTCAAAATTTTATTTTTATTTGATGCTATTTTTATTTTTCCTATTTTAGCACCCATTTTTTTTGCATAATAAGCACCCAAAGCATTTCCAAAATTTCCACTTGGAACAATGATGTCAATACTTTGATTTTCATCTATAACCTTATCTTTTAAAAGCTTTGCGTAAGTATAAGCATGATAAATAATTTGAAACATTATGCGACCAAAATTTACAGAATTTGCAGCACTTAGATTTAGACTTTCTCTTTTAAGTTCGGCTTTAAACCCATCATCAGCTAAAAGAGTTTTTAGTGTATTTTGGGCATCATCAAAATCACCTTTTATACCTATCACTTTTAAATTTTCACCTTTCATACAAACCATCTGAAGTCTTTGAACTTCACTTGTTCCATCGGCTGGATATATGCAAACGACCTTTATATTTTCAGTATTTGCAAATGTGTTTAGTGTTGCAGGCCCTGTATCGCCGCTCGTAGCACACATAATCAGATATTTTTCATCTTTTTGTTTAGCCAGGGAGCTTAAAACTTCACCAAATGGAGCAAGAGCCATATCTTTAAAAGCACGAGTAGGTCCGTGATATAGCTCATTTACATATATATTTTTATCTATTTTTTTTAGTTCAACTGGGTTTTTTGGATCATCAAAGCTTCTATATCTTTTTAAAGCTTTTTTTAAAATATCTTTTTTAATATCAAACTTAAATAATTTTAAAATTTCTAATGCAAATTTTTCATATTTCAAATCAGCCAATTCACTCCAAAGTTCTTGTGAAATACAAGGAAATTTTTTTGGTGCATAAAGACCACCATATTTACTACTAGGTGATAATAATGCCTGAGTAAGCTCTACTTTTTTTAGATTTTCATCTTTTTTTGCTCTTGTTTGGACTAATTTCATATGCTACCTTTTGTATAGTTATATTTATTTTAATTATAAAATTTTTGAGTTTATAAGCTCTTTAAACTCACCACTAAGTCTTACTTGTAGTTTTATCAATGACACATTAAGACCAAAATCTTTAATCTTTACAAAATCTTTATTTGTAACCAAAATAGATGTTGCATTATGCTCTTTTATGATTTTTAACAACTCATCTTTTTTGAAGCTATAATGGTCTGGAAAATAGTAATATCCCACACACATTTTTTTAAATTCATCAAGTCTATTTGGATTTGCTATAGCTGAAATCAAAACCATTCTTTGAGTAGGATCTATTATCTTTGTGCTTTTAAAATAAGAGATATCTTCTTTGGCTATAAAATCAGCAAATTTATAAAAATAAAAAGGATATCTATAAGCCCCACTAGGTATACAAACATCAAAAAATGGTTTTTGCTTTGGTTTTATGAGAATATTAAATTTTTTTATATGAAATTTACCAAAACCATCATCTAAAAGTATATATTTTGCACCGAGCTCTTTTGCTTTTTGTATAGCAATGTTTCTATTTTCGCTAACGATTACATTGGCGTTTTTGACATTTGTTGCATACTCCATAGCCTCATCGCCGCTAGTTAAGACATCAGTTAAAATATCTCCGTTTATACAAACGCAAACAAGCCCGCTACTCTGTCTTTTATAGCCCCTTAGAATTATAAAACCATCTTTAAATTCATTCGCTATAGCCATACAAAGGGGGGTTTTGCCGCTACCACCAAGGGTTATGTTTCCTATGCTTATTATAGGTATTTGAAAATCTATCTCTTTTGAAAATTTTTTTTTAAAATAGACTGCAAAAGTATATAAAATAGTTATCGGAATTAAAAAAAATGATAAAATTTTATCAAAAATATTTGGGTGATAAAAATATCTTTGCACCCAAATATTTAACTTATTAAACACGATTTTTTGCTATCTCTTTGATTTTATCGCAAATATAATATATCTCTTCTTCTGTTAATGCACCATATATAGGCAAAGATAGTATTTGCTGATAATTTTTAAGAGCATTAGGAAAAGCATTAACTTTAAGCCCATATTTACTTTTATAGTATGTCAACAAATGAATAGGCACATAGTGAAGCGATGTGTGAATTCCATTTTCTAACAATTCTTTAGCGAACCCATCGCGATTTTTATCAACTTTTATTATGTATTGATTATAAATATGGTCTCGTTTTTTTACTGGTAAACTTATATGTGGGCAATCTTTCAATTCTTCATCATAAATAGCCGCTATCTCTTGTCTTTTTTTGGCAAAAGCTTCATGTTTTTTAAACTGAGCAAATGCAAAAGTACCATTTAATGTAGTAAGGTCATACTTTAAACCTATATCAACAACATCGTATATGTAGCCCATGTTTCCACTTTTATCAAGCCCACTAACCATCGCATAATTTCTTAAAAGTTGTGCTTTTTTTGCAATTTCATCATTATTTGTTACCATAAAACCCGCTGCTGCAGTTGGATTTATGGTTTGAGAATGAATCTGAAAACAAGTAAAAAGTGATTTTTTGGCACCTATTTTTTCACCTTTATAAGTAAGCCCAACAGCTCTATTTGCATCTTCTAAAATATGAACATCATATTTTTTTGCAATCTCTTCTATCTCATCCATCATAGCAGCTTGACCTGCTACATGATTTACAAAAATACCTTTAAGTTTTTTATGATTATTCTTTTTCAAAGACTCTTCTAAAGCTTGTGGATTTATAGTAAAATCATCTTCATTTATGTCAACAAATATAGGCTCAGCATCAAAATATCTAATAGCTTGCGCTACGCTTGGAAAAGCATTAACCGAGCATATAAACTTATCTCCGCGTTTAACTTCCATAGCGCTCAATGCAAGATGGTGTGTTGCTGCATTATTTATAGTTGTGATGGCATATTTTACATCAAATGTTTTTCTTAAAGATGCTTCAAAATCATCAATAATGTTAGTATTTTGATCGCTTAAAGCTTTTTTTATCATATCTAGCTCTTCATTATCCATAGATGGTTTATAAAATAAAATTTCCTGCATAATAATTCCTTAAATTTCTGCTATTTTAGGCATTTGTCTTTTAAATTTGTTTCGGTTTATTCTAGATAAAACATTATCTATCAACTCTTTGTTTTTAAACTTTTCATACAACAAATCGTAGTTGTCGCCATTTTTTTCTATAAAAAATAGAACCTCATCTAGTATTTTATAACTATACCCTAAATCACTTTCATCGCTTTGACCATGCCACAAATCAGCACTGGGTGCTTTATTTATAATTTTTTCATCAATTTCTAGAAATCTTGCGAATTCAAAAATCTCAGTTTTATAAAGCTCACCTATTGGATTTAAAGCACACGCCAAATCACCATATATTGTTCCATAGCCAAGCATTAATTCACTTTTATTGCTGGTTCCAACAACAAGTGAGTTTAGTAATGCTGAGCGATGATATAAAATGCTCATTCTTATTCTAGCACTTAAATTTCCCATTGAATATTTATCAAGTTTACCAGATAAAGTTTCTTCAAAATTATTTAATATATTTTGTATATTTATAATTTTATATTTTATATTTAAGTCTGAGCATAATTTTATGCCATCTTTTAAATTTTCATCATTAGAAAAATAAGTAGGCAATAAAAATGCATTTACATTTTCTGGATTTGATATCTTACAAAGTTTGGCTACCACTGCTGAATCTATACCACCGCTAATACCAACAACAAAACCTTTGCAGGTTGATTTTTCTAAATATTTACTAAGAAATTTAACTAAAGTATTTTGAACTTGCTTGTAATCTTTTTTATCCATAAAAATATATCTTTCTATTTTTAATACCTAAACTAGAAAATAATTTGTAATTATACTAACTTATTTATAAAAGTTTCTTTTAAAAGATAAATTGATATAATAATTATCAATATTTATTTATACCAAAGGATTACATGGTAGTTTTTCTTAAGCAATTTGGCCCATATCAAACAAATTGTTATATATTAAAAGACAATAATAAGGAAATTATAATAGATCCTGGTGAAGGTTCTTATAGCTGGGTTATGGATAACGTCAAAGATCCTCGTGCTATACTATTAACACATGGTCATTTTGATCATATTTATGATGCAACTGTTTTAAAAAGAGAGCTTAAAATACCTATTTTTATACACAAATTAGATGCATTTATGCTAAGAAGCGATAAAGATTTTTGTGGATATGAGTGTTGTGAAGCTGATTTTATGATAGATGAAGGCGAATATAATTTTGGAGGCTTTAAGTTTAAATTTCTACATTTTCCAGGCCATACACCAGGATGTTGCATGATACAGATAGAAAATTTAATGTTTAGCGGAGATTTTTTATTTAAAGAAAGTGTTGGTAGATGGGATTTTGAATACTCAAGTAGAAGCGATATGCTAAAAAGTCTGATAAAAAGCAAAAATTTGCAAGGAAATTTTAATATGTATCCTGGTCATGGGTCAGCAACAACATGGGAAAAAGAGAAAGAAAATATAGATGTTTATATAAGATATGTTCAAAAAAGCTAAAAACTTTGAAAATGTCTTGACAAATACAAAAAAAAATAATATAATCACAACTTCAATTTTATTATTGGGGTATCGCCAAGCGGTAAGGCAACTGGTTTTGGTCCAGTCATTCAGAGGTTCGAATCCTCTTACCCCATCCACCTCATATCGCGGAGTAGAGCAGTGGTAGCTCGTCGGGCTCATAACCCGAAGGTCGGCAGTTCAAATCTGTCCTCCGCAACCAAATACCGATTTTATCGTATCAAACTAGCACTTTTTTAAATACTTAATTATTTCTTAAAGCTTTTTCAATTAAAATTAATACTTTTTATTATCTTTTAAATAACTGAATTAATTAAATTTTCTATTGTTTCACTTGATTTTTCAATTTTATTAGTTATATATCTTTGCGTTGTTGTTATATTTGTATGTCCTAATGTAAAAGATACCTGTTCTATTGGTAATTTTAAATGATTAATTGAATAACTTGCAACTAAATGTCTTATATCATGAAGCCTAATTTTGGGTAAATTATTGCTTTTAAGTAATGTTTTCCAGCTTCTTCGCAAATCCTGATATTTATTATTTGTATTTGGATTAATAAAAACATAACTATCAAGCTTATTATTTTTCTTAGCTTCAATGTATCTTTTATATAATCTATTGTATAAATCTTCACTCATTTTATATATCATATCTTTTTTAGCTTTGTTTATCTTATAAGGTATTGTATATGTTTTATTTTTTAAATTTACATCATCCCATTTTAAAGATAAAACTTCGTTCTTCCTTCTTCCATGTAAAAGAAAAAAGAATATATCGCAAGTTTCATTATTATTTAATACAATAGCTTTTATTATCTTCTTTTGTGTTGATATACTATAGTCAAAATATATTTTATTGTCAAATTTTGGAAGCTCTACAAAGTCGCAAGGATTTTTCTCAATTAATTCCATTTTGATAGCAAATTTAAAAATAACTCTTAATTTAACAAGTATGTTTTTAATAGTTTTAATCTTATATTCTTGTTTAATCAATGAATTACAAAATAATTGTATATCTATAAATTTTATATCTCTTACATCTCTTAAGCCTAAATCATTGCGGAAATGTTTATTATATGTAGCTACATCACTTCTTAAAGTTGAATAGCTTAATATGCACTCATAAAAACTTACATAAGTATCAAATAATTTATTAAAATTCATAACTTCTTAAATCTCTTATAATAAAGTCTTCAATCAAAGGATTATTTAAATCGTGTTTTTTATCATTATTTGATACAAAGCTCATATCTCTATCGATTAATAAATTCTCTGTATATGCTAAATGCTGTAAATTACAATTTTCTTTGTCTAAACTTTCATAATATGATATTAACTCAAAATCTTTTTTTCTACTTAAAGGCTTGTTTTTATTATAGTTTGCTAAATATCTCTTTCTTTGGGCTTGTCTTGATAAGTGATTTATTGTTACATCTACTGAATCTGGTAATTTAATTCTTAAATTCTCTTTTTTCTTTTCTTGTTTTTCAAAGTCATAAGAGTTTATAAGATTATCTTTTATATAATGCTCGAGTCTTCCATTTAGATAGATAAGCTCTTCTTTGTTTCTTGGAATTTTTATATTTATATAATCGTCTTCCTTGTTCCACTCCAAAAAAAATTATCATCATTTTTCATATCGTTTAGATGATGAAAATCCTTGAAAGTAGATATAAAATTTATCTTTCTATATACCCACAAAGGAACTTTTGTTCTTGATGTTATAAATCTTCTTACTTTATGCTTTACATACCAACAAGAAAGTTCATCAAGTTTATCGGTTTTATCGACATTTATAAAAGTCTTTTGAATATATTTCATAACATAACCACTAGCATTATAAATACTTGTTTGAAAACCATTGATTTCATTATTCATAATTTGCTCTTTAGTTATAGCATTTTTTCTTAAGTTCTGTGGAGCATAGAATATATCACGATATATTTTTAACATAAAATCAAAATTGTTTTTATCTGTATAAAATAAGGCATGTATATGTGGAACTCCATCGCTTTTATGTGGTTCAAAACATCGTATATAAGAACTTTGCGAACCTTTAAATTTCTTCCTAAATCGCATTATAAATAAATTCCATTGATGATTTAAAACTTTAATCAAATCATTAATTGTTAATGTAGCTTGGTTTTTAGCTTTATATTTTACATCATAAGGCAAGTATTTATAATCCTTAGCCTTAAACCTTGAATAATCACCTTTTAAAGCATCCCTAAAGCAACCATTAAGAGTTATGGTTAAAAATACAGGGCTTAAGAGATTATCATTTGATAAGCTATATATCGTATTTACTCGGTTTGTAACTTCAGCATAATACTTAGATGAGAAATTAGCAGACATTGATATATCAAAAAGAGATTTAATCTCGCCTAGATTATTTACAAATTGATGATTTAATAAATAACTTCTTTGATTATCCATTTTTGACTGGCAAAATTTCAAATCGTTATCAGTAACACCAAACATTTAAATCCTTCCTATCTTAAAAGTAAGAGTTTTTTATTAAATTGACAAGAAGCCCCACTTGCTTACTCGCGAAGCTCGTTCGCAAGTTGGGGCTTACGCCGGAAAAAACAAAACAACCCAAAAAGCTAAAATAAGCAAAAAACACATATTTTTAGTTTTTAGGCTAGGGGTTTGATTTAAGTGTTTTAAAGTTTAGACTTATTATGCAAACCCCTATTAGGATACTATTAGGGGGATTTATCCCCCTAATAGTATCCTAATTAAATAATTTCAATACTAACAGTCAAAACACTTTTAACATCCTTTTCTTGTTCTACTGAAAACAAATATTTTAAAAGCCAAATATCTTTTAATATAGGTATTCCATTACGATATTTATTAGAAGTTGTTTTATTTATTCCACTAAGGACTAAAACATCGCCTTTTTTTAAAAAATATGAGCTTTTAAGCTCTTTTTTTGATGTGATAGGTGTATTAGTATCATTTAATAAATCTTCTAATACCAAGGACAAATCAACCTTAATAACATCTTTTAGGAATATGGGTTTTAAACTTATCTTTAGTCCAACATCTTTATACTGAAATGATGAAGTAGTAGAACTTTGAGCGTTTGTTACTTCGCTTTGTGAAGTTAGATAAGGAATTGTTTTAACAGAGCTAAAAAATACATCATTATCATTATAAGCTGTTAAAAAAGGACTTGAAATAATCTTAGTAATACCATTTTCATCAAGGAAATTTAAAACACCAAAATAAGCAGAAGAATTATCTTTTATAATGTTTGAATTACTCATATATGGAGCAGTTAAAAGATTTACATATAGTTTTAAATCTCCGTGATTAAGTGGCTTTAAAATTGAAGTTAAATCAGTTCCACGATTATATAAATCGTTAAGATTTGTTTCAGTAATAACGATTTTAAAAGTTGCAGACTTTGGCAAAACATCATAATCTTTTATACTTTGTTTTATTTGTTTGTATGTAAAATCATCAGACCTAAAATATAAAGTATTGTTGTGAGTGCTAAAAGTAGAGTTTATATCATAAAGACTTAAAATTTTAGAAACATCATCAGGAATAAAATTATTAAATTTTATCTGTTTTAAGTCTTTTTTTAATTGCTCTTTGTCTGTAACAATATATAAATCATCTACAAAATCAATATATAAATTCTTGCTAGATAAAATCTTTTTAAACTCATCTAAACTAAGCTTATCATTATCGCCATTAAAAACAAAATGATAACTTGATACATCAATTTCACTATCAGAAATAATTCTAACATTGTTATATTTAGAAGTTAAAAACATTAAATCAAGTAGATTTATATATGTATTTATAGCATGTGAAAAACTACTTAAACAAAGAAGTATTAGTATAATCTTTTTCATCTTTAGAACCTTTATTAATAGAATTTAAAACATCAAACACGGGGCTTTTAAAAGCAAAAAAATAGTTTGTAAAACTTCCAATTTTAAAAGAAGTAAAATATAAAGCAGAATTGCGAGAAATAATAAATTCTAAAAATGATTTAGGAAACTCAATATCACTTTTTTTAATGAAACAATTAGAATCAATACAAGTAATATTATATAAATATAAATTTTCTAAATCATTATCAGATTTATTATATTTTTTTATTATCTTATTTTTGGAGTTATTAGATAAATTATAATTTTTTGTATCTATGTTGTTTATAGTTTTAATATCATTTGTATTATTTTTATTTGTGTCATCTGTCATACTATAAATAACAAAATAAAAAATAATAACTAAAACAAAAAGTAAAAATAATGATATTGAAAAGAATTTTTTTATTAAAGATGATTGATTTTTGATTTTTCCACTATGATATAAATTAAATACATCTTTAGAAAAATCAATATTTATTTTTCTATACTCATCTTTTGCATAGAGCTTATAAGAGCCATAAAGAATATATCTTAATTTATTTGTAAAAACTCTTTTAGAACTATCAACAGCTTTATAAAAAAATTCAGCAATTCTTTTATATTCTGGATTTATTAAACTTAAATCTTGAGTAATTAAATAGATTTCTTGGCTTAAATGTCTGTGATATGTTAGCCACCAAATCAAAACTTCATCTTTTTTATTTTTAAAAAAGTTATGTGCTTCATCAAGAATAATTAATACTTTAAATAAATTATATTGCTTTGCTATTTCTATTAAGTGCTTATCGCCTTTTTTATCTAAATAGCAAGCATATAAAATAGAAATATCATCATAAAACTTATCAAATTCAAAAGGTTTAAATCTATTATCTAAATCAAATTTAAAACCATCAATATTTGTATAACAAAAATAAAATTCATCTTGTTTTTTAGTTTCTTTCTTGTCTTTTTTAAATTTATAAAAAAATGATTTTTCTGGTTGTTTTAAAAAGGTTTCGTATATGCGATTAACAGCATAGTAAGTTTTACCACTACCGGGATTACCAATAATATACGAAATCATTATTTATAACTTTGATATAAATAATGTTTCTAATGTTTCCCTTATATTTTTTAAAACTACTATGCTTATTTTTAAGGAATAAACACTAAAAAATATTAAAAATATAGGCGAAAAAACAGAATAAACATCAACGAAAGCAGACCAAATACCAAAAGACTTTAAAACACTTATAAAATAACTTATTAAACTATCATTTGAATAAGAAAAATTATTAATAAAATTAATAATAAAATTAACTTTTGTATAAATAAATTCTATAACCTTATATAATAAATAAAAATAACTAAGTAAAGCAGTAGTTAAAAGCAAATTTATAGTTAACATCTTAGCAAATGTAAGAGATTTTAAAGCTATAGAAGCTATGTCAAAACCTTTTTTAAAAGTAAAAAATTCAAATATCATCATAAAAAAAATTAAGCATAACAAAACCCTTTAAAAGCTAAAGATAAATAATTTAATACAAATCATAAGAAACATGATAAAAAAGAAAATATAAAAAATTTTATAGATTAAAGGACTAACATCAGATAAAAAATTACATAAATCAATCTTTATAACTTGATTTTTAAAACCCAAGGGGACATTAAAAGATTTGGGACAACTATCAGGTATTGAAGATTTTTCTAATTGATTTAAACCATTTGTATCAAACAAATTTCTTAATTTATCAAGGTTTTTTAAATAATCATCAAATTTAGTGCTAACTTCATCTATGTCTTTTTTTACTTCATTAGTAAAATTATTATTAGCAGAATTTAAATCTGTATAATCTAATTTTTCACCAAAATTTACATCATCATCTTTACCTTCTTCATTGCCATTACCATTAACATGGTTATTTATAATATTATTACCGCTGGGTTTACCATTTGGGTCAGTTCTTTTCCCATCTTTTGGACTGTCAGACTTACCATTAGAGTCAGTTCCTTTCCCATCCTTTGGACTGTCAGACTTACCATTAGAGTCAGTTCTTTTCCCATCCTTTGGGCTATCCGGAGAAGTGGATTCATTATTTGGTTTATCTGTGGAAATATCAGGAGTGTCAGATTCAATATTTGGTTTACTTTCTTTTATTGGTCCATTTGGTTTACTTTTATCAGGTGTAAAATCTAACTCATTGTCTTTTTTTGGCTTTTTTGGTTTATCTTCTTTGTCTTCTTCTGGTATCTCTTTAAATCTTATTTCTTGACCATTAGCACAGTTAGTATCAATAAAACCACCCCAAGGAAGATAAGTACAAGCATAAGATTTAATATCAGCATTATATTGACAACTTTTATCGGTAGACTTAGACCAAGAAGAGCCTAAACCAGTGCATATACAATTAGCTATATTATCAAAGCCACGAACAGAAGAACAATCGATACAAGACTCATCAGGAAAACCAAATTTATTTAAATCTTCATCGGTGCAATCTTTGTAACATCTATCAGATTCAATGTCATAACTGTAACCATATTCACAAGGATTAATACCAACATCAGGAATATCATCATCAGCAAAAGAAAAAGAAAAAGCAAATAATAAAAATAATATTATTCTTATAGTTTTCATTTTTACATCTTTTTAGTTAATAAAGATAATCCAGCAATAATAGGAAAACAAAAAATCAAAAAATAGTAAAATATTGAAAAGAAATAATCAAAACTTGCTATATTAGTAACAGATACAACCATTTAGAACTCACTTATAAAAGAAATTACAAACGATTAACTTATATAAAACGAAAGATGATACATCCACGACTAACGCGCTATCGCTTGTTGGTGCAAAGTTTTTTTTAAACTAATTAATTAGTTTAAAAACTCTACTTTGCACTGAAAAAACAAAAAACATTTATTAACAAATAAATAAATTAAATACGAGATAGTAAAACAAGAACAATCAAGCAAAGTATAAAGCCACAAAGTGAACCACTAAGAGCCATTAAAAAATTATATTGTTGTTCGTTTATGCCTAAATCATACATTTTATTTACTTCTTAATAAATCAATAGCTAAAACAACAGATTTAACAACAACAAAAGCCGTTAAAATGATAGATAAAAGAATATTGATATTAATTATAAAATCTTTAACATCTATAAAGCTATATTCCATTACTACTTAACCTTTAATTTTTAAATACTCCCCTTACAGTAAAAGCAAGGGGTTTTATATAGGGAGTTATTATCCCCTTAAAAGGCGAAGACCTGTTTTAACAGCATAAACAACACCTAAAGCTGTAATAACAACACCCGCAACACCGTAAAATGTAGCCATTTCGACAGAACCACTCACGGCACCATCCGAATCCATAGTAACAGCAGCAGCTGCAGAATTAGCAGCAATAAGAGAAACAGAACCAAGAGCGAACAATTTTGATTTAAAATTTTTCATTTCAAACCCCTTTCATAGATAAATTTTTATTTTTAGTAGCTACTTGATAAAACATTTGATTTAAACACTTTATTAAGTAGCTACATATAAAATAAATTATTTAGCTTTTTTATCTTCTTTAAATTCTGTTTTAGTAATAGAAATATTATCGCTTAAAAAAGTATCGTAAGGCGTTATAATTTTTATAACTTTGCTATCGTTAGGTAAACTACCAGCAAAATGTAAAACTTCGCCTTTTTTAATTCTATCTTTTATTGATTTAGCAACTTTTCCGGCAGTTTCATTGTCAGGACATTCAATCTTAAAAGTTGCAATTTGTAAACTATCATCTATATTATCTGTTTTAGAGTTTTCAACTTCATAAACATTCTGTGAAATTAATCTAACACTTGGAGAATAGTCATTGCCCTCAAAAGAACCGCTCGCAGAGCTTCGAACAAGAGCAAACTTAACAGAGTAAGAAACCGTAAATTCTTCTTTTAAAATTTCCATCGTAAAACCTTTTAAATAAATTTTTTGTGTAGAACTTTTTAAAAAATCTCTCCCTAAAGGTTCTACAGCAAAAGAGAGAGATAAACAGTTTAAAGACTTGCTTAGGTCTTATCCAAAATTTTGATATAATAAAATCAATTTTTGAATAATTCAAAAGCGTTATAGGAATTATTACAAAAATAAACTTAATAATAAATTAAAATAGGTGAATAATTCAAAAATGGATAAAAAAGAAATAGCAAAAATAATAAAAAAAGACATAACAACATTATATAATTGGGAAAAGAGAAACCCAGAATTATACAAAGCTGTATATGAATATTTTAACGGGATACAGCTAACAGAAGATGAAAAAAAAATAATTGAATTATTCAATAAATTGAATAATAAAGAAAAAGAGTATTATGTATCAGAGATAACAGCAAGAATTTTAAAAAAGGAAATAGACAAATGAAATCATTAATAACAAAATTAAAAAGCTTTTTTGACACAAAAGAAGAAACAAAAAAAGATGAAATAATAGAGCAAGTAAAAAAAATCAGAGAAGAAAAAGAATTAAATGAATTTAAAGAAGAAGAAAACCAAAAACCAAAAGAAAACAGATACCAAAAGGGTAGAAAATACGAATTATATATTAAAAATTTCTTTGAAAAAAAAGAATATAAAGTATATCCAAAAGGCTATATTGAAAAAAGAAAAGATAGCGGTATAGATTTAATAGCTTATAAAAATAATGAGATGGCATTAATACAATGCAAAAACTGGACTAATCCACCAAAGCAAAAAGAATTAAAAGTATTTGTAATAAATTGCGATTTATATATAAATCAAAATAAAGATAAAATAAAAGATAAAACAATTAGAAAGCTTTTTATAACTTCAAATAGCAAACAAGATTATGGTGTAAAATGCTTTTTAGAAGAATATAACAAGCAAAATGATATAAAAATAGAATATATAATTATAAACATGGAAGATTAAAAAAATTAGTATTAATATTTTTTAAAAAGTTTAGAATGGGAGCCAATACGAGCTAATTCTACAATATTATTATTTATTCTGTAAATTACAACACAATCAGACTTTAAATGACAATCAAAAAAACCTTTATAATCGCCTTTTAAAGAATGATTTTTATAAATAACAGGAAGTGAAATTTTATCTACAAGCTTTAAATGTTCTAAAAAATCAATAAGTAAATCATCATCAAAACCTTGTTTTTTAAGATTTTTATAGTCTGATTTAAATTTATTTGAAAATTTAATCTCAATCATTTAAAGCTTTCATAATGCAATCAACATTTTGAAAAGATTTTGATAAATTTTTACCATCTTCAATATCTTTTATAACTTTCAATGTTTCATTATTAGGCTCATATTCTTCATAAAGCTCAACATCTCTATTTAAAGGCAAAAGAGATTTAATAACATTTAAAAAATCTTGATTAACATTAGTTAGTGTAATAGTCATTTTTTAATCCTTTAAATTTTTTAATATAAAATATTATACAATAAATTATATAATTATCAATATATAATAAAAATTTTACTCATAACCCGAAGGTCAGTAGTTCAAATCTACTCTCCGCAACCAAATACCGATTTTATAGTATCAAACTAACAGTTTTTTGTTACTTAATCATTTCTTAAAATTAATCAATTAAAATTCATACTTTTTTACTATTTTTTACATAACCGAATTAATTAAATTTTCTATTGTTTCACTTGATTTTTCAATTTTATTTGCAATGCGTTTCGTGTTTAGCTATAAGGCCATTTTTATATAAAATATATACAAACACTTTTTAGCGTTTGTATATAAGGCAATAAATTTAAAAATATTGATAAAAATCAGATTTTAATCACTCCATAATGTCTTTATGCAGCACTTCTTCTAAAACAACTGTAGCATAAGAGCCTTTTTGTAGTCCAAAACTTATACTATATTGCGCTGTTTCTTCATTATATTTATAGCTTAAGTTTTCAACATAGCTCCAAGAAAATCTTCTACCACCATTCATTTTTGACTCAAATTCAAAAGCTTGTTTGTAAATTTCATTTTCTATTTCATTTGCCAGACCAACAGATTTGTAAGCCTTAGAACCAATCAAAAGACCACAACTTGTCAAATCTCTTTTTAAAAATCTCTCAAGTTCATTGTCTAAATCTTCACACAAAAAGCATTTTCCAAAAGGATAGTGACCAAGAACTTCGCCTGGTAATAGTTTAAAAAATTGTTTTTGGGATTTTAGTTTCTTTACAATATCTTTATTAAATTTATAGATATCGCATATTTCTTTCTCACTGAAATCATTTACAAACCTTGAAATTTCAACTCTTTTACTAACATATTTATTAAATAGTTCACTTTGATATGCAGAAACTAAAAAATCTTTCATTTTTGGATTTTTGATTTTTTTACCATTAACCGTTCCATGTTGTAAAAGCTCAAGACCACTTTGAGAATTATCTTGAAATTTGCCAAAACGTTGATATCCAAAATAATTTGCAAAACCATTTTTATCTATACTATTTAAAATTTCATTTAACTTCAAAGCATCACTTGGCATTACTTTTTTAAGTCTTATAAAAAAACTATTTCCTTTTAAATGCCCTATTTTTAATTTATTTTTATGATAATTAACACTTAAAATTTTCATTTTATCATGTGAAAAATTGCTTAAATTGCTCTCAAATTTTTTTGGTAATGTAATAAATTGAGTTGTCATTCCTTGCTTATCTTTTAGTCCAGCATAGCCAAAATCACGCATCTTAGCACCAGTTACTTCACTTAAAATTTGCAAAGCTTGTTGGGTGTTTAAATCCTTTTTTTGAATTTGAATAAGTAGATGTTCCCCATCTCCACTTGGTTCATAAAGCGGTATTTCCCTTACTACAAAATCATCTGAGTTTTTTGAAAAATGCACATTTATAGGTGAATGTGTTAAATAATAAAGTGGCTTAAAAGTGGTGTTTTCTTGCATTTGATTTATATCTTCCTTTCGTTGCTTTTGCAAATATCGTTATTTTAGTTCTTGTTTGTTTTGAAATTTGTCTAATCTTTTTAAGATTTTTAGCAGAAAAACTAAATAAAATTTCATATTCTTCTCCGCTTTTAATCTGTAAAGTGTTTAATTTTTTTATAAATTTAACACCCTTTCTTGAAGCTAAGCATAATTTTTCCAAATCAAGCCCAAGTCCATCGCTTATATCCATTGAAGAGTTTATAAACTTTGATGCTTTGTAAAAAAACTTATCTTTTAACATTGGCTTTACAAATCTACTTTTTTTGCTTATACTTCCTTTGTTTAAAAGTGCTCTTAAACCCTTAAGACTATCGCCTAAACTACCAGTAAATGCCAAAAAATCATTAGTTTGTAAATTTTTTCTAAAAATAGGTTTATTTTTAAGTTCTCCGATAAGAGTTAGGCTAATAAAAATTTTATCACTAGCTATCGTATCCCCGCCGATAATCTTAACACCATATTCCTTACAAGCTATATTTATGCCGTTGCTTATTGATTTTATATCATCTGAACTTGTATTTTTTGGTATTCCAAGCCCCAAAAGAGCATATTTTGGCAAAGCATTCATAACAATTATATCTGAAATATTTACCGTCATGGACTTATAACCAATTTGTTCTAAACTAAGCCAATGTTTTAAAAAATGAGTGCCTTCCACAAACAGATCTTTTGCATAGACAAAATTGCCAACAACAGCGCCATCATCGCCTATAAATTCATTGTTAAAACAACTTATCGCAAAAGCTTCTTTGTCCATATTATTTAAAAAAATCCCATAAAAGTTTTAAAATAGTAAAAGCGACTACACTTAGAAAGACAAATCTTATAAATTTAATCTCTTTTTTGATAACTAAATTTGAACCAAAATAAGCACCTATGATAGCAGCCACACCCATCAACACACCAACAAACCATAAAATATTTCCACTTAAAATAAATATAAAAAGGCTTACTATGTTGCTCGTAAAGTTAAAAATTTTCGTATTCGCTACTGCTTTTTTGATATTTAGCCCAAGCAAAGCAACCATTGAAAATGTCCAAAAAGAGCCGGTCCCAGGACCAAAAAATCCATCATAAAAACCAAGCAATAAACCAAAACAAATATAAAAAACCTTTGGATCAATTTTTGATTTTCTATCTTGTTCTGTTATATTTGGTGAAAAAATAGTATAAACAAAAATAGATATAAGCAAAAATGGAACTATTATTTTTAGTATATCGGTATTTAAAAATAGTATTGTTTTTGCACCTATACATGCTCCAACAAATGTAAAAAATATGCATATAAAAACTTCTTTAAAATTTATCATACCTTTTAGTGTAAAGTTCAAACTCGCTGTAAAAGAGCCAAAACTTCCTTGTAATTTATTTGTAGCTAAAGCAGTATGAGGGTCTATGCCAAAAGCCATCAAAAGAGGGACTATTATAAGTCCTCCTCCGCCGGCGATAGCATCTATAAAACCTCCAACAAAGGCACCAATAAAAAAAACACAATAAACTAAAAAATCAAATTCCATAAAAACAACTCCCAAACAAGTTTTTACGATAAATATTAAGTAAATATGATACCAAAATTATTTTAAAAATTAGTTTTTAAAATGCATTTTATATCAAAATAACAAAAAAACACCCAACCACTATGGAGTTGATTTTGAAGAAAAATTACCAAATTTAATAAAAAATTGTAATTTTGTAAAAATTTAAATTTATTTTTATTGACAAAAAAAGATTTTTTTAATATAATCACAGCTCATTTTTATTATATTCCGGATTAGCTCAGCGGTAGAGTAGGTGACTGTTAATCACTTGGTCGCTGGTTCGAATCCAGCATCCGGAGCCACTTATGTTTAAAAACTATTTTCAAATCTCCATTTTACCTACGCTTTAAAAGGATTATATTTTCAACAAATTTGCTTTTTTCTTTCCTCTTTGTTCCGAAAATTTTTATCTTTTACAATAAATTCTAAGATGTTATAAATTCCTATAAATTATAAAAAATATTTTTAGGTGTGTAGATTTTATATAAAAATATATATTTGTTAATGTTTTATTGTGAATTAAATATATAAATTTTTTAAGTAATTTTATATATTTTTTATTATTTTTCTTATTTTTTGTTTTTTTTAAATTTATTTCTTTTAATTGTCTATATTGTATTTAAATTTGATAAATGTTGCCTAGCTTTTTGAAATATACATAAGAAAACTACTAATCTTGAATTTTTAAGATGGTTGATGGATTTAAGGTTTAAAAAATTTTATCAAGAAAAATCATACCAGATACATAGATGACAAATCATAAAAAACAAAAAAATATTAGTCTTTGATGCCAAATATAAAAATATGAATTAGTTGACGGTGAGCTAATATATCCACTTTAGCAAGGGAATAATAGTGATAATTGGTTTAGAGATATCAAGACTAAAATTATAATGGATGGTATAGAAATATTGGACGATAAAAACAAAGAAGATGAATTTATCGCTAGGATAAAAGAGCTTTTAAACACTTAATAAAATGCATAATTTATATTTTAACTATTTTTAGATAAAATCATACTAATTAATATAATCAAATTTAAAAAATTAAAGTTAGAAAATGAGTGAAATACTAAATCAATTAAACGACACACAAAAAGAGGCTGCAGCTCATATAGATGGTCCTATGCTTATACTAGCTGGTGCCGGAAGCGGTAAGACAAAAACAATAACTTCAAGACTTGCTTATTTGGTTGGAGAGGTTGGTATAGATCCAGCAAATACACTTACTTTGACTTTTACAAATAAAGCAGCAAATGAGATGAGGGTAAGGGCCTTGAGACTACTGGATAAGAATGAATTTCAAATACCTTTACTTTGTACCTTTCATAAATTTGGACTTTTGTTTTTGAAATTTTATATAGATAGGCTAGGTAGAAAAAATAATTTTATCATAATTGATACTGATGATAAAAAAAAGATTTTAAAAGGGTTTGAAAGTTCTTTGCCAACATCTGTTTTATCAAATGAAATTTCAAATTATAAAAATTCACTTTTTAGTGTTGAAGATGTTTTAAGTAATGCAACTTTATTGAGTGGAGAAAAAAATAAAGATGGCTTTTATCAAAAAGTAGCTCAAATTTATAAACAATATGAAGAGTATTTGAGTGCTAACAATCTTGTTGATTTTGATGATTTGCTAGTTCTTACATATAAGATTTTGGATAATGATGATGAGTTAGCAAAAAAAATATCCAATAGATATAAATATATAATGGTAGATGAATATCAAGATACAAATGAGCTTCAATATAAACTTTTAAGAAAGCTATGTACATCTCATTCAAATATATGTGTTGTTGGCGATGATGATCAAAGTATATATGGTTGGCGTGGTGCAAAAATAGACAATATTTTAAATTTTAAAAATCAATTTAATAATACAAAAATTATAAAACTAGAGCATAACTATCGCTCTACTTCACAAATTTTAAAAGTAGCTAATGAGCTTATAAATCACAATAGAAATCGTCTTGGAAAAATACTTATTAGTACAAAAGAAGATGGCGAAAATGTAAATCTTTTTGAAAGTATAGATGAGGTTGCTGAGGCTACAAAGATAGCTAAAAGCATAAAAGAACTTATACAAAGTGGTGTAAATGCGCCTGATATAGCTATACTTTATAGGGTAAATGCACTTTCTAGGTCATTGGAAGAGGGGTTGAATAAAGAAAACATACCTTACAAGATGGTTGGCGGTGTTAAGTTTTATGAAAGAGCCGAGATAAAAGATATCATAAGCTATATAAGACTTGTCACAAATCAAAATGATGATTTTTCTTTAAGAAGAATAATAAATCGCCCAAAAAGAGG
Organism: Campylobacter pinnipediorum subsp. caledonicus; assembly: GCF_002022005.1. Taxonomy (NCBI): domain Bacteria; kingdom Pseudomonadati; phylum Campylobacterota; class Epsilonproteobacteria; order Campylobacterales; family Campylobacteraceae; genus Campylobacter; species Campylobacter pinnipediorum. The sequence continues at coordinate 645,764 of NZ_CP017258.1, forward strand.
TCTTGGTAAGGTTAGTCTTGAAAAGATAGAAAATTTTGCTTTTGAAAATAAAATTTCGTTGTTTAAAGCGGTTGAATTGCTTAGTGAAAAAGATGATATTTTTAATAAAAAAACAGCAACTTCTTTGTGTGATTTTATACAAAATTTAAAAGATATTGGCGATTCTGATGGAATTTTTAAACTCATTGATGATTTGGAAGCTAAGTTTGGAATAAAAAAATATTATGAAAGCTTGCCAGATGGTAGCGATAGAGCTGCGAATATTGATGAATTTTATGCAATGATAAAAGATCAGATAAAACAAGATCCAAGTTTTGATTTGGACGAGTTTTTAAATGAGCTTACTTTAACCAGCGAACAAGATGGTGTTAGCGATAAGATGATATCTATAATGAGTGTTCACGCTAGCAAGGGTTTGGAATTTGAGCATTTGTTTGTTATAGGTATGGAGGAGGGATTTTTCCCTTTGATAGGCGATGGAAGCGATTTGGAAGAAGAAAGAAGACTTGCTTATGTTGCTATAACAAGGGCTAAAAAATCACTTAGTTTAAGCTATGCAAACTCAAGATTTTATAAAGGTCAGCGTGCTAGACTTAATAAAAGTAGATTTTTATCAGAGGCTGGCTTGATCCAAGGTTCTTTGGTTATTGAGCGAAGTAATGAGTATAAAAAAGGAGATCTTGTAAAACATAAAATTTTTGGAATAGGGCGTGTTACCGGGCTTTCTAGAGTTAAAAAAGAGTTTAAACTGACTATAAATTTTGGCGGAAATGTAAAAGAGATAATGTCTAGTTTTGTGGAAAAAGCCGTATGAATGCAATTTTTGTAGCAAACAAACCTTATGGTTTGAGTTCAAATCATTTTTTAAGTAGGCTAAAACGCAAATACAAAGTAAAAAAAGCTGGTTTTTCTGGCACTTTAGACCCATTTGCTACCGGAGTTTTGGTTGTAGCTTTTGGCTCTTATACCAGGCTATTTTCTTATCTAAATAAAACTCCAAAAGTGTACGAAGCTACAATTTGGTTTGGCGCAAGTAGTGAGAGCGGAGATAATGAAAATATATCTCAAGTTGAAAAACTAAGACCGTTTTCGCCAGATGTTTTTGAGATAGTAAGAAAATCTTTGCTGGGCAAGGTTAGTTATATTCCGCCAAAATTTAGTGCTAAAAATATTAATGGTGTAAGGGCATATAAGCTTGCTAGAAGTGGTGTTGAGTTTGAACTAAAATCTCAGGAAATGGAGATATTTTCTTGTGAAATTTTAAACTATTCTCATCCGTTTTTAACTATAAGACTTAAAGTAGATGAGGGTGCTTATGCGAGATCTTATGCTCAGCTTTTTGCACAAAAAATGGGTGTTAGTGCTACACTTAGTGCTTTAAAAAGGGTTAGTGAAGGTGAGTTTAGATTTGAGAATGAACGATTTTTGGACCCTATAAGTATTTTAAATTTGCCAAAAAATGAGTATTTCGGCGATATTGATGAAGTGATGGATGGTAAAAAGTTAGATTTGTATAAGCTTAAAATGCAAAAAAATGGAAAATATTTATTGGAATATGATGAATTTTTTAGTATTATTGAGATAAAAGATGATGAGATAAGTTATTGTTTAAATAAGGTAAAAAAATGTTAATATTGTCAAGAAAAGAAAATGAAGAGATATTATTAGGCAATGATATAAAATTGGTTGTAGTTAGTATAAATAAAGGTGCTGTAAAGCTCGGAATAGAAGCCCCTAAAAACACAATGATACTAAGAAGCGAGCTTGCAAATCAAATTAAAGACTCAAATAAGCAAGCTAGCAAGGATGTTCCTTGTGATAGCTTTGATGAGCTTAGAAAAAAAATAGAAAAATGAAAAGTTTTGCTAAATTAAATATATTTTTAAAAATAGTTGGTACTCGTGGAAATTATCACGAAATTAACTCAAGATTTATACTTTTAAATGATATTTATGATGAGATTGATTTTAAGCTTTCTGATAAATTTTATATAGAAAGTAATTATGATATAGATGATAATATCGTATTGAAAGCAAAAAAAGAGTTAGAAAAATCAGGATATAAAAACGAATTAGATGAGTATTTTAAAAATCATAAAATAGTATTGAAAAAAAATATACCTATGGGAGGCGGAATGGGAGGTGGTAGTTCAAATGCTGCTACCTTTTTAAAATTAGCAAACGAAGAATTAAATCTAAACATAAAAACAGAAAAACTTGCTGAGATAGCTTCAAAAATAGGTTCAGATGTGCCTTTTTTTGTATATAATTACCCTAGTGCAAATGTAAGTGGTGTTGGTGAAAATGTGGTTTATTTTGATGATGAAATTCCACAAATAGATCTTATTATGCCAAATATATCTTGTGAAACGCCAAAGGTTTATCGTGAGTTTAGAGATAAATTTATGCAAAATATAGATATAAAACAAGCTGATAATTTTATGAAGACAAAAAGCAATGAGCTTTTGGGCGTGTATAAAAATTATGAGTTAAATGATCTATTTTTGCCTTGTCTATCTCTTTATCCTAAGATGAAAGATTTTGATGATAAATTTTTAAGCGGTAGCGGAAGCACTATGTTTAGTTTAAAGGGCGCAAAGTGAAAGAGATAGCAAAAAATAAAAAAGCATTTTTTGAATACTCTATAATAGAAAATTTTGAAGCTGGTATAGTTTTAAAAGGTAGTGAAACAAAGGCCTTAAGGCTTGGCAGGGCAAATTTAAAAGATAGCTTTGTTCGTATAATAAAAGGAGAGATTTTTTTATTAAATGCACATATTTCTCATCTTGAGACAACTCATAGTCATTTTAGACCAGATGAAAGAGGTGCGAGAAAGCTTTTGATGCATAGAAAACAGATAGATAGAATGTTTGGACTTGTAACTAGAGATGGATTTACTATAGTTCCTATTTCTATATATCTAAATGATAAAAATATGTTTAAGGTTAGAATTGCGCTTGCAAAAGGTAAAAATTTGCACGATAAGCGTGAGACATTGAAGAAAAAACAGGCTGACATGGACGCAAAGTCTGCTATGAAAAATTTTGGTAAAAATTTATAAAAAGGAATAAAATGAAAAAAGGTTTATTGTTTTTAATAATGGCTATATTTTTTATTGGCTGTTCAGAAGATAAGATAGATAATATTTCTGGTTTTAAAGAATTTAAAGATTCTGAAGAGGTAGTTTTAAAAGGCGTAAATGGACAAAATAAGGTTTTGGTCCGTAAAAATGGTGGCTTTGTTGTAAAAGGTGAAGAGAATAAGGTTGTTGTTCTTGATATATTTGGTACTTTTTGCCCACCTTGCCAAGAAGAGGCTCCAGGTATAGCAAAGTATCAACTTGACAATCAAAAAGATTTTTTAATCATAGGTTTAACTCATTTTGAAAATGTCACGGATGAATATGTTGTAAGTGATTTTATTCAAAAATATAATGCTTTTTATTTTATAACAAATGATCAAAGTGTAAATGATAGAATTGCAGAACAAGTTGTTAAAGATATAAGTTATCAGCACGAGATAGCACTTCCGTTTAAAGTTATTTTGAAAAATGGATATTATCAACTTGTAACTGATAATAATACTGGCAAATTCGGAGTTAAATACTATCTTGGTGGTATTAAAATGAGTAGAATGCAAAGTGATATTGAAAGAATTAATAATCTTAAGCAAAATATGGAATAAAATTTGCTTATAGTATTGTGTGATTAAAAAGGAGTAGCAATGTTTGTTTTAGAGACATCAAAATCAAGACCATTAGTTGAATCAGCTATGAGCGCTAGGGAGCTTAGACAAAAGATGATCTCTAGCAACATTGCAAATATAGATACTCCATTTTATAAATCAAGAGATATAGGTTTTGAATCAGAGCTTAGTTCTAGAGCTAGTGAAATTTACAATAAAACAAAAAGTAAAGAATTGAAATTAGCAAAAACAAATGACAAACATATAGATATGGTTGGTTTTCCAAGAACCGGGTTAGCTAGTGTGTTTTTAAGAGATGGTCATTTGGCTAGAAATGATGCAAATACTGTTGATTTGGATGTTGAAACAACAGAACTTAGTAAAAACTATATAATGTTAAATGCTTTGGATAGTGCTTATAAAAGAGATAGTTCTATATTTAAAAGTGTAATAGATGCAAGTGGCAAAATGTAAGGTTGAATAGATGTATTTAAATGATTTTGATATTAGTGGATATGGACTTAGTGCACAACGTTTTAGAATGAATGTTATTAGCTCAAATATAGCTAATGCAAATACGACTAGAACAGCAGAAGGAGGTCCTTATAGAAGACAAGAAGTTATCTTTAAAGCTTTTGATTTTGATAAAGTTTTAAATAAACAGATAAAAGAGCAAAACTCTATGCTTGAATATTCAAATCCTCTAGATGACCCTGCATCACCAAAAGATGCTTTTCCATCTGTTATGAGTGTTGTTGTTGATAAGATAGTTAGAGATGATAAGGATTTTCAGCTAAAATATGATCCAAACCATCCAGATGCAAATGCAGATGGGTATGTTTCTTATCCAAATATTAATCCAGTTATAGAAATGAGCGATTTGATAGAAGCTACTAGGGCATACCAAGCTAATGTTTCCGCCTTTCAAAGCGCTAAAAGCATAGCTCAAAGTGCTATACAGATGATTGCAGGGGGTCAATAATGAACGATATATCTAGTATATCCAAGATTTCACAATTAAATCAAAATAAAACTACTCAAAAAAAATCAGATGTTGATTTTGCTAGTGTTTTAGATAACTCATTAAAAGAGTTAAATAAGGTTCAAGAAAATGCCGATAAAGCAATCGCTGACCTTGCTACTGGAGAGGTTAAGGATCTACATCAAGCAGCAATAGCAATAGGCAAGGCTGAAACAAGCATGAAATTGATGTTGGAGATTAGAAATAAAGCTTTAAGCGCTTATAAAGAGATATCAAGAACTCAAATTTAGAATTTTATGAACTCAAACAAAACAAAAACTACTGTTCTTTATATAGTTATTTTAGTTTTTATATTGATTTTTTTATCATCTATGTTTTTTCGTATAAGCATAGATAGAAAATTACCAAGCATGCAAACAAGTGAGGATAATACTGCCTTACGAGGTTCTATAATTACAAAAGATGGTTTTAGGGTTGCTGTGAGTCAGAAACTATATACAGCCAAGCTAGATACAAGAAGTATAGACCCAAATAAAAAAGATATGTTTGTAAAACTTTACTCTATTTATAGTGGTGATAGTGAGAAAAAAATACTAAGTCTTATAAACAAAACAAGAGGTTTGCTTATATTGTCTGAAAATATAGATGCAAAAACAGCTATGCATTTAAAAGAATTATCAAGAAAATTATATCAAAAAAAGATTTTTATACCGATACATGGTTCTAGTTTTGTTCAGGGTCTTGATGTATTTGAGAGTGAAGAGAGTAGAAAAAATAGAACTTATATAGCAAAAAATGCTTTAACTCCTATAATTGGATATATGATACAAAAAGATGGAAAAAGCTCTGGTGCAAAAGGTATAGAAAAGTATTATGATGATTTTTTAGCACCTATTCAGGATGCAAAATTTATAGGCCCAAGAGATGTTGGAAGCAATATAATATTTACGAGTGAATCTAATCTAGCAAATAGGGTAGATGGATACGATGTTGGAATTTCTGTATCTTTAAAATTTCAAAGCATGCTTGAAAAAATAGTGGATAATCAAAGAGAATTTTTAGATGCTAGTGAAATTATAGCTTGTGTTATGGATAGCAAAACAGGTGAAATTTTAGCTCTTGCATCAAGTTCTAGATATGATCCATCAAGTATTAGAAAACAAGATATATTGTCTTTAAACTCATCAGCTACTGAGTATTCATATGAGATAGGTTCTGTGTTTAAACCTTTTATATTTTCTATATTGATGTCTGAAAAAAAAGTAAATCCAGTTGAAATCGTAAATACTTATAATGGTAAATATAAACTTGGAAAAAGAATCATAAGAGATACTCATCCTGAGCCAAGCATGAGTGCTGAGGATGTTATAGCATATAGTTCAAATATAGGTATGATTGAGCTGTCTAGGCGTTTAGATGGTATTCAGATATATAATGGTCTTATAAATTTTGGTTTTACTCAAAAAACTGGCGTTGATATACCTTATGAACAAGTAGGTGCGATACCAAGTGCCATTAAGCTTAATTCTCAAACATATAAAGCAACAGTTAGCTATGGCTATGGTATTAGTGCAACATTTATGCAGCTTTTAAAAGCTTATAATGTTTTTAATAACAAAGGTATTGCGGTCATACCACATTTTGCTGTATATTTTGAAAAAAATGGTAAAAAGTATTCGCCTCCTATACTAAATGGAATAAATCAAAACTCAAAGCAAATAATATCTCAAGATATTGCAAAAAGAATGAAGAGAATACTTATAAAAGTTGTTGAAAAAGGAACCGGGCAAAAAGCATTTACTCCTGGTTTGGAAGTTGGTGGCAAAACAGGAACAGCTCATATAGCTAAAAATGGAGTATATTCTAATACATACAATGGATCATTTTTTGGGTTCGCAAATGATGATTTTGGACATAGTTATACCATAGGTGTTCTTGCCAGAAATCCCAAGAAAAAATATTATTATTATGGGGCGCAAAGCGCTTTACCAGTATTTAAAAATACAGTTGATTTGCTTGTAAATGAAGGATATTTATTAAAAAAATAGATAAATAATTATTTGCTTGCAGTTTCTACACCCCTCCCATTATCTCTTTTTTTACTATCTCAACTAGTTGAGCCTTATTTATCTGTGGTGATAATATTTTAATATAAGGTTTAATGTTAAAATTATTTCTAGATTTATTGCTAAATATAAATAATTTTGTATCTATGCCAAATAGTATTCTAGAGTCTTCTATTAAGTTTAATGCTTTTTCGGTATCAAAATTTTTTTCATTATCATCTATAAATATTAGACCATAAATTTTATTTTTTATATAGTTTTCGAATTCTTCAAAGCTATCGGCAGTTGTCAAATATGTGTTAAATTCAGATAATGCTCCAGCGAATATTTTATTTTCAATAGGTGATTTTTTGAATAATAAAATATTGTAACTTTTTTTATATATATTATTGTTTAAAAAAGTATCAAAATTTGGTATAAAACTTGTGAGTATTCTTCTTAAATTCTTTTTGCTAAATGGTTTTTTTATGTATTCATCAAATACTGTTAATGATTGTTCCGGTGATATACTTCCAGCACTAGATATCATAGCTATTATAGGCGTGTGCCTTCCAATTTCATTATTTTTATATTTTTTTGCAATTTCTAAAGATTTTATTCCGTATGCATCTGTATCCATTAAAAATAAATCAAATCTTTTATTTTTTGTTAATTCTTCTATATTTTTATGATCACTTGCTGATGTTATATCAACATTATATTTCTCAAATGAATGCTTTATGATATTAAGATTTATATTATTATTTTCTATTATTAGTATTTGTGGTTTATTTAAAATAAATTTTTGAGTTGATTTTATATCTGTATTTTTTTGTAGATATTGTAAAATTTTTATAGGTGTTAAAGGATCTTTTATGCTTATAATATTTTGTGAATCATAAGATATATCTTTTGTTTTTCTTGTAAATATTATTCGATAATTTTTAATATTATCTACTTTATTTAAGCTTGAAAAAACAGTTGGATTTAAACCGATATTTTGTAATGTTTTTTTGAAAAATATATTATAGTCTTTATCTAAATCATCGATATATGCAGTAGGTATTTTGTTGTTTAAATTTTGATATTCTTCTATTTCATTCATTGTTTTTAATACAATTTCAAATGAAAATTCATTACCAATATCTTTTGAGCTTTTTATTTTGAGCTTTGATTGCATACTTTTTAAATAAAGGGAGGATAGAGATAGCCAAAATTGCATATATTCATCATCTATTGTTTCTATATCAACATCTTCGTTCTGAATAAAATTTTCAAGTGTTGAATCAGCATTGTTTTTTATAGTAAATAGTATATTTGCTACATCATTGTTTTTAGAATTTATGACTTGTTTTATTTTTACTATAATTTTTGAATATTGGTTGCATTGATATATAGCACAGAACAAAATATTAGATATTGTATTTATGATTTTATCTTTATCTCCTATAAGATTATTTTTTATTTTAGGATCTATAAAGGTTGCGTAATTTATATTTTTTTTGTTGATTTCATTAATTCTAGATTCAAGAGCTATGCTAAAAACATCTTGTGGATTAAAGACAACTTCGCTTTTTTCTAATTCGTTGTTTTCAAAATATACAGTGCTTAAGATATCATTGAACGTAGAGTATTCTTTTGAGTAATTTTCTTCTAATACACTAAGTGCTTTTAATTGTTCAGATGATGTGTAACTTTTTCTTAAAAATGATATGCTATGAAGTTTTTCTTCTAGTTGCATTTTTTGTCTTTGAGTTGCTTTTTTTATATATTTGCTTTTAATTTTATTTAAAGTAATAATTTTTTTATGTGATTTTTTTAAATTTTCATATATGTCTTTAAAATTTAAGATCGTATTGTAATTTTCTAAATTTAATTCATCTTGATTGTCATAAAAAGAATCCTTTGCTAATCTTATATTTTCTTTTATAATTTTTAGCTCTTTAATTTTTTTAACAATATTGATGGTAATAAATATAAAAATCATAAGCAACGCGACTGATAATATTATATTTTGTTTATATCTTTTTAAAATAATTGAATTTTTTATAGATAATTCAGACTCTATGATGTTTGAAGCTTCTAACAAAAATATAAATTTATCTTTTTGAAAATTATCTATTAGATAAAATTCTTCGTTTGTTATATTTTTTTTCTTTAATTCTGATAGTTTATTACCTTCTTCAAATATTTTTTTTAAATATCCACTATTTTTAGAAGTATTTAAAAAATTTATCATTCTTTCTTTTGATTCATTTTTTGGTAAAAATTTTATATCTATAAGATTTGAAATATCAGCTTGGAGCCAGTTTAATATATTATTGCTTGAAACTTGTTCGTTATTTATTATAGCTTTTTGTATGTATTCTCTATTAAAGTTTATTTTTGATGCATTTATATATATATCATTTAATATAATAATATATGTTCTTAATTCATTATTTAATGATTTGAGATCTAAAAATTTAGAATTTCCATTTATTATTGAATCATTTATATTTCTATAAAAATTTAAAAATATATTTAAAAATGTGTAATTACTAGTTATCCTTTGTCGTAAAATTTCAACTTGTGATTTTATTGATATTGTTTCATCTTGTTTTTCTGGCTTAAAGGAAATTAAGGCATCTATGTCATCATCGGTTTTTTTTCTTAAAATATCTATATTGTAAAAATTATTTTTTTTGGAATTTACTATCTCTCTTTCTAGTATAAGTGATTTTATTATATTTTTTAAAATATTTTGCTCTTTTATGCTCTCTGCTAATTTGTTAGAGTTGTAAACATAGGTGGAAAAATTATATATTTTATACAATATGAAAAAAATAGTAAAAATTAAAGGTATGATTACAATGTAGTCTTTAAATTTTTTCATAAATTCTCCTGATATTTAGACAAAACATTTTGTAATTCATCTATATTTTCTTTAACATTAAGTATTAATGTATTTAACTCTGAGTTGTTTGAATTTTGAATTTCTGTAAAAATTTTAACCAGGGGTGTTATATGTAATATAATTGCAGTTTCTTTTATTTTTTTTGTGATTTTTTTTATTTCTTGTATATTATGTGTAATAATTGCATTTTGTATTGCTAATTCATGTCTCTTGGCGCCTCTTATAAAAATATTCATATATGAAATAAATTCATCCTTTTCTAGGTTTAAGAAATTTCTATTTTTTTCAAGCCAAGCTTCATCAATAGATATATTTCTATGAAATTTAGATGTTTCTTTATTTTTTGTATTCTTTAGTATTGGAAGTCTAACTTCTGGAATATGAAAAATATTATCTTTTGTATTATTTTTATCTTGTGAAATTACATCTTCAATTACAAGCTCTAAGCTATAGAAACTATCAGTGCCTTTAGTAAAAAATTCATCTATTTTAAAAATCGCGATTGCAGTTTTACCACTTTTTGTTTTTATATTAAATTTTGTTTTTGTGCTTGAATTTTCTATGATATTTTGTATAAAAGGTTTGTTGATATTTTTCGGATAATTTTGTATTATTTCATCTATATCTTTGTGCTGTGATAAAAAATCTTCTAAGTCTTGATACTCTAAAATTCCTAAAGTTTTTTTGTCTATCCCTATAATCTTATAATCTTTGTTGTATATTATCAAGACTTTTCCTTAAATATTTTATCCGCAACACTTTTGTTTGTTATTTTTTTTATATCATCATAACTTGATTTATAGATTTTATCAAAACTTCCATAAAAATTAACTAATTTCGTAATGCTTCCCTTTGAAATTCCAAGCTTTGCTAGTTTTGAATTTTGTGTATCTTGTTTGTTTTTAATTTTTCTATGAAAGCTTATTGCAAAACGATGAGCCTCATCTCTCATTTTTTGAAAAAACAAAAGTTTTTTATCATCTGTAGCTAAGTTAAATTTATTGCTTATAGTATAAATTTTATCCTTTGCTTTCCCTTTTGCTCTATGTGCTTTTGCGTCAATTTTTTCTTTTGATATTGCTATAACATCTATATTTGTTCCAGAACTTTTTAAAATTTCAACAGCTAGATTTAACAAAGCTTCTCCGCCATCTATTATCCACAAATCAGGCGGACTTAATTTATCAAATCTTAAAGCTCTTATTGTCAAACTCTCTCTCATTTGGTCATAATCATTTTTGCTTTCAAGATGAAAATGTCTATACTTTTCTTTTATAAAGTCTCCATTTTCATATCTTATCATACCAGCAACTGTTGCTTCTCCAAATAGATGTGAGTTGTCAAAACATTCTATTGTGTTTGGTGTATGGCTTAGGTTAAAATATTCTTTTAGCTCATTTAAAAAGCCCATATCATTTGTTTTTATATGTTTTTGTATTGTTATTTGTGCATTTTTTTGCGCTATTTCACAAATTTTTCTTTTTTCTCCAACTTTTGGTTGTTTGATTGAAAATTTCTTATTGTGTCTTTTATTTAAAATTTCAGCTACCAAATCAATATCTTCAAACTCATCAAATGTATAAATTTTAGTTGCAGTTACTGGTTGATTTATCGCAAAATTATCAAGTATAAAGTGCTTGTATATCTCGTTTATTTCGTTATTTTCTCCATCTTTTGCATTCGTTATATCGCTTTTTACACCAACTATTTTTCCTTTTTGTATACTAAATCTTATCCCGCAAAATAAATCTAAATATTTAGTTACACAAAATACCTCAAAATCTTCAAGTTTTGCTATATCAACCTCTATTTTTACCTCTAAATTTTTTATACTATTTATCTGATCTCTTGTTATTGCGGCTTGTTCATAATTTTGTGAATTTGCATATATTTGCATGAGATTTGTTAGCTTTGGTATCATCAAACTTGGATTTTGTAAAGATATCAATGCCTCATCTACTATTTTTTTATAATCCTCTTTTGAAATTTCATTTTCGCAAGGAGCATAGCATCTTTTCATCTGATAAAAAAGGCACTTTTTTTTACTTTTTAGACATGATTTTTTTTGAATTAGCTTAAAATTTATATAAATAGCTTCTAGTAAATCTTTAGATCCGCTAAAAAATGGTCCAAAATATTTTATATTTGCGCCTTGAACTATCTTTCTTGTGATTTCAAATCTTGGAAAATCTTCGTTTAAATCTATAAAAATATAAGGGTATGTTTTATCATCTCTTAATAAGATATTATACTTTGGTTTTAGTTGTTTTATAAAAGAGTTTTCAAGTATTAATGCATCAGCTTCGCTACTAGTTACTATGTATTCAAGATGATTTGTTTCACTTATCATTTTATGAATTCTAGGGCTTAGATTTGATGATGGTGATAGAGTTGGTGTAAAATTAAAATAACTTTTTACTCTATTAAAAAGGTTTTTGGCTTTTCCTACATATAAAAGCCTATTTTTTTCATCAAAGTATTGATATACGCCAGAACTTTTTGGCAAAGTTCTTAACTCATCTAATAGCAATTAAATTTTTCCTTTTATGATTGTTCTAATCTCTTCAAAATGAATGTAAATTTCTTGAGTTTTTGCTAAATTTTTAAACTCACCTTTGGATTTTTTTTGCGTTTTTGTATTTTGATTGTAATTTATAACAAGGCTATTTTGTAATTGTATCTTATTTGTTACAAATATTTTTATATCGCTTACGCTAGCAAAAACAGATTCCGGTCTTATCTGAACGATAGTTTTTAATAAACCTTTTATCATTTTTATATTATTATCGTAACGCAGTTCACGAAGCAATATTGGATTTTTAAGTACTATAAATAATGTTTTGTCTTTTACGTAGCAAAATGATATAAATTGTTTATGAGCTTCGCTCATCATGCTTATTAGCTCTTGATATTGCCTTATTTTGTTTAGTTTTTCATATAAAGGATTTTGATACACATGTTTTTCAATAATAAATTTAATATCTTTCATAAAGTTATTTTAGCATTTCTTATATTAATTTTTCTTGGAGGGTGTGGTTATAAAGCAGATCCTTTTTATAATGAAAATGCTAAACAATCTGAGCATGTTAAAAGTTAAAATATATACTTAAAACTTAAATTTATATTGTTTTAGTAAAATACTTAGTTATTTAATTTTCATTCAAGGAGAAAAGTAGATGAAATTTCTTGGACTTATAGTCTTGTTTTTTGCAGCGGCCTTTGGTTCTGGTGCTGAGGTTGCGGTTGAGCATATAGACCTTAGTACAACTTGGGCTGGCTGGTTATGTCTTGTAGTATTTGTTATTGGATATTATTTTATAGCGGCTGAAGAGCTGTATCATGTAAATAAAGCTAAACCAGCTATATTTATAGGTACTTTTATGTTTATACTTTTGGGTATTTATATGGCCATAAATGGTATGTCTATGGAGCCTTTAAATAATGAGATAAATCACCTTATTATAGAGATTGCTCAGATAGTATTTTTCTTGATGGTTGCTATGACATACATAGAAGCATTGATAGAAAGAGATGTTTTTAATGCATTAAAATACAATCTAGTTTCAAAAGGATACTCTTACAAAAAACTTTTTTGGCTAACTGGTGTTATTGCATTTTTCTTAAGCCCAGTAGCTGACAATCTAACAACAGCACTTATTTTATCTACCGTTCTTTTAACAATAGATAGAGAAAATAAAGCATTCTTAGTAGCCGGTGCGATAAATATAGTTGTTGCAGCAAATGCCGGTGGTGCATGGAGTCCATTTGGAGATATCACAACTCTTATGGTTTGGGCGGCAGGAAAATCTCCATTTATAGATTTCTTAGCACTTTTCCCTGCTTCATTTATTGGTTGGATTATTACTGGATATTTATTGTCTTTAAAAGTTCCAGAAGGAAGTCCTCATTTTGATGTAAAAAGCGAGAAAAAAGTTATCATAAAACCTGGTGGTAAGGTTGTTATAGCTCTTGGAATTTCCACTATAGTTATAGCTGTTTTATGTCATCAGTTCTTTCATTTACCTGCTATGTGGGGTATGATGTTTGGTTTTTCTTTACTTACTATATTTTCATATTCATTTAAGAAGAAACACAAAAATGAAGACACTATGAATGTTTTTCACTATATGTCAAAAATAGAAAATGATACATTGTTATTTTTCTTTGGAATTTTAGCTGCTGTTGGCGCTTTGCACTACGCTGGTTTCTTGGAGTATCTAATAAAACTTTATGATAGTTTTGGATTTACTAGCATAAACATTGCTGTTGGTTTTGTATCTGCTATAGTTGACAATGTTCCTGTTATGTCGGCTGTTTTAAAATCAAATCCGGTAATGGGCGATGATGAGTGGTTGCTTGTAACGCTTACAGCTGGTATCGGTGGTTCTATGATCAGTTTTGGTTCAGCTGCTGGTGTCGGTGTTATGGGTAAATTAAGAGGTATTTATACTTTTGGTGCTCATATGTCTCAGGCTTGGAAAGTAGTTGTTGGATATATTATTTCTCTTGTTATATGGTATATTCAATTTGAAATTTTAGGATGGTATTAATGAAAAAAGCTGATATTATTGTTTTGGATTTTGGTTCTCAATATACACAACTGATAGCTAGACGCCTTAGAGAGCAGGGGTTTTATGCTGAGCTTTTGCCTTTTAATTCAAAGCTTGAGGATATAAAAGCAAAACAGCCTAAGGGTATTATTCTTAGTGGTGGACCAGCAAGTGTTTATGCTAATGATGCTTATTTCTGTGATGAAGGTGTTTTTGAGCTTGGAATTCCTGTGCTTGGAGTTTGTTATGGTATGCAACTTATAGCTCATCATTTTGGCGGTAGTGTTATACCTGCTAGAGAAAAAGAGTATGGTAAGGCTGAGCTATTTTTTGATGTTAATCATCCTCTTTTTGAAAATACAAAAGATGGTCAAATCGTATGGATGAGTCATTCTGATAAGGTTGAAAATTTACCTTCAAATTTTAAAGTTTTAGCTAAGTCAAAGCACTCTGATTTTTGTGCTTATGGTGATGATGAACGTAAAATTTATGCTTTACAATTTCACCCTGAAGTAGCTCATAGTGAATCAGGTGATGCTATTTTGAAAAATTTTGCAAAGTTGATATGTAAATGCGAAAGCAATTGGAATATGGGAAATTTTGCAAAAGAACAGATGGCTAAAATAAAAGAAAAAGTTGGTAATGATAAAGTTCTTTGTGCTGTAAGCGGTGGTGTTGATAGCTCTGTTGTTGCGGCTTTGTTGGCTCATTCTGTCCCTGATAACTTGATAGTTGTTTTTGTTGATAATGGTCTTCTTAGAACAAAAGAGCGAGAGCAAGTAGAAAATATATTTAAATCCAAACTTGGTGTTGATTTGATTGTCATTGATGCTAGTGAGTTATTTTTGGGAAGGTTAGCTGGAGTTGTGGATCCTGAACAAAAGCGTAAAATAATAGGAAATACTTTTATTGAAGTTTTTGAACAAGAAGCAAAAAAACATGAAAACGTAAAATACCTAGCTCAAGGCACACTCTATACAGACATTATAGAAAGTAGTGTTGTTGGTTCTAGTAAAACAATAAAAAGCCATCATAACGTAGGTGGTTTACCTGATTGGATGAAATTTGAACTTATAGAGCCTTTAAAAGAGATATTTAAAGATGAGGTTAGGGTGCTTGGACTAGAACTTGGTCTTAGTAAAGATTTGGTTTATCGTCATCCATTCCCAGGTCCAGGACTTGCTATACGCATAATGGGCGAAGTAAATGAGCCTAGCTTGGAACTATTAAGAGCTGCTGATGTTATCCTTAGAGATGAGCTTAAATCTAGTGGCTGGTATAATAAAACTTGGCAAGCATTTTGCGTGCTTTTAAATGTAAAATCAGTTGGTGTTATGGGCGATAATAGAACCTATGAAAACGCTGTTTGTATACGTGTTGTTGATGCTAGTGATGGTATGACGGCTAGTTTTTCAAGACTTCCTTATGATTTGCTTGAAAATGTAAGCCGCCGTATTATAAATGAAGTTAACGGCATAAACCGTGTTGTTTACGATATTAGCTCAAAACCACCCGCAACTATCGAGTGGGAGTAGTTAAAAACAGGCTCTAAAGCCTTATAAATAGCTATTTTGTGAGTGTTGTACTTGTAAAATTTATAAATGGGTCACTTAAAGAGTAATTCTTTGGGTGATATTGAAGAAAAAGCAACTGAGATTTTTGATTTTAGTTGCTTTTTGTTAATAATAAATTATAGTTTTAATGCTGCTTTCATTGAAACAGTGAGTAGTAGTTCTGTAGCAATAGTTTTAGCTATCTCTATTGTGAATGGTAGGGCTTTTTCTTTGATTACTTTCTTTATATATTCCATGTTATATCTTCTCTGATTTTATCTAAAAAACCATGTCTATATCTCTTTTCAAACTTAGTATCTCCTGCATGAGTTATAAATTTTGTTATGTCAAAGATTCTTTTTTTATAATAAATTATTTTCTTTCGGGCACTCAACCATCTTTTTAGAATTTCATCACGACTTAGTTCTTCAAATTCTTTCTGTGTAAGCGGTAATAAATGGTATTCGATAGATTTATTTTACATAGAATTAAACTGCTCTTTTGTAATAGAGTAAAACTCCAAGTCAAACAAATTATCGGATAGCTCTCTTAAGATATTACATAAATCACCATTAAAGGGATATTTCTTGTTATGTCATTGTCTTATCTATATCGTAAGTCTAAATAAACAAGAAAGTATAAAAAATATGATAAAAATGTATGTTAATGCTAAGAAGACTAGTAGAGATTGGGATGGAGGGTTTTAAAATCCAAGGCATACAAAATGATAAAAAAATTAAATGAAATAATGTTAAAAGACAATCCAAACTTAATAGTGATTGCAGGCAATGTTAATCAAAAATTTTATGAAGAAAACTGTTATGGACAAGAGAAAGAAGTGTATTAGTAAGCAAAGATAAAGAAAAGAGATGCATGGAAAATTTATTTGATATTTGAGGTATGTTGATTATGCTGAACATGATCTGGATAGATTATTGCTACCTGCTTTAAGAAGGGGTGGCAAGAGAAAAAAGAAAGTATACTTGGTAAAATAAGACATATTTTTGAGGTGTTTTTTGGTGTTTGAAATAGTCCAATATTAAGTATTATATCAAGTATGAATTTTATTATTTTTTGAAGAGCTTTATTATAATAAATCAAATAGATATTGTAATCTATTTGATTTTTAAAATTGTAAATTTTATCTACTTTCTAACAAACCACATCTTTTACTCGGAGTATCACATTGATTTATTAAATTTACTTCAGGTTTTCTTTTGCTCCCTCTTCTGCTTGGCCCTTCTCCTGTGCAGTTGTTTTGTGACACACTTAAAACGATAGGATTAAAATACCTTCTTGAAACTTGTATGAACTGGGTATAAGCTAAATTTAATGTTCCGTTATTTGTAATTCGATTTCTTACATCACTAGTAGTATTTATAGTGCGACTAAGTCTTTGTCTAAATTCATCAAGTGTTATATCTGGAAAATTTGTAGTAACATAAACCATACCACCTTGTGTTCTGATAACTGGCATGATATGACCTTCTAATTCGTTTGTTCTTGGATTTATGGTGTAGATGAAATTTATCCAAACAGATCCAGGTGAAGATCTAAGTACTGATTGAACTCCTATGTCTAATTGAGATTCGTTTAGCATATTTGTTCCTGTAATCACATAATTAGATAAAAAAGTTCCAACTAATCCTAAAGCACTGTGGCCTAATGCTGTTTGCATTTGCGCCCATTCGTATCTGGCAGACTCTTCAAATCGCCCTTGAGTTTCTAGTACAAGGCTTAAGCCAGGATATCTTTGTCTAAATGCTATAAAAGGATCTCGCATATGTGCTGTTGGAAATAAATAACCTTCGCCATCATTTCTAATAGAAGTGTCATTTAAAATTTCAAGCACCATTTGCATAGTTTGTAAAAGACAAGTACCACAAATTCCTATACCCTCGCTTTCATTGTTTGAACCACTTCTTGCTATTTGCCAAAGTCTTCTTTGCCAAGCTTCATCTTCTAGTCTAAAGCTAGGATGGATATCTCTTTTAACTCTTATTTTACTATCTGTTTGTTTTCCTGAAGCTGGACAAACATTAAGTTCATCAGCAAGATTTGCATTGACAAATCTTAGCCAATCTCCAAGTTCATGAGAAATAGTAAAATATTCTTTTGGTGCATTGCTTGTATCTTTAGGCATATAACTTGGTTTTATGGTATACGGAACGCCCCAATTAACTCCATAAGCACTAAGTCTTAGTATGTTTCCTAAATAATCAATTATCATACTATCATTTTCATGCGGTGACAAGAAACTCCACTTATGTTTTTCGTCACTTTTTGTAACTACATCTTTGCATTCTTCCCAACTAGCCCAATTCCAATTTTGTGTTTTTTTCTGATTTGAAGTGAGGCAGTATAATTGACCACTTTCTTTATAATATTGAGCAATATGGCCATTTGTGGAATTGTAATAAAGTTCAACTATATTATCTGGGACAGATTTATTATTTTGCAAATAATACAAAGCCCATTGAAATCTATCTATAAAAGGCCAAGCTATAGGTGTTTTAAAACTTAAAGTTGCCGGAGCAGCCCTTAGATTTGCCCATGATTTCATTTCAGAATGTAGCTCGTGATTTTCTTTGTCGCTTGATTTTTTAGATATATAGGCATAGTATTTGTAATGCTTAATTCGTAAATTGCCTTCGTTTGTAAATATTTTACTATTTTTAATCATAAAACGTTGATTTCTGTCATTTAAAGTGCAAGGCGATAAATGCATATAATCCCACGATTGAGTTGATTTACCATCTATGCCAGTAACACTAGAAGGTGCTACAAGACATAAGTAGTTGCCATTTACTTCAAAACTGATTCTCCCAAAAACATCGTATCTAGCTTTTGGCAGTTTATTACTACAATAATCCAAATAAATATAGCTCTCTCCTTTTGAAAAAACAGGACTATAACACAGATTTTGTCCATCTTCAGTTCTAACCTTTAAAATCATATCTTTAGGAGTATCGGCTACAACCTGTCTTACATCTTGTGCGTTTAAAAACAACAAAAAAAAGTTCAATATAAACAATACTTTAGTATAAAATTGCATTGAATATCCTTTTAAAATGAAATTTATGTTACAGTATTATATCAAAAATATAACGATTTGTTATTAAAATTTTATATAATTTTATATTTTAGAGTATCTTAATCTACATGTGATAAATAAAATCAATCAATTTAAATAATTATCTAAAATTTCTTTATATAAACCTTGTTCTTTTTCTAGTTTAATTTTTCTTTGTGATATTTCTTTTTCATATTTTTCAAATTCTTGTATGATTTGTTTTTGAATGTTTTTAGATGGAAGTTTTGGAATTTTTATATTATTTAAATCTTTTGAATTTAAGCTTTTGCCAAAAGCATTCAAACTATCTTTTTTAAGTTTTATTATATTACATTCAAATAAGCAAAATATAAATTTATTTAAAATATTATTTTTATATTCATCTTTTACAACAAATCCAGCTATTGCTTCATTTGTATATAAGTCTTTTCCTGCGATTGCCGTTTTTCCTATGCTAAGTTTAAAACTTACTAATGTTGTATCTTTTGGGATCAATTTAACATTTGAGTTTTTAACTCCTAAATCGCTTATTTTTTCTTTTGTGTCAGTAATGACATTTGAGTTCATTTCAGAAATACTAAGCCATAAATTTGAACCATTATAATATGATGAGTTATCTCTTTTTGGAGTTCCACCTATCAATATATCACAATATTTTGATATTAGCTCATCCCCCCCCCCATTTGTTTGAATGCCAAATTTATCAAAAATTTTATTCATTTTTTCTTTGTATTCTTTGATTTCCATTCTTATGGTTTTAAACTCATTACTTACTTTTTCGCATTCTTCTACTATTTGTTTTTGAATATCAATTGAAGGACGAGGAATTTTTATGTTTTTTAAGTTTTTTGAATTAATTCCACCTTGTGTCGAGCCAGTTATATTCGATTTTAATAGCTGTTGTCCTAATGGCGAGTATAAAAAATAGAATATGTATTTTTGAATATTTAAATTAGAATTTCTAACAAGAAATACATGCTCGTTAATCATGGCTTTTTTGTTATTTAATTCATCTCCTATTATTGCTATTTTGCCAGTCAATGCTCCATCTTTGCAAATTAAAATATCATTTTTTTCTATCTTGCCTTGGTTGTTTTTATTATAATATTCTTCATCAACAAATTTTAAATTACTTAGGTTTACTCTTCCATATGTGTTGTGTATATGTTCACCGCCAAGACTTAAGATACCTTTGTCTAAAATTCCAACTCCTCCTTTTGGTCTAGAGCCAGTTTCTAGTTTTTCTATGATATTTTCAAGTTTTACAAGCGGAAATTTGCTGATAATTTCAATACTATTATTTGCACTTAAGCTTATTGATTTATTGAAAAATGGCTTTGTGAAGTCTATACAGTCTTTTAAATTTACTAATTTTGTAAATGTTTTTAAATTTTCTGGAATTTGAACATTGTTTTTGGCAATATGTTGTCTTATAAGAAAATTTAATTTTTCATGATTGTTAAAATCCATAGGATCATAAAGAACACTGTCTATATTGTCAAGCCCATTTATGTTTTGTAAAATTTCACTATCTTCATTTTTTAAAGGTTGTTTTGATATATATTTTATACCTTCTTGACCTTTTGCGCTACTCCAATCATACCCCAAGAATTTCTTTTGTTCTTCATTCCCACTAGGTGCTTGAATTATGATAGTCTTTTGATGTTTTATAGTTTGAAAAATGCTAAATTTATCACATTCTATATCTTTTATATAGCTTAATAACGCTTTTTTTATCTCATTGTCTTTATCTAGTTCTTTATATTTTAGAGTTATTTTTTTCTTTTGTAAATTTTTATATTCACTTGAAGCTTCAAAAGATTTTTTATACTCATCAAATATTTCGTTATTTAAAATTTTGCCATTTTTTATAAAGTCTAGATAATCGTTAAAATCATACCTTAAAAATTCACAAAATTCTTTTAAATTATTTTTATCTTTATATTCTTGTAAAAAATTATTTTGATATATTATATCATTTGCTCTATTTTTCGAGTGTTGATATATATTTGGATTGTTTGACAATTTTTGTAAAAACAAAACTACTGTATTTGTTCCAGTTTTTCCAAAAGTTTTATTTCCAAACTCACTTATTGCTAAAATTTCAAAGTTTTTAAGTAAAATTTCTCTAGTTTTTTCATAAATTTTGCCAGATTTATTTATAAGAGAGCTTGGAACTATTATAGAGGCTAGAGACTCAGTTTGTAAAATTTGAGCGGCACGTTCAATAAAAAAGCATTCAATCGAATTACTTGTTTCTAAATTTTCGACCAAACTTGTAAGTTCGTAATTGTTAAAATTTTCATCGTCTTTTAATGTTGTTAGAAAACCTTTTACACTATATGGTGGATTTGCTATTAATATATCAAATTTTTGATTATCTATTTGTTCATTGTAAGCTAATGCATCGTGGTCAATAATATTTATATCTTGACCATACATAAAACTTGCAACCTTACTAACCTTGCTTAAACGACTCTCTTTTTCTATACCAAAAATATTTTTATAGTGTTTTTTTAAAATATCTTTGTCTTTTATATAATGAGTTTTTATAAAATTTGCATATTCATTTAAAAAATGACCAGCCCCACAAGCATAATCTATAACGAACACATTTTCTTTACTATCTAAAATTTTATCAAGAGGCAAAGATGAGATCATAAATTTAACTATAGGAAGTGGAGTAAAAAATTGTCCTTCGCTTTGCTTGACACCTTGATCTAAAAATCCTTCAAACAAATCTCCTAAAAATTGATTGTGTGTTGAGCTGGTGAGGCGAATATTTTCAAACATTTGGACTATTTCTATTAGTATTTTTATATTTTTCCTAAAAAGCTCTTCGTTGTAAACTTCTATAAAAGCAAAGTCATTATTTGTAAAAAATTTTAATTTTTTAAAGTATTCACCTATTACTCGTTTTGTTTCATCCGGGCTATCTTTCACAAATTTAAATGCTTCATCTATTTCTTTTTGACTTACATATGTTATATCTCGATTTAAGAATTTAGACATTCCTTTTTGATATAGCTTTTGCAATCTATCGCAAAAATCAAAAATGTCATCATATCTTTTACCTTTGTAATTAAACTCTAATTTTGATGAATTTTCTAATTCATCTATAATTTTACATAAAAATAAATTTAAAAGTTTATCAAAGGCATTTTCTCTACCACTTATGTTGTGTTTTCTTAATATAGTTGCAAATTCGTTGTATTTACCACCTATGTCACCAAATGTTATTTCTTGTAAATTTTGTATGCTTGGTTGATTTTGTCTTATTTGAAAAGGTAGTATATTTTCTTCAAAAATTCCAAAGTGAAATTTATCAAACTGATAAGTTTCTTTCCATACATTAAAATATTCTTCTACATTTTTGGCATTTTTATATAATTTCTCTGTATTTGTGATATTTTCATCATCTAACATTTCAACTGCTGTATATAGGTTCTTTATCTCGTAACCATCAAAAGCACTAGTATATAAGACTAAAAATTTAGCACTTTGGTCTTGTTGGTAATAGCTAAAAAGCTGACCGCCATTTTTAAACATATTTACTAATTCTTTTTCATATTCTTCTTTGTATGTTTTGCATTCTATTATCATATAAGCATTTAAATTATTATCTCTTACTACTATATCAGCTTTTCCACTTTTTGCACTTCTTCCTAGCTTCCACTTTGTTTCTATTTCTATATTTTTTGAATTATACCCTTGTGATAAAAGCCTATCAATACATTCAAGGACAACAAAATTCTCATTATGAGAAAAATTACAAGTTGTATCATCACCTCTTTTTATTGTTTTTGGGTATATAATCTTTTCGTTTTTGAAGTCTATTATTATTTTTTCATTTATGTATTTCTTTATAAATTCGTTGTTTGATATTTCTTTAAAACCTGTCTCTTTCAAAAAGTTTTTAAAATTGTTTAATGTGATCATGTTTTGCCTTTTTTTATTTTTATAATTTTATCCGAATATTTATTAAATGTTATTTTAAGTGTGGCAAGTTAAATTTATATATTTTGTTTAAAGAATATAACTAAATATATAATAGAATGTAATAAATAGTATAAAAAGGAAACCATATGAAACAAGAAAATTTTGGTTGGAATATAAGCAATACATACGAACAGCTTCCTAAAAGATTTTATTCATTTGCTAAAAACTCAGCTTTTCCAAAACCTAGTTTAGTTATTTATAACGAAGACCTAGCAAAGCAACTAGGGCTTAGCGAAGAGCTAAAAAAGTTAAATGATGAGCAAAAATCAGAGCTTTTTGTGGGAAATGCATTTTTAGATGACATGAGACCTATATCACAAGCTTATGCTGGACATCAGTTTGGGTATTTTACCACACTTGGAGATGGCAGGGCTATTTTACTAGCGGAACAAAACGCACCAGATGGAAAAACATACGACATACAACTAAAAGGAAGTGGAAAAACACCTTATTCTCGTGGTGGAGATGGTAAGGCGGTGATTGGTCCTATGCTTAGAGAGTATATCATAAGCGAAGCCATGTATGGATTAAATATAGCCACCACTAGAAGTTTGGCTGTATCTTTAACGGGTGAAATGGTGTTTAGAGATGGTATGGAGCAAGGTGCTGTTTTAGCAAGGGTTGCTAGTAGTCATCTTAGGGTTGGGACATTTGAGTTTGCATATCTTGGAAATGATGGCGATGTCAAGGCTTTGGCTGATTATGCCATAAAAAGGCACTATTCTTATATACAAAACGATAAAAATCCATATCAATCTTTGCTAAAAGAAGTCATAAAAAAACAAGCCAAACTTATAGCAAAATGGCAACTTGTAGGCTTTATACACGGCGTTATGAATACCGATAATATGAGTATTTGCGGCGAGAGTATTGACTATGGTCCTTGTGCTTTTATGGATAGATATGATCCAAAAACGGTGTTTAGTTCTATTGACAAGCATTCAAGGTATTCTTATGAGCACCAGCCACCTATTGGGCATTGGAATTTATCTGTGTTTGCGGACACACTTTTGCCTATTTTAGATGAAAATCAAGACAAAGCTATCAAGATAGCAGAAGATGAGCTATCTAAATATTTGCCTATTTTTAAAGAGGCATTTTTAAGCGGTATGAGAGAAAAGCTTGGTCTTATAAAAGAGCAAGAAAATGATGAGGTTTTAGTGTCCGAGCTTTTAAATTTGATGTATAAAAATGGTGCTGATTATACAAATACATTTGTTCGTTTAAGTCTTGAAGTAGGCGAGCAAGATGGGTCTTACTTACAAGGCACAAGCGAGCTTTTTGATGATATAGAGTTTAAAAAATGGCAAGAAAAATGGTATGAGAGTATAGAAAAATCAGAACAAAACAGGCAAAAGGTGTACGATATGATGAAAAATGCAAACCCTTTTGTGATACCTAGAAATCATCTTGTTGAAAGTGCTTTAAGTAGCGCAGCAAAGGGCGATTATCAAGAGTTTAGTGAGCTTTTAAATGTTTTGCAAAAGCCTTATGAATATGATTTTAAAAACTCAAAATATCAAGAACTGCCAAGTGTTTCAATGGCAAACTATCAAACATTTTGTGGGACTTGAAAATAAAACTGTAAATATAGAAGATGTTTTTTAAACTCTTCTATGGTTTAATTTTTTAATATTAATCAAAATATAATTTTTGTTAGTAAGTATACTTACTTATAACTTCTTTATAAATTTGAGCTTTTTTGTCGAGACTTAAAGGATATGCTCTTGAGCTAGATGGCATACGGTATATTTTTATGCTTTGTTTTTCATTATCTTGTGTATTTGGTGCAAAAGCTTGTGTATATTCGCCTGTTTTTGGAGCTTTTATAGTATCCTTGCTATCTAAAATCCAGCCATTATTTTTAGCTTGTTGCAACACTATCTCACAAGCCTTTGTGCCAGTTGTTAAAATAGCTTTGCAATTTGGCATTTGTTTTAATATCTCGCCAATGTTTAGTGCTTCTTTTACTTCTAAGAACTTATCATCGGCATTGCCTTTTAGCCTTTGCACTTTTAATGCACTATCGCCTATGGCTATGCCTTTTAGTTTTAAAAAATCCATAATCTTATCTTGATAAAAGGTCTTTTGTTCTAAATTTACAAAATACATTTTATCATTCATAAACGCTAGTCCAAATATCCTCCACATGTCGTTGTTAAAATTTGGATAATAAAAGGGCATACTCCATCTTGCTTGTGGTGGTGGAAAGCTACCTAAAAGCAAAATATTTGAGTCTTGTGGTATAAATGGTTTTAGTATATGAGTTTCAATGCTATTTAAATTCATTTTTAAATCTTAGCTAAAATTTGCTAAAGTTTTATATAAATAATTTTTTTATGCTAAACTATACTTTTTAAAAAAAATAATATAAATTATTATAATGATGAGTGAATTTTTATGATTAGTATGGAAAAAGTAACCAAGATTTATAACGATAATTATGTTATAAAAGATCAGACTTTAAATATTAAAAAAGGTGAGTTTTTTGTTTTGGTTGGTCCAAGCGGTAGCGGAAAAACAACGACTCTTAAAATGCTAAATCGCCTTATAGAACCAACTTCAGGGGTTGTAAAAATCAATGGAAAAGACATAAAAGACTATGACCTAAGAGAGCTTAGGTTAGATACTGGATATGTTTTGCAACAAATTGCACTTTTTCCAAATTTAACTGTTCTTGAAAATATATCTCTTATTCCAGAGATGAAAAAGTGGTCTAAAAAAGAGCGTATACAAAAAACCATAGAGTTGCTTAAAAAAGTAAAAATGCCTCCAGAAAAATATCTACATCGTTATCCAAGAGAGCTTTCTGGTGGCGAACAACAAAGGATAGGAATTTTAAGGGCGATTATAACTCGTCCTCAAGTTATTCTTATGGATGAGCCATTTAGTGCTTTAGACCCAATTTCGAGACAACAACTTCAAGATTTGATTAAAGAACTGCATAAAGATTTAGGCATGACAATAGTATTTGTTACACATGATATGCAAGAAGCTGAGTATGTTGCCGAGAGAATTTGTATAATGAGAAAAGGGGAGATAATGCAAATTGATTCGCCAAAAAACATAAAAGATAATCCGGCAAATGAATTTGTTGCTAAATTTTTTCAAGCAGGTAATACAATAAATGAATGATTTAATAATTACTTTTAATGAACGTAAATTTGAGCTTTTTGATGCTGTTTTAGAGCACCTTCAAATTTCATTATCATCGCTTTTGATTGCTATTGCTATTGCTGTTCCTTTGGCTATTGTTATTTCTAGTAATAAAAAAATAACAGAAATTGTGTTGCAAGTTACAGGTATTTTTCAGACCATACCATCTTTGGCGCTTCTTGGCCTTTTTATACCTCTTTTTGGGATAGGTGCTGTTCCTGCGGTTATAGCTCTCGTGGTTTATTCTATTTTTCCTATAGTTCAAAATACTATTACCGGACTTAATGAGATAAATCCATCTTTGAAAGAAGCGGCGGAAGCGTTTGGAATGACAAAATGGGAAAAACTTAAAAAATTTGAACTTGCTATTGCTATGCCGGTTATTATTTCTGGTATCCAAACAGCTGCTGTTATGATAATAGGTACAGCCACTTTGGCTGCTTTGATAGGGGCTGGTGGACTTGGGCGTTTTGTATTGCTTGGTATAGATAGAAATAATACATCTTTGATTTTAATTGGAGCTATTTCATCGGCACTTTTAGCGATTTTGTTTAGTATAGGTATTCGTTTTTTAAGAAAGCAAAATATAAAACTTGTCGCATTTGCTTTGTTTACAATGGTTCTTTCTCTTGGATTATCTTTTTTGCCTAGCATGGAAAATCAAAATAACAAAATAATTATTGCTGGAAAATTAGGTGTAGAACCTGAGATATTGATCAATATGTATAAAGAAATCATAACCAACAATAGCGATATCAAGGTTGAATTAAAGCCAAATTTTGGAAAAACTAGTTTTTTATATGAAGCCTTAAAATCAGGAGACATTGATATATATCCAGAGTTTAGCGGAACTGTTGTTAAAAGTTTGCTTAAAAAACAACCATTGACCTTATCAAATGATTCACAAGAAGTTTATGAGATGGCAAGAGATGGCGTAAAAGCTCAAGATGATTTGGCATTTTTAAAGCCTATGGAATTTCAAAATACATATGCTGTTGCTGTTAAGTCTAGTTTATCTAAAGAGTATAAGCTTAAAAATATATCAGACCTAAAAAGAGTTAGTGATAAATTTATTGCTGGATTTACTTTGGAATTTAACGACAGAAAAGATGGTAATTTGGGCTTAAAAACAGAGTATGGTCTGAATCTAAAAGTAAAAACGGTGGAGCCTGCATTAAGATATAAGGCTATTGAAAACGATGAGGTTCAAATCATTGATGCTTATTCAACCGATAGCGAGTTAAGGCAATATGACTTAGTTGTATTAAATGATGATAAAAAGATATTTCCACCGTATCAGGGGGCGCCACTTATCAAAGAAGATACACTTAAAAAATATCCGAAGCTAAAATCAATGCTTGAGCTTTTAGCCGGTCATATTAGCACAAAAGATATGAGTGATATGAACTATGATGTTAGAGTAAAAGGTCGTCTTGCTAAAGATGTCGCTAGAGAGTATTTAATAAAAAACAATTTGATAGACAAATAAGATTTTTATAAAAGCTAATTATCAAATTTAAGATTGATATTCTTTAAGATATCAATCTTTTTTGTTATTTAGTTTTGAGTATCTTTTTTTAGTTTGCTAAGTAGCTCTTCTATATTGTATTTCGCCCTGTATTCTGGTGTGAAAAGATGGATTAAAATATCTCCAAGGTCTATAACAACCCAATCATCAGAGCTTTCTATGTTTAAAAATTCTTCCCCATCAGGTTTTAGTTTTTCTTTTAATTCATCATTTAATGACATTGAGTGTCTTTGTCCAAGAGTAGTGGCTAGTACTACAAATTTAACAAAATACTCATCATCTCTCATATCAAAAGCTTGTATGTTTTCAGCTTTTTTCTCATCAAGTATGGATACTATTTTTTCAACTCTTGTTGATATATCTTGCATTATTTTCCTTTGTAAAATTTAATTATATCTTCTTTTATGTTATCATTAAGTAATTCATAGCCAATACCTTCTCTTATCTCAGATGAGCTTATGTGAACATCTGTGTTTATCTTTTGAAGATTTTTTGGTATTTCTATTTCATCTCTTTTTGCAACTATAAATTTAACTATATTTTTAAGCTCATTATAGTTGTGCCATGTGCTTAAATTTCTTATATGATCAGCCCCAAGCAATAGATAAAAATTTTCAGGGTTGTATTTTTCTTTTAGATAAATAGCTGTTTGTATCGTGGGAACTGGTCTTTTTTGTTCTATCTCAAAGTCTGAAATTTCAACGTTTTCAAGACTTCCCCAGATGGATTTTATCCATTTTAGTCTAACATCTGGCGGTGCTGAAAAATTTGCTTTAAATGGACTTATGAATGTCGGCATTATGATTAGTTTATCTATGTCAAGTTCATTTAGTGCCATTTTTACAATGCTATCGTGACCTAGGTGAGGAGGGTCAAAACTTCCACCAAATAGTGCCAAATTCAAATTAATTGCCTTTAATATATGTTTGTTTAATTTACATTTTTGTAAAATTGTCACGTATTATATCAAAAGGAAATAAGATGTCGATTAAAATGGCTATAAATGGTTTTGGGCGCATAGGAAGATGTGCTGCTCGTATTATTTTGGAAAGAAATGATGTTGAGTTGGTTGCTATAAATGATACTGCAACAAGGGATTTGACTAGGTATTTACTTAAATATGACAGTGTTCACGGTGAGTTCAAACATGATGTTAGAGTTTTAAATGATGATTATATAGAGGTTGATGGTAAAAAAATTAGAGTTTTTAGCACTAGAGATGTAAATGAGCTAGCTTTTTCAGATTTTGGTACAGATGTTGTACTTGAATGTACAGGTGCAAATTTAACAAGTGAGAAATGTGAAAAATTTATACAAAACGGGGTTGGTAAAGTTGTAATGTCAGCACCTGCTAAAGATGATACTCCAACTTTTGTTTATGGTGTAAACTCAGACTCTTATAAAGGTGAGGCTATTGTTTCAAATGCAAGTTGTACTACAAACTGCCTAGCCCCTGTGGCAAAGGTTTTAGATGATGCTTTTGGTATAGAAAAAGGTCTTATGACTACAATACACGCTTATACAAACGGACAAAGCATAGTTGATGCAAAATCAGCAAAAGATATAAGAAGGGGTAGAGCTGGTGCCGTAAATATAGGACCCACTACAACAGGTGCTGCAAAATCTATAGGGCTAGTGCTTCCACACTTAAAAGGCAAATTAAACGGCGTTAGTGTTCGTGTACCAACACCTAATGTTTCTATGGTTGATTTAGTTGCTACTCTTAAACAAAATTTAGACAAAGATGCACTAAATGAAGCTTTTTTAAAGGCCAGTGAGGGCGGACTTAAAGGCATACTTTTAGTTGATGAAGATAAGCGTGTTTCTAGTGATTTTATAGGTTGTGAGTATTCAAGTATAGTTATATCTGATATGTTACAAGTTATATGTGAAGATACTGTAAAAGTTCTTGCTTGGTATGATAATGAATGGGGCTATTCTGCTCGTTTGGTAGATATGGGTGTTTTAGCGGCTAAGTTTACAAAGGATAACAATTGAATGGTATAATTTCTATAAAAGATATAGATATAAGTGGCAAGAGAGTATTTATAAGATGTGATTTTAATGTCCCTATGGATGAGTTTGGAAATATTACAGATGATAGACGAATAGTTTCTGCCATACCTACTATAAAGTATTGTTTGGATCAGGGCTGTAGTGTTGTTTTAGCTTCTCATCTTGGTCGTCCAAAAAATGGCTTTGAAGAGAAATACTCAATGAAACCTGTTGTAAAAAGACTATCTAGGTTATTGCTTCCAGATGTTGGTTTTGCTAATGATGTTATTGGTTCTGACGCAAAAGATAAGGTCAGTAAATTAAAACCAGGAGAGGTTTTATTGCTTGAAAATTTGCGTTTTGAAAAAGGCGAAACCAAAAACGATGAAAACTTAGCAAAACAACTTAGTGAATTTGCTGATGTTTATATAAATGATGCTTTTGGTGTTTGTCATAGAGCCCATAGTTCAGTTGAGGCTATTGTTAGATTTTATGATGAAAATACTAAGGCAGCTGGATTTTTACTTCAAAAAGAGATTGAATTTGCACAAAAATTAATAAAACAGCCTTCAAGACCATTTGTTGCTGTTGTTGGTGGTAGCAAGGTAAGTGGAAAGCTACAAGCTTTGACAAATTTATTGCCAAGGGTTGACAAACTTATAATAGGTGGCGGCATGGCATTTACATTTTTAAAAGCTCTTGGTTATGATATAGGAAATTCTCTTCTTGAAGAGGAATTAATAGATGAAGCAAAAAATATCTTGACAAAAGGAAAAGCTCTTGGTGTTAAAATTTATTTACCAGTGGATGTTGTAGCTGCTCAGACATTTTCTGCTGATAGCGCTATTAAGTTTGTAACCGCTCAAGAGATACCTGCTGGATGGATGGGACTTGATATAGGACCTGCTAGCACAAGGCTTTTTAGACTCGCAATAGCTGATGCTCAGACTATATGGTGGAATGGACCTATGGGTGTTTTTGAGATGGACAAATTTTGTAAAGGTAGCATAAAAATGAGTCATGCTATAGCTGAAAGTCATGCTACTACGGTTGTTGGTGGTGGAGATACGGCTGATGTTGCTCAGCGTGCTGGTGATGCTGATGAGATGACATTTATATCAACTGGCGGTGGTGCTAGTTTAGAACTTATAGAAGGAAAAGAGCTTCCTGGCGTAAAACCTTTAAGAAAGAAGGATGATGAATGAAATTTTTTGCAAATTTAAAATCAAATCACACAAGAAAAAGTTTCTCTGAATATGTAAAAAACATAGAAAAAAATTTACAAACTCAAGAGGTTGTTGTATATCCTCCATTTACTGCACTTGATTGCTCTTTATCAAAAAAAATAAAAATAGGAGCTCAAAATTTTTATCCAGCTCAGAGTGGGTCTTTTACTGGTGAGATAACATCACTTATGCTTGATGAGTTTGAAATAAAAAATGTTATTATTGGGCATAGCGAAAGAAGAGAACTTGGTGAAAATGAAGATTTGTTAAAATCTAAATTTAATTTTGCAAAAGAAAAAAATTGGGAAATAGTTTATTGTATTGGTGAGAATTTAGATACTTTTGAAAACAAAAAGACAAAAGAATTTTTAAGCAAACAGCTTGAAAGTATTGATTTGGAATATGAAAAACTAACAATAGCTTATGAGCCTATATGGGCTATAGGAACTGGTAAGAGCGCTAGCGCAGGGCAGATAGAAGAAATTTTGGATTTTATAAGAACTAAAACTAATGCTGATTTGCTGTATGGTGGAAGTGTAAATTTAAGTAATATCTTAGAAATTTCAAAGATACAAAACTGCCAAGGCGTTCTTGTCGGCACTGCTAGTTGGGATGCTGATAACTTTATAAAATTAATAAAATCTGTTTGCTAAAAAAGGAAATAAATATGATAATGAATGGTAAAAAGGGTCTTATAGTAGGTATTGCAAATAACAAATCAATTGCTTATGGAATAGCTAAAGCTTGTAAAGAACAGGGTGCTGAGCTTGCTTTTACATTTTTAAATGATTCTATAAAAAAGAGATTAGAGCCTATAGCTAGTGAGCTTGGATCAAATTTTATATACGAGCTTGATATAAATAATGATGAGCATTTAAAAAATCTTGCTCCGATGATAGAAAAAGAGTTTGGAAAGATTGATTTTGTTGTTCATGCTGTCGCTTATGCGCCAAAAGATGCTTTGTCTGATGATTTTATAAATACTACAAAAGAGGCTTTTGAAATTACTATGAATACATCTGTGTATTCTTTATTAAGCTTGACAAAGTCAGTGCTTCCTATCTTAAATGATAATGGCTCTATTCTTACCCTTAGTTATCTTGGTGGTGTTAGATTTGTTCCACATTATAACATTATGGGCGTTGCAAAAGCAGCTCTTGAAAGTTCTGTAAAATATCTAGCGCATGATTTGGGTAAGAAAAATATACGTGTAAATGCAATAAGTGCTGGACCAATCAAAACACTTGCCGCAAGTGGAATAGGTGACTTTCGTATGATTTTAAAATACAATGAAGCCAATGCTCCTTTAAAACGCAATACAACAATAGATGATGTTGGTAAAAGTGGAATGTATCTTTTAAGCGACCTTGCCAGTGGTGTTACTGGTGAGATTCACTATGTTGATTGTGGATACAATATAATGGGAATGACTGATGTTGCACAAGATGGCGACTGATTTAGAAAAAAATAAGTAGGAAAATTTCCTACTTATTAAAATGATATATGCATATTTAGTGCTATTATACATAGTATAAGCGCCATAGGAACATATAAATATCTTCCTATGCTATGCCATAAAAGACCTTGCTTGTTATCTGTTCCTGTGTTTATCTCTTCTAGAATTTCATCTTTTTTGATAATCCAAAACCAAGATATAGCACCTATAACAGCTCCGATAGGTATTATATAAATAGATACAAAATCCATCCAAGGACCCCAAGTTGTTATATCTTGCATTGTTACCCCTATACCAAAGCATATAATACACAATGCGATTAAAATAGGAGTTCTTTTTATTTTTGGAAATTTGTGCATTATAGACTCAGCAACCGCTTCTAGCATATTTTGTAAAGATGATATCCCTCCAAAAATAACAGCTGTAAATAAAATAATAGCAAATATTTGCCCACCAGGCATATCTTGTAAAATTTTAGGCAGTGTAACAAATAAAAGCCCGGGACCACCTGCTGGATTCATGCTATATGCAAAAACAGCTGGTATCATAACTAAAGCCGCAACAGTGGCTGCTACCGTATCAAATATAGCTGTTTTTTTAGCCGAATCAACAACATCTTCATCTTTTGATAAATATGATCCATAAACTATCATTCCAGAACCTGTTATCGATAGTGAGAAAAATGCTTGACCCATAGCCGATACCCATACCATTGGCTCTTTTAGTTTTTGCCAGTCAGCTTTAAATAAAAATTTATATCCATCAATAGCATTGTCCAAAAACGAAACCCTGATAGCTAGTATTATAAAGAGTATAAAAAACAGGGGCATCATTATTTTATTTGTTTTTTCTATACTTTTTGCACCAAAAAAAAGAGTAAGAAGTGTGCCTGCTATCACTATAAAGTGAAAAGGAACTACAGAATATTTTGTTAGTGCAAACGACTCAAACCAAGTATTTATATCAACACTCATAAGCGAGCCATCTATTGATTGATATAATGCCTTTAAAACATAGGCTATTATAACAGCATATCCTATTGCTATACACATAGAACCAGTCAGTGGCAACCAGCCTATTATTTTTCCTATTTTTTTAAATCCTCTTGAATTCCAAGCATATTCATATGAACCTAGTGTTCCTGTTTTTGCTCTTCTTCCTATTGCATATTCGGCTGATAATCCAACATATGAAAAAATAAGTACAAACAATAGATATATAAGGAAAAATACTCCACCTCCGTTTGTGCCTACTTTATAAGAAAAACCCCAAACATTTGCCATGCCGACAGCAGAGCCAACACAAGCTATAATAAAAGCCCAACGAGATGTAAAACCAACCTTTTGCACATCAATCCTTTTAAGTTATTAATGTATCTGATTATACTTTTTAAAACTTTAATGCTTCTTAATTATTTTGTTATGCTTTTGATATTATTTATATAATAATTTGGATAAAATAAAATTTTACAACTAAGGATTAAAATTGGAATTATCTTTAAAAAAACTAGCAATACCTATATTTTTTGATATATTTTTGCATTTTATAACTCTTGTTATCAATACCTATATGGTTTCTAAGGTTAGTATAGGTCTTGTTGGTTCTATGGGTGCTGGAAATCAAGTCATGGATTTTTTTATGGCTATTTTTAGCTTTTTAAGTGTTGGGTGTTCTATAGTTGTAGCACAAGCAATAGGAGCAAAAAAATTAAAATTAGCAAGAGAAATAATACATACAACCATAAGTTTTAATACAATTTTGGGTATCTTTTTTGCCTGTTTTGTGTATTTTTTTGGATTTGAAATTTTAGATATTTTAAATATCCCAGATGAGTTAAGAAATGAAAGCCACACCTATCTTCATATGCTTGGTATAGCTCTTTGTTTTGATGGTATAGGTATGACATTAGCGTCTATTTTAAGAGTTTATAACCGTGCTTTTTTGGTTATGTTTGTATCTTTTGTTATGAATATAATAACTCTTATTGGAAATGCTATTGTTCTTTTTGGATTGATAGATGGATTTGATTATGGGCTTTATGGTGTTGCTGTTTCTACTATAATAGGGCGATTTGTTGGAGTTTTATTGCTTATATTTATTTTATATAAGATAGCAAAGATAAGAATTTATATAAGTAGATTGTTTGTTTTGTCATTTGATAAATTAAAGATGATTTTAAAAATAGGGCTTCCTAGTGCTGGAGAGCATCTTCTTTGGCTTGGTCAGTATATGGTAGCTTTTTCATTTGTCGCTAGTATGGGATCTAATGAGCTTTCTGTTCAGACTATTTTTATGCAACTTACGCTTTTATTGCTTCTTTGTGGTGCTAGTATAAGTATGGCAAATGAGGTTATTGTTGGTCGTTTGATTGGATCTAAGGAGTTTGATAGGGCTTATACCCATACTTTCAGGTCTTTAAAAATAGGAATTTTATTTACGATAATAGCTGTTATGATTGTTTTTATTTTAAAAGATAAAATTATGTTTGAGTTTGGGTTAAGTGATGAGCTTAAAAGTATAATGTTACCTTTGTTTTTTCTATCCATAGTCCTTGAAGTCGGCAGGACATTTAATATAGTTATAGTAAATGCATTGCGTGCTACAGGCGATGCAAATTTTCCGTTTATTACCGGTTTTATATTTATGTGGTGTGTTAGTTTACCACTGGGGTATTTTTTAGGTATATATCTTAAATTTGGGATAATTGGTATTTGGCTTGGCTTTTTGGCTGATGAGTGGCTTAGAGGTATTGTAAATACATTGCATTTTAGAAGTAGAAAATGGCAATCAAAACGACTTGTGTAAACTTTTGTGATTTTGTTGTAGAGCTAAAATTTAAATCAAATGTCAAATATCTTAGACTAAAAATAGACAATAATGCAAAAATAACTTGTTCTTTACCGTATAAAACAACAAATAAAAGGGCTATGGAATTTTTAAATGAAAATAGACAATGGCTTATTGATACACATAAAAAAGTAGTTTTAAAAAAAATTAAAGATGATGAGTTTTATTATCTTGGTGAAATATATAAGATAAAAATAGATCAAAATATAAAAGAGATTTTGTTTAAAGATAATGAAATTTTTATAAAAGATAAAAAAATGCTTGAAAATTTTAAAAGAGAAAAATTTCAAGAAATTTCATATTTTTTTATAGATAAATTTATGCCTTTTATAAATAGAAAAATAAATCATGTAAGTATAAAAAACATGAATACAAGGTGGGGAAGTTGTAATCATAAAAAAGGCTATATTAATCTAAATTTAAAACTCATCCATAAAAAAATAGAGCTTATAGAATATGTAGTTTTGCATGAATTAACTCATCTTATATATCCAAATCATAAAATGGAATTTTATAAATTTATTGAAAATATAATGCCTGATTTTAGACAAAGAGAAAAGAGTTTAAAAAATATTTAAACCTTTATTTTTTAGTATTAATATGTTTAAGTTTGATAATTTTAATTTATATTATTTTTTATGATGTTTATTAATTTGTGATTGTAGAGTTGCAAAAAGTAACTCTACATCCAATCAAGTACCTTTGTTATATCTTTTGTGTAAAAGCATTTTAACCCTTGTGTTTCAAGTGGTTTTGTAGGTATTATTGCGTTTTTAAATTTTTGCGTTTTTGCCTCTTTTAGGCGTTGGTCTATGTTAAATACATCTCTTATTTCGCCGTTTAAACTAAGTTCTCCTATAAATACACTCTCTTTGCTGATAGGTCTATTTCTAAAACTTGATATTATTGCTGCAACTACAGCTAAATCAGCTGCCGTTTCTGTTATCTTCACACCTCCTGAAACATTTATAAAAACATCATAGTGCCCAAGTGGAATTTCAAGTTTTCTTTCAAGTAGCGCTAAAAGCATATCTAAACGATTTTTTTCATATCCGGTCGAGCTTCTTTTTGGGTATGCACTTTCACAAACTAGTGCTTGAATTTCAACACTTAAAGCACGCGAACCTTCCATTATTATGGTTATTGCACTTCCACTTATCGCACTTCCTCTTGTAAAAAATTTGCTTGAAATTTCTGTAGCACTAACAAGTCCATTTTTACTCATTTCAAAGATTCCAACCTCACTTGTTGAACCAAAGCGATTCTTAAATCCCCTTAGCATTCTTAGCTCTCTTGATGCATCACCTTCAAAATACAACACTACATCAACCATATGTTCAAGCACTCTAGGCCCAGCTATAGAGCCTTCTTTTGTTATGTGACCTATGATAAAAACAGAGATATTTTCATTTTTAGCAAGTCTCATAAGCTCAAATGTTATCTCTCTAACTTGTGAGATTGAGCCGGGTGCCGAGTTTATATTTTCGCTATATAGTGTTTGAATAGAGTCTATTATTAGAATTTTATATTCGCTTTTTTTGACTTCTGCTATTATGTTTTCTACTATAATTTCAGTTAAAAGATATAAATTTTTATCTATTGCGTTTAGTCTATCTGCTCTTAATTTTATTTGTGAAGCACTCTCTTCACCGCTTACATAAAGTGTTTTTTTACCATCTTTTGAAAGATTTGAGGCTATTTTAAGAAGTAAGGTTGATTTGCCTATGCCCGGACTTCCGCCTATTAATACCAAAGAGCCTTCAACTACTCCTCCTCCAAGGACCAAATCAAGCTCAAAATCACCAGTGCTAAATCTATTTATGCTTTCTATTTCTATCTTGTCAATGCTTACAGCTTTTGTGTTTTGTGTGATTAGTTTTGAAAGTTCTTGTGTGGTTTTGATTTGCTCTTTGCTTAATTCTACAAAGCTATCCCAAGCTCCGCAATTTGGACATTTTCCTATCCATTTGCTTTGTTGATTTCCACAAGCTTGACACTCAAATACACTTTTTGATTTAGCCATTTTATCTACCTTTTTTTGTTTGGGTGTTGTAGATTGAAGGATGAAATACTTAAAATATCTTATCCTTTTTTTGTTTTTATGGTTTAAATTAGATTTTATTCAAATATAGCATCTAAAAGTTTATCCAAAAACTCATCTGGATCAAATTTTATCAAATCATCAACACCTTCGCCAATACCTATGTATAAAATAGGGAGTTCAAGTTCTCTTGCTACTCCAAATAAAGCTCCACCTTTTGGTGTTCCATCAAGTTTTGTTATGATGACTCCATTTAGTGATACTATCTCATTAAAGGCTTTTGCTTGTTCAACACCAGCATTTCCTTGTGTTCCATCTAGTATCAAAATTTTTCTATGAGGTGCTTTTTCGTAAGCTTTTGTACTAATTCTGATTATTTTGCTAAGTTCATTTGCTAAGTTTTTTTGATTTTGAAGTCTTCCAGCGGTATCTAACACGACTCTATCTATATTTTTTGCTATTGCTGAACTTATTGTATCAAATGCAACAGCTGATGGATCGTGTCCTTGTTGAGTAGCTACTATAGGAATATCTAATTTTATTGCCCATTGTCTAATTTGTTCTATTGCACCGGCTCTAAAAGTATCACAAGCTCCAAGTATCACGCTTTTTTTATTTTTTTTATATAAATTTGTTAGTTTTGCTATAGTTGTTGTTTTTCCAGCACCATTTACGCCAAGTATCAAATCAACAAAAGGTTTATCATCGGCTATAGAGTTATCTTTTTCATATATAAAATAACTACTCATAACACGCTTCAAATCATCTCTTTTTACCTCTTCTTGTGGTGGTAAATAATATATAATTTCTTCAATTATCTCATAAGCTACATCGGCTTCTAAAAGTAATTCTTCAAGTAATTCTTTGGTTATTTTTTTGTTTTCTTTTGTTTTATTGATAATTTTAAATGTTTTTTCAAAACCCTTTTTTAAAAAATCTATCATTTAATAGCCTTTAAGATATCGGTTTCTAACATCTCTTCAGGAACAAGACCAGTATATGTTATAGCGTGTTCGCCATTTGGTTTATAAAGTATAGAAAACGGAAGACCTATAACACCACCTATTGCTTTTTCAAGTAAAAAATTTTCACTTCCTATTGCAATATCATATTTTACTCTATAGCTATCAGCAAATTTTTTCATCTCATCGGCTTGTTTGTTTTCTAATAAAACACCTATTATGTTTAGTTCTTTTTTAAATTTATCACTCAAATTATTAAGGTGTGGTATTTCAACCTTGCAAGGAGGACACCAAGTAGCAAAAAATACAAATAATGTCGCTTTTTCATTATCTTTTATTGAAATTTTACCATTTTCTACCATTAGTTGTATTGTTTTATTTTCAAGAGTTGTTAATGTTATATTATTATCTAGTTTTTCCTCTTGTTTCTCTTCTATTTTTATCTCTTTAACTGTTGTGCTGTTTGTATCATTATTTTTCTTTTTATCTTCTTTTTGACCACAACTTACAAATAAAAAAATTGAGATTAATAGTATTAAATTTTTAATTTTCATGCATTACCTTTTTTAAAAATGTGTATAATTATACAAAAAGTAATTAAAATGAGTGTTAAACATACAAAAGAAGAGATAAGGTCTTATAATTTAAAACAGATAAAAAGACATGTTAAAATTAGTGCAAAGTGCAAACATTATTCGGTTTTAAATAATCTTTATAGTCTTATAAAGCACACTAAATCAAAAAATATTTTGATGTATATGCCACTTGAATATGAAGTTGATGTATACAAGCTAAGAAGAAAATTGTCAAATAAGTGTAATATTTT
This sequence comes from Campylobacter pinnipediorum subsp. caledonicus, assembly GCF_002022005.1. Lineage (NCBI taxonomy): Bacteria > Pseudomonadati > Campylobacterota > Epsilonproteobacteria > Campylobacterales > Campylobacteraceae > Campylobacter > Campylobacter pinnipediorum. The sequence continues at coordinate 684,582 of NZ_CP017258.1, forward strand.
TATGCCGTTTATGGTGGGTCTTAGCTTAAAAATGGTAAAATCAAGGTCGCCATTTTTAATTGATAAATTTAAAGTTAGGCAGCCTGTTAATAGGCAGATATTTAAAGGTTATCTTGATATGGCTATAGTGCCAGTTGTTGGAGTTGATTTGAGTCTAGGCAGGATAGGTCATGGTAAGGGTTTTTATGATAGATTTTTTTCAGAGCTTAACCATCGTCCAAAAATTATTGTTTTTGTGCAAATGATAGATCTATTTTATAATAAAGAAATAACACAAAAACATGATATATCTTGCGATATATATATGACTCCAAGGCAAAATTATATAAAAAGAGGAAAAAATGATAGAGATTTTTGTAGGATTGGGGGCTGGTGCCATTGGCGCTGGAGCAGGATATCTTGTAGCTAAAAAGATAAATGATGCAAATTATAATATTTTTTTAGAACAAGCAAAAGCAAAAGCAAAAGCTATAGAATATGAAGCTGAAATTATTTTAAAAAATTCAAAAATTTCAGTTCAAGAAGCTGAATTTGAAGCTAAAAAAAAATATGATGAAAAAACAGTAAAGCTTCAAAAAGACTATACTGTAAAATTTGATGAACTAAGTAAAAAAGAGCAAATTTTGTCGAATGAAAAAGAGCTTTTAAATAGCGATAAATTGGTAGTTGAGAGAGAAAAAAATGAAGCTAAGATAACCTATGAAGAGGGAGTTAGTTTAAAAAATACCTATAAAGATAAAGTTGCAGAGGCATTAAAGGTTTTAGAACACGCTGCTGGTCTTACGGAAGATGAAGCCAAAGATATAGTCTTAAAAAAAGTAGAAGAAAATAGTAGAGCAGAAATAGCTCATATAGTAAGAAAATATGAAGAAGAAGCTAAAAAAGAGGCTAAGAAAAAAGCAAATTATATACTAGCACAAGCTACTTCGCGTTTTGCTGGAGAGTTTGCAGCTGAAAGGCTTATTAATGTTGTCAATATCAAAAACGATGAGTTAAAAGGTAGAATAATAGGCAAAGAGGGTAGAAATATAAAGACTCTGGAGATGGTTTTAGGTGTTGATATAATCATAGATGATACTCCAAATGCTATTATACTTAGTAGTTTTAACCTTTACCGTAGAGCTATTGCTACTAGGGTTATTGAATTATTGGTTGAAGATGGAAGAATACAACCAGCAAGAATAGAAGATTTGTATAAAAAAGTAACTGAGGAATTTGAGCAAAGCATACAAGAAGAGGGTGAAAATATAGCAATGGATCTTGGTCTTAACAAAATTCATCCAGAGATAATTAAGCTTATAGGAAAGCTTAAATTTAGAGCTAGTTATGGTCAAAATGCGTTAGCGCATAGTCTTGAAGTAGCACATCTTGCTGGAATTATAGCAGCAGAAATCGGTGGCGATGAAAAACTTGCAAAAAGAGCCGGTATACTTCACGATATAGGCAAAGCTTTAACACATGATTTTGAAGGATCTCACGTTGATTTGGGTGCTGATGTTTGCAAGAGATACAAAGAACACCCAGTTGTTATAAATGCTATTTATGCACATCACGGACACGAAGAAGCTTTAAGTATAGAAAGTGCGGCTGTTTGTGCAGCAGATGTTTTAAGTGCAGCGAGACCAGGTGCTAGAAGAGAAGTTTTAGAAAGCTTTTTAAAACGTGTGGAAGAGATAGAAAACATAGCAAAAACAAAAGATGGCATAAAACAAGCTTATGCTATCAATGCTGGTCGTGAAATTCGCGTTATAGCAAATGCTAAACTAGTAAATGATGATGAAGCAGTTTTGTTATCAAAAGAGATAGCATCCGAGATAGAGGATAAAGTTCAATATCCTGGTGAAATTAAAGTAAATGTAATAAGAGAGACAAGAGCTATCAACTATGCTAAATAAGTTTTTATTTTGTAAAATAATTTCTTTTTTTATGATAATAAGCACATCTTGTTTTGCTTCTGAGGAAATTTTACTAGATTGTGCTAATTCATTTATAATGACATATAGAGCAAACAAATCAGCACCATTTAAAAATCTTTTACAAAATTCTAAAGCTATTTTGATATTTCCAAGTGTTAAAAAAATTGGATTTTTATTTGGTGGCATGTCAGGTAAGGGTATTATGGTTTTAGACCCGGTAGGTAAAAATAAAGAAATTTTAACCACTAGTATTGATGGTGGAAGTTTGGGATTGCAAGTTGGATACTCTGATAGCACTCTTGTTCTTTTTGTTTTAAATAGTTCAATTATATCTGATATAAAAGATAGTAAGATAGTAATAAGTGCTGATGCTAATTTTGCATTTGGTGATATAAATGGAGGATATAAAGATATAAAAGATTTTCAGTTTTCAAAAGATATATATGCTTATGCCACCGATAGTGGTTTTTTTGCCGGTGCAAGTTTTGGAGGTGCTGTTATAAGCTTAACTAATGAACATTTTAGGAAAAACGGATATGGTTATTTGCAATTACAAAATGCTTTAAAAGGATTTGGTGAATAGTATGCAAGATATGCTTTTAAATTTGTCTACATATGGATATTTATTATTATTTTTATACTCATTAGGCGGTGGGATGGTTGCTATTATAGCGGCTGGAGTGCTAAGCTATATGGGTAAAATGGATTTAAATATAAGTATAATAGTTGCTTGTGCTGCTAATTTTATAGGAGATAATATCCTTTTTTATATTGGCAGATATAATAAAGATATGCTAATGCCTTATTTAAAAAATCAGAAAAGAAAATTAGCCTATTCTCAAATCTTAATGAAAAAACACGGTAATAAGATGATTTTTATTCAAAAATATATATATGGTGTAAAAACTCTTATTCCAATAGCAATAGGATTAACTAAATACTCATTTAAAAAATTTATTATATTAAATCTCGCAGCTTCTGTCTTTTGGGCATTATTGCTTGGAAATTTGAGTTATTATGCTGGAGATTTTGTAGTGAATATAGAAGATTATTTTGGTAATTATAGTTGGTCAATGCCTGTTTTTTTATTTGTTTTGCTTGGTAGTATTTGGTTATTTTTAGATAAAAAAACAAAGAAAGTGTCAAAATGAAAAAAATTATTTTTATTTTTATCGTGTTTTTTCTAGCTTTACTGGGATTTAATTATTATTATTCTAATACTGTAAAAGATGAGTTTGATAGTTTTTTAAAACATTTAGATTCAAGAGATGATATTAGTGTTTCAAATATCGTTTACGATAAGAGTTTTTTTAATTCAAAATCTTTTTTTGATTTGTCTATAGATAATTCTATGAAAGAAAAGATAGTTTTTCATATTAGTTCTGATATTAATACAAATTTTTTAATGTTTTTATTGAATGCAAATAATAAAATTTTAAAATCCAATATAGTTTTAGAACGTGAAAAAAATATAGAAATTGCAACAGTTTTAATAAAAGCTGGTCTGTTTAGTGATTATAAAACAGAAGTTAATTTTAAAAATTTTGATGATGGTATGTTTTTTACAAAAGATATATTTGTTAATTTAATGCTAAATAAAAAATATGAAATTAAAGATTTAAAATTAAATATCGGAATGTTTGATTTTAAACAAAACGATATTTATTTAAAATTAGATAAGTTTTCTTATGACTTAAAATATGATAGTCCAGTTCCTTATTATGATATTTTTACAAAAATTTATCCAGTTAAAACTAATATTTCACAAAATAGTTTGGATTTTGGGTATATGCAAAACTATATAAAAATTGGAAAAACTACATATAAGTCACAAGTAAAAATAGATGACAATAAACTATTTTCTAGTGATGATATGCTAAAAATTGATAAAATAGCAGTTAATGATTTTTATTTTAATAGTATATCTATTAATAACAATATAAATCATATAAACTCTACAGCATTGAATAAAATTTTAGAAATCATCTCAAAATATGATACAAAAAAATATGATACAGGTTTGGTAAATAAATTAGATTTAGTAGCTGATATTTTAGAAAACAATCCAAAATATCATCTTAACTTTAAGGCAAAAAATGGAGAAAAAAATAAAATACACGCTGATTTAAATTTAGAATTTAATGGATTTAAGAAGAAAAATAATTTTAATTATGGATTGGATAATAAGAATATATTAAATTCTCTTAATTTGAACGCAGATATAAAATTTACTCCGACCTTTTCTGATTTTTTATCACAACTTCCAGAACTTGGTATTTTTGAGCCTATGTTGATATCCGGTGGTATCTTAAAACAAAATGATGATAGCATGACTATGTCAGTTAGGCTTGATAGGGAAAAAGAGGATTTGATTATTAATGATAAAGTTTTATTAAATAAGGTCATAAATTATAAAAAATAAATATATTTGTATTTTAAAGTGTGATTGTATAAAATATATTAACTTAAAAGAGAATTAATTTAAATTAAGTTAAAATATATAAAAAAATTAAAGCAAGGGTTTTAAATGAAGGACTTATTTTTATTTTCGGATTTGATTTATCATAGCCATTCTTTTGTCTATGTATTTCATTTTTTGCTTGTAGTGGTTTTAATCGTTCTTGTTGCTAAAATGTCTTCTTCTAAGATGCAACTTGTCCCAAGAGGTGTTCAAAATATAGTAGAAGCTTATCTTGAAGGTGTTATGTCCATGAGTCAAAATACTCTAGGAAGTGAAAAATTAGCTAGAAAATATTTACCTTTAGTAGCAACTATAGGATTGGTTGTGTTTTTTGGAAATGCTATAGGTATCATACCAGGGTTTGAATCTCCTACATCCAGCCTAAATTTAACTCTTACATTAGCTCTAATTGTATTTTTTTATTATCACTTTGAAGGCATAAGAGAAAATGGATTTTTTAAATACTTTAAACACTTTATGGGCCCTAGCAAAATTTTAGCTCCGTTAATGTTTCCTATAGAGATAATATCTCATATATCTAGGATTATATCTTTATCTTTTCGTCTATTTGGAAATATAAAGGGTGATGATTTGTTTTTGCTTGTTATGCTTACACTTGCTCCATTCTTTGCACCATTACCAGCTTATGCATTGCTTACACTTATGGCTGTTTTGCAAGCTTTTATATTTATGATGCTTACTCTTGTTTATCTTGCTGGTGCTGTTATTATAGAAGAACATTAATTTTTTGAAATTTCGTAGAGGTAATTTAAAATATCTCTACGTTTTTGTTATATTCTCTCAAACTTGTTTTTTATTATTTTTTTCACTTAAAATTTATTTAGCTTTTAAATTATTATTTATTGGCTTTTTAACCTTTTTTTGTTATTATCCTTTCAAAAATTTATATAAGGCAAAAAGTATGGATAAAGCCACCGTTAAAGCACATAAAATAAGTGATTTGGAGTATGAAAATATTCTTAAAATTTTAGGAAGAGAACCTAATTTATTAGAACTTGGCGTTTTTTCTGCTATGTGGAGCGAACACTGTTCTTATAAATCTAGTAAAAAATATCTAAATGGTTTCCCAACCAAAGCACCTTGGGTTATACAAGGACCAGGCGAAAATGCTGGTGTTATAGATATAGGAGATGGTTACGCTGCTATTTTTAAGATGGAAAGTCATAATCACCCAAGTTTTATAGAGCCATATCAAGGTGCTGCTACCGGAGTTGGTGGAATTTTAAGAGATGTGTTTACTATGGGGGCTAGAGTTGTTGCAAATATGAACTCTCTTCGTTTTGGTAATATAACAGGAAATGATAGTGTTGCTAGGCATCATAGATATTTACTAAAAGGTTGTGTTTCTGGTATAGGACACTATGGTAACTGTATGGGTATACCAACTGTTGGTGGAGAGATCAGTTTTGATGAGAGTTTTAACGGCAATATTTTAGTAAATGCATTTGCACTTGGTGTTTGTAAAAATGATGAGATATTTTACGCTAAAGCCGAGGGTGCGGGAAACTCAGTTATGTATGTCGGTTCAAAAACTGGTAGAGATGGTCTTGGTGGTGCTGTTATGGCAAGCGATAGCTTTACAGATGAAAATAAAAGCCTTCGCCCTACTGTTCAAGTTGGTGATCCATTTGCTGAAAAATTATTACTTGAGGCTTGTTTGGAGCTTTTTAAGCATGATTATATAGTTGGAATTCAGGATATGGGTGCTGCTGGACTTACTAGTTCTAGTTTTGAAATGGCTGGTAATAGTGGCAGTGGTATGAAAATGCATCTTGATTTGGTGCCTATGCGCGAAGATAAAATGACTCCTTATGAACTTATGCTTAGTGAATCTCAAGAAAGAATGCTTATTTGTGCAAAAAAAGGTTATGAGGATAAGATAAAAGAGATATTTAATAAGTGGGATTTGGATGCTGAGGTTATAGGAGAGGTTACAGATACCGGAAAAATGGAACTATTTTGGCATAATGAATTAGTTGGAGAAATACCAATAGAGCCACTTTCAAATAGTGCACCTGTACTAGATAGACCTACTAAAAAACCAAATTATATAGATGAGATAAAAGATATAAAATTAGAAAATTTTGAAAAAGTTTCAAATGAAATAGCCTTTGATAAGTTACTAAAAGATGTTCATGTTGTAAATAAATCTTTTGTTTACGATCAATATGATGCCAATATACAAACAAATACAATAAAACAACCCGGATTTTTAGGTGCAAGTACTATAAGGGTTAAACAAACAAAAAGAGCTATAGCAATGGCTGCTGAATGTTCTCCAAGGCATAATTACGTAAATCCAAAAATAGGTGCTGCTATGGCTGTCGCAAGTAGCGGTAGAAAAATAGCGATGAGTGGTGCTATGCCACTTGCTATAACTGATTGTTTAAATTATGGTAATCCAGAAAATCCAGAGGTTATGTGGCAATTTGCCGAGGGTTGTGATGGCATAAAAGAGGCTTGCAAAGAGCTTCAAACTCCTGTTGTAAGTGGAAATGTTAGCCTTTATAATGAAACCGATGGTGTAAGTGTTTATCCTACTCCTGGTATCGTTAGTGTTGGTGTAAATGATGATATGACAAAAAACCTTCCTAGTGTTTTTAACAAAGATGGCGTTAGTGTTTATATTATTGGAGATACTACCGGCGAGTTTAGTGCTAGCTTATATATGAAATCACTATTTAATGTAGTTGGTGGTGAATTAAAAGAGATTGATTATAAAAAAGAAAGAGCTATCTGGGAATTGGTTATAAATGCAAATAAAAAAGGAATTTTGGATTTTGCAAATTCAATAGGAACCGGTGGTATAGCTATCACATTAGCAAAAATGGCTTGTTTAAGCAAAAAAGGATTAGATGCTAAATGCAATTTTTCTGATGAGAGATTTATCTTTGATGAGAGTTTTTCAAGGGCTGTTGTTGGTGTATTAGATGAAGATAAATTTATTAAAATGGCTGATGAGTATAAACTAAAAATACAAAAAATAGGTGCTGTTGGCGGAGATAAGTTTTGTCTAGATGGTTTTTGTAAGGATTTAAACGAAATTAGTAATGTTTATTTTGGTGAGTTTGAAAAGATAATAAAACAAGATGATTAAAGGCTAGAGTATGATGTCTTTTATCTTTTATATATTTGTTTTTTGGGTTCTTTATCGTGTCTTTGATAAATTTAAAGGGACTCAAAATTTTTCACACAATAAAAGGGTAAATTTCAAAGAAGCGAATTATCTTATCGCCTTGCTTGCTAAAGTTGCAAAAGGTGATGGTCGTGTACATGAGCTTGAAGCTAGGATTATTAGTGAAACCATAACTGATATGTCTTATCAAACAGGTATAGATAGAGATGAGTTTAAGAAAATCTTCAATAAAGAAAAAGAATGCATTAGTGATGCTTATGATGTCGCAAGAAGATATAAAGATGAGTTTAGACTAAATAGGCAAGTAGCTATAGCTAGGATAACATTTTTTTTAAATTTAGCATACATAGATGGTGATTTTGCACCATCTGAACAAAAAATTATCAAAGAAATAGCAAATGGATTTGGCATAGATGATGATTTATTAGATACAATAATATACAGATTTGATACTTTTTATCGTTCTCAACAAAGATATAGACAAAATAGATATAATAATAGCTCTCGTTCAAATGATACTCAAAATAAAAAATTACCTTATGAAATTTTGGGTGTTAGTAAAGATTCTGATTTTAAGGATATAAAAAAGAGATACCGAGAGCTTGTTAAAAAATATCATCCTGACATCTTAATGGGGCAGGGTGAAAGCGATGAAGTTATAGAAAAATCAACCAAAAAGCTTCAAGAGATTAATGAAGCTTACGAAGAGATAAAACAACAAAGAGGTGAAAATTAGTTTTGAATGTATTTAAATTTTTTTAAGGAGTATAGATGAGAGCCTTGCTTAGTGTTAGCGATAAGGATGGCATTGTTGAGTTTGCCAAAGGTCTTTGTGAGCTTGGTTATGAGATAGTTTCAACCGGTGGCACATATAAGCTTTTGTGTGAAAACAATATAAAAGCGATAGAGGTGGCTGATATTACAAAAAGTCCAGAGATGTTTAATGGTAGAGTTAAGACATTGCACCCTAAGATTCATGGTGCTATTTTACATCAGCGTGATAATAATGAACATGTTAAACAAGCCAAAGAAAATGATATAAGCGGTATAGACTTAGTATGTGTTAATCTATATCCTTTTAAGCAAACAATTATACGCACCGATGATTTTTCTGAAATAATAGAAAATATAGATATCGGTGGTCCGGCTATGGTGAGAAGTGCTGCAAAAAATTTCAATGATGTTATAATTGTTACTGATATTGTTGATTATGATGAAATTTTAAATCGCATAAAAACTAAAACAGATGATTTTGATTTCAGAAAAAAACTTATGATAAAAGCTTTTGAACATACCGCAAGTTATGATTGTATGATAGCAAATTATATGAATGAGCGTTTTAATGGTGGTTTTGGAGATTATAAGTTTATAGTTGGTAGTAAGGTGTTTAATACAAGATATGGTGAAAACCCACATCAAGATGGTGCTTTGTATGAATTTGAATATTTCTTTAAACACAATTTTACAGCCTTAAAAGGCGAAGCTAGTTTCAATAATCTAACGGATATAAATGGCGCATTGATGCTTGCTACTAGTTTTGATGAACTTCCAGCTGTATCTATCATCAAACACGCCAATCCTTGCGGATTTGCTGTAAAAAGCACTCTTTTAGAAAGTTATATTGAAGCTTTAAAATGCGATCCTGTTTCAGCTTACGGTGGTGTTGTTGCTATAAATGGGACATTGGATGAAGAGTTAGCTAAAAAAATCAATGAAATTTATGTAGAGGTTATAATAGCTGCAAATGTTACAGATGAAGCATTAAAGGTTTTTGAGAGCAAAAAACGCATTAAAATTTTTACTCAAAATAATAAATTTTTAGTTAGAGCAAATGATAAATATGATTTTAAACATATTGATGGTGGATTTGTATATCAGCAAAGAGATTTTGTTAAAGATGAAGAGTTGCAAAATATGAAGCTAGTTAGTAAAAAAGTTGCAAGCGAGTCTGAACTAAAAGATGCTGATATAGCTTGGAAGGTAGCAGCTCTTACAAAAAGTAATTGTGTTGTTTATGCTAAAAATGGTGCAGTTGTAGCTATAGGAATGGGTATGACAAGTAGAGTAGATGCTGCTCGTGCTGCTGTTGCTAAAGCTAAGGATTTGGGTATTGATTTAAATGGTTGCACTTTGGCTAGTGAAGCATTTTTTCCTTTTAGAGATAGCATAGATATAGCAAATGCCGTTGGTGTTAAATGTATAGTAGAACCAGGCGGAAGCATCAGAGATGAAGAGGTTATACAAGCAGCAGATGAACATGGTATAGCTCTTTATTTTACAGGTGTAAGACACTTTTTACACTAAGAGTTGAAAACTCAGCTATTTTTTATAGCTGAGTTTATTTTATCTCATATTTTTTGAAAATTTTATAATAATAAATAGCTCCTACAACAAATGAAAGACCCATTAAAATAGTTATCATTCTTAAACTCACACCATAATTAAATAAAAATCCTATAAATAAAGACATTAAAGCACTAGCTCCTAAAAATAACATATCGTTATATGCTATAACTCTTCCATAAAAATTTTCATCACAGTTTTGTTGTATAAGTGTATAAGTGTAGCTCCAAAGAGTTGATGTAAAAAAAACCAGCGCAAAACATTCCTATAAAACCTATATAAAAATTATTTTGTAAAAACGACCATAGTATTATCCCGGCACCTTGCAATACATAAAAATAATGAAGGTTGTTGTTATTGATAAACTTGCCTAAAATAGCAGGTCCTACCATAAGAGCAAAAGCTCTTGAAGCATTGGTTAGCCCTATTGCAAGAGATGCCGAGAGGATAAATTTGTATTTATAATCGGCCAAAAGTGCAATGAGTGCATCATAAGCAGTAAGTCCAACAAATGCATGTATTAGCATAAGATGAAGTATTAGTTTATTGTTTTTTATATACTTCAATCCTTTGCTTAGCATTTGAAATACTGGCTCTGTTATCTTTTGTTTTATACTCTTAACATCTAGTTTTAACAAGAAATAAAAACCAACTATATATAAAGAAAAATCAAACAAAAATGCAGCTTTTATTCCAAAAAAATGTATAAAAATTCCAGCCATACTCATTCCAGCCGTATATGCAACAGCCCATATCACGGAGTGTATCTCATTTGCAGTTTTAAGATCTTGCTTTTTTAAAATTTTTGGAAGTAGGCTCATTTCAACTTGAAAATATACTCCCCCCACACCCATTCTTATAAATATTAATATTAAAAGTAGCCATAATAAATCAAGTGTGTTTATAAATAAAAGCATTAAGGCTGAAATCGCTTCTATAATTAGCATAATTACAAGCATTGGTTTGGGTGAAAATTTATCTATAAAAACCCCGCTAAAAGGTGCTAAAAAAACACCAGGCAAAAATGCCATTGCGGCACTTATTGTTATAGCCCAAACAGGTGCTTTTAGATCTATAAGTAGTGTAAAAATACCAGTGTGTGAAAACCAAGCCGCAAAGTAGCATATAAGTTGAACTATACTTAAAATTCTAAAATTTGTATCATTTTTTAAAAGATTTATATAAGTTTTCAATTTGTTTTTCCTAATCTTTTTAGTGCTAATTGTGTTATATTTTCTTCATAATTATAATATAAAAAAGTTGCCCCATGTTGAACAGTTCCATTTAATATATCGCCGCTTTGGCGATTTTTTAAGTCTATTTCGGCAATTTTAAAACCGTCTAATGTATCACAAAATTCCTTTAATCTTTCTGGTGGATTTTTTAGCTTTGTATATAAAAAGCAAAATCCATTTCCGCCATTTCTTCCAACCCTACCACGGAGCTGATGAAGTGTTGCAAGTCCAAGCCTTTCAGCTCCAACTATAAGTATTGTTGATAGTCTCGGTAATGAAATTCCAACCTCTATCACCGTTGTGGATAATAATATATTTCCATTTTCTCTAAATTTATTTAAGATTTTTTCCTTTTCTTTGTCTTTCCCGTGCGTAAAATATACATTTTTGAAATTTTTAATCCAAAAATCCTTTGCTTCATTTAAACTTTGATAATTTGAAGTCTCTGAACTTTCTACTAATGGATATACGATAATTATTTGCTTGTTTTTTTCAATTTGTTTTTTTATATGAGATAATAAGTTGTTAAAATCGTTATTTTGTAAAATTTGCGAATGAATATTTTTTTCAAACGGCATCTGTTTTAAAAAGCTAAAATTTACAAGTGATGATTGAATTAAACTCAATGTTCTTGGTATTGGAGTTGCTGAAAATTGTATAAAAGTTGCACGAGCTTCACCATCTTTTACTATCTCTTCTATCTTATTTCTTTGATTTGAACCAAATCTATGCTGCTCATCTATCATTACTAAAACAGCTTTTGGCAACTCTTGATAAAGTAATACATGTGTTCCTATGATTAGATTCGTATCATCAAAATTTATATTTTTTTCACCACTTTTTACTAGTTTTATTGATATAAAATTTGGAAGCAATTTAATGGCCTCATTATAAATTTGATCAGCTAGTATACTAGTTGGCGCCATTAGTATAGCTTTATTTGGATATACACTAAGCGCAGAAGCTAACATTACAAGAGTCTTTCCACTTCCAACATCACCCATTACGACTCTTCTTTTTGCTTGTTTGCTTATCAGGTCTTGTCTTATGTCTTTTATTGCATTTATCTGATCTAAAGTTGGTTTAAAAGGTAGGTTATTTATCCAATCTTTTATCTCAAATAGCTCTATTTTTTTATTTTTAAAGTATGTTTTTTTTGTGCCTAATTTTTTTACATAGTTAAATATTTCAACAAATTTCAAGATATCAGACTCTGATTTTCCTTTTTTTATATCTTCTAGTATTGCTATGCTTTTTTGTGAGTTTTCTTGGATTGAAAGTAAAAAATCACTCTCTTTATCGTTTAGACCACAAGATAGTAGATTCTCTTTATTTATATATTTTTCTATTAAATTTTTTACTTTTTCATCTCTTAAATCAGTTTTAAATTTTGGTATGATTTGATCTGTTTTGGTTATTATTTTTGGATTTGTTATTTGCCAATTATTATAAGCAAAAGAGCAAATACCAGTTATTGTGGCCTCTTTTCCGCTTTTAAAAACCGAAAAATGCCAACCTTTTGCATTAAAAATAACTATCTTTACATCGCAACCCCATTCGTGTGCAAATGCTGTTGCTAAAATCATTCCTTTATTTGTTTTATTTATAATGTTTAGTTTTATGTTTATACATACTTGCCCGCTTTTTGGGGCTTTGGTTATTGTTGTATCTTCAAAGCTTTTTGGCAAAACAAGAGCTAGATCGAGAAGTGAACTAACCCCTATCTTGCTTAATTCTACTTTGTCTTTGGTTTCAAATTTCATTTCTTAAAACACAAAAACTAAGCTTTGTTATCTCATCGTGTTGTTTTATAAAATTGTTTAAATCATCTAATTTTAGATTTTTTATTTTTTCAAGCTCTTTTAGAAAATCACCAATTTCTTTACCTTGATAAAATTCCCCTTGAGCTATTGCAAATCTTTTAAATAGTGTTTCAAGTCTTAGTGGTAAAGAACCAAGTAAGAATTTCTTAGCTTGTTCTAACTCTTTATCACTTACACCATTAGTTATAAATTTTGTAAATTCTTCTCTAACTACTGATATGGCTTCATCTTTGCTCTCATTTTTTGTTTGTAAGTAGCCAAAAATTTGAGAATGACTTAGGTTAAATAAATTTCTTGCATATGCAGAATAAGCAAGACCTCTTTTTACTCTTATTTCCTCCATTAGCCTTGCACCAAAGCCACCTTCGCCAAGTATAAAGGTAGCTATACTTGCCATATATTTTTCATCTTCAGCCACATTATATGGAGATCCAAAATAGATATATGCTTGTTCACTTTGCTTTATTATCTCTTTTACCGAGCCTCTTTGGCTTGTTTGCAATTTTTCTAAACTTAATTTTTTATTTGATTTTATTACATTTGTTATATCTTGTAATAATGAAATTTCACCTTTGTCAACATCTCCACCAAATACGATAAATAAATTTTTAAGATCTAGCGCGTCATTTAAATAATCTTTAATGTCTTTGAGTTTTATAGAACCTATACTCTCTTGTGTTCCTATGCTAGGTGTAGCTAGATTTGTATCTGGGTATAGAATTTGCATAAGACCACATCTTGCCAAATAATCATTGTCATTTTGATTGTTTGCTATCTCTCCAAGAGTAATATTTTTGCATTTTTCAAGGCTTTGTTCTGATGTATTTGGATTTTTAAGTAATTTTTTTAGCATATCAAGTGTAAAACCAAAATGCTCTTTTAAACAATTTATCTCTATTGTAAATGTCTCAAATCCAACACTTGCATACATGCTTATAGCTCTTTTTTCTAGCTCTTTGGCAAATAAGCTAGAACCCATATCTTTTTCGCCTTCATTTAAAATCATAGCACTTAGCTTTGCAAGGCCGGGTATTTTTTGCATGCAAACACCAGATGCCTTAAATATAAGCTTTAGATATGCTACATTTAACTCTTTTGAGTTTTCAAAGATAACTGGTATATCATCATTTTTGGCTTTTAGATGTAAAATTTCCATTAAAATTTCTCCAATATATCATAGTTAGTATTTCTTTTTGCTGGTATTTCCCCGATATCTTTTATTAGTTGTATCATTTGTTCTTGATTCATTCTAAAAGCCGCGCCAGCAGCTTTTACGACATTTTCTTCCATCATTGTTGAGCCAAGGTCGTTAGCGCCAAACAATAGTGCTAATTGACCAACATGACTACCTTGAGTAACCCAGCTACTTTGTATATTTTTAAAATTATCCAAAAATAATCTCGATACAGCTAGTAGTCTTAGATATTTATTAGAGCTTTGTTTTTTAATTTGAGGTTGTTCTAGCATAAGTTTTGTATTAAGTCCTTGAAAACTCCAAAGTATAAAAGCTCTAAAACCGCCGGTTTTGTCTTGCAAGTCTCTTATATAAGACCAATGTTCAACTATCTCTCTTGTGGTTTCAACTGTCCCAAACATCATTGTAGCTGTTGATTTTATATCTAGTTTATGTGCTTGTTCGTGAATATCAAGCCATGTTTGCGTATCACATTTTTTTGGAGCTATTATATCTCTTACTCTATCACTTAAAACTTCAGCACCAGCTCCCGGTATAGAGTAAAGACCTTTGTTTCTTAGTCTTGTCAAAACTTCAGTTATGCTTATTTTTGAAATTTTAGCTATATAGCTTATCTCTACAGCAGAAAATCCATGAACTGTTATGCTTGGATAATTTTTGCTTATATACTCTAATAAGTCCTCATACCATTCTATTTGTAATTTTGGATGGACACCACCTTGAAATAATATCTGAGTTCCACCTATGTCTATAAGTTCTTCTATTTTTTTACCAATTTCTTCAAAGCTTAATATATATGCACCTTCTTCTTTTACATGTCTATAAAAAGCACAGAATTTACAATCAACCCAACAAACATTTGTGTAGTTTATATTTCTATCAACTATGAAGGTTGTTATCTTTTCTGGATGTAGCTCTCTTTTTTTAGCTAAAGCTAGGTTTCCTAGCTCAGTTAGCTCTGCGTTTTCTATTAAGTCTATTGCCTCATCAATGCTAAGTCTTCTCAAAGTTATCACCTTTTATTATATTTTTTGAAAGTTTATCAAAAAATAGCTTTTAAATTTTAAAAATATATATATTAAGTTAAAATTAAATATTAAATTTATAGAATACTGATAATTTTGATTTTATAAAAGTAAGGAGAAAATATGAAAAAATATACTTTATTATTAGCTACTTTGGCTTTTTTTGCTGGGTGTGCTAAAAACTCAGATATGATGGCTCCAAAAGCAAATGCGCACATGTCACACCAACATGGTAACAATGTTGCTCACGAACACAAACACGTAACTGATATGAAAAAAGGTTGTTCTATGGATAAAAAGTGTGAGATAATGAAAGATGAAAAAATGCCAAAGGATCATAGCCATATGCATATGATGAAGGGTAAAATGCCAAAGGATCATAATCATATGCATATGATGGAAGATGGTAAAAAACCCGAGTGCGGATGCTCTAAAAGCAAATAAAATAAAATGGGTTCTTATAAAACCCATTTTATTCTTTAAAAGTCTATATTTTATAAATACTTATAATTTTATTTTTTACTCTTGAAAATTAGTATGCTTATCTTAAAATCAGGAAAAAAGTTGTAAAATTACTATATTGTTTAATTTAATATATGGTGGTGATTTATGCTTAGAATTATTATATTTTTGCTTTTTAGTTTGTTTATTTATACTGGTTGTTCTGTAAAATATCAAAATGTTGATAATAGTATCAATAATAGTCAAAAATTAGATGAAAAAATATCACTAAAAAAAGAAAGAGATCTAATTACCGCTAATAATATTATTTTATCTCTTAAGCCAAAATGTGAATCTGGTGATAATGAAACTTGTAATGATATTGGTGTTGTATTTGAAAATATGCAAGATTATAAAAATGCATTTTTGTATTACAAAAGAGCTTGCGATAGTGGTGTTGAACATTCTTGTGCTAATCTTGGAATGCTTTATGAAAAAGGTCTTGGTGTTAGTAAAGATCCACAAAAAACTATACAAATTTATACTCAATCTTGCAACAATTCAGGTGCTTTATCTTGTTATAATTTAGCAAATGTTTATAGAAAAGGCGAAATAGTAGCCCAAGATTATAAAGCGGCTTTAAATGCTTATATAAATGCATGTGAATTACAAGATATGGCTTCTTGTGCAAATATAGGCTCTATGTATGAGCTTGGACTTGGTGTGCAAAAAGATGAAGTTAAAGCTTATGGTATATATAGAGTTGCTTGTTTTAGAGGATTTAATAAGTCTTGTTCTCATATGAAAAGACTTGAAAAAAAACTTAAGGTTGATTAATGAAAAAAATACTGTTTTTGGTTTTTGTATTTTTATTTTTAAATGGATGTGGCTCTTTGCAAAAGACACTAAGTTTTGGTTATCTTAAAAATGATAAAGATATAGCTTATGAACATCTTTTATCTAAATGCAATCAAAAAGATGCAATATCTTGTAATAATTTAGGTGTGAATTATACTAAAGATGAAGATTTTAAACAAGCAAAACATTTTTATGAAGTAGCGTGTGATTTAAAATTAGCTACAGCTTGTTCGAATTTAGGACAAATTTACGAAAAAGGTTTAGATGGTAAATCACCTGATTTTAAAAGAGCTATGAATTTGTATAGTTATGCTTGTCAAAATAATGATGGTGTAGGTTGTTATAATGAGTCTATAGCATTATATGGTTTTTCAAAATATTATGATCAAGAATATAACTTAAAAAAGAGTATGCTTTTATTAAAAAAGAGTTGCAAGCTTGAGTATAAACAGGCATGCTTACTTTTAGAACAGTTAAAAAATTAAAATGAAATTTTTTTAAAAATAGCAAATATTATAATAAAGATTAAAAAAACACCTAAAAGTGTTATGTAGTCTGACATATTATATTTTCCTTTTTTAATATTTGTATTAATATTTTGTTATTTTATCAAAAAAAATGTTTTTTTCAAAACATATAGTATTCTTAATGTTTTAAAGGAGTTTGAGTATTGGAAAATCAAAATATTTTTATAAATAGAGAACTTAGTTGGCTTAGGTTTAATTCACGTGTGTTGGCTCAATGTGAAAAAGATCTTCCATTGCTTGAAAAATTAAAATTTTTAGCTATTTATAGCACAAATTTAGATGAATTTTATATGATAAGAATAGCTGGGCTTAAACAATTATTTGCTGCAGGTATAACAACTAGTGGCAGCGATGAGATGAGTCCTCTTGAACAGCTTAAAGAGATAAGAAAATATCTTCAAAATGAGCAAAAAGTTTTAGAGCATCACTACAATACTACAAAAGAAGAGCTTAGTAAAAATGGTCTTTTTATAAAAAATTATAATGAATTAAATGACGATTTAAAATCAAAATGTGATGAATATTTCTTTTCAAATATATTGCCGGTTATTGTCCCGATAGCTGTTGATACAACTCATCCTTTTCCTCATTTAAATAATCTTAGCTTTTCTTTGGCTGTTAAGCTTTCAGATATTAACCATCCTGAGACATTAAAATATGGCATGGTAAGAATTTCTCGTGTTTTACCTCGCTTTACTCAAGCTTGTGAAAATACATATGTTCCTATTGAAAGCATAGTTCAAAAACACGCCGAAGAGATTTTTCCTGGATATAAAATGATTAGCTCTTGCGTATTTAGAGTTACAAGAAATGCTGATATAGTAATAGAGGAAGAGGAAGCTGATGATTTTATGATGATTTTAGAACAAGGTTTAAAACTACGAAGAAAAGGTGCTTTTGTTCGTATGCAAGTAGCTCACGATGCAGATCCAGATATACTTGAATTTTTAAACTCTCATATGAAAATTTTTCATAAAGATATATATTTTTCAAATATTCCAATTACTTTAAGTTCTCTTTGGCAGATTGTTTCAAATAGAGATTTTAGCCATCTTTGCTTAACTCCATATACTCCAAAAACATTACCTCCTTTTGGAAAAAGTATAAATATTTTTGATGCTATTGATAAGGAGGATGTTTTGTTGATGCACCCTTATGAGAGTTTTGATCCAATAGTTGAGTTTATAAAAGAGGCTAGTAAGGACCCAAAAGTTATATCTATAAGAATGACGCTTTATAGGGTTGATAAAAGTTCTCCTATAATTCAATCTTTAATCGATGCAGCAAGCGAAGGAAAGCAAGTTACTGTAATGGTTGAGCTTAAAGCTAGATTTGATGAGGAAAATAATCTACACTGGGCAAAGGCTCTTGAAGATGCTGGAGCACATGTTATTTATGGTATAACAGGATTTAAAGTTCATGCTAAAGTTTCTCAGGTAATAAGACAAGTAAATGATAAGCTTAAGTTTTATATGCATTTTGGAACTGGAAACTACAATGGTTCATCGGCTAAAATTTATACAGATATTAGTTTGTTTACTAGCAAGGAAGAGTTTGCAAATGATACTACTACATTTTTTCATATTTTATCTGGATATAATAAAAACCGCAGACTTCAAACCCTTAGTATGTCGCCTTTTCAGATAAAAGAAAAGATTATAGAAAAGATAAGATTAGAGGCTAATGAAGGCACAAACGGCCATATTATAGCTAAGATTAATTCATTAGTTGATAGTGATATCATAAAAGAACTAAGCAAGGCTTCCAATGCTGGTGTAAAAATAGAACTTATTGTAAGAGGTGTTTGTTGTTTAAGACCTGGTATTAAAGGTCAAAGTGAAAATATTTATATTAGATCTATCATAGGTAAGTATTTAGAACATGCGAGAGTTTTATATTTTAAACATTCTGAGCCTAAATTATATATATCAAGTGCTGATTGGATGCCTAGGAATCTAGAAAGAAGACTTGAACTCATGACACCTATTTTTGATAAAAAACTACAAGACAGATTGCTTGATATGTTAAAACTTCAACTTCGTGATAATTCATTAGCATTTGAATTAAGAGAAGATGGCGAGTATGTAAAATTGGATAAAGAAAATGATATTATAAATAGTCATGAAATTTTAGAAAATCATATTAATAAAATTTATAAAAGTATAAAAAAAGATAATGATAAGGCAAAGGCCGATTTGATAGCATCTAATCTTTTAAGGGAAGATTGATATTTTTAACATTAAATTTATTTAATTTTATGTTTTATTGTGATATAATACCCGCTTTTAAATCTTACCAATCAGGAGGTCATAATGGCTTTGGATTCGGCTAAAAAAGCAGAAATAGTTGCGAAATTCGCTAGAAAAGATGGAGATACTGGATCAACAGAGGTTCAAGTAGCTTTATTAACAACTCGTATATCTGAGTTAACAGAACATCTTAAAATTTTCAAAAAAGATCACTCTTCTCGTCTTGGTCTTTTAAAGATGGTAGGTAAAAGAAAGAGACTTTTAAAGTATTTTAAAAACAAAAATTATCCTGCTTATTCTAAGTTAATTGCTGAACTAAATATAAGAGACAAATAATTTTTTATGGAGCTTTTGCTCCATATTCTATTTTTATAAAATTTAAAGGTTGTTTATGCAAAGACTTTTTTTGACATTTTTCTATGTTGGTCTTTTGCCTAAGGCGCCTGGGACTTTTGGATCAATAGCTGGGGCTTTGGTTGCTTGGGTTATTTTATATTTTTTTTCTTCTACAACACTTTTTTTATTATCAATATTTTTGTTTCTAGTTAGCATAAATATAATAAATTCTTATGAAAACAAAACAAAAATACACGATCATTCAATTATTGTTATAGATGAAGTTGTTGGTGTTTGGTTGGCTATAGTCTTAAGCGGAGATACTAATTTTCAATTAATAATGTCATTGATATTTTTTAGATTTTTTGACATAAAAAAACCATCTATTATAGGCCGTGTAGATAGAAATACTATCGGTGGTTTTGGTGTTATGTTTGATGATGTGTTGGCTGGAATTTTTGCTGGAATTTTAAGTTCTATTTGTTATTATATTGCCAACAAATTAGGATTTGTTATTTTTTAGGTGTGAGGAATATATGGAAAAAATTTTAGTAGTAGCACAAGGTGATCTTGCTGTTGGCTTTTTAAAAAGATTGTTTGAAAATAGATCAAATCAACATTACTATACTATAATTTCAAATGTAAAAGAGAGTGATTTTAACAATAATAGCGATTATTTTAAATTTTATAATTTTGATCCAACAAGTTTTTCAAAAATAAGTGCTATTGTAAAAGATAACTTTAGTCAGTTTATAATATTTGCAGATGATAAAAATGAAAGTTTGGAAATATACAAAAACCTAAGAAATATAAGTAAAAAAACAGAGATAATCTTACTTAGTCTTTGGGGTGTTGTTGAACAAGATATAAAGAATGATAAATATACTAAATTTATAGATGCTAAGGATATCTTATCATCCATTTTTATAAGATATTTACCAAATATGCCTATTTTGGCTGATAATATAGGTCTTGGTGAGGGTGAGATAATGGAGGTTAAAGTTCCAGTTGGAAGCTCTTACATGTATAGACATCTAAGTTCTATACAACAAAGAAAATGGCGTATAGCTCTTATATATAGACAAAATGATATTATTTTACCTAAAAATAATACAATGATACTTCCAAATGATACTTTAATTATTGTTGGTGACCCTAATGTTTTAAGAAATGTCTTTAGGTCTATTAAGTTAGAAAAAGGTCAATTTCCAAATCCTTTTGGGAATAATATATATACTTTTATAGATATGAAAGCCATGAATGAAAAAGAGATAAAAAAGCTAATAGACAATAGCCTTTATCTAAACTCAAAGCTTAGTAATAGGCGTTTGATATTTAAAATTATAAATCCTACATTGGGCGATAATTTAAATAGAATCGTGAGTAAAATCAGTGATAAAAATATATCTTATAATATAGATTATTATACAAGAGATAATTCTCATATTGTTGGAGATGTTGTAAATTTTGATATTGGTCTTGTTATAACAAGCAATGATTACTTTTTTAAGTTTAAAAAGTTATTTCATTCACTTGCCTTGCCTATATTAAAAATAGGAAATTCTGCTATAAATAATATCAAACAAGGTGTTATTTTTGGTGATAGTAAGATGGATATAGAGAATCAATCAGCTGTTATACTTGATTGTTGTTCTCAGCTTGACATAGGTATAGAGCTTCATTATTTTGATGATAATGTAAATGAAGATGATACTTTAGCTGAGCATTTTGATAGTATTAGCGCTCTTTTTAATAAAAATATAGAGATAAAAAAATACGAAGAAAAAAATCCTATTTTGCACTTATCAAAACAAGATGATTTATTACATTTTGTATCATTTGATGAGTATGTTAGTAGATCAGATGGCTTATCTTTATTTTCTAATACTTTAAACCGCCAGTATAAAATACTAAAAGACAATTCTCAGCTTTTTATTCCAGCTGTTTTATGACAAATAAAATTAATTTATAGTTCGCTTAATTGCAATTTATTCTCTGCTAATTAAGGCAAAATATTGGTTTTTTTAGATAGTATTTTAATACTAAAGGAATAGTGCTATGCAAATAGATGTAAGATTAAATTGTAGTGAAAAAAATTACAAAGTTTATGTTAATGAGCTTGATAAAATACAACATAAAGGTAAGATAGCTATTATCACAAACCCAAAGGTTTCAGGGCTTCATTTGAAGTCATTGCTTGAAAATATAGTTTGTGATGAGTGCTTTGTTGTAAGTGTTCCAGATGGAGAACAATATAAAAATTTACAAACTTGTGAAAATATTTTAGAACAACTTTTTATTAGTAAGCTAGACCGTTCTAGTATGCTCATATCTTTTGGTGGCGGGGTTGTTAGTGATATTACCGGATTTGTGGCTAGCATTTATCAAAGAGGAATAAAATTTATAAATATTCCTACCACTCTATTGTCACAAGTTGATGCTAGTGTTGGAGGAAAGACTGGCGTAAATAATAAGTTTGGTAAAAATTTAATCGGTTCTTTTTATCAACCAGAGGTTGTTTATTGCGAAACTAAATTTCTAAAAACACTATCACAAAGAGAATTTTCTGCTGGACTTGCGGAAGTGGTTAAAATGGCTGTTATGTTTGATAAAGATTTTTTTGATTTTATGCAAAATAGTGATATTAAAGATAAAAATATATTGGAAGAAATTATTAAAAAAGCGATAAAATTAAAAGCGGATATAGTTATGCAAGATGAAAAAGAGCTGGGGATAAGAGCTTTACTTAATTATGGCCATACATTTGCTCATGTTATAGAAAACGAAACAAAATATAGCGTTTATTTGCATGGTGAAGCTGTTGCTATCGGAATTAATATGGCAAATGAGCTTTCTTTAAGATTGGGATTAATTACGCAAGATGAAAAAGATATGATTAGGAATTTGTTAGTTAAGTTTAATTTACCTGTGTCGTATAAAATAGAAGATATTGAGAGATTTTATAATGCTTTTTTTCTTGATAAAAAGAGTCAGAACAATAGTATAAAATTTATATTAGCCAACGGAATTGGTAAAAACATTATAAAAAGCGATATTGATAAAGATTTAATTTGTGAAGTATTGAGTGAATTTAGATGAGATTTGTATTATTATTTTTTATTTTTTTATTTCAAGTTTTTGCAGACAATAATGTTAGTATTGATAGTAACTTAACAAATACAAGTATTTTAGATAGTAAAAAGCAACTAGAAAGTATAAACCTTTACCTTAAAAATAATATTTGGATGGCTAGATATGCCAACTATAATACTTTTCAAAGAATAAATAATGAACTTGAAGATAATGAAAGATTGATTAAAAAATACTCAAAAGATAGTAAGAAAAAGTCAGATATTTCTAAAAAAATAAAATATCTAAAAGATCAATTAGAGCTTTTAAAAGAGTATGAAAAAACTCCATTTTCAAATATGCTATCAGCTCCAGAGGTAGCTATTGCGCCTCGTATTACAAACCCAATCATGATGATTTCAGGGTTTTCATATATTAAAAAAATAAGAAGCGATAAAGAAGAGTATAAACATCATATTAATGAGCTTGATAATTTGTTAAAAAAATTAAAAGAAAAAGAGGAAATTTTAACTACTATCTTGCCAAATGATTTTAACAAAACAGTGCCAAATAAAATTTATGAACTCAGGACTCAAATAAGCGAGTTTGAGAGTGCAAAGCAGATTGCCGACACTACATTTGATGTATATGAAAAACGGGCAGATGAGTCTATAAATATAGCTACAAATGATATAAAATCACAAATTATAAGCACTATAAATATAGCTATTTTTATTATAGCTATAATAGCTATTTCATTCTTTTTTAAATTTATAGCAAAAAAAACTATAACAGATAATGATAGATTTTATATTGTAAATAAATTTATAAACTTTATAAATTTTGTTCTTATTATTCTTACATTGCTTTTTGTATATATAGAAAATGTTACATATGTTGTTACAGTTTTAGGTTTTGCATCAGCTGGTATTGCTATTGCTATGAAAGATATGTTTATGTCTATGCTTGGCTGGGTTGTTATAATATTTGGTGGTTCTATTCATGTTGGAGATAGGGTTAGAGTTAGCCATAATGGAAATATATATGTTGGCGATATCATAGATATATCTGTGCTTAGAATGACACTTTTTGAAGATGTCACCCTTACTACATATAAAGAAAATAGGCGTGGCGGAAGGATAGTTTTTATACCAAATAATTATATTTTTACAGAGCTTATATCTAATTATTCTCATCACGGCATGAAGACTGTATGGGATGGAATAGATGTTGTTTTGAGTTTTGATAGTAATCACAAAAAAGCTGTTCATATAGCAAAAACAATAACAAGAAAATATGCAAAAGGTTATACTGATATAGCTAAAAGACAGATGACAAGACTTAGAAATGAATATAGTATAAAAAATCCAAATGTAGAACCTAGGGTTTTTACATTTTTTGAACCCTATGGTATAAATGTTTCTATATGGTTTATGTCAAACTCATATGCTACTTTGACATTAAGAAGCACTATTAGTTCAGAGCTTATAGATGCTTTCAATAAAGAAGATGATATAGTTATAGCTTACCCTACTCAAACTATGTACTTTAGTAAAAAGCTATCTCCAAAGGAGCATGCTGATTTAGATAAAGAGGTGCTTTCTTGAAAAGAGATAAAATTTTTTTTAAAACATTTGGTTGCAGGACAAATATCTATGATACAGAACTTATAAAAAGTTATGTTAAAGATTATGATATAACTAATGATGAAGATACGGCTGATGTGGTGGTGGTAAACTCTTGTACGGTTACGAATGGTGCAGATAGTGGTGTTAGGAGTTATATAAATGGTCTTAAAAAGCGTGGAGTTAAGGTTGTCTTGACTGGTTGTGGTGCTGTTAGTAAAGGAAAAGAGCTTTATGATAAAAATGGTATTTTTGGAGTTATAGGTGCTAGTGAAAAGTCAAAAATAAATGAGTTGCTTTCAAACAACTCTAGATTTTTTGAACTCGGAAATCTAAACTCAATAGATAAAAATATAGTTACAAATTATGAAAATCACACAAAGGCTTTTATAAAAATTCAAGAGGGTTGTAATTTTGCTTGTTCTTATTGCATAATACCTAGTGTTAGGGGTAAGTCAAGAAGTATGGATGAAAACTCAATAATAAATGAGGCAAAAATTCTAGCTTCAAATGGTTATAACGAACTTGTTTTAACTGGTACAAATATAGGAAGTTATGGTAAGGACAGTGGCAGTTCTTTGGGTAAGCTTTTGTATAAACTTGGTCGCATATCTGGCATAAAAAGAATAAGGCTTGGAAGTATAGAGCCTAGTCAGATAGATGATGATTTTAGAGAAATTTTAAAAGAGCCTTGGCTTGAAAGACATCTTCATATAGCACTTCAACACACAAGCCAAGCTATGCTTAGTATAATGAGGCGTAGAAATCAAGCATTTAAGGATTTAGAACTTTTTTGTGAATTAAGAGAGCTTGGTTTTGCTTTAGGGACTGATTTTATAGTGGGACATCCTGGCGAAAGCGATGATATTTGGGAAGATGCTTTAATAAATTTTAAGAAATTCCCATTAACTCATATTCATGCTTTTATATATTCTCCAAGAAACAACACTTATTCATCAACATTAAAGCAAGATGTTAATGGTGCTGTGGCAAAACAAAGGTTAAAAACACTAAAAGATATAGTTTTACAAAATAATATTGATTTTAGAAGAGAAAACAGCATTCCTTTGCAAATTTTAGTAGAACAAAAAAATGGTGATTTCTTTGAGGGTTCTGATCAATTTTATAACAAGGTAAAAATAAGCTCAGATAAAGATATATCAAAAGAGTGGGTAGAAATTAAAAACTACAAAATAAGGGATGATGCAAATTATGCAGAAATTTAAATTTGAAAAGAAAAATATAGCTATCATAGCTCTTGTTTTACTTGTTGCGGTTATAGTTTTTGCTGTTTTTAGGGGTGAACCTAAAAATATAAGCTATGTAAATTTAGACCAATTTATAAAAAATGAACAGATACAAAAAGCCGTAATTAGTGGAAGCGATATCGTTTTTTATACAAAAAACAACAGATATAAAATTATAAAAGATGCTATAGATATAAAAGAACTTGCAAAAACAATACCAATAGAGCAAGAAAAACAATATATTATGATGGATGAGGTTTTTACAATTTTATTTTTGTTGATTATGATTTTTGTGTTTTTATTTGTTTTAAGTAAAATTAAAACAAATAAGGCGAATTATATGAATAAAAATCCAGCTTTTGAGCTTGAAAATATGGTTCAGTCAAGTATAAATCCAGTTGTATCAAATATAAATTTTAGTAATGTAGCTGGCATTAAAGATGTTAAAATAGAGCTTAGTGAGATAGTTGATTTTTTGAAAAATCCATCAAAATATAAAGAATTTGGTATAAAAATGCCAAAAGGTGTTTTGATGGTAGGACCACCGGGTGTAGGTAAGACACTTATAGCAAAAGCTGTTGCTGGCGAAGCAAATGTTCCATTTTTTTATCAAAATGGTGCTAGTTTTGTTCAAATTTATGTCGGTATGGGGGCAAAAAGAGTTAGAGAGCTTTTTGCAAAAGCAAAAGCTTATGCGCCATCTATTGTTTTTATAGATGAGATAGATGCTGTTGGTAAAAGTAGAGGTGGTGATAGAAATGATGAAAGAGAGGCTACATTAAATCAGCTTTTAACAGAAATGGACGGTTTTTTGGATAACTCAGGTGTTATTGTCATAGCTGCTACAAATCGTATAGAGATGATAGATGAAGCACTTTTAAGGTCTGGTAGATTTGATAGAAGAATTTTTTTATCAATGCCAAATGTTGGCGATAGGATAGATATCTTAAAATCATACTTGTCTGGAAAAACAACAAATGTTGATATTGAAGAAATTGCAAAAATGACAGTTGGTTTTTCAGGAGCTGCGCTTAGTACGTTGGTTAATGAAGCTGCAATAAATGCTTTAAGGCGTGGTGTTAGGGTTATAGAAACTTCTGATTTTGAAGCTGTTTCAAATAAAGTATTACTTGGTAAAAAAAGGGTTTTAAGCTATACAGAGCATGAAAAAAAGATACAATCCATTTATCAGGGTGCAAAGGCTCTTAGTGCTTATTGGTTTGATATAAAATTTGATAAAATTTCTCTTATCGAGGATCGTTTTTTGGGTGCTGAGCGAGAGATAGAGTCAAAGACTCAAATGTTATCAAGGATTAAGGTTTATCTTGCTGGAATGGTTAAACTGGAGCTTGAGTTTAATGATGTCTTTTCAAATTCTTATTATGATTTAAATATAGCAAAAAGTATAGCCGAAAAAATGGTGTTTGAATACGGAATGGGGCAATCTTTTACTTCAAATGTTTTGGATGTTGAGAATATATTAAAAACAGCCAAAACTGAAATATCTGAGTTTTTACAAGGTATGAAAATACAAAGTGAAGATATTTCAAATTTTATCTTTGAAAATGAAAGTATAGATAGATTTGATGTTTCTAAAATTTTAAATAAAACTTATGATTAGGAGTATGAGATGGATAAGAAATTAAAAATAGGTATATTAACATTAAGCGATAGAGCTAGTGAGGGCATTTATGAAGATATTTCTGGAAATGCCATAAAAGAACTTATGGATGATTGGATTGTTAGCGAAAGAGATTATGTTTATAGAGTTATCCCTGATGATTTTGATCTTATAAAAAACACACTTATTGAGTTTGCAGATGAGCTAAAATGCGATTTGATTCTTACCACTGGTGGAACTGGTCCTGCCTTAAGAGATGTTACGCCTGAAGCTACTGAGGCTGTTTGTGAAAAGATGATGCCAGGTTTTGGTGAGATGATGAGAAATGAGAGCTTAAAGTACGTTCCTACTGCTATTTTGTCTAGGCAGACAGCTGGAATTCGTGCAAATTCTCTTATAGTAAATTTACCAGGAAGCCCAAGAGCTATAAAAGAGTGTTTAGAGCCTATTTTTCCAGCTATACCGTATTGTATAGATTTGATAAATGGTGCTTATATTAAAACAGATGAAACAAAAATGAAAGTTTTTAGACCTAAACAAAGAAAGGCTTAAAATTTTATATTTTTCTACCAGATAAAATCAAAACACATATTTAGATTATTTTTATACATTAGGAGTTTTTATGCCACTTTCTAGACTAAATCAAGAGCAATATACTGCTGCTACTGCACCTTTTGGTGCGAATTTAGTTATAGCTAGTGCGGGAACTGGAAAAACTTCTACTATAGTAGCTAGAATCGCACATCTTTTAAATTTGGGTTGTGAACCGCAAAAGATACTGCTTTTGACTTTTACAAATAAAGCTGCTACAGAGATGATAGAAAGGTTAAATCGTTATTTTGATAAAAGTATAACTTCATCTATCACATCAGGCACATTTCATTCGGTATCTTATACCTTACTTAAAAAAATTGGGAAAAATGTAACATTAAAACAGCCAAGTGAGCTAAAAATGCTTCTAAAAAGCATAGTAGAAAAGCGAAAATTTTATCATTTAAGCGACATTAAACCATATGGTGGAGCTTATTTGTATGATGTTTATTCACTTTATCAAAACTCATCACAAGATGATAATTTTCACGATTATTTTGTAGCAAAAAATAGCGAACAAGCTCTTTATGCTGAAATTTATGAAGATATTTTAAAAGAATTTGAATTAGAGAAAGAGAAATTTGGCTATGTTGATTTTAATGATTTGCTTATTAAAATGAGAGATGAACTTAAAAATAATATAGATATAAAATATGATGAAATTTTAATAGATGAATATCAAGATACAAATACTCTTCAAGGGTCTTTAATAGATGCTTTTAATACAAAAAGTTTGTTTTGTGTTGGTGATTTTGATCAAAGTATTTATGCTTTTAATGGGGCAAATATAGAGATCATAGGTTCTTTTAAAGATCGTTTTAAAGATGCAAATATATATGCTTTAAATGTTAATTATCGCTCAAGCTCTTCTATACTTGCACTTGCAAATAAGGTTATATCAAACAATCCTAGACTTTACGAAAAAAAGCTGGTTGTGAGTAGGGAAGGTAAGTTTAAAAATCCGACATTGCTTGTTTATAATGAGCTTTTTGACCAATACACAAACATAGCAGATATTATCTCTTTATCGCCTTATGATAGAGAAAATATAGCTATTATTTTTAGAAATAACTCATCAGCAGATGGGATCGAGGTAGCTTTAAAAGAAAAAGGTGTAAATTCAAAAAGAAAGGGTGGTATTAGCTTTTTTGAAAGTAAAGAGATAAAGTCTTTGATTGATTTGATTGGAATTTATGTAAATCCAAAAGATATTATGGCATTTATACATATATTTGAATATGCAAAAGGTATAGGAAATGCTTTGAGTAAGGACATTTTTGATACTTTAATTAAGCTTGGGCATGGTGATTTGGTAAAAGGGCTTTTAAAACCAGACAGCACTGTGGATATAAAAAGTAAAAAAGTTCGCAATTATCAGCTTGGGCTTTTTGATGACTTTGATGATATTTCTGATGTTAATAAATTTAAAAATTTAAACTTTGATAGTGAATTTTTGTCTCATCCGGTTTTAAAAAAAGAAAAATTAAGCGAAGATGGTGCCAACTTTTTATATGAACTTTTAAATTTATTAAAAAAATTACAAAATTTAAATGATCCATATTTTTTTATAAAACATATACAAAATAGTAAAATTTTCTATTTTATAGTTGATGTTTTGTCTACAAAAAGGGCAACTTTAAAAAATGGAAATGTTGATTTGACTCTTAAAGAAGAGATACAAGAAAAGATATTTCAAAAAACAAATGTCTTGCTTGAGCTTAGTAAAAAATATAATAATGTTGAAAAATTTTATAATTTTATAACACTTGGTAGTAATGAAATGAGTGAAGGGCAGGGGGTTAGTTTGCTTAGTGTTCATGCTAGTAAGGGACTTGAGTTTGAACAAGTTTTTGTCGTTGATTTAGCACAAAATAGATTTCCAAATTTGAAATTAATGAGTATGGGTGGGAGTTTGGAAGAAGAAAGAAGGTTGTTTTATGTTGCTGTTACTAGGGCAAAAGATGAGCTTTATCTGAGTTATGCGAGATTTGACAAAATGAAAAAAGTAAACTATCAACCAAGCTGTTTTTTGGTTGAAGCTGGAATGGCAAAAGAAAGTTATTAGATTTTAATTTTTAGTAATTTATTTTACAAAGTGCTTAAATATAAAAACGATATTACTAATTTCAACAACCGCTCTTTTTGTGATGGATATTTGTAGCTACAAACAATCTTATTGTTGAAGCCTTGTCGCGTAGAAGTTTTTTGGGTTAGGATATTTTTATTAAGAAGACAAAGAAATGAAGCAATCATAAAAAGAATACTAGATTGTGAATTTTGTGATTTTAGTTTTAAATTTGGTTGCTCTCAATATAATAATTTAAATAAACTAAAAAATAGATAAAAAATAATTTCCACCAAAGTTTGTATATACCAATGATGTATTTCCTAAAGACTTTATGTCAAAATAATGGAGTTGTATAACAAAAAGCTAAATTTCTAAGACTTAATGTTCTTTAAAATATTGGTAATATAGTAGCTTTAAAATTTTTTATCAAGAGTTATAAACATTGTAATTGCTAAATCTTTCTAAACACTTGCGTTTAACAACGAGTTGTTTGTATTTTACATTAAACAATTTAAAAGAATAATTTTAAAACATGAAGCTTTTATAAATATCAATAGAAGTTTATGCAGGTATTATATAGATAAAAGAATATTAATAAATTTATTTTTTAGAGAAATTTTTATATAAATAATTAAATTATTAGGGGTGGTGTCCACCCCTTCAAAAAAGTATCTTACTCAACTTCGGCGTCTATAACGTCATCATCTTTTTTCTTAGAATTTGCTTCGTTTGCATCGCCTTCTTTTTTATACATAGCTTCAGCAAGTTTATGACTAGCGGCACTTAAATCTTTTACCTTAGCATCTATTTGCTCTTTTGTAGAGTTTTGATCTTTAAGAGTCTCTTTTAACTCATCTAGAGCTTTTTGTATATTATTTCTGTCTTCTTCCGGTACTTTTTCACCAAGCTCATCCATGCTTTTTTGTGTTTGATGAACTAATGCATCAGCTTGATTTCTAGCCTCTACAGCTTCTTTTCTTTTATTGTCTTCTTCTTTGTGAAGCTCTGCCTCTTTTACCATCTTGTTAATCTCTTCATCACTTAAGCCGCTTGAGCCAGATATTGTGATATTTTGAGCTTTTCCGGTAGCTTTATCTTTAGCTGAAACAGTAAGTATACCATTGGCATCTATGTCAAACTCAACTTCTATTTGAGGAACTCCACGAGGTGCAGCTGGTATTCCTTCAAGGTTAAATTGTCCTAAAGATTTATTATCTCTTGCAAACTCACGCTCACCTTGTATTACGTTGATTGTAACAGCACTTTGATTATCTTCAGCTGTTGAGAATACTTGGTTTTTCTTAGTAGGTATTGTTGTGCCTTTTTCTATTATTTTAGACATAACTCCACCAAGTGTTTCTATACCAAGGCTAAGTGGTGTAACATCAAGAAGCAATACATCTTTAACATCGCCTTTTATAACAGCACCTTGGATAGAAGCACCTATAGATACTACTTCATCAGGATTTACGCTTTTATTTAGCTCTTTACCAAATGCTTTTTTAACCTCTTCTTGAACAAGTGGAACCCTTGTAGAACCACCAACCATTACGATCTCTTTTACTTCGTTTTTACTTAGTCCAGCATCTTTTATAACTTCATTTATTTTTGTTATTGTTTCAGCTACTAAAGATTCTATCATTCCTTCAAATTTAGCACGGCTTAAAGTTTTTACAAGGTGTTTTGGACCACTTGCATCTGCTGTAATAAACGGAAGATTTATATTTGTTTCTGATGCAGAACTTAACTCTTTTTTAGCATTTTCAGCAGCTTCTTTTAAACGTTGAGAAGCCATTACATCACCTTTTAAATCTATTCCGGTTTCAGATTTAAACTCATTTGCAAGCCAGTCAATTATAAGGTTGTCAAAGTCATCACCACCTAAAAATGCATTACCACCAGTAGCTAGAACTTCTACAACATTGTCGCCAGTTTCCAAAACAGTAACGTCAAATGTACCACCACCAAGGTCATAAACCAATATCTTTTCAGCTTCTTTTTTATCTAAACCATAAGAAAGAGCAGCTGCTGTTGGTTCATTTATAATACGTAAAACATTTAATCCAGCTATTGTTCCAGCTTCTTTTGTAGCTTTTCTTTGGCTATCGTTAAAGTAAGCAGGCACAGTAATAACAGCATCAACAACTTTTTCACCTAAAAATGCTTCAGCATCTTCTTTTAGTTTCATTAAAACTTTTGCAGAAATTTCTTGTGGCGTATAAACTTTGCCAGAAATTTCAATAGCGCATGCGCCATTTCTATCAACTACGTGATAAGGAAGTCTGTTTTTTGCTTCTTTTGCTGCATCTTCATTGCTCATAAGTCCCATAATACGCTTTATAGAATAAATAGTTTTTTCAGGGTTTGTTACAGCTTGACGTTTTGCAACATCACCAACTAATACATCGCCTTTATCTGTAAAAGCTACCACTGAAGGAGTTGTGTTTTTTCCCTCCTTATTTGGTATAACCTTACTTTCTCCACGTTCAAAAACGCTAACACAAGAGTTTGTTGTTCCTAAGTCTATTCCTATAACTTTTGACATGTTCTTTCCTTTTTATTAAATTTTTATTTTCTAAATTAATTTGCGATACTAACCATTGCTGGTCTTAAAACCCTACCGTTTATAGTATATCCTACTTGCATAACTTGCACTATTTGTCCACTTGTGTGATTTTCGCTATCTACTCTTAATACAGCGTTATGCACATTTGGATCAAAATCTATATCAGTTTGTATCTCTTTTATACCGTGCTTTTCAAAGCATTTTTTAAACTCATCTAACGTTAAAAGCACACCTTCTTTTATCTTTTTTGCAAATTCATCTTCTGACGCATCAAAATTTACAGCCATAAGCATAGCATCTATGACGGGCAAAAGATCTCTTGCAAATTTCTCATTTGCATAGCTTGCTATCCCTTCTTTTTCTTTTTCAAAACGCTTTTTCATGTTTTCAAAATCAGCATTAGCTCTATAATACTTATTTGTTAATTCACTAAGTTCTTTTTCTAATTCTAAAACTTTTGAAAACTCTTCTTGTGATAGATTGTTTAAGTCAATATTATCACTAGTTAATTCCTCGTTTTCAGTTACATTTTCTAAATTATTTTCTTCTTGTTTTATATCTTCGCTCATGCTACTTCCTTTATGTTATTTAAAAATCTAATATAGTTAGCATATACGCTTCCGCTACATACCATTATAGAGTCTTCTCCTTTGTAATTTGCTGCCAATTTTAAACCCATAAAACCATCTTCAAATAATGGAGAAAAAGTTAATTTTTTCTTCATAAAATTTTCAAAACTTGGCTCTAAAATAGATTTTATTTTTTTATTTTCAAACATCTTCAAAGCCAAAATTTCATTTTCTTGAAAATAGATTTTTGTTCTTTTAAGCTCTCTTATTTTGCTTCTAAGTTCGCTTAAACCAACTTGGGATGATACTAATTCAAGCTTGTTTAAACTAACTCCTATTAAATTAGATAAGAATTTTTCAACCCTTATATCATATTTTAAAACTATCTCATCTTTTGTGAAATTAAGCACTAAAAATCTACTATCAACATTTAAAATTTCTTCTAAATTTTGATCGAGATTTCCAAAAATCATGCAATAAAGCTCATGCTTATCACACAAAAATTTTAAAATATTTTCATCATTTATAACAATTTCATCTGAAAAGTCATAGAAAAAATCATTCCAATATTTTTGCATAGCATTTACAGTAGGTATTCTTCCGCCACTTATATGAAGTTGCATTATTTCGCCTTCATCAGATAGCTTTTTAAAATATACTCTAATGGTAGATGCTGAGATATTCATATCCATGCGAGAGCCTAACTCATTAGAACCTATTGGAATGTTTTGTTCGATATAGGCATCTATGATTGAGTTAAGTATTATATCTCTTTTGCTTATTTTATTTGATTTCATCTATTAATTAGCACTCTTTCATTTAAATTGCTAAGTGAATTATACAATATTGAGTATATTATTGTCAAGTGTTAAATTTAATTATTTTAATTTATTTTACTTTAGTCTTATTAGCTAAAGTTTTATTATATAAAATAAGTCATATTTGATATAAATATACTACATATTGTATAAAACATATTAAATTTAATATATTTATATATATTTATAGTGCATTTAATGCTTAATATATAATTTTTTATATTTTTTAATGAATATTTAATACAATATTTAATATAATACTCGAATGATTGAAACAAATGATATTTTTAATTTACTTCACAATGCTGTTGAGTCTAAAAATTTGGGAAAGAAAATTTCTCAAAATGAAATGGCAAAAAGTCTTGGAATTCCTATGCGAACTTATCAGGACTGGAGACTTGGAAGAACAAAGCCTCAAGCTGCAGCTGTTGTTTGTAAAATGCTTTGCGAGCTTGATGATGAAGAAGTATTATTTGTTTTAAAAAAGATAAAAAAATTAGCTGGAGCATAATTTATGGATAAAATTACAAACAAAGAGCGTAGAGAGTTAGAGAGTGTATTTGCTTGTATATGCAGTAAAAAAGAGTCTAGATTTGTTTGTTTTTATAGAGAATTTTATGCTTTCACAACGTATAGATTAAAAAGAATAAAGGTTAGATTTAGATCAAAAAAGTGCTAAATGAGTTAAAATCAATCATTTAGCTTAGAGATAATATCTTTTATAATCTCATCTGTATTATCTTGATGTATTAAATTAGATAAAAGTTCAGATGTATTTTTTATATCGTATTCTTCAATCATTTTTAGAATTTCTTTATCATTTGCGCTATTTTTTATCTGTGTTGATATTTTTGCCAGATTTTTGTCTTGTAAAAATTTAGCATTGTGGTATTGATGGTTTTTTGCTGCATGTGGAAAAGGTATAAAAATACAAGGCAATGCATTTGCTATAAGCTCCCATAAAGAACTAGCTCCAGATCTTGTTATAGCCAAATCTGCTTTTTGCATTTTTTTTTCTATATTGTTGCAAAAGTCAAAAAGTTCTAGTTCTTGTTCTGTAAAGCCTAGCTCTTTGTATTGATTGTTTAATATTTGAAGTGAATCTTTACCACATTGATGTATGATGTTTATATTTTTTTCTTTTAAAATAGGTGCTATTTTGATAGCAAGTTCATTTATAGCTTTTGCACCCTGAGAACCACCTAAAAAAAGTATAGTTTTTAGATTACTTCTAACTCTTTGTGTTTGGAAAAATTTATCACTTACAGGATAAGCAAATGGATGTTTTTCATATGAACTATAAAACTGTTTTGCAAAAGGTTTGAGCATATAATTTAGTTTACCAATGATCGCATTTTGTTCATGTATAAAAATTGGTATATTTGATAAAATCGCTGCCAAAGATGCTGGTGCTGCGGAGTATCCACCAACACTAATTACAGCTTTTATATTGTTTTGTTTAAATATTTTTTTGCATTCAAACGATAGCTTTATGATATTTAAAAATGATTTTAGCTTGTTTAATCCTTTTTTGTTAACAACACCAGAGCTTTGTAAAAAGTATTTCTTATTAAAATTTGTATCATTTTCAAACCACATTTTATCTTGACCATTGGTTGAGCCTATAAAAATAGTTTGCTTGTTGTGTTGTTTTAATTGATGACAAAAGCTTCTAGCTATCGCTAAATGTCCGCCTGTTCCTCCGCCTGTTATTGCTATCATTGTTTTACCTTTTTACTTACCATCAAAACCATACCTATGCTTATACATACTGCTAAAACAGAGCTTCCGCCATAACTTAAAAATGGAACAGCTAGACCCTTTATTGGGACTAATGAGTTTATTCCGTAACTATTTATCAAAAATGAAAAAGATATCAAAAGTCCAATTCCAAGTGAAAATAGATGATAAACTTTGTTCTCACTTCTTGAAGATATCCTAAAAATTCTAAAAAGCAAAAATGAAAAAAGTATAACTATCACACTTATGCCCACAAATCCAACCTCTTCAGCTATACCAGCAAGAACAAAGTCAGTATGAACTTCGCTTAAAAACCCAAGCTTTATAACTCCAGCCCCTAAGCCTTCACCAAATATTTCTCCATGTTTTATTGCATTTAAAGAGTGTCCTACTTGGTATGGTTCTGGTGCATTATCTACTCTTAATACATCTGCTATTTGGTGTGGAAAAAATGACAAAATCATATCTTGTATGCTTCCCCACCAAGATTTTATTCTTAAAATTCTATGATCGGAGCTAAATATTATGATTATCGCAGCCAATGTTGCTGCTAATATTCCTATGCCAAAAAATTTTTTACTTGTTCCAGCAAAAAGTGCCATTATTATAAGTGTTAGTGCAAGAACAACTACTTGTCCTAAATCGTTTTGCAAAACAGCTATAAGATATATAATGATCATAAATAAAAATAAATATGGTGCTAGGATTTTCAACTCATCAACTAATCTTTTTTTTGAATTATCTATTTTTCTACTAAAACTCCAAGCTAAGAAATATACAAATCCTATTTTAAAAAACTCAACCGGTGCTAAAGAAAATCCAGGAAGTCTTATCCATCTTCTAGCGCCTCCAGCCTCTGTTACAAGAGAGCTTGGTAATACATACATTAATCCCATTATTAGTGTGCATGATATAAATAGACCAAAACCTATCCATATGAGAAATTTATCTGGATTTAGTCTAGAAATTCCCCACATCATAGCTATGCCTATCAAGGCTACAATAAATTGTCTTATAAAAAAATGATACTCGCTATAATTAAATGATAAAACCGTAAAAACAGATAAAGAAAGAGAAAATACTACGCCGATTATAAGTAACGAAACACTTAAAAAAAATAGAATTTTATCAGCACTCAAAATATTTCTCCGCTTTTATATAAATAGCCTATTATTTTATTTAAAACTATCTTATAAAGGTTTGAATTTTATATCTTAATAAACTCTTTGAATTATATGTCATTATTTGGGTTTGTGTGTTTGTAAAATAAATTTGACATACTTTGATTTTTAAACATATCCCGGCTAAATACAACGTTTTCACATTTAAGATCTTATGAATGCTCATATATAAAATCAGCAAAAATATGCCAAACTTTTAATACAACCAAAGCTGATATTGTGTGTTATTGTACCAGCTATTTTAAAATTCATCATAGATTTTTAAAATTTATACAATTAAATTCATTTTTGATTGCTTTGTATTAAATCTAACTCATTTTTTTTAATACTAAAATCATCAGCATTTTCTATGAGTTTTTACCAGCTTTATAAAAATCATTTTCTAGTTTAAGTATTATTTCTATGATATAAAATAAGTTAAATATGCCTAAAATAAGATCAATATCTCCAGTTAATAGAGTATATTTTTTTTGAAATTTTACATAAAGACTTGTTTTTTAGTGTTAAAAATTATGTTTTTTTGGTTTAACACCTAAAATTGGTGTAACTTGTTGTAAGGTGCATATTAAAAAATCATCAGTGGTTTTTACATAATAAAAATATTCGCATTTTGATAGTTTTTGCCAAACATAGCATTAGTTTTTATTGATATGATTGGCTTTTGAAGCTTATAAAAACTACTTAAAATTGTTTAATGATTTTATACATCTAAGTTCATCAATAGTCTTAATGCTAAGTTTGCTTCATGGTTTGCACATATAGCAACTCTAGGCGCCATTAACCCTTGACCTATTTTTGCTTCGTTTGTAAAATCTCCACATATATATAAGTTATTTGCAAATTTTACAGTTTTTATTAAGTTTGAACTATGCATTCCAGCCATTCCAGAACCACAAATTATTTTTTTCTCTTTTAGACTATTTCCAGCTTCTTTTATAATCATTGATTTGCTCAATGTATTGTCAAATGCTTCACAAACTATGCTACATTCTGAAAAAATATCTGCTACATTTGTTTTATCAAGATAAATTTCATGTGTTATCACTTCAACGAATGGATTTATTTTGCTAATTAGGTCTTTTAATGCATGTGTTTTATTCATGCCTATATGACTTACATAGTATTGCTGGCGATTTAAATTGCTTGGTTCTACTATGTCAAAATCAACCAAAATAAGTTTTGATACACCGACTCTAGCAAGACTTAAAGCTATGTTTGAACCAAGTCCGCCAAGTCCGGCTATGCCTACACAAGCATTTGATAGAGCATTGTTTAATTCAGGGGAATTTCTAGCTTCTATCATTGATTTTAATATCTCGTTGCTAGGCATAATACCACGTTTTATTATATTTATTTTATCGTTATCTTTTAAAGGCTGATTTTCTTTTGTGGCAAAACCATTTAGTATAAAAATGTCAGCTTCAAGTAGATTGTGTTTTTGTATAAAAAGAGAAATTTCACTTTTTAATTCATCTGAAATTTCACTTTTTAATTCGTTTAAGTCTTTTGAGTTTGTGTGAAAATTATATCCGTTAATTTCTATTTTTATCAATTTTTTACCCGATCTTATATTTTGTAATTTTTTATAAAATTACTTATTCTTTCTATTCCTTTTTTTATGCTTTGCGTATCTGTTGCGAAGCTTAGTCTAAAATAGCCTTCCATTCCAAAACCTATCCCAGGTACTGTTGCAACCTTTGCTTCTTCTAGCATTTTTTTACAAAATCTTACTGAGTCTTCATCGACTTTTTTACAATTTACAAATAAATAAAATGCTCCATTTGGTTTTTTGACTTTTAACCCATCTATATTGTTTATAAGTTCAACAGCCAAATCTCTTCTTTTTTGAAACTCGTTTTTCATATACTGTATATCATCATCGCTTTTGCCAAGAAGTGATGCTATGGCTCCTCTTTGGGTTAGTGTTGATATGTTGCTAGTGCTTTGGCTTTGTAGTTTTTTAACGGCAGCATTTAGCTCATCCATAACGCTTGCCATATACCCAAATCTCCATCCAGGCATAGCTCCGCATTTGCTAAGTCCATTTATAGTAACAGTTCTTTTAAACATATCATCACTAATAGAAGCTACTGCTACAAATTCTGTATCATATGTTAGTTTTTCATAAATTTCATCGCTTAAAACTATTATATTTGTATCTTTTAAAATTTCTGCAAATTCCAAAAGTTCATCTTTTGTGTAAACAGAACCTGTTGGGTTGTTTGGGTGATTTAGACAAAATACCTTTGTTTTATCTGTTATTGCATCTTTTAATTGTTTAGGTGTTATTTTAAAATCACACTCATCGGTAGTTTCTAAAAATACAGGAACGCCGCCACTAAATTTTACAATTTCAGGATAACTTACCCAGTAAGGGCTTGGAATAATAACTTCATCACCTTCGTTTATAAGTGCTTGAAATATATTAAAAAGTGAGTGTTTTGCTCCAACATTTGTTATGATTTGATTTGTTGTGTAGGTTAAGTTGTTATCTTTTTTTAATTTTGTAGCTATTGCTTTTAATACTTCAGGCTCGCCAGCTACAGCTGTATATTTTCCACAGCCACTATCTAGTGCTTCTTTTACAGCATCTTTTATTACTTTTGGTGTGTCAAAATCAGGTTCGCCAGCACTAAAACTTATAACATCTATGCCATCAGCTTTCATTTGTTTTGCTTTAGCTGATATTGCTATGGTTAAAGACTCACTTAAAGTTTGCATTCTTTTTGATAACATACTTAATCCTTTGCTTTATATTTCAAATATTGTTATAGACCAATATTTTATCACTTTTTTATAAACTAATAAAAATTTTTAAATTTAGTTTATTGTTTTTAGATAACCATTATCATTCAAAAATAGATATATTTCTCCTAGTATCTGTTTTTTTTGCGTTTCGTTAACAAGATTTGATCGTTCTAAGCGTTCGTTTAAAGTATCTTGTATCTCATGTATATCATAGTCCATATCTTCCATAATATCAAGGATAGATTGACTTTCAAGTAGATTTTTTATCTCAAAGCCGGTCTCATTTATTTCAACAATAGCCTCTGTTGGATGTGTAAAAAGATTGTGTTTCATTCCTAAAACTTCTTGATATGCCCCAACTAAGAAAAATCCTAAAAAATACTCATCTTTTTCTACATCAACATCGTGTAAAAATAGTTGATTTAGTTCATCTTTATAGCTTATCTCTCCATCGCTATCACAAGTAATATCCCAAATACAAGCAGGTAGAGTAGGGCGTATATCAAGACAATCTAATGGCATTATAGGAAAGTTTTGTTTTAGCCCCCAAAAATCAGGCAAGGATTGAAATAGTGAGAAATTTACCAAGTATCTCTCTTTTATCTCTTCTTGGATTTTCAATAAATCAGATGTACTGTTTTTATTTCCAAGCATTATTACAGCTTTTTTTCCTATTAGTTGAACTAATACCTCAGCATTAGATCTATCTTGTAAATCAACATAACCAAGGTCAAAAAGTGTCAATACGCTTTCCATATGATCTATACTATCGTGTAGATATTCTAATGCATTTGATGGTCTTATAGAGTTGTATAGGTCATAAAGTTCTGTTATAAGTTGTGGATTTTTTTCTTTTAAATTTAATTTTTCTTCTGTGTGATCTTGTGAAAAAAGTTCAAGTACCGGAGCAACAAGTAAGGCATGAGAAGCTGATATAAAACGCCCTGATTCTATAAAAATATCAGGCTCTTGTTCATTTTTTTGTTCTGCTATGCTTTTTAAAAGATAGACAACATCATTTGCATATTCATTAAGTGTATAATTTCTACTTGATGCTTGTTTAAATTGTGAGTATTCTATCGCTAGACCGCCACCTAAGTTTATAGCTTTTAGATTTTTTGCACCCATTTTTCTTAACTCTGCGTATATGTTTCCAGCTTCCGTTAAGGCTTTTTTTAGTGGATGAATTTCTGTTATTTGCGAACCTATATGAAAATGTATCATACTAAAACATTCCAATAAATTTGCTTTTTTTAGCATATTTATAGCTTCTATAAGTTCGGTTGATGTAAGCCCAAATTTAGAGTATATACCACCACTTTTTGCCCAAATTCCAGAACCAGTAGAGTGAAGTCTTATTCTAAGTCCTATGTTTGGTTTTGGAGAAAAACGCTCTTTTGCTGTTGCTATAATTGCTTCAAGTTCATTTAAGCCCTCTATTGTAAGTGTTATATTGTGTCCCATTTCAGAAGCTATAAATCCTATATTTATAAGCTCTTTATCCTTAAAGCCATTTACTGTTATAGGTGCATTTTCGTTATTATAAGCCATTGCTAGTAGCAACTCAGCCTTGCTTCCAGCTTCAAGTCCATAATTATAAGGCTTTCCTAATGTAACTAGGTTTTTAACAAATCCTGGATATTGATTTACTTTTAATGGATAAACGGCATTAAAATTTCCCTTGTATCCAAATTCTTTTTTTGCCTTAGAGAAACTTGCATAAATTTGCTCTATCTGTTTTTTGATAAGGTGTGGAAAACGAAGCAATATAGGGCCTCTATAGCCTTGAGAATTTATCTCTTTTACTATATCTAGTATCGCTGGTTTGCTTTTTTTATTTACACAAACCTTACCTTGTTCTATAATAAAATTGTTATCACCCCAAATACTAAGGCCATAATCATTCATTTTCAAGCTCCTTATAAATATCATCTATTTTTATAGTTTTTTCATTTTTTGTTTGTAGGTTTTTAAACCAAATTTCATTGTTGTTTTTTTCATTTTCTCCAACACATAGGAAAATTTTTGAATTGTTGTTGTCTGCATCTGATAGATGTTTTTGAAGTTTTTTTGCTTTATAAGATATATCTACTTTAAAATCTTTTCTTAGCTTTATGCCCAAGTTAAAAATATAATCTGTATATTTTTCATCTAAAGCACATATATAAATTCCATCTCTTTTTTCATCTATCTCGTTTAAGATTTCCATAATTCTTTCTATGCCCATAGCAAAACCAACACCGTAATTTGCCTTGCCTCCAAGATATTCAACCAGTCTATCGTATCTTCCGCCACCAGCAACAGCGCTTTGTGAGCCTATCTCGTTGCTAATAAACTCAAATGCTGTTTTGCAGTAATAATCAAGACCTCTAACAAGTTTTGGATCTATCTCAAAAGATATTTGATTATTAGTTAAAATTTCTTTTAATTTTTCAAAATCAGCCTTTGCTTCATCGTTTAAATTATCTATCATAAGCGGTGCATTTTTGTATATTTCTTGACAGCTTTCATTCTTACAATCAAGAACTCTTATAGGATTTAAGGCCTTTCTTCTTTGGCAATCAGCACATATCTCATTGTCATGCTCATCTAAGAACTTTACCAATTTTTCTTTATAAGTAGCCATTGATGAAGCATCACCTAGTGAGTTTATTTTAAGAGTGGTTTTGATATTTAGTTTTGTTAGTATCTCGTTTAGCATAAGAATAACACTTGCATCTTCTTTTACATCAGCTTCTCCAAAACACTCAACTCCAAATTGATGAAATTCCCTAAGTCTTCCTTTTTGTGGTCTTTCGTATCTAAACATAGAACCGTGATAAAAATATCTATAAACACCATTTGTTTTATCTTGTTTTGACTCTATAAACGCTCTTACAACACCAGCTGTTCCTTCTGGTCTTAAGCAGACATCGTTGTCGCCTTTGTCTGTAAATTGATACATCTCTTTGCCGACTATATCGCTACTTTCACCAACACTTCTTTTAAAAAGAGATGTCTGTTCTAAATGAGGAGTTTTTACTAATGTATAGCCATAATTTTTTGCTGTCTGTTCGCAAATTTTTACTATATGCTCATATAATTTGGCTTTTTTTAACATCATATCTTTCATTCCACGAAGTGCGTTTATCATATCCTATCCTTATCTAAGTTTATAAAATTTATTATCTGTTTTGTTATCTCATCTTTTTTTAAAGTAGCATCTATTTTTAAGCTTTCGATACCTAATTTATCTATGGTATTTTCCATATTTTCTTGAACTTGCAAGAGATATTTTATACCTCTTTTTTCTATTGTGTCTTTTTTATTTCTAAGCTTAAATCTTTTTAAAATCAAGCTCTCATCAGCTTTAAAAAATATAATTTTATCAGGCATATTATTGTTTAATGCAAATTTATTAAAGCTCAAAAGAGTATCAAAATTTAATTCGCTATCATTTGTTATGGCATATGAGATACCTGACACAAAACCTCTATCGCTAAGTATTAATTTATCTTGGTTCTTTTCTATTACGCTTTGGGTGTGTTCAGCTCTATCTGCTAAGAATAAAAACATCTCCGCCTTTTTGCTTAAATCAAATTTTCCATGCAATAAAATATCTCTTATCTTGTCGCCAAAAGG
Source organism: Campylobacter pinnipediorum subsp. caledonicus (assembly GCF_002022005.1). NCBI lineage: Bacteria > Pseudomonadati > Campylobacterota > Epsilonproteobacteria > Campylobacterales > Campylobacteraceae > Campylobacter > Campylobacter pinnipediorum. The sequence continues at coordinate 727,612 of NZ_CP017258.1, forward strand.
CGTTGCGCCTGGCTCTTTTGTTATTAAAACATCATTATAAAATTGTGATATTTTTTTTATCTGTGTGCTTTTACCAACTCCATCTATACCTTCAAATAAAATATACATTTATTTTATCTCTTTAAGATATTTAATAATCTCTTTTGGAACTAATTTACTTACATCTCCATTGTGGTTTAATACAGACCTTACTATAGAGCTTGAGATAAATGAATTATTTAAGCTAGGCATTAAATATATTGTTTCAAATTCATGATAAAGTGTAGAGTTTGCATAGCCCATTTGTAGTTCATACTCAAAATCACTAACAGCCCTAAGACCTCTTATATTTATCTTTATATCGTGTTGTTTTGCAAAATCAACAAGTAAACCATCAAATCCCAATATCTCAACATTTTTTAGTTTTTTTACACACTCTTTTGCCATTTTTATTCTATGTTCTAAGCTAAACAAAGGCTTTTTGTTGTCGTTTTTTGCAACAGCTACTATTACTTTGCTAAAAATCTTAGATGCTCTTGTTATAACATCTACATGTCCATTTGTTAAGGGGTCAAAGGTTCCAGGATACATACAAGCTTTCAATTCAATACCTCGTAAAAATTTAAAATCGTTATTTTATCTGTTTTTTATTAAAAAATAAATTTATTAATTCCATCTTTTATATAATGAGTTTTCTATCCCAAGAGTATCAAGCCATTTTCCAACTATAAAATCACAGATATCATCAAAACTTTGTGATTTTGAATAAAATCCAAACACCGGTGGAGCTATCATAACATTTAATGAGCTTAGTTCACTCATCTGTTTAAGGGATATATTTGAAAATGGCATCTCTCTTACTCCAAGTACTAATCTTTTTTGTTCTTTTAATGCAACGGCTGCCATTCTTGTTATTAGTGTATCGCAAAAACCATTTGATATCTTTGCTAGTGTGTTTATGGAACAAGGTGCAATGATGGTCTTTTGTATTCCAAATGAACCAGAAGCAACACAAGCACCTATGTCTTTATCATCAAGGATTGTAGCTTTTTGTAGCTTTTGTTTTTCTTCATTAAAATTTATTCCATTTTCAAGTTTTAGTGTGGTTTTTGCACTTTCACTTATCACAACATATGTTTCGTGATTTTTACTTATTTCATAGGCTAATTTAAAGCCTAAAAAACAACCACTAGCGCCCGTTATTCCTACTGCTATTTTCATTGTATAATCGCCATATTTTTTGATACTATCTTTGCTTTAAAGCTTTTTCTATCTTTTGTTCTTACTGTTATTTCATCACCTAAGTTTCCATTTTGAACAGCTATTGTCTCTATTATCAAGCTTAATCCACCATCGTTTAATGTGGCATTTATCTTATCACCTCTTTTTATCAAAGAGATTTTTGTGAAATTCTGTGTTAATAGAACATCTCCGGCTTTAATCTCTGTTTTTACTATCATTTTAGAATTATCAATATCTTTTAATAAGTTTATATCAAATTTATTAAAATCCACAAATGATTTTTGATAATCAAAAACATCTAATTCATCGCCCCTATTAAGGTTTTTTATAGCAACAAAAACAGGTATTTGGGCTTTAAAATTATATCTAAAATAAAGAGTTTTGATATTAAAGTCATTTACCACAAAAGTAGCTTTAAAGTTTCCATTTGATTTTGGATTTTTTAATACCGAAATTTCTTTTAATTTAAAATTATCAAAATTATCTGGAAGTTTATTTTGTGATATTATATCAATATCCTTGATATCTATATTTTGATACTCATTGCTTAATGTTTTTATAAATTCTGCTTGAATTTTATCATAGGTAGTGCAATTTCTTACAAAGGCGACTGTTTTTCCTGTTTTATCATTAAATGTTTTAAAATTAGATTTTAAAATTTCAAATAGTTTTTCTTTATCTATCTTTGCTGCACGTTTGTTTTCAAGATTTAAAATTTCATTATCTTCGCCATCAAAACCAAATGTTTTTAAGCTTATAGTGCTATCGTTTATACAATACATTGGATAAATATTTACATCAAAACCAAATAAAAATAGTGGTAAAAGTAGGATTATGATGGAGCGGGAAACGAGATTCGAACTCGCGACCCTAACCTTGGCAAGGTTATGCTCTACCCCTGAGCTATTCCCGCATAATTTAAGTTCAAAAATAAAGCGTGATTTTATCAAAAACTTTTTCATTTGTCAAGAAATTTTCATTATATAAATTTCTTGGTCTTGCATAATTTGCTCTTCAGATGGGTTTGATATGTATATAAAATCGCTTTGTGTTAGCGGTGTTATCATACCTGAGCCATATTTGTTGTTATTTAAACTATAAAATTTACCATCTTGTAAATTTCCTAAAACAACATTTGCACGACCTTTTTTAAACTTTATATTCTCGCCAGATATGCATTTTATCATCTCAGGCTTACTATTATTTAAAAAAGGTACAACTATAACAAGATTGCAAATATATGCAGCCATTGGATTTCCAGGTAGTATAAATACTGTTTGGTTATCTTTTTTATAAGCTTTTGTTGGAGCTCCAGGTTTTAGGTTTATTTTATCAAAAATTTGTATATATCCAAGCTTATCTAAAGCCATTTTCATAAAATCAGCATCACCCATGCTAGCCCCGCCAGAACATATAACTACATCAAAATTGCTTGTATTTTTTAAGGAATTTATTGTTTGTTCTAAGTCATCTTTTATTATTCCAAAGTATGATGAGTTAAATCCATTTTTTTGAAGTAGTGATGAAATTCCAAGTGCATTGGCATTATAAATTTGTGTCTCATTTGCAAATTCCCAAGGCTCTTTTAATTCATTCCCGCTTGAAAATATAGCTATTTTAGGGTTTGGTTTTACCTTTACATTATATATACCTTGAGCTGCTAGTAGCATTACGTGAGTTGGCTCTAGTTTTGTTCCTTTTTTTATTAGGATATTTCCTGTTGTTATCTCTTCACCTTTAAATCTATGCGCATCACCTTTTTTTAATTTTTCTGGGTTTTTTGGATATATTTTTCCATCTTTTTCAATACTATCCTCTATTTTTAAAATAGTATCAGCTCCTTCTGGGAATATAGCCCCAGTCATTATTTTTATACATTCATTGTCTTTTATTTGTGTTTTTCTTGTTTCGCCAGCAAAGACAGTGTCTATAAGCTTGTATCCGTTTTCTTTTTGATCAAATTTTATGGCAAATCCATCTAAGGCCGAATTATCAAAACAAGGAAGATCTTTTATAGCTATTATATCCTGGCTTGTTATTTTACCCAATGCATTTTCTAAGGCAACACATTCATCTAGCGTTTCATTGCTTTTTAAAATTTCAAAAACTTCATTTAATTCAAGCATTATTCTTCCTTAAGTCTTTGTATGTTTGCGCCAAGCATTTGTAGTTTTTCATGTAAATTTTCATACCCTCTATCAAGGTGATAAATTCTATGAACTCTACTCGTTCCTTCTGCTGCGAGAGCTGCGAGAACTAGAGCCGAACTTGCTCTAAGGTCTGTAGCCATAACATCTGCGGCATTTAGCTTTTTGCCACCATAAATACTTGCCATATGACCGTTTAATCTTATATCAGCACCCATTCTTAAAAGCTCACTTACATGCATAAAGCGATTTTCAAAAAGTCTTTCATCTATAGTGCTTACGCCATCAGCGACTAAAGATAGCGCCATAAATTGAGCTTGCATATCGGTTGGAAACCCTGGATACTCTCTTGTTACAATTTCGCAACTATTTATTTTATCAGCCGGAATGATAGTTGTTTTATTTTCATTTGTTTGTATTTTAAATCCCATTTGTTCAAGTTTTGTTGTGATAGCTTCTAAATGTTTTGGATTTACATTTGTGATTGTTATTTGTGAGTTTGTTATAGCTCCAGCACATAGGTAGGTTCCAGCCTCTATTCTGTCTGGTATAACATTTATTTTATCTATATCTAAAAGCTCTTTATTTGTTCCGTGTATTATAAGCTCATCTGTGCCTATGCCTTCTATTTTAACACCAGCTTTTGATAAAATTTCACATATTTGAACAACCTCAGGCTCTTTTGCTACATTTATTAGATGCGTTTTTCCATTTGCCAATGCAGCAGCCATTATAATATTTTCACTACCAGTTACTGTTACCTTATCAAAAACTATTTTTGCACCTTGTAAGCCATTTTTTGCACTGGCTACGACATATCCTTGTTTGATTTGTATTTCAGCACCCATTTTTTCTAGTGCTGATAGATGAAGATCTATAGGTCTTTGACCTATCGCACATCCACCAGGAAGACTTACTTCGCATTTACCAAATCTAGCTAAAAGTGGTCCTAATACAAGTATAGAAGCTCTCATTTTCCTTACTATGTCATATGTTGCAGTGGTTGAGTTTATCCCTGTTGTGTCTATATTGATTTCATTATCGTTTTTATATTCGCAATTTGAGCCTAAATTTGTTAATAATTGCGCTAGTGTTTTTATGTCAGCTACATTTGGAATATTTTTTATATTAACTTTGTTTTTTGCAAGCAAAGTTAGTGCTATTATAGGTAGAGCTGCATTTTTAGCTCCACTTATCTTAACTTCGCCTGATAGTTTGTTTTGTCCAGTTATTTGCAAATAATACATTTAAAGCCTTAGAAATTTTAAAAAGTAAAAAAATATTATATTGATTTTTTGCTTAGAAAACAAAATTTTGATAAAATAAAAACTTCATTGATTTGTGATAATTTTACCAATAAGGTTTTTTAGTGAATTTTTTTGATTCGATTTGGGATATTATTAATGAAGGCAATAAAAACAAAAAGATTGCAAAATTTCATAAATTTTATAAAGAATACAAAAATACAAAAGATATAAATTTTAATAGGGTAAGTGAGCCAAGATCTCTTGAAAAACCTTGTTATGGTGATTTTTGTGATGTGGTTTCTATGAGGAATTTAAATAAAAAAATACCACAAAAAGATAAAAATTTATATTTTATACATTCTGTTGCTCATATAGAATTTAGTGCTATTGATATAGCCTTAGATGAGTGCTATAGATTTGATTTGATGAGTCGTGATTTTTATGATGATTGGCTTGAGGTAGCCGATGATGAGGTGCGTCATTTTTTGATGATAGAAGATTTGCTTGCTAAAAATGGTGGATATTATGGCTGCATGCAAGTGCATGATGGGCTTTTTGTGGCACTTAAAAAAACAGAAAATAGTCTTTTAGAAAGAATGGCGCTTCTGCCTAGATATATGGAAGCAAATGGTCTTGATGCAAATGCTCATATAATCAAAAAATTAAAAAAACAAAATGCTAGCATTGATCTTATAAATGCTTTGCAAATTATACTTGATGAAGAGATAGCCCATGTGAAAAAAGGCGATAAGTGGTTTAAGTATGCTTGTAAAATTGAAAATATAGATCCGCTAGAATACATAAACATAATACAAAGACTTTATCCAAATTCATTTTTGACAAGTAGAGAATTAAACGAAGAAGATAGGCTTAAGGCTGGTTTTTCTATAGATGAGATAAAAATCATAAAACAGATGGCTATAAGATGAAAAAAATTTATTTTATGAGACATGCAAAAGCTGTTGAAACAAATTCTGATAAAGATTTTAAAAGAGCTATTAATGATAGAGGTAAAAAAGATATAAAACTTATAGCAAAAGCTCTTAAAAAACATGATATAGCATTTGATTTGGTTATCTCTAGTGACGCTATTAGATGTAAACAAACTGTAAAAGAGCTTTTTAATGAGATGGGTATAAAAAAAGATGTAAAGTATAAAAAAAGATTTTATACAGCAACTGCAAATTATATTTTTGAGTTTATACAGACGATAGATGATGATATAAAAAATGTGTTTTTAGTTCTTCACAATCCGGCAATAACTGAAATTTGTGAGTATATAAGTGATGTTTGTATAGGAAATATGCCAACTTGTGGAGTTTTTGCTATAGAGTTTGAAGGTAAATTTTCAGACATAAAAAAAGATGAGGTTAGGGTGCTATTTTTCGAATATCCAAAGAGATATAGAGAAAAATAGTATTTTATTTTCCTAGACAAAAATTAGAAAACATTTCATCAAGTAATTCAGAATATTCAACCGGTTTTGTTATATCTGCTATGTTTTTTATAGCCTTGTTTAATTCATAAGCAAAAAGTTCTAGCTCGTTATCTTGCATTAAGTCTAAACCGTTTTTTAGTGCTGTACTAGCATTTTCACAAGCATTTATTTGAGAAACAGAGCTTAGCATTAGCTCACTTGTATCTTGATTATTTAAAAAGTTATTTAATGTGTTTAAAATTTCATCTACACTATCATTTGCCGATATTTTTATAGGATCTTTTAAATCCAAATCAAATTTAATATCTAAATCAATCTTATTTAATATAAAAAATATCTGTTTATCAGAGTTGTTTATAAGTTTAATTATCTGTTTATCTTGCTCGGTTGCCTTGCTTGAGGCATCAAAAACAGCTAGTATTATATCGGCTTCTTTTATTGCTCTTAAGGTATAGCTTATTCCTATTTCTTCAATAGCTCCTGTATTTTCTCTGATTCCAGCTGTGTCTATTATTTTTATTATATGAGTTCCTACTTTTAACTCTTCTTCTATTGTATCTCTTGTTGTTCCAGCTTCATTTGAAACTATTGCTCTTTCATATTTTAAAAGTGAATTTAGTATAGAGCTTTTTCCGACATTTGGTTTTCCGACTATTGCTATTTTAAAACCATCTATAAGACCGCTTCTTTGTTTGCTTATCTGAACTATTTTATCAAGACTTTGGCTATTTTTTACAAGCATTTGCTTTATTTGAATTATTATATCTTCGGGTAGGTCATCATCGGCATAGTCTATGCTTGTTTCTACATATGCCAGTGTTTTGATAAGTTCAAGTCTTATATTTTCAACATACTCTTTTAATTCGCCTTTCATCTGTCTAGCTAGTATTTTAACAGCACTTTGGCTTCTTGCATTTATCATAGCACTTATTGCATTTGCTTTTAGTAGGTCTATTTTATCGTTTAAAAAAGCTCTTTTGCTAAATTCACCAGGGTTTGCCAACCTAGCTCCAGCTTTTATAAGTTCATTTAAAAGCATATCTGTTATAGTAAATCCACCGTGAATTTGAAACTCAACTATATCTTCGCCAGTAAAGCTATTTGGGGCTTTAAAATATATAATTAACCCCTCATCCATAAAGGAGTTGTCTAATGAGTAAATTTTGCATAAAGTTGCATATCTTGGAGTCAATTCTTCTTTTTTTATCATCTTTTTGGCAATTTTTAAAGAATCAAAACCGCTCATTCTGATTATACCTACAGAGCCGGCTCCGTGTGCTGTTGCTGTTGCAACTATTGTATCATTTTTTAATGAAGTCATTTACTATAACAAACTTATCGTTTCCATTGGTTTTTATACCAACATATTTATCTGGAAATTTCTCTCTCAATTTAGAAACAGCAATTTTTACAAGCACTCCATCAAGTGGTTTTGTTTGAGCTTTTCCATTTGTTTGAATTCTTTGTATGATATTGCTTAGGTATTGATCCATCGTATTTTCTTGATTTTTTAAAAACTCAGCTATTTCAAGTCTTATTGATAGATTGTATTTAAGGTTAAGCCAATTATGAATCAAATAAGATATAGCTTTATATCTATATCCCTCTTTACCTATAAGTAAAGCCGCATCATCTCCATCAAGCTCAATTAATACACAATCATCTGAATACTTACTAACTTCAATTTTATCTATTTTAAAGAAACTAGAGGCAAAAAGTTTTACTAGACCAGTTTTGATTTCAGGTAAAATTTTATCAAAATCAATATTTTGCTGAGGTTTGTTTTGTTTAGACTCTATGTGATTTTGTGTATTTTCTTGTTTTGCTTTTTCTTGCTTTTTCTTGTCGTTTTCTTCTTTGTCTAAACGCTTTATAATATAATCTTGTTTAGGTTCATTTTGTTTTTCTATATTTGTTGGTTCAGTTTTTTTATCATTTTGACTTTTTTTATTTTTATTTCTTTTTTTATTTTTGTCACTAGAATCTTTTTGCTCATTTTTTGGTTTAGGTGTATTTATGGTTTTTTCATTATTGGCTTCTATAATTGCATTTTTTTTAAAAAACCCTAAAAATCCATTATTAGGGTGCTGTATAACCTTTATATCAAGTTCTGTTACGGAGCAATTTAACTTCTCTGCTGCTTTTTGAAAAGCTTCTTGTAAATTTTGTGCTTCTATACGCATTATTATTTTACCTCCGCACTCTTATTTTTTTGCTTTTCAAATATTCTATTTACAAAAGATTGTTGTGCTACAGAAAACAAGTTGTTTATAAACCAATAAAGTGTAAGTCCTGCTGGAAATGAAACAAAAAATACTGTAAATATAAGTGGTAAAAATTTCATTATCTTTTCTTGCATTGGGTCGTTAAATGTTGTTGGTGTAAGTTTTTGTTGTAAAAACATTGTAGCACCCATTAATATAGGTAGTATAAAATATGGATCCATCACAGAAAGATCGTGTATCCAAAAAATCCATGGAGCAGCTTTAAGCTCTATCGCATTTAGTAAAACTCTATATATCGCAAAAAATATAGGTATTTGCATAAGTATAGGCAGACAACCACCCATAGGGTTTGCATTATGTTTTTTATAAAGTTCCATCATGTGTGTATTTAGTTTTTGTGGATCACCTTTATATTTTGCTTGAAGTTCTTTCATTTTTGGAGCAATCTCTTTTATTTTATTCATAGATACCATACCCTTATATGTAAGAGGGAATAAAATTATTCTTATAGAAATTGTTAAAACAACGATAGCCCAACCCCAATTTCCTATGTGTGTATGTAAGAAATTTAAGAAGCTAAACATTGGTTTTGCTATAAATGTAAACCAACCATACTCTATAATATTTGTTAGCCTTTTATCTATATTTTGTAAAACATCGTGATCTTTTGGTCCTATATAGGCTTTTGTTTTAAAATCACCATTTTGTTTTATAAATACAAGTGCATTTTTGTTTTCATCTGTGCTCATAACAACATTTAGTGGTTTTCCAAAAGAGAAAAACAAAGATGTATAGTATCTGTCAGAAGCTGCTGCTATGTCTACATTGTTAAATTTCTCATTTCCTTCAAGATCATCATCTTTTAAAACAGTTATTTTATCATCTATATGTCTTAATAATACACCATGAACTGTTAGTGTGTCTATTGCAATACTTGGTCTTAATCCAGTAGTTATAAAATAATCAATATTTTTACTTGTAGAAACTTCTATATCGTATGTTCCATTTTGAAAGAATGTTATCTTTTTATTTAAGGTAAAATCTTCCAAGTCTTGTTTTAGATTTATTGTTTTTGAATCATTTGTTATATTCACTTCATTTATATCTGTTGTGTATTTATTTTTAAATGCAAGCTGATTTACTTTTTCATCACTAAATCTAATTTCCAAAGGCATTAATGATTCGCTTACAAGTTGTATTCTTTTTTCATCTTCGGTTTGATATTTATCTTCATTTAGATAAAATTTGCTGATTCTTCCTAGAGTATCTATGTGTGCTTCAAATTTATCTGATTTTATTTTTACAAGAATTTCATTACTTGTATTTGACTTTGAATTTATTATTTCATTACTTGTGTTGTCAATTTCTTTTTTTGTAAAATTATTTTTTTGCTCTATATTTGAATTTGTTTTTGCGCTTATATTGTTATCTTGTATCGGTTGTTTTGGTATGAAAAAAAAGTCATAAGCGATAAAAAAAACAAATGAAAATATTGTCGCTAATAAAACCCTTTTTTGTGTTGATAATTTATCCATAATTTCATATTCCCTTAAATTTTTTTATAACATAGAATTTGTCATCCTTAAATGGAACAAACCAAAAAATAATATTTATAGATTTTATTTTTTTAAAGACATATAAAGTTTCAAAATTCTTACTAACAATAGGGTAATTAATACCACCTTTGAAAAATTGATTGCATTTTAAAATTCTCAGTGTAGAGTAGATAATGGCTAAGAAAAAATTGTTATTTTTAAATTGCCAAATTGTGTATTCTGAACAAGTTGGATAATATCTACAAGAAGCAGGAGTAAATTTGGATATGTATTTTTGATAAAAATTAATCATAAAAATAACAATACTTTTCACTTTAAACACCCTAATTTCTTTAACGACCACTTTAAATTTTTATTAATATCGTTAAAAGATATTTTATCTACGCCAGATTTTGCTATTAAAATATAGGTTCCGTCTTTTAGATTTGAAGATGCATTTATAAATGCTGATTTTAATAGTCTTTTACATCTGTTTCTTATGACGGCTTTACCTACTTTTTTGCTGGCCACAACTGCCATTTTGTTTTCCTGAGAAGGTCTATAAAAAAGAATACAGGACTCGCAGTGCCATTTTTTAGCATCTTTATAAACCAAAGAAAATTCTTTTGAGTCGCCTATAGACTCAAAACCAACTAGACTGCCAATCTTCTTCTTCCTTTTGCGCGTCTAGCATTTAAAACTTTGCGACCATTTTTTGTTTTCATTCTAACACGAAAACCATGAGTTCTTTTCTTAGGTGTTTTATGAGGTTGATAAGTTCTTTTCATACTAATCCTTAAAATTTAATGTAAAAGCGTGATTTTATCAAAGCAATACTTAAAAAGCTTTGAATAGCTAAATTTAATCAAAAATTAACTATAATTATATGCATGAATGATAATGATTTAAAAAAATTATATTTTTTAAAAGCTATTGGGTATAATTTTGTAGGAAAACAAGATTTAAAAAGCACTTCATGTTTTTATTTTGATAGTTTTGATAAATTAAATAATCAAATTATAAATTGCAACCTTTGTTGTTTAAAAAATTATTCGGTAAAATCATATACTGGTTTTGGTAATATTAATTCAAAAATAATATTTGTTATGTTAGAACCAAATTTAAATACTAATATTATGGATAATTTTTTTGAGTTATTGAGAAAATATCTTAAATTTTCAGAGAGAGATTTTTATATAAGCTATTTATTGCATTGCAAAAAACAAATGAGTTTAGATTTATCTGATTGTTTTTTTAAATGCAGACCGTATTTGGATGAAGAAATGAATTTTATTAAGCCTAAAATTATTGTGGCTTTAGGTGAAGATGTTTTTTTGAATTTATATATTCAAAATGCAAAAAATAGCTCTTTTGAAAGTTTACGTGGTAGTTTTTTAAAGTTTGGAAATGCTTTTTTGATGGCAACATATTCTTTGGATAAAATAATTAAAAATCCAAGTCTACAAGCAAATTTTATAAACGATTTAAATAAAATAAAGGACGTTTTATGAAATATATACTGATTTTTTTTCTTTTCTTTTCTGTTTTTGCAAAAGAACAAAGAATGTCAGATATAAAACCTGTTACGATGTACTATATTGATTTAGAACCTGGTTTTTGTGATGATGATTGCTTGAATGAGCTTTTGCAACAGGATATGATAGCTAGTTTTTTAGCTCGTTTTGATAGGCTTAGAGTAACAAGCTTAGAGCTTTTGGATAAATATTTAAAAATATATTATTATACTCCTGATATGGTTTTAAATGATAATTTAAAAATAGCTGTTATATTACCACAAAAGATTATAAAATCATATTCTGATAGTGTTACAAAATCATTGATTTCTTATGCTTTAAAGTATGATTTAAATGTTGATTTGAAATTTATAAACAGTGATGATGAGAGTCCTGAAAATATTCAAAAAGCGCTGGATGAGGCCAGAAAAGATTCTATAAAATATTTTATAGCTCCATTGACTGCTAATGGAGTCATCTTGGTAAATAAACTAGCCTATCCGAATGAAACTTTCTTTTTGCCAAGTATCCATTCATCACTTTTTAAACTAAATAATCCAAATTTTGTATTTGGAGGTGTGGATTATCAAGCTCAGATTAAATCACTTTTTGAATTTGCCAATAATAAAATAAGTGCTTTTAGTGATGGAAGTTTTACCGGGAATTCTTTAAATAACTATGTAAAAAATATATCTGAAAATAGTGTGTATGAAGTTGAAATGTTAGCTAAAAATATAAAATTTGAAGAGTATTTTAATAATTTTTCATATATTAATAACTCAAGTATATTTTTAAATTTATCTCTTATTAAAGCATCGCTAATAGCAACGCAATTAAAAATTTTTGAAATAGAGCCATTTGCTTTATTAAGTACTCAAATAAACTACAATCCAAAATTTTTGCAACTCGTAAAAACAAGTGATAGGGAGAAATTTTATATCGCTAATTCAATTTTCCTTGATGATGATAGTTTGAGTAGTATAAATGCTTTATTTGGTATAGATCTAAGATATAACTGGATTGGTTATTCATCTAGTGTAGGGCTTGATTATATATATAGTCTAGCTACTGGAAAAAATAGAAAATTTGATCAAGAAATAATAGATAATCAGGTTATATATGGTGTTGATATTTTAAAAACAGATGAATATAACTTTATTAAAACTAATGATTTGAGTGATTATAATTATTAAAAAATAATGCAATTTCGTCATTCATTTTTTTTGGTTTTAAATTTGAAACGAATGCGATTTTGATTTGTGCTTTAAACAATAAATCGTCTTTTGAGTTCTTTTCAATATCTTCAACCCTATATATGCTCTGTTCCAAGACAGCACTTGCTTTTTTTATTTCTAAAATTTTAGTCCTTACTTCTATCAAATCTCCTATAAAAGCAGGTTTTATGTATTTTGCTTCTATGCTTGAAACAACAAAAAAAGCATCTTTTGTAAATGGCTTTATTGATGAAGAAAAAAACATTTCACTTCTTGCTCTATCGCAGTATTTTATATAATTTGCATGATATACAATCCCACCTGTATCTGTATCTTCATAGTATATTCTTATCTTCATTTTTTGTCTTTCTTTGAGTTTTTTCTAGCTCCCCTTGTGCTCATCAAAGCTCTTTCGTAAAATAGTAAAAGTGTTATAGAAACTCCAACCCCAAGTGCTAATGCTACAGAAATTGTAGTTAGTGCATTATCAAAAAACAATACCAAATGTTTTGACTTTATAGCAACATCATCATTTTTTATAAATAAGAATAATGCCAATATGCTTTTATAGGCATAAATTCCGGGTATCATAGGGAGTAGGGCTGGAAATGCTATGATTTCAGCTGGAACCTTAAGTCTAAATGCAAAAAACATTCCTAGTATACCTGCCAAAAAAGATGCAATAAGAGTTGCTAGCGATATATTTAAAATATCATTATGCAAAATGAGATATCTAAAAGAGTGCGCTATGGCAGCTATAAATGCTGATACAAGAAGTGTATTTTTTGGCGGTGAACTTACATATGCAAATCCAAATCCGGCAATAGCAGCAAATACTGCATCAAGTATAAAATTATACATTTAATAACTTTATGCTTGATATGGATAGTGTTATGTATACGCCTATTGCTATACATACTATCAAAAGTCCTGTATTTATGGCTTTTGCTAGACCAATCAATACATTACTATTTAGTATATCAAATGTTGAGTTTATAAGCATAACACCAGGCATTAGATATAATACGCTTGAACCTATGGCTATATCTGGTGTTGAAGAAAAACCAAAATATATACCAAGATAGGCCACAAATGATGATATAAATGCTGCCATTAGATGTTGTAATTTTATATTTAATCTTATTTTTGTTGTTAAATGTCTAAAAATAAATCCAATAAAAGTAGCTACAAAAACAACAAACATACTTCCTGTGTCGCCTCCAAATAATTTACAAAATGCAGCATTTGCAAGACTTATGAATAAGATAGTTTTTTTGATATGATTTTGTTTGAAATTTATGATCTCGTTGTAGTTTTGTATCGCATCTTGTATATTTAGGCGCTCATCTTGTATTTGCCAACTAAGTGCACTAAGTTCAGAAATAAGGCTAAAACTTATAAAGTGATTTGGTGTATCAATTACGTAAGTTCTAAAAATAGAACTATTGCTATTGTCTGTTATACTTATACTAAAATGCTTGGTTAATGCTGTAAGGCTTACATTATATCCGTAAGACTTTGCTACTCTAGATACACATCTATCTACTCTTGCTGTATATGTGCCTATGCTTAGCATTTTAGATGTGTATTCTATGAGAAACTTTGCTACTTCTTCTATATCAGGCTTATTCATAATAAAATCTATATTAAAAACTTATCTCTTTTATATCAGCTATTTTTTTGAATGCTAAATAAATTTGACCTATTAATGCTATTCTGTTATTTTTGATTTTTTCATCATCGGTATTTATCATAACATTTTCAAAAAACTCATCAATTTCTTGTTTTAAACCAAATAGCTCTCTTAATCTCTCTTTATATTTTTCTTCATTGCTGTTTAATGCTTTGAATTTATCATTTAGATTTTTTTCATATTTATTTTCAAATAATTCTTCCTTAACATCTTGTATTTTTGTATCTTTTATGATGTTTGAAAGTCTTTTAAATGTAGAAAAATTATCTTTAAAATTAGGCTCGTTTGATATGATATGAAGTGCTTGTATGGCATTATAAAGTTTAACTATATCTCTATTTTTACTGTCTATACAACTTTTTATTATAGATGAATTTGCATCAAAAAATGTATATAATCTATCAAGTATAAAATTTTCCAAGACACTCACATCAAAGTTATTGTAATTTTTTGCTATTTCGTTTAAAATTTCTGATATATCAAATTCCAAACCTTCGTTTAAAATTATTTTTATAACTCCATTTGCTGCCCTTCTTAGTGCATAAGGATCTTTTGTTCCTGTTGGAATTTTGCCAACACTAAAAAGACCAACCAAGCTATCAAGTTTATGCGAGAGCGCAACTATTGAGCTAAAAAGAGTGCTAGGGCAATCCGCATTTTCTCCATCTGGTAGGTATTGTTCTTTTATGGCTATTACTATATCTTTATCTTCACCTTTTTTTTCTGCATAGTAATGACCCATAATACCTTGAAGTTCTGTAAATTCATAAACCATACTACTTGTCAAATCAGCTTTACTTAGCATTACAGCTCTTGAAATTTTTTCTATATAGTTATTTCCTACTTCTTTAGCTAGTCTATTTTTGTATTTTTCTGCTAAAATTTTAGCTATTTTTTCCTCTCTAAGTTCTTTATCATATAGCGTTCCTAACTCTTTTAGGTATGTTATATTTTTTAGTTTATCAGGTGTGAAAGGTGCTTGTAAGTCACTTTTCCAAAAGAACATTGCATCGCTAAGCCTAGCTCTTAAAACCTTTTCATTGCCTTTTATTATTAGTGATTTTTCTTCATTTAATGAGTTGCTTACAACTATGAATTTATTTTCTAATTTTGAGTTTTTAAATACAGGAAAATATCTCTGATTTTCTTTCATTGATGTTATTATGACTTCTTTTGGAATATCTAAAAATTCACTTTCAAATTGACCAAGCAAAGCTGTAGGGTATTCTGTTATAGCGACAACTTCTTTTAATAAGTCTTCATCAATCTCAATGTTTATATTGTTTTCTTTTTCAATTGTTTCAAATTGTTTTCTTATAATGCTCTCTCTCTCATGTTGGCTAAGAATAACACCTCTTTGTGTAGAATTTTCAAAATATTGGTTTATATTTTCTATTTTTATTTTATCGTAGCTTATATTTCTGTGTGGATATGTTGAGTTTTCGCTTTTTACTCCAAATTTTGTAAACTCCAAAGACTCATTTCCTAAAAATACTAAAAATGAGCGTATAGGTCTTATAAACTCAAACTCACCATTACCCCAACGCATAGATTTTCCAAAGTTTAGACTGAGTAGAAATTTTTCTATCATATCTGGTAAAATTTCTTTTACATCTTTTCCTGATACTTGTTTTTGATAGTAAAGCACCTCTTTACCATTTATATCTTTAAAACTAAGTTCGCTTTCTTGTATTTCACATTTTTTTGCAAAACTAATAGCCGCTGGTGTAAATTTACCATCTTTTATAGCTATATGTTTTGGTGCTCCTATAAACTCTACATCGCTATCATCTTGTTTTTGCTTGAAATTTTTATGAGATAAAACAAGCCTTCTTGGGGTATAGAAAAAATCAAATTCGCTTTTTAAATTATACTCATCTAGCACCTTTTGCCATTTTGTTTTTATGTTTGGCAACTCTTTTAAAAATGGTATTGCTGGAAGTTCTTCAACTCCTATTTCTATCAAAAGTTCTTTATTCATTTTTCTTTTTTTCCTCTTGTTTGATTTTTTTTCTTAATTCATCTTTTTTTGCTGTTTGAAGTATAACGCCTCTTATCATAAAAAACAAAAAGCCAACTAAACAAATCACCATAAAAATATCTAAAAAATTTTTCATTTCTTGCCTTTAAAAATATCTAAAAAATTACTCCAAGACCGACAAGCTTTATCTTTGTCTGTTGAAATTTCAAATACCAAAGGTAGATGATCTGAGTATTTATGTTCTTTATTTTCTGTTTTTGCAAAACCTTTATTATTTAATAAATTATTTTTAAAAACTTTAAAACTATCACAAACATATATAAAATCATATTTTGTATCCATAAATTCAGGCGATAAAAGGATATGATCTATAGCTCTTTTTTTACCATAAGCCGCAAAACTATATCTTTGTTTTGGTTCTATAAATTCCCAGAGGTTTATATAATTTTTTGTAATTTGTATGTCGTTTAGTATGGATTTTTTTCCATAAGGACTATTAAAATCCCCAAGTACTATCGCATTTTTTTCATTTTCTAAAGCTACTCTTAGTGTTCTTTCTGCTTTTTTTTGAGATGTTATTCCATTTTTCTTAAAAGCCGGAAAGTGATTTATAAAGATACTAAATATTTTTTCATCTTCTTCAAAACTAACTTTTAAAATATCTCTAGTTTTTACGCCTGCTATACTAAATGATTTTGTTAAAATTGGTCTTAGCTTGGATATTAGTCCGAGTCCAACAGGGGCATTTTTTGTTGTTTTAAAGCTTATAAATTTATAATCAGTACCTTTTATAAGCTCTTTTAAAACATCTTCATTTTCTATCTCTTGAAGTGCTATTATATCAGCATCTATTGATTTGATTACTTCTTTTATGTTTGCAAGTTTATGTTTGTATTTTTGATAATCCCACGGAGATTTTCCTATTTTAAAATCTCTATATTCGTTGCCATTATTTTCGCCATCAAATAAATTTTCAACATTATAAGTAGCAATTTTTATAGTTTGTGCAAAAATAAAAATAGGTATAAAAAATATAAATATAATTTTATTCATATTTTCTCTCTAAAATCAAACTCATTTATGTTTTGTCTTATAGCTTCATATGCTATTATGCCAGTGCTTATTGCTAGATTTAAACTTCTTCCATTTTTACCCATGGGAATTGTTATTTTATTTTTTGGCATTATATCCATAAGAGTTTCTGGCAATCCAGTGCTTTCTCCTCCAAAAAATATAAAATCACCAGTTTTAAAATTAGCTTCAAAGTAGTTATTGTTTGTTTTTGTTGTGGCAAAGAAAAACCTATCTTTGAGCTTTATATTTTCTTCTAAAAACTCGTTCAAGCTTTCCCAAATTTTAGGCTCTAGTATCTTCCAGTAATCAAGTCCAGCTCTTCTTACCGCCTTTTCGCTTAGGTCAAAAACAGTTGGTTTTATGATATGAAGCCTTAAATTTGCATTTACACACAGTCTTCCTATGGCTCCTGTGTTTTGGGGAATCTGTGGACTTACTAAGACTATATTAAACATTAAAAAACAATAACCTTATTTTCATTTATAAATAATCTATCTTCAAGTGCTAAATCCAGCGCCTTTGCTAATACATTTTTTTCACAAGCTCTACCTGCTTTTTGCATATCTTTCCAGCTCATTTCGTGGTTTATATTTATTACATCTTGAACTATTATTGGACCTTCGTCTAGATTATCATTTACAAAATGAGCAGTTGCTCCTATTATTTTAACTCCTCTTTCAAAGGCTTGTTTATATGGATTTGCTCCTATGAAAGCCGGTAAAAACGAGTGATGTATGTTTATTATCTTGTTGTTATAGTTTTGGACAAAATTTGGAGTTAATATTCTCATATATTTTGCTAATACAACATAATCAAAATCATATTTTGCCATAATGTCTAATACTTTTTGTTCATGTTCTTCTCTGCTTAAATTATCAGCACTTACATACTCAAAAGGTATATTAAATCTTTCAACTAGACTTCTTAAAACTTCATGATTTGCAACAACTGAAACGATATTTGCGTTTAGCTCACCGCTATCAAATTTGATAAGCAGATCTCCCAAACAATGGCTCTCTTTTGTAGCAAGTATTATTATATTTTTTTTATTTTTGTGGGTGCAAGATATCTCGGCATTTTTTGGCAATACAGCCTCAAGGTTGCCTATAAATTCATCTATATTTATATCTCCAATAAGTTCACTTCTCATAAAAAATGTATTATTTTCTTGATCTACAAACTCATTATTTGTTTGTATATTTAGCCTGTATTTAAAGACTATATCAGAAATTCTATATATAAGTCCTTTTTCATCATTACATTTTATTTTTAAAACATACTCTTGCATATTTTTCCCTTTAACATTTAAAATCTACTCGCTATTTCACAAGTGCATTTTTTAATACATCATCTATCATATCAACAGGAATGATTTTCATATCTTTTTTTACATCCTCTGGTATATCTTCCAAATCTCTTTCATAATTTTTTCTTGGTATTAGTGCTAGTTTTATGTCTGCTTTGTGTGCAGCTATAAGCTTTTCTTTTAGCCCTCCTATAGGAAGCACTCTTCCGCTTAGTGTTATCTCGCCAGTCATTGCTACATCGTGTCTTACTTTTATGTCTGTAAGTATAGATGCTATTGCTGTTACCATTGTGATACCAGCACTTGGACCATCTTTTGGCGTAGCACCTTCAGGAACGTGCAAATGCAGATCAAATCTCCTATACACATCGCTAGGCTCAAGCTTTCTTTTATCGTCATCAAATTTAGGAATTATACTCATTGGTACTTTTATTTTTTTATTGTCTATGAGAACCTTGACAACGCTAAATGCTATCTGGGCGCTTTCTTTCATAACATCTCCAAGCTGCCCTGTTATTTGCATATTTCCTTTGCCTTGTAGGCGAATAGCCTCTATTCTAAGAACATCTCCGCCAACACTAGTCCAAGCTAGACCATTTACTTGACCTATTTTATCTTTTTTGTCTGCTTGTTCTATTTCAAATACTTTCTTTTCTAAAAATTCTTTTAGGTTTTTAGAATTTACTGTTATTTTTCCTTGGTTGTCTGTAAGTATTTTTTTTGCTACTTTTCTTAGTATATCCGCTATTTTCCTACGTAAATTTCTAACTCCACTCTCTCTTGTGTATTCTGAAATCATCATTACTATAGCATCTTTGGTTATATTTACATCAACAGGTTTTAGTCCATGCTTTTTAAGCTCTTGTGGTATTAGGTATTTTTTTGCTATCTCAAATTTTTCTTGAGGCGTGTATGAGCTAAGATGTATAAACTCCATCCTATCGCGAAGTGGAGCAGGTATCATACTTATATCATTTGCAGTAGCTATAAAAATAACCTTGCTTAGGTCTATATTGAAGTTAAGATAATAATCTCTAAATTTATTATTTTGTTCAGGGTCTAATATCTCAAGTAATACAGCCGTAGGATCCCCGCGGTAGCTTCTTCCTACTTTATCTATCTCATCTAATACAATAACAGGATTCATTTGTTTGGCTTCTATAAGTCCTTGAACTATACGACCAGGCATAGCACCTATATATGTTCTTCTGTGTCCCCTTAGTTCATTCACATCTTCAAGTCCGCCTAGAGCTATTCTTACTAACTCTCTTTTAAGTGCTTTTGCTATTGAGTTTGCCAAGCTTGTTTTTCCAACTCCTGGAGGTCCCGCAAAGCAAAGTATAGCTCCATTATTAGCCTTTTCATCTACGCCTCTAAGTTCTAATAACTCTCTTAAGGCAAAATACTCTTCTATTCTTTCTTTTGGTTTTTCTAAGCTATGATGATCTGCATTTAGTCTTTTTGATACTTCTATTATTGATGATTTTTTCTTAGATACATTTTCAAATGGAACCTCAAGAGTCCAGTCAAGATAGCTTTGTATCGTGTTTGCATCGGCAGAGTCTTGGTGCATACGAGATAGTTTTTCTATCTGTTTTTTTATCTCTTTATATGCATCTTCGCCCATAAATTTCTTTTTGTTTTCTAGTTTTTTCTTATATTCTTCTATCTCTTCATCACGACTAGTGTCGCTTCCTAGTTCTGCTTGAATTTGTTTTAATTGCTCTTTTAGAAAATATTCTTTATTGTGTTTATCAATTTTTGAGTGAACTTTGTTTTTTATCTCTTTTTGAAGTTTATTTGCCTCTATTTCTTCTATGATATAGTCTATAAGTTTTAAAAGTCTCTGCTCTAAGTCTTCTTCTATAAAAAAACTATAAGCTATTTGTTTTTTTAATCTTAATGCGCTAGAAAGCAAGTCGCATACTCTTATAGGCTCTACACTTTCTTCTATAGTTTTAAGCAAGTCAGGTGGAAAAAGATGGCTTATAGCGCTTAGTTCTCTAGCTTTTTCTCTTAAAACCACAAGTAAAGCTTCTGTCTTGGCTGTAGATGGTCTTGTGATGTTTAGCTTATCTACTAATGCGACTAATGGGCTAGTGCTTGTTTGATTGATTATTTTTGCTTTATCTACCCCTTGAAAAAGAATCTTCACACGACCATCTGGTAAAGGAACTTTTCTCATTATAGTTCCTAATACTCCAGTGTCATATATGCTGTTAAAATTTCTTTCGCCATCTTGATTTGGCTTGGATGAAACAACTAGTATTGATGTTTCGTTTTGTATGGCTAGTTCAAGTGCTCTTAAGTTTTCTTCATCACTTAAAAAAAGTGGAGTTATCATAAATGGATATAAAAATAACTCATCTTCAACTATAATTGGAATTTCTGTCGGTAAAAATTTATTTTCATCTAATTGCAAAAGGCACTCCTAATTAAATATTCTTCTATACCAAGGACGTTCTGGATTTAAAATTTTTGCATCGTTTAAAGGAGATTGCTTAAGTTTTTCTTTATATATCTCTGCTGAAATATCTCTTCCTGTTCTTATGTATAGGTCTGCTATATCTTTATCTAAACTATAAATAGCTAGTTTAAACTTAACAAGCATTGTTTGCACTAAAGGTTTAAACTTTGTATTTGGATATAGATATAAAAACTTTTCTATAGAATTTATACTATCTTGCATTAGTTTTTGGTTTCTATTTGGTTGTAAAAATGAGTCAAAATTTGCTTTTATCTTTAAAAACTCCGCAAATTCTGTTTTTTCTGCATTATCCCCATATCTTTTTACATACTCATTAAGATAGAAGTTAGCAAGTAAATACTCTTCATTGTTTGCATGAGCCTGAGATAGTATCATAAGTATTTGTTCTAGCAAAGGAGATGCCACATGTTCACTAGCCATAGATACATAATACTTATCAGCTAGCTCTAGTTCATTAGCTTTGATATTTTCTAATATCTGTGAATACCACTCGTCTGGTGTGAGATTGTATAGTTTAGCTTGTTTATCAGAACATCCTAAAAACATAACAACTAAAAAAATTGATGCCAAAAACTTATAGATATTTATCATTGTATTCCTTACGTAAATTAAAATAATTTGTTATTTTACATTGTTTGGGATTATTTTTATATAAATTTTTGCATATTTTTAGTTTTTTAATTAAAAAGATGATACAATGTTACAATTTTTATATCAAGGAGATTAAAATATGATTTTTACTGTTAAAAGCCCTATACTAGGTTTTGAACATATAAAAACTATGGAGCTTATAGAGCTTGATAAGTTTTTTGTAAAACTCCAAAGCAAAGACGATAATACATCTTTTACTATGATAAATCCTTATGCTTTAAGAAATTATGAATTTGATATTCCAACATACTACGAAGATCTTATGGATATCAAAAACAGCAGTGAGCTTAGAGTTTATAACATACTTGTGGTTGCTACACCTTTAGAGAAATCTACTGTAAATTTTATAGCTCCTATAGTTTGTAATATGGACAATATGACACTTTCTCAGATAGTTCTTGATGTTGTGTCTTATCCTGATTACAAACAAGCTGAGGTTATAGAAAGCTTTATACAAAAATAGGAGATATTGAGTAAAATGAAAAATAATAAAATTTTATTTGCATTTGCAAGTATTTTATTGCTATCTGTTTTGGATTTGAGTGCCGAAAGGGTTACGGCTAATTATTATAAAGAGGGTTCCGGGAGAAATTTTAACCAATTTACAAATAAATCTAATCGTGAACGTAGTGATGGCAAAGGTAAGTATTCGTCCGTTTCTACCAAAGTTAAGGCACCAGTATCTAAAAACAGCAGATGTTATGATGAGCAATACTCTGAGATGAGAACAGAAAATGGCCCAGATGGTAATTATAAAGATAGAGCTATATCTTTTGACTATTGGCCTGGATATTATCCACCAGATAGAAAGATTTGGAATTACGGTTGTGCTAAAGATTCATATTTTAGATTTCCATTTCCAATGCTTGTAGAATTTGATAAAGGAAATACTTATAGTAGTAATGGTTTATATAAGTGGACCTCGGTATGGGAAGGTTATATTGATATACCACAAGATGGAGAATGGAGATTTAGTCTTACTATACAAGGTAAAGCATTATTAACAATATGCGATGTTGAAGCTTCTAAAAATAAAGAATGTTTTTATGGTAACAGCACAACAACATACAACAAAAAATACTCATCTTATTGGTATAAGTATGCATATGGATATAATGATAACGATGCTATAATTATAAAAAAATTAAAAAAAGGCGATAAGCTAAGATTCAGGCTTATATATGAGAGTGCAGATTGGAGTATACATAAAACATCTAGTATACATCTAAAATGGATCAATGGCGATGACATTAATAGAAATAAAGGTAATTGCGTTACACCTCATGAATTACAACCGCCAAAAACAAACAGAAATGATACAAGTATATTTACTCAAAATGGTAAATGCGGTATGCAAATAGTAGATTTCGAATATAAAGCATCAAAATCTGATATAGAGTACCGTGTAGTTGAAGATGAGTATGTAGATGCTTATGTTAAAGATAATAGTAAAGATTTTGATTGGTTGTGGAATAGTCCTATAAGGACAAAAGATATTGGCGATACTAATAAATTTTGTATTATCATGGGGACAAAAGACCCAAATGGTAAGTATGTTGAAGTAAAAGAAAATCAAAGTAAAATAGTAGGTGCTCGTATAAGATATAAAGATTACCAAGGTAATGATACGATGCGCACACTTGTAAATGATAAAGGTGACTATATGGTAAGAACACCTGGTAGTGATAAAACTATAAAAGATGAAAATAGCAAAAGTTGTTTTAGGATGACAACTGTTTCAGAAAAACTTATAACCAAAGATGCCTATTTTCAAGTTTTTGAATTTACAAATAATGACAACAATAAATTTTCTGTTCCTGATAAATTTAGGTATGATATAAAAGCTGGAACTACTGATTCTGATCATTTTTCTTTTAAACCTATTGGGTATGCTCTTAGCTTTAGTGAAAATAGTGGTAATAAAAAAATAGAGCCTACAGAGATCGATAAAAAATTATCAAATATATCTAACTCTGTTTTATATCTTACTTCTGGTAAGACATACACCGTTACAGCAAAAGCACAAAGAAAAGATCTAGAAAATTTAGCTATAAAAGATATAACTCAATATAATTCAACTGAAAAATCTGGTGATGTTACAACTGTAGTTGGTAGATATGATACGGATATAAAAGATAATGGTCCTTTACTTATTTCATATGTAAATGGAAAAACATGTAAAGATAATGGAAAAAATTTGCCTAATGTCAAATTTGACATTAGGTTTTCTGATAATGTTGCAAGTAATTTTATTAGCGATATTAATGATGATAATGTTATGAAGTTTAAAACAAATATGGTTGATAAAACATGGACAGCAATAGACCAAACAAATGATCAAAATAAAATTTCTAAATACGGTTATGAGTGTAAAGTTCCATCAAAACAGACAAAAAATGAATTTGATAAAAATTTGGTTGATTGTTATATATCAACTGTTGTTCCAGCTTATGTTGAGTTTATTCCTGCTAGTTTTGATATAACAAAGTCAGTAGAAAACTTTAATAGTAGCAGCTTTACTTATCTAAATACCTTAAATGCAGATTCTTATCGTATGAAAGCATTTTTAAATATCGGGTTGACTCCAAAAAATGCTAAAAATCAAGAAGTATCTAACTTCACTAAAGATTGTTATGCGAAAGATTTGGATATTGTTTTATCTTACGATTGGGATAAAATTCTTAATAATAATAGTGATACAACATTAATAGATAAAAAGAAAGAATTATCTGCAAATAATCAAAATACAGCTAGCAGGATGAAATTTGCTCAAGACAGCAAAGAGGTTTATATAAATAGTAACAATAAAGATAACAAATTTAAATCTGCTAAATATTCTGGAAATGAATATAGCAATTATAACTATTCAGATCTTACAAATTCAGCACCTTTTTCAATCTCCAAAAATTTATTTACAAGCAATACAGCTACTGCTAAAATAGGATTTAACTTTGATAAAGATCACAAAAAACCTGAAAATCCATTTGCTGTATATCCTAAAGAGTTTAGTTTGAGTGATTTAAAAATCAAAGATACAAATAATCCTATTGATATAAAAATTAATGATATAACTACTGGCATGGGGTCTAGTTATGCCACTATGGTTTATGGTAGAGTAACTGCTCCTTATCAAGAGGGTCCAAAAGATGGATTTAAGGGTAAGATATATTATACTTTTTATTGCGATATTGATTGTAGTTCAAAAATAAGTTCAACATTAAAAGGAGAGTCTATAGGTAACTATGTTGTAAATTTATCGCATAATGATTCTTATTTTGGTATCATGGATGATTCTTATGATTCTAATTTTGCTACAAAATTAGTATTTGATTCTACTACTAGCAATAGAATTAGCAAAGGTGTAGAAAATGTTAATTTTAGTAATGAAAAAAGTGTAAAAGATACTATAAAACTTAAAATGTCTAAAGCTCCTTGGCTGATTTTTAATGAAAATTATCCTACTTATGATTATAATGAGATAAAAGTTGGTTTCTTTGGTGCAAATGGTAATTGGGCTGGAAAGTCTTATGATGGAAAGGGAGAAGATAAAAATAATGCTGGTAAGTTTATATTAGATGAACTACCTAATGATGTTAATGTGCCGGTTAGAAAAAATAGGAGAATTGACTGGTGAAAACTAGAGGTTTTTCCCTTATAGAGGTTATTGTTTCTATAGTTATTATAGCAATTACCTCTTTGAGCGTTCCTGTGATTATAAGTGTAACCTCAGAAGCTAATCTGAGGTTTACCATTCAAGAGATGTTGCTTAATGCTAAGACATATTTAAATACGGTTCTTAAGTCACAATATACCTGTGCTTATATAGGGGAAAATCCTAGCTCACCTATGCCTAGGTTTGCTTTAAATAAAGATACAATTGAACATGGCTATATGCAAAAAAAAGATCCCAATTTTTCTTTAGGAAGTTATGACTTTTATAAGAAATATAAACTAAATCCACATGAAAGAAGGATTATCTTATCTGCCACTGATTTATATCCCAAGACAGATCCAAATAATTTTCATGAACATTATAGTGATAAATGCTCATCTTTATCAGCTGCATCATCGTACGGTATTAAAACAATTTGGTCTTACAATGGTATTGATGATGTAAAAATGTCTCCTGATGCAAATAACGATCGTGATTTTGTTACAGAAGCTAGTTATGGGGTTAAAGTTAATATTGAAAAAGATCCCTTTAATGATAGTCGTTATGAGCAAAAAAGCTATGACAAAGATTTAGCACTTGTTTCTGTTGATATAAAATCTGATAGATTAAAAGATGATAATTTAGGCGATCCAAAAATAAGACTTTTAGCTATAACTGCTAACATAGGAGACTCTCCTATAATTCAAACTAGAGAATTTAAATGAAAAAGGCTTTTACTCTTATAGAACTTATAATGGTTATAGTTATACTGGCTATAGTTGCTGGAATGACATTAAATTTAGTTTTTGTAATATATAAAAATTATGTTCAAAGTGAGTCTATCTCTAGGGTGGGATCTCAAGCTGATATTATCTTGGATCAAATATCTAAGAGATTAGAATATAGAATAAGAAGTAGTGATATAGCAAGAAAGAGTTCAGACAATAGTATATTAAATTTAAATAATAGTGGATTGAATTCTAGTTATAATATATTGGAATTTATACCTTATAGTTATGAAGCCTTTGATTTGGGTGTTTATAGTGGTATTGTTGATATGGATAATACCAGCAGTTTAAAAGGTATAGAGACACCTGGTAGTGATCTTAAGCGAGGTGATTTAGTGTTTGACAAGCTATCCCCTAGAAATAAAAATAAAGATTTGGCAATGATATTTAGAGGTGTTAACTATAATGTTGATAGTTCTTTTGGTTATATTGGAAGTGATATTGATTTTGCTAAGGTTAAAGTTAAAGATCTAACACATTTTAACCACAATCCATCATTTGTTGGTAAGCAGATGTCAGAGCAGTATTATCTAGCACATACTGCATATGCTATAGTGGCTACACCAAATGAATCTACAAAGTCTAGTGATAGTGCTGCTAATAGGGATTTTGATTTAACACTTTATTACGATTATAGACCATGGCTGGGGCAGAAATATACAGATAAAGATACAAAATCTACTATTTTAGCTAGACATGTTAGTATGTTTAAATTTAAAGAGGAAAATGGAATGGTTTTTTTAAAACTTTGTTTAAGAGACAATCAAAAACAAAGAAGCTCATTATCCCAGTCTGGATTTGATTTTAATGTATGTAGAACAAAGGCGGTTTTTTAGATGAAAAAAGGTTTTGGTTTATTAATCGCTATAATTTTTGTTGTAACTATAGCTTCTCTTGGTGCTGTTGCTCTTAAATTATCTGTTGGAACTGCAAAACAAACCGGAGATGTCTATGTGAGAGAGCAAGGTGAGATATTATTAAGAAGTTTTGCCGAGTATACAATGCTAAATATCTTAACTCATGATTTTAATGTTGATTGTTTGGAAAAAGTTGAAGGATGGCATAGGCCAGATTTAACCATAAAAGACAAGGAACATCCAGCTTTTATTACCAGTTCTAAGATAAAATATTTTGGCAATATTGGAAAATGTAAAGGAGTGCCAGTCACTACAAAATATACACAAGGAACTGTCATGATTGATATTTTTGTAGAATATGTTGATAGTTTGAATAAAACAAAAGATGATAAATATAAAATTTCAGAAAAATACCCAGTTAGACTTCATAAAAGAATAATACAAAAAATTTAGTTTTTTATTTGTTTATGTGATATAATTACCATACAAACTTTATTTTAAGGAGTATGGTAATGAATACAAGTATTGTAGGTAAACAACTAGAGCTTACTGATTCTATAAAAGACTATATAGAAAACGCTTTTAACGCACTTTGCAAATATCAGATGGATATAATATCTCTAAGATGTGTTGTATCTGCTGATGAGAAAAATGGAAAAAAAGGTTTTGGTGTAGAGTTTGCTGCAAATATTTCTCATAAAAATACTATTGTTATTAAACAAAAAGATAAAGATTTGTATGCCGCTATAGATCTAACTCTTGATAGAATGCTAAAAGTTCTTAGAAGAGAGCATGATAAGACTACAACCGTAAAAGGCAAAGATGAAGAAAAAATAAAAAGACTTTTGATAAATGAAGAAAATACAGATATCTTAGATGAGATAGTTCCTACTGAACTAGAACTTTATAAACCTCTTGAGATAGAAGAAGCACTTGAAAAACTAAAAAATAGTGATATGCAGTTTTTAGTTTTTAATGATATAGATGCAAGAATGCGTGTTATTTATAAAAGAACTGACGGTAAATTTGGTCTTTACTAAAAAATAAACTAGAGGGATTACTTCTCTCTAGTTTTATCTTGCAAAGGTTTTGCTTTGATAATATCTGATGAATTTTTTATGGATTTGGCTATAAAACAAGCTTGGAAATACTCTGTTTTAACATATCCAAATCCATCTGTTGGTTGTGTTATTTTAGATAAAAATGGTGCATTGTTATCATGTCAGGCTCATAAAAAAGCCGGTTTTTTGCATGCAGAACCAACTGCTATATTGTTTGCTCTTTTTAAATTAAATGAGCAGATATTTTTTGATTTTATCAAAGCTTATTATGATAAGTTTTTTGTTAAGTTTTTAAGTATAAAAGAGCTTGAAGAGTATGATCTGGAGCCAAATTTTACTTATGAGTTTATACTTGAAAATCACTCAAATTTATTAAAAGATGCAAAAGCTTATGTGACACTAGAGCCATGCACTCATCATGGAAAAACTCCACCTTGTGCCGGTTTATTTATTCAGTTAAATTTCAAAGATGTGATTATATCTTGTATGGATTTTAATAATATAGCTAGTGGTGGAATAGCTCTCTTAAAACAACACAATATAAATACAAAATTTGGTGTTTGTGGAGAAAAAGGAAAACAACTTATCGAGCCATTTTTGTCTTGGCAAAAAGGAAATTTTTCATTTTTAAAATTAGCTATTAGCTTAAATGGAGTAATCACTGGAGGAGTTATATCTAACACTCTAAGCAGAACTCACTCTCATAAGCTAAGAGATGTTTCTGAGCTTTTGGTTATAGGTGGTAATACTGTTAGGATTGATCGTCCTACGCTTGATACAAGACTTGTAGAAAATGGCAAAAATCCAGATGTTTTGATATATTCAAGACAAAATGATTTTGATAAAAATATACCTCTTTTTGGTGTTAAAGATAGAAAAGTGTTTATCTCCAACTCTCTTGAAAATTTAGAAAAAAAACTTGTAATGTATGAGGGTGGAGTAGGTATGTTAAAACTTGCTTTTGATAGTAAGATACCAAATTTAAAATGGATTTTGCTTTATAAAAGCAATGAACTTAAATATGGCGAAAATATAAAATTTAAAAACTCATTTAGACCTATTTTTGAATCAAATTTTGAAAATGATAATTATGGCTGGTATGAGATAAATTAAGATTTAAAATAAAAGCATTAAAATTTAATAACAACCTTATTTTATTTGTAGAATTATATTAAGAAAGTTAAGCTATTGCAAAAACATACGCTAAAAAAATTATTGTATAACAACAACCTGTCATACACCGAAACTAATTATATATTTTTTAAATTTTTAATGATTACTGTTTTTTTTGTGATTTAATTATTATTAGATTATAGAGCCATCAGACATCTATAATCTAATTATATTTTGAGTATTTTATTATGTTATTTGCTTTTATAACCTTGTTTTCATCTTATCAAACTCATCTGATATTGTATTTTCATTAGGTTCTCTTGTCATTTTATCTATCGCATCACCCCAGATACTAACAACTACTATACTTATACTAGAAGCGATAAAACCAGGAAGTAGTTCGTAGATGTATGAGTTAAGACCCAGAGTTATCCATAATATAACAGTTGCTCCACCAACTATCATTCCAGCTAAGGCACCAAGTGCGCTCATTTTTCTCCAATAAAGACTGAAAAGTAGCACAGGACCAAAACTAGCGCCAAAGCCTGCCCAAGCATTCCCAACAACTCCAAGAACAGTATCACTTGATAAAAAAGCTAAAGCTGTGGCGATAAGAGCAACGCCAACAACTGCACATCTTCCTATTATGACTTGTTTGTCTGCTGAAATTTCTTTTTTGTAAAATGCTAGTATAAAATCTTTGGTTATAGAACTAGCGCTCACTAGTAATTGACTTGAAACAGTGCTCATTATGGCGGAAAGCACAGCAGAAAGTATGATACCTACAAAAAATGGATGAAATAATATCTCGCCAAGTTTTAAAAATACTAATTCAGGATCTTTTAAAGCCATATTATTTTGATTAAAATAAACATATCCTATAAGACCACTCATAAGCGCTCCAAGTAGCCCTAATGTCATCCAGCCGATTCCTATTTTTCTTGCTAAAGCTAGCTCTTTTGAACTTCTTATTGCCATAAATCTAACTATTATGTGTGGTTGTCCAAAATACCCAAGCCCCCAAGCTAATAAACCTAAAATTCCCAAAAAGCTTTGGTTTGCAAAGATATTTAAGTGATCTTTGCTAAGACTTGTTATCTCTGTTATAAATGTTTTATTGCCCGATAAATCTATATTGAAATAAGCTACTACTGGTATTGCAATCAAAACAAAAAACATCAAAGTGCCTTGAAATACATCGGTTATACAAACCGCTTTAAAACCACCAAAAAAGGTGTAAAAAACAACTATAAAAAGAGTTATAAAAGCACCAAGACTAAAAGGAAGATTGAAAAAACTTTCAAAACTTTTTCCACCAGCTATGATTCCACTTGATACATAAATGGTAAAAAATATAAGTATTATAAGTCCAGAAATTATTCTTAGTATTTTTGTTCTATCTTTAAAACGATTTTCTAAAAAATCAGGTATCGTAATGCTATCACTTGCAACTTCTGTATAAACTCTTATTCTTTTTGCTAAAAATAAATAATTACAATAAGCTCCAACACAAAGTCCTATAACTATCCAAATATTTGCAAGTCCCGTGGCATAAAGAGCACCAGGAAGACCAAGTAGCATCCATCCACTCATATCGCTTGCGCCTGCGCTTAAAGCAGTTGCAACCGGACCTAGTTGTCTGTTGTCAAGTAAATATTCGCTCATATTTGCTGTTTTGTTGTAAGAATACCAGCCTATAAAAAGCAATATTCCAAAATAAAATGCGATAGCCAAATAAGATGAAAAATCCATAAAATACCTTAGTTGTTTTTTATTTTAAAGATGAGATATTATTATAATTTTATTTAAAATCAAAGAAAATTTATAATTTTAAGCTAAAAAATAAGAAATTTTGCGTATTATTATTAGCTATTTTAAGTATTTAAAAAGGAAAAATTTGTCTAAAGAAAATTTTTTTAAATTACTATTTTTTGTAATAGTCGCTATTGCTGGTATTTACTATACATATCCTACCGAGTTAAACGATGCCCAAAGAATGGCCTATATTCATAGTTATGGTGTTACATTGGGTCTTACTGCTGGCGGTATAAGTATAGGTATTATATTGGGTTTTATTCTTGCATTTTTAAAGTTTTTGGATATAAAAATTTTAAATTTCATAATAGATGAATATATAGATATATTAAGAGGCACTCCTATTATCATACAACTTTTGATTTTTTCTGTAGTAATTTTTGCTACTTGGAGTGATAACTTTTATGTGGCGCTTATAGCACTAGGGTTAAATAGCTCTGCTTATGTTGCTGAGATAGTTAGAAGTGGTATAAATAGTGTAGATAAAGGTCAAATGGAAGCATCAAGAGCAATGGGACTTAGTTATTATATATCTATGAAAGAGATAGTTTTTCCTCAGGCTACAAAAAATATACTTCCAGCTTTAGCTAATGAGTTTATATCGTTATTTAAAGAGACTTCTGTTGTTGGTTATATTAGCGTTGTGGATATAACAATGCAAAGCAAGAGCCTTCAAGCAGTGTTTTATAATCCAAAACCTATATTATTTACCGGCATAGTTTATTATATTAGTATTAAGTTTTTTTCATTTTTGGTTAGAAAATTAGAAGAGAGATTAAGACAAAATGATTAAAATTAGAGATTTAAATAAAAGTTATGGAAAATTACAGGTTTTAAAAGATATAAATTTAGATATAAAACAAGGTGAGGTTATAGCTATAATAGGTCCTAGTGGTGGCGGTAAAAGCACATTTTTACGTTGTATAAATAGACTTGAAGAGCCAACTAGCGGTCATATACTTATAGACGGAGAGGATATTTTAGACAAAAAATCAAACATTAATAAAATTCGTCAAAAAGTAAGTATGGTATTTCAACATTTTAATTTATTTGCAAATAAAACTGTTTTGTCAAATTTAACATTAGCCCCTATAAAAACTGGAACTTTGTCAAAAGAAGAGGCTGAAAAAAAAGCCTTGGAACTTTTAAAAAGCGTTGGGTTGAGTGATAAAAAAGATGCGTTTCCGCATAAGCTTTCAGGTGGACAAAAACAGCGTATAGCTATAGCTAGATCGCTTGCTATGAATCCTGATGTTATACTTTTTGATGAGCCAACATCGGCTCTTGATCCTGAGATGATAGGCGAGGTTCTTGATATAATGCAAGATGTTGCTTCAAAAGGATTAACAATGCTTGTGGTTACTCATGAGATGGGATTTGCTAGAAATGTTGCGAATCGTATTTTTTTCATGGATGGTGGTGTGATAGCTGTTGACGATACTCCTAAAAATGTTTTTGAAAATCCTACACACCCACGTTTGAAAGAATTTTTAGGAAAAGTTTTAAATCACTAATAATATTAAAAAAGGGAAAAAATGAAAAAATTTTTATTGTTTTTGGCATTTGCTGTATTTTTTATGGGATGCATGGATGAAAAAAAAGAGGCTATGGTTGCTGATGTAAATTCAAGCAAACAAGAAGTTGTAAAACTTGGTGTGAGTATGGATTATCCACCATTTGAGTTTATAGATGACAATAATAACCCAGCTGGTTTTGATGTTGAATTAATGCAAGCTATTGCTAAAAAAGTAGGGTTTGAATTAGAACTTAATAATATAAGCTTTGATGGCCTTATACCTGCTTTAAAAGCTGGTAAAATTGATGCTATAATGAGTGCCATGAGTGCTACTGAAGATAGAAGAAAATCAGTTGATTTTTCGGATAACTATTACTCAACTGAAAATTTATTTATTAGAAAAAAAGGCTCTGATGTTGATCAAAATAGCCTTGTTGATAAGCAAATAGGTGTTCAGCTTGGAACATTGCAAGAGAGTGCTGCTAAAAAAATTGAAGGTGCAAAAGTAGTTCCTGCTGATAATGTTTTAAGTGCTATTATGGGCTTAAAAGCTGGAAAAATAGATGTTGTTTTGATTGATAGTTCTATAGGATATGGATATTTAAAACAAAATGAAGATTTGGAAGAATTTTATAAAGTTGCTGATGGTAGCGAAGGTTTTTCAATAGCTTTTGACAAAGATAAAAAAGCAGAACTTATCAAAAAAATAAATTCTGCATTAAAAGAGCTTAAAGATGATGGTACTTTTGAAAAAATAGAAGAAAAATATAATTTGAAGTAAATATTAATTTTTTAATTGAATGAAGAATATACTATAATTGCCGGTTCTGACAGTGTTGCTGGAGCCGGTGCACAAGCTGATATAAAAACTTGCGAAGCACTTGGTTGTTATGGTGCTGCTGCTATAAGTGTTTTGGTGGCAGAAAATTCTCAAAATGTTGTTAGTATATCGGAAGTAAGTTCTGAATTTGTTGATTCTCAAATCAAATGTATTGTAGATGAGCTTAAGATAGATGCTGTCAAGATAGGAATGTTATATAATACTAATATAATAAATACTGTTTTGAGATGGATTCCATTTATAGATGCTCCGATTGTATTAGATCCAGTTTGTATAAGCAAGTCAAATATAAAGCTTATAGATGATGATGCCATCGATAGTTTAAAAGAATTGTTTAAATATGCAACTATTGCAACTCCTAATAAATTTGAAGCCGAATGTATTTTTCAAAATAATTTTAACAATCTTTTGTGTGATATAGTAGTTAAAAAAGATGTTGTTAATGGCTATAGTGTTGATAGACTATATAAAAAAGATGGTGGTGTTTTTGATTTTTCAACTCCACTTATTAAACCAGAGCTTGTGCATGGTGCTGGTTGTACATTTAGTAGTGCCATAGCCTGCTTTTTAGCTCTTGGATTTGACATTCAAGATTGCGTAAAAAATGCTAAAAATTATGTTTATAATGCTATTTTGAATAGTCATGATACCAAATTTGGTAAAACATTATTAAGACATAATTTTAAGGATTTTAATGAGTGAAATTTATGCTTTAAGCGATGATATTTTAAGTCCAGATGATATTATTTTACAACATGTTGAAGATATATTGCAAAGTGGTATTAAGTATTATCAATATCGTTGCAAACGCTTCAATAAAAATGAAGATATAGCAAGAGAAATACTCTGTTTATGCAATGATTATAATGCTAGATTTATAATAAATGATGATATAGTTTTTGCAAAAAGAATAGGTGCAAAGAGTGTTCATATAGGTAAAAAAGATGTAAATCTGCAAGATGCCAGAAAATTTTTAGGTAAAGATTTTTTTATAGGTGTTAGTTGCTATGATAGTTTAGAGCTTGCCAAAGAAGCAGTAGAAAATGGAGCTGATTATATTGCATTTGGCTCAATTTTTCCAAGTCTTACAAAGCCAGATGCAGGCTCTGCCAGTCTTGATGTAATAACTCAAGCAAAGAGTATGTTTAATATCTCCGTATGTGCAATAGGTGGTATAAATGAAACAAATATAAGCAAAGTATCTGAAGCAAAAGCGGATCTTATAGCTATTGTTAATGCGATTTATGGCTCAAATTCTATAAAAGAAAATATATTAAATCTACAAAATAAAATCAATTAATTTTTTTAAATTTATAAAATTTTTATTTTTATAGTTATAAAATTGCCACCTACAAAAAATACTAGGGGGTGTTTATGATTTTTGTTCCTTTATTTTCTATATTTGTTTTAATGGCATCTGGGTTTTTGGCTAAAAAAACAGGTGTATTAGAACAAAAGCATTCTACCATATTCATAAATTTTGTTTTATGCTTTGCGATACCTGCTTTGATCTTTGATAAGATGTATCATGTTAATATAGATACTACTCTTATTAGCATAATTTTTATAGGTTTTATATCAAGCATAATATCTACTATTATTGGTTTTTTTATTTGCCGGTTTTTTAAATTTTCAAAAGCAACTACAGTTAGTGTGGTTATGCTTAGTCTTTTTGGTAATACTCTTTTTGTTGGTATGCCTGTTGCTAGAGGTTTTTTTGGAGATGATATATTAAACGAAGTTATATTTTATGATCAAATGGCTACAAGTATTCCTATATCTATAATAGGACCTTTTATACTATCTTTTGGCGGTCATGATAAGGTTTCTCTTTTTAAGAACACAATGAAAATTTTAAAGTTTCCACCATTTGTGGCACTTGTGGTTGGAATTATTTTTAAAAATATACCAATTCCAGATTTTTTGTTTGAACCGCTAAAATTATTTGAAGCAAGTATTACTCCAGTTGGTCTTTTTGCTATTGGAGTAGGACTTGGTTTTGCTAGTATAAAAAGCTCTTACAAAAGCACAGCAGTAGTTCTCTTTTGTAAAATGATACTTCCTGTTATTGTTTTTATTATTATATCTAGTGTTATTGGGTTGGATATGCAAGATAAAACTTGGATAGTTGGTCTTATGCAATGTAGTATGCCTCCTATGATCTTAGCTGGTGCTATGATTATGAAAGCAGAACTTGATAGCTCTTTGGCTATATCATCTATAGCTACTGGTGTAGCTTTAAGCTTTATAACTCTTCCTATTATGTATTATATTTTTGTTATGTAGTTTATAATAAAAAAATCGCTAATTTTTATTTGTATAATTAGCGATTTAAATTGTTAAATCAAAATGTTGATTGTGGATTTGATGGGTTTTTGTCCCAATGTAGTTTTGCTCCGGCTAACATGTGAAAGTGTAAGTGCATTACCTCTTGACCACCATTTTCTCCACAGTTTGTTATGAGTCTATATCCACTTTCATCAACACCTATAAATCTTGCTAACTCTTGTATGAAACTTAACATTTCTCCCATTAAAGCAGGATCCATTTCTTGTATATTTTTGTAGTGTTTTTTTGGTATTATTAGTATATGTATTGGTGCTCTTGGATTTATATCTCTAAAAGCAAGAAATTTATCATTTTCTAAAACTTTATTACAAGGTATTTCGCCAGCTACTATTTTTTCAAAAATTGTCATTTTTTCTCCTTTAATTTTAGAAGATTATATCAGATTTAGATATAAAAAAATATTCTTTTATTAGTTTTTTAATAAATTTTATATAAAATCTTTTATAAAAATTTAAAAAGGTTGTATTCTTGAAAGATTTTATACAAAAGATTTCTGAAACGCAAGATCTTGCTAGTCTTGAAAAAATTAGACTTGAGATTTTTGGTAAAAAAGGTATTTTGGCTGAAGGTTTTGCAAAACTCAAAACCCTTGATAATAGCGAAAAAAAAGAGTTTGCTGAAAAACTAAACAAACAAAGGGATGAATTTTCTGTTTTGATTGACAACAAAAAAGCCCAGTTAAGTAAAGAGGCTATTGAGCTTAAGATGAAAAAAGATGCGGTAGATGTTACTTTATTTAACGAGCCTTTAAATGTTGGTGCTATTCATCCGGTTATGGATGTTATGGATAGAATAATAGAATATTTCGTTTCTCAAAATTTCTCATTAGAAACAGGTCCGCTTATAGAAGATGATTTTTATAATTTTGAAGCATTAAATTTACCAAAATATCATCCGGCACGCGATATGCAAGATACATTTTATTTGAGTGATTCAAGGCTTTTAAGGACACATACAAGCCCTGTTCAGATCAGAAAAATGTTAAATTCAAAGCCACCTATAAGAATGATAGCTCCTGGAACCGTTTTTAGACGTGATTTTGATGTTACTCATACGCCAATGTTTCATCAGGTCGAGGGATTGGTGGTAGAAGAGGGCGATAATGTAAGTTTTGCAAATCTAAAAAGTATGTTAGAGGGATTTTTAAAACATATATTTGGAGATGTAAAAGTTAGATTTAGACCTAGTTTTTTCCCTTTTACGGAGCCTAGTGCAGAGGTTGATATTAGCTGTATTTTTTGTCACGGCGAAGGTTGTAGAATTTGTAAACATACGACTTGGCTAGAGGTTTTGGGGTGTGGTGTTGTTGATCCAAATGTATTTAAATCTGTTGGATATAAAAATGTCAGCGGATATGCTTTTGGTCTTGGTGTTGAGCGTTTTGCTATGTTGCTTCATAGAGTTCCTGATTTACGCTCTTTGTTTGAGGGAGATTTAAGATTATTGGAGCAATTTAAATGATAATATCAAAAAACTGGTTAAATGAATGGGTGGATTTAGGTTCTATTAGTGCTGATGAAATTTTAAAAACTTTAAATTCAATAGGTCTTGAAGTAGATGGCTCTCATGAAATAAAAATACCTGAAAATATAGTTGTTGGATATGTAAAAAGCAAAGAAAAACATCCAGATGCCGATAAACTGAATGTTTGTCAAGTGGATGTTGGAAATGAAAATTTACAGATAGTTTGTGGTGCTAAAAACGTTGAAGTTGGTCAATTTGTTCCAGTTGCGTTAGTTGGTGCTACAATGCCAAATGGAATGAAAATAAAAAAAGCTAAACTAAGAGGCATTGAAAGCTCTGGTATGATATGTTCATCAACGGAGCTTGGATTAGCTAAAACAAATGATGGCATTATGGTGCTTGATGAGAGCATAGGGCGTTTAGAACTTGGTAAGCAGATCGCTGATTTTCCTATATTTAGTGATGTTGTTATTGATGTTGATATCACTGCAAATCGTGGAGATTGTCAAAGCATAAATGGTATAGCAAGAGAGCTTTGTGTTGCTTTGGACTTATGTTGTAAGGAAAATAAATCTTATGAAGATCCAGAAAATTTACCAGGCATAGGTCGTATATTTTCTATACATTCAGATGAAAATTTAAGTAGTTCTTTTTTGTTTAAAGCTATAGAAATTAATGATAATATAAATGAGAGTTTAATAACAAGACTTAGATTAGGTCTTATTGGTAGCACTAAAACAAACCCTATAGAAAGGCTTTTGGAATATGCTACATATTCAACCGGTGTTTTATTTAGAGCTTATGATTATTCTAAGCTAAGCTTGAATAATAAAGTAACTTTTGATTTAAAAAATGGAAATTTTAAAGAAAGTATAATTAGTTGTAATGGTTCAAATATAGGTGTAGCTGGTGTTTTTCAAGATAAAAACTACAAAATAGACGAAAGTACAAAAATAGCTATAATACAAGCTAGTTATTCTACTCCAAGTGTTATTAGTGAATTTAATGGTGAAAATAAAGACACTCAAAAAGATGATGAAGTATATAGAAGTAGTAGGGGTAGTGAGCCAAACTTAAATTTTGGAATAGACTTTTTGTTTAAAATGTTTTTGAATTTAAAATCAATTGGTTTATATGCTGGAACGCAGCAGTTTTTTATAAGAAAAGAAGCAACACTTATAAATATAGCAATATCTGATATCAATAAAATGATAGGTCGAGAAATTCAAAAAAATGATATTGTTAGAATTCTAAAAAAACTTGGCTTTGAAGTTGTGTTAAATCAAGAACTTGAAACTATAAATGTTAAAGTGCCATTATTTAGACACGATATAGTAAATATTCATGATGTTTGTGAAGAGATAGTAAGAATAATAGGCATAGACAATATCAACTCAAAACCACTTATTTTTAGCGAAGAAAATAGATTAAACGATACATATAAAAGATATAAATTTGCTTTACAATTAAGAAAAAGAGCTGCTAGTGTTGGATTTTTTGAAAGTGTTCATTATGTGTTTGATAATAGTGAAAGTCTCGATAAGCTAGGGTTTAAGCCTTGCAAAATTGGCATAAGTAACCCTATAAACAATGAATTAAATACATTAAGACCAACTCTTGTAAATCACCTTTTAAGCTCTTGTGAAAAAAATATCAAAAATTCTAAAAAATCAATCAAATTATTTGAATATGGTGTTGTCTTTGATGAAAATGCAAATCAAAGTTCAAATTTTGGATTTTTAGCATCAGGTTTATCAAAAGACCCTAGTTTAAAAAATGGAGCTAAGGTTTCAGAAATAGACTTTTTTGAGTTTTCAAGCTTGGTCTCTAGTGTGATTGGTAAGATACAATTAGTAGCTTCAACTGATAAGATATATCTAAGCCCATACGAACAAGCTAAAATTTACAAAAATGGTATCGAAGTGGGCTATATAGGCAGAGTTCATCTTAAGATAGCGGATGATATGGATCTACCAAAAACTTATGTGGCTGAAATCTATTTTGATAAAATGAACAATGAAAGCATAAAGGCTGAATCTTATTCTAAATTTCCAAATGTTAGTCGTGATTTAAGTCTTATTGTTCCTGATGGTATGAAATTTAGTGAAATAAAAGATTGTGTAAACTCTCTATCTTTAAAAAATTTAAAAGATTTTTTACCGGTAGATATATATAAATCCGATGAGCTTAAAGGAAGTTCTAGTATAACTATTAAATTTACTTTCCAAGATAATGAAAAAACTCTTGAAGATGAAGAGATAAATACTATTATAGATAATATATTACAAGCCTTAAAAGATAAATTAAATATAGGCATAAGATGATTATAAAACCATTAAAAAAGCCTATAAATATTGTTTTAGAGGATGTATCTGCTGATAAATCTATATCTCATAGAACTGCTATTTTTTCACTGCTTAGCGATAAAGATAGTAAAATAAGAGGTTATTTAAAAGCTCAGGATACATTAAATACATTAAATATAATAAAACAATTAGGTGCTGTCGTAAAAGAGGTGGATAATGAGATTGTTATTACCCCACCACAGCACATAAAAGAGCCAAATGCTATATTGGATTGTGGAAATTCAGGCACTGCTATGCGTATATTGATGGGCTTTTTGGTATCTCAAAATGGTTTTTATGTTCTTAGTGGCGATCGATATCTAAATGAACGACCTATGTCAAGGGTTGGCGCTCCTCTTTTAAAGGTTGGAGCAAAAATAGATGGTAGAAATAATGGGGATAAAGCACCTATTTGTATAAGGGGTTCTAAACTTGACTTTTTTAAATTTGAAAGTCAAATAAGCTCTGCCCAGATTAAGTCAGCGCTTATTTTGGCTGGTCTGTGTTCAAATGGTTGCGAATTTTATGAAGATGAATTAAGTAGAGATCATAGTGAAAAAATGCTTTTGGGCATGGGTGCTAGTATAATGGTTGATGGTTTGAGAATTTTTGTAAATCCTATGGAAAAACCATTAGAACCATTGGATATAGATATACCAAACGATCCTAGTTCAGCATTTTTTTATGCCGTAGCTGCTTGTATTATTCCAAATTCTCATTTGATTATTAAAAATATTATTTTAAACAAAACTCGTATAGAAGCTTATAATGTTTTAAAAAAAATGGGGGCTGATATAACTTTTAAAAAGATAAGTTCTCGTTATGAAGATATTGGAGAAATTGAAATAAAATATGCACCGCTTAAAAGTGTTGACGTCAATGAAAAAATATCTTGGCTTATTGATGAGATTCCGGCATTAGCGATTGCGTTTTGTTTTGCTGACGGAAAAAGTAGTATAAGAAATGCAAAAGAGTTAAGGGTTAAAGAGTCTGATAGGATACATGCTATGGTTGTTGGTTTAAGACAATGTGGTATTGA
Source organism: Campylobacter pinnipediorum subsp. caledonicus (assembly GCF_002022005.1). Taxonomy (NCBI): domain Bacteria; kingdom Pseudomonadati; phylum Campylobacterota; class Epsilonproteobacteria; order Campylobacterales; family Campylobacteraceae; genus Campylobacter; species Campylobacter pinnipediorum. The sequence continues at coordinate 768,186 of NZ_CP017258.1, forward strand.
GGTCCAAGAATTTGAAGATGGTTTTAGTGTTATTGGAGGAGAGGTAAAAAGTTCTGTTATAGATAGCTACGGAGATCACAGGATAGCTATGAGTTTTGCTATTTTAGGACTTATTTGTGGTATGCAAATAAAAAAAAGTGAGTTTATAAAAACTTCTTTTCCAAATTTTAGTAATATACTTAGAAAGATTGGTGCTTATATTGAAGATTGAATTAGCTAGTAATTATGGGTTTTGTTTTGGTGTTAAAAGGGCTATAAAAATGGCTGAAAATGCTAAGGATGCTTCTACAATAGGTCCTTTGATACATAATAATGAAGAGATTAATCGTTTAAAAATAAATTTTAATGTAAAAACTCTTAATGGAATAAATGAACTGCAAGATGAAAAAAAAGTCATAATAAGAACTCATGGAATTCCTAAAAATGATTTAGAAAAACTAAATGCGAGTAAGATAGATGTTATAGATGCAACATGCCCATTTGTAACAAAACCACAACAAATTTGTGAAAAAATGAGTCAGGATGGATATGATATAGTTATTTTTGGAGATGAAAACCATCCAGAAGTAAAAGGTGTGAAATCGTATGCCAATGGAAATGTGTTTGTTATCCTTGAAGAAGAAGAGCTTGAAAATATCAAATTATCTCAAAAAGTAGCAGTTGTTAGCCAAACTACTCGTAAAGTTGAAAAATTTATGCAAATTGTTAATTATTTGATCTCTAGAGTAAAAGAGGTTAGGGTATTTAATACAATTTGCAATGCTACTTTTGAAAATCAAGAGGCTGTTAAAAATTTATCAAAAAAAGCAGATGTTATGATAGTTATAGGTGGTAAAAATAGCTCAAATACCAAACAACTTTATCTTATAGCTAAAAATTTTTGTGAGGATAGTTATCTTATTGAGAGTGAAAATGAGATAAATAGTGAATGGTTTGAGGGAAAACAGCTTTGCGGTGTAAGTGCTGGTGCAAGTACTCCTGACTGGATTATACAAAAGGTTATAAATAAAATAGAAAAAATATAAATTTCAACCATTAATAAGGAAATTTTAAATAAAATAAGTAAATTTGCAGTATAATAGCAAATCATAAAACATAAAAAGGACTAAGATGGCTGTGAACAAAAGCGTTCAGTTAAATAAGGCAGATGACATTGAAGATATCGATTTTGCAACGATGTTAGAGGAGTCTTTTAAAAAGACAGAAGAAGATAGCGAAGGAACTATTGTAGAGATAAGAGGAGATGAGGCTTTAGTCGATATAGGCAAAAAGTCCGAAGGTAGACTTCAAATTTCCGAGATAACCGATGCTAATGGTAACTTACTTTATAATGTAGGTGATACTATAAAAGTTGTAATAACTGGTAGAGGTTCCGTGTCTCATAAAAAAGCTTTAAGAAAAGAAAAAGTTAAAGCTTATATACAAAATTATGATCCAGAAACACAAGATAATACTATTGAGGTTAAAATTGTAGGCAAGAATAAGGGCGGTTTTGTTGCTCAAGATGCTGATGGCGTTGAATTTTTTATGCCTAGAACTCAAAGTGGATTTAAAAACTCTAACGATATAGTTGGCAAAACATACAAAGTTAAGATTATTAAAGTAGATAAAGAAGAGCAAAGTATAGTTGTTTCTAGAAAAAAAATACTAGATGAAGATAGAAAAAAAAGAAAAGAAGCTCTTTTAAGTATCGTTGATAATGAAGAAGTTATGGAAGGTACCGTAAAGAAAATAACTACTTATGGAATGTTTGTAGATGTTGGAGGTGTTGACGGTCTTGTTCACTATAGCGAAATTAGCTATAAAGGACCAGTAAATCCTAGTTCTATGTATAATGAAGGTGATAAAGTCTTAGTTAAAGTTATGAGTTACGATAATGAAAAACGTCATCTTTCTTTATCTATAAAAGCAGCTATGCCTGATCCATGGGAAGAGATCAAAGATGGTCTTGATGTGGGCGATACTATAAAAGTTATAGTTAGCAACATAGAGCCTTATGGGGCTTTTGTTGATCTTGGTAATGATATAGAGGGATTTTTGCATATATCTGAAATTTCTTGGGATAAAAATATAAAAAATCCAAAAGATCATATAAGTGAAGGTCAAGATATTGATGTTGAAGTTATTGAAATAGATGCGAAAGAAAGACGTTTAAGAGTTAGCCTTAAAAATTTACTTCCTAAACCTTTTGATGAATTTAGAAAAAGCTATAAAGAGGGCGATGTTGTAGAAGGTGTCGTTACTAGTGTTACAGCTTTTGGTGCTTTTGTTAAGATAGGTTCTGTTGAAGGTCTTTTGCATAACGAAGATGCATCTTGGGATAGAAATGTTAGATGTAAAGAGCTATTTAAAAATGGCGATTTAGTTAAAGTTAAAATCGTAAGAATAGACAACAATGATCAAAAAATATCTTTAAGCATGAAAGAGTTAAAACAAAGTCCTGTTCAAGATTTTGCTACTAAAAATAAAATTGGAGATATTGTAAAAGGTAAGATTAGAGATATTAAAGATTTTGGTATTTTTGTTGAACTTGATGATAACGTTGATGCTCTTATTAGAAAAGAAGATATTGGTAATTTAGATATAGAATCTTTGAAAGTAGGAGATGATATAGAAGCAGCTATAGCATTTATTGATGAAAAGAGAAACAGAATACGCTTAAGTATTAAATTTTTAGCAAAACAAAAAGAGCGTGAAGTTTTAAATGAAATTAATGATAACGACAAGATTACTCTTGGAGATATCATAAAAGAGCAATTACAATAAAATATGCATAAGCATGCTCTTTTGAGTATAATAGTAATTTTATTTTGTGCTTTAATTTTTTCAGGTGTCGGTCTGTATAGATTTGCTAATAATAATCTTTCTGAGGCACCTGAAATTAAAGTATTAAATGAAACTCAAAACAACCTAGATAAGAGTAACAAAAAGAAAGATTGGGTTGGAGAGCTTGCGAATATGCCAAAAACGGAGTATATTCTTCCGACAAATCAAATATATATACATTATTCTTATCCAATTCAGTCTGATACCAAGACCGCTTACGAACTTATTGTTGATAAAAGTGATATTTATTCTATGTTTTGTATCAAGCAAACACTGTATAACGAAAATGTTGATTTTACCATAGTTAAAGATGGTAATTTAAATAAGGTTTTTTTAAATACAAGTGATTCAAAGCTTTTACAGGATATCATATTGAAATTAAAGTCATATGATATAAATTCAAATGTAATAGAGGTAAAAATATGAAAACTATTATTGTTTGTGATGCGTTGCATCCTGTTGCTCTTGAGCTTTTAAAAAAAGAAGATGATATTAATATCATCGATGCTGTTTCTACTCCAAAAGACGAACTTCTAAAAATTATAGGTGAGGCAGATGTTGCTATAACTAGAAGTTCAACAGATATAGATGAAATTTTTTTAAATGCAGCTAAAAAACTTAAAGCTGTAGTTCGCGCAGGTGTTGGGGTTGATAATGTTGATATTGAAGGTTGCTCCAGAAGAGGAATTATAGTTATGAATGTTCCTACTGCAAATACAATAGCAGCCGTAGAACTTACTATGGCTCATATGTTATGTGCAGCTAGATCTTTTGTTTACGCTCATAACGACTTAAAAGAAAATAGAATTTGGAAGCGTGAAAAATGGTATGGAGTCGAACTTTTTAATAAAAACTTAGGTATTATAGGATTTGGAAATATAGGTTCAAGAGTTGCGACTAGAGCTAAATCTTTTGGTATGAACATAATTGCTTATGATCCATATATAGACCCTGCAAAAGTTTTGGATATGGGTGGTGCGTATACTACAAATTTTGATGATATTTTAAAATGTGATTTTATAACTATACATACTCCAAAAACTAGTGAAACAACAAATATTATCGATAAAACAGAAATTGATAAAATGAAAGATGGTGTAAGGCTTATAAACTGTGCTAGAGGTGGTTTATATAACGAAAAAGCACTTGAAGATGGTTTAAAAAGTGGAAAAATAGCTTTTGCTGGAATTGATGTTTTTTCAAAAGAGCCAGCAACAAATCATCCATTGCTTGATCTGCCAAATATAAGCGTTACAGCTCACCTTGGTGCAAATACATTAGAATCTCAGCAAAATATCGCTATTCAAGCTGTAGAGCAGGCGTTGAGCGCTGTTCGTTCTATTAGCTATCCTAATGCTTTAAATTTACCTATAAAAACTGAAGATTTGCCACCATTTGTAGAGCCTTATATTGAGCTTACAAGCAAGATGGCGTTTTTAGCAGCACAAATAAATAAAAAAGCTATAAAATCAATATCTGTTGAAGTGCAAGGCGAAATAAGTGATTATAAAGATTCAATGCTTACTTTCGCTATTGTTGGTGCTTTAAAAGAGAGCTTTGGTGAAAATATTAACTATGTAAATGCTAACTTTGTTTGTGATGAAAAAGGTATATCTTATGATGCTACAATTTCACCTGTAAGTGGCTATAAAAATAAAATATCAGTTAAAATAACAACCGAGATGGATACTACTGTTGTAAGTGGAACAGTGTTTAATGAAAACGAACAAAGAATAGTCGGAATAAATGGATTTAAGACCGATTTTAAACCAAAAGGTAAGATGATAGTCTTTAAAAATAATGATGTTCCTGGTGTTATAGCCCAAATAAGTTCTATATTGGCATCTTCTGGTATAAATATAGCAGACTTTAGGCTTGGTAGAGATGACCATGGAAAAGCACTTGCAGTTATTTTAATTGATGAAAAAATAAGCAAAGAAACTCTTTTGGAGCTAAATGCTTTAGATACTTGCCTTTGGGCTTCTTATGCCGTTTTATAATATCCTTGAAGCAATTCAAGGATAAATTTTAAGGATAATTTTGTGAAAATAACATTAATTATTGTGTTAATTATATTTTTTATATTACTGTGTTGTGTTTTGGGATATTTTATTTTTAAATTACAAGATAGTGATTCTCACGTTAAAGAGGAAAATAACAATCAAAACACAAAAAAACAAAATACAATAACGGATGTTTTAGAATTAGTTTCAGATGATTCTTTGACCAGAAAAGAACTTTTTTTATTATGTGAAGCTTTTTTAAAGCATAATTTTCCTTCTAAAAATGGTTCAGGTGTGCCGGATTCGGCGAAAGAATATCTTAATTTTATACTTCTTATAGCAAGTCATAAAAATACTGATGCCAAAATAATAAGTTTTTTAAATACTGAAGCAAAAAAGAAAAATCCAGAATATGCTTCAGATATAGAAAGATATGAATCTTTGGGTTTACAACAAAGAAAAAAAACATAAATAGTTTTTTTGAGCTTACTAAAAGATATTTTTATTTATAATATAAAAAAATTAAGGTTTTTAAATTGCAAAGATATCCAACAAAACAGATTAAAATTCGTGATGTTAAAATTGGTGGAGATGCTCCTATTAGTGTTCAGTCTATGACTTTTTCTAAAACAAAAGATATACAAGGGACATTAGAACAGATAAATCGTCTTTATTTTGCGGGATGCGATATTGTTCGTTGTGCTGTTTTGGATAAAGAAGATGCAGCAGCTTTGAAAGAGATAGTAAAACAAAGCCCACTTCCGGTGGTAGCAGATATACATTTTAACTACCGTTTGGCTTTGATTGTTAGTGAGTATGTGGATGCTATTAGGATAAATCCCGGAAATATAGGCTCAAAAGATAGGATAAAAGCTGTTGTTCAAGCTTGTAAACAAAGAAATCTTCCTATTAGAATAGGGGTAAACTCAGGCTCTTTGGAAGCTCAATTTGAAGATAAATATGGAAGAAATGTTGAAGCAATGATACAATCAGCTCTTTATAATACTAAATTGCTAGAAGATCTTGACTTTACGGATATAAAAATTTCATTAAAATCAAGTGATGTTGAAAGAACAATGAATGGATATAAAGAGCTTAGGAATAAGGTTGATTATCCTTTTCACTTAGGGGTTACTGAGGCAGGAACTACTTTTCATGCTACTGTAAAGTCATCAATAGCATTAGGTGGACTTTTAATGCTTGGTATTGGCGATACTATGAGAGTTAGCATAACAGGCGAACTAGAAGAAGAGATAAAAGTTGCAAAAGCTATATTAAAAGATAGTGGAAGACAAAAAGAGGGATTAAATATCATATCTTGTCCAACTTGTGGAAGATTGCAAAGCAATCTAGTAAAGGCGATTAAGATTATAGAAGAAAAGACTAAGCATATCAAAGAATCTTTAAATGTTTCAGTTATGGGCTGTGTTGTAAATGCTATCGGTGAAGCTAAAGGGGCTGATGTTGCGATAGCGTTTGGCAAAGGCAATGGGCTTATAATGAGAAGAGGAGAGGTTGTCGCAAAACTTAAAGAAGATGAGTTGGTTGATAGATTTTTACTTGAAATTGAAGATGAGATAAAATCGCGTGGATAAAAATAATATAGAATTAAGCTCTCTTTATGATCTTGATATGGAAAGGGCGATATTAAGCTCTATAATTTTAAATAATGATGCTCTTAGTGAGATTTATGACCTTATAGGTGCAAAAGATTTTTATTTAAAAGCTCATAGCGATATTTTCAAAGCTATGATAGAGTGTTTAAACTCAGATGTTCCTATAGCTAGTTCTTTTTTAAAGACAAAGCTTGGTAAAAGTTATAATGAAGCTGTTTTGACAGATATATTAGGAACAAACGGCATTGTTGATATAAAAAAATATGCTAATGAGCTAAAAGAAAAATCAGTTAAAAGAAGCATACTGAAAATGGCTCAAGATATGCCGGGTAAAGTTTCTCAAGATAAACCAAGTAGAGATATGGTCGATGAGATATCCTCAGAGCTTTATAATCTGACAGATGTTAAAAGTACTGGAAGTATAAAAGAAAGCAAAGAGATAGTAAATGATTTTCTTGAATACATAAAAAAACAATCACAATTAGATGAAAAAGACACTGTTGGACTAAGCACTGGTTTTAAAAGTCTTGATGAAAAGACAAATGGCTTTAAAAATGGAGACCTTATAATAGTAGCCGCTCGTCCTGGTATGGGAAAAACAACTATATGTTTAAATTTTATAGAAAAAGCACTAAGCCAAAACAAAGGTGTTGTATTTTTCTCTCTTGAAATGCCAGCCGAACAGATAATGATGCGTATGTTATCCGCCAAAACATCAATTCCACTTCAAAGTATTATAAGTGCAAAAATGGAAGATGATGAGCTTACTAAGTTAAGTGATGCTTGTGAATATATGAGTTCTCGTAAGCTTTTCGTTCACGATAGCGGATATGTAAATATACATCAGATACGAACGCAGCTTAGAAAACTAAAAACATCGCATAAAGAAATTTCACTTTGTGTTATTGACTATATAGGTCTTATGATGAGTACAAGTAATTTTAATGAAAGACATCTTCAGATTGCTGAAATTTCTCGTGGGTTAAAGCTTTTGGCTCGTGAGCTTGATATCCCTATCATAGCACTTTCTCAGTTAAATAGGGGGCTAGAATCAAGATCAAATAAAAGACCTATGCTTAGCGATTTAAGAGAGTCTGGTGCTATAGAGCAAGATGCTGATATGATATTTTTTATATTTAGGGAAGAAGTTTATAGAGAGCAAGAGGAAAAAGAGAGAGAAGAAAGAGCAAAGGCTGAGGGTAAAGAATATGTTAAAAAGTTTGTCCCAGAAAATAAATTACAAGAAAAAGCGGAGATAATAATAGGGAAAAATAGAAACGGTGAGCCAGGTATAGTAGAAGTGATATTTAAAAAAGATCACTCCAAATTTGTTGAAAAAGCGCCTATGCCAGATAGTGTTTCTGAGTTTAAAGGCTAATGTGCCTTTAACTGAAAATTTAAAGCAGTTTTTATATATTTGTCTTATTCTTATTTTTATATTTCTTGGTAATTTATCCTATAAGTATCTAAAATTTTATGTTTTTATTGATGGTGGAGAACAAGATATTATCGCTAAAATTGAGCGTGATTATCTAAAAACAAAAAACAACAGAACTTATCGTATAGCTTTGCTTGATGTTAAAGATTATAAATTTTATACAAAAATACCAAAAACAAGCAATGTGTCTTTAAATGACATCGTAAAAATCACAATTTACAATATAGATATTAATTTTTATGATTATTTAAAGGGTAAATTTTATATGCCTAGTTCTAATATCGTAAAAATCAAAAAAGATAAAAATATAAGAGATGATTTGATCGATAGTGTGCAAAAACAACATCAAAATTCTAAAATTTCAGAACTTTTTAATGCTTTATATTTTTCTAGTTATATCTCATCCGGTCTTAGAAGTGATATTGTAAATTTTGGAATTTCACATTTAGTTGCAATTAGTGGTTATCATCTTGGACTTATAGTGTCTATTTTTTATCTTATTCTAACGCCATTTTTAAAATATATCTATTTGAGATTTATTCCATTTAGAGATTATAAGTTTGATATTTTTATTATATCTTTTTTGTTTTTGACTTTTTATATTTATATTATAGACTATCCGCCTAGTTTTTTAAGGGCTTTTGTTATGTTTTTAGTTGGCTTTTATTTTGTTGTAAGAAATATTCAAGTATTAAATTTTACAAATTTATTTATAGCTATTTTTATCTGTTTGAGTATTTTTCCTAATCTTATTTTTAGTTTTGGATTTTATTTTTCTTGCATGGGAGTTTTATATATTTTTATTTATCTAAAATATTTTGATATAAAAAAGCATATCTTTTTAAAAGTATTGTTCTTAAATCTTTATATGTTTTTTGCTATGCAAGTGCCTGTTTTGTATTTTTTCCCAAATATAAGTTTAGATCAAATTATATCAATACCACTTAGCTATATTTTTATTGTGTTTTATCCTTTGAGCGTTTTGCTTCATATTTTTGGGGCAGGGGGTTTGTTTGATTCTTATTTGATAGATATTTTTTCTGGTGATTATAATTTTTTATATTCTGATATAAGTTTTGTTGAGTTTATCATTTTCAATGCTATTAGTTTGATTGCTATAAGGATTAAACAAGTGGCTATTTTATTACCACTTGTTGGTCTTTTGGTCTTTTTGAAATTTTGTTTATTTTGATTTGTTTTCTAATAAAGAGCAAATTTTAAAACCATAAAGAAATATAATCCAAGATATATATATCCACAAAAAGAAAAAAAGCATAATTGAAAAAGAGCCGTAAATGCTTAAATATGTTTTGTTATTTAAGGCATAATAGATAAATGCTGATTTTCCAAGATACCAAGCCAACGATGATATAAAAGAGCCTAAAAGTGCATTTTTTACCTTAAGTGGAGAGCTTACAGATATTAGATAAACAACACAAAATATACACCATATAATTAGATACGGAAATATACTTATAAAGTTAATCCAACTTGTATATTGTGTTGAGTTTAGTAACTCTTGAAATAAATTTGAAAGATAAAAGCTTAGAGCAAGTCCTAATGGTGCTAGTGTGATTAGTGTCCAATAAGAGCTTATTGAACTCCAAAAGCTCCTTCTTTTACTAGACATTATTTTGTTTACCACATACTCATAGTCCATAAAAAACATAGCTGATGTAAAAATTACAGCTACAAAACCAACTATTCCAAGATTTACACTATTTTTTAAAAATGTTTGTAAATATGAGCCTATCACATCTTGATGTGTTGGTAGCATAGCTGAAAATATAAAACTCTCTATTTTTGAATAATATGTTTTAAAAACAGGTAATTGTGTAAAAAGTGAAAAGCTTAATAAAAGCACAGGTATGATTGATAATACAGTATGAAAGCTAAGGCTTGAAGCATAGTGCATAAGCTCTTTATCTTTTATTTTTGTTATTATCCCAAATGCAAATTTTATATTATGAATGATATCTTTTAATTTTTTCAAAAATTATCCTTTTATGAATTTTCACTTAAATCTTGCGCTACTTGTGCAGCTAATCTTAGTTTGTTGTTATCAAAATGGGTATAAATTCTAGATGTGTTTAGACTAGCATGTCCCAATGCTTCTTGAACCAAAACTATATCTTTTTGCTTTTTATAAAGCATTGTTGCAAATGTATGCCTTAGCATATGTGCCCCATTTTTTTCTTTTCTTATTCCCGCTTGAAAAAGTATCTGCTCTACTATCCTACTTACATAAGCTTGGGTAAGTCTAGTACCTTTTTTATTGACAAATAAATACCCCTCTTTGTTTATATAATTTATGGCTATGGCATCTAAAAATTTTTCTATCAAATTTCTTTTTATCATTACAATTCTATATTTATTGCCTTTTCCCCTTATTCTGATAGTGTATAAATCATCATCTTGGGTTATATCTTTTCTTTTTAGATTAAGTGCCTCGCTTACTCTAATTCCAGTAAAAATTATAAGCTTTATTATAAGTTTGTTTCTATTTTCATTGCTTTTAAAATCAGCTTCATCTATCGCTGTAAGAAATTTTTTTAACTCATCTTCGCTCATAAATTCAGGGAGCTTTTGTCCTTTGCTTCCAGTTATTCCGCCCCAATTTTTAAGTTCGATATCAAAAATATGCGATTTTCCATCTTCTTCGTTTTGCTTATCTAAAAATGCAAAAAAATTAATCACACTTATTCTATAATTTTTTTTACTAGCATCGCTTAATCCGCCGGTAATACTAGCTAAGGTTTCACTCAAAAGCTCTTCATCTATCTGTTTTAGACTTTCAAGCCCATAAAAACATAAGGTTTCATAAAGTTTTTTAAGCGGATTAAAATATGTGTTTATACCAGTTAAGCCAGCATTTCTAGCCATCTTAACCAAGCCATCTAACTTTTCTATATTGTTTATCTCTTTGTTTAGATTATAATTAACAGAAGCTAGCATTTTTGGCTCTCTTAGCTCTTTGTTTGAAAGTGAGCTTAGTTTGTATTTTACATACCTTGTTAACCAAAAAAGTAAAGATAATTCAAAATTTTCTTTATTGTCTAGTTTGTATTTCACTAAAATTTCCTATTAAATTTATGTAAAATTATAGCTTTTGTTTTATATAATTTTGCTTTTTTAAAAGGTAAAAAATGAAAATAGGTTTTTTTGATTCTGGTTTTGGTGGTTTAAGTGTTTTAAATGAGGCTATGGTTAGATTTGATGGCTATGAGTTTTTTTATTTTGCTGATAGCAAAAATGTCCCTTATGGAACAAAAAGCGTCAAAGAAATAACCGATTTGAGCATAAATGCTTGTAAGTTTTTGGTTGATTTGGGTGTTGATGCTATAGTTGTTGCTTGCAATACAGCTACAAGTGCTTCAATAGTAGCATTAAGAGATAAATTTAGCTTGCCTATAATAGGTATGGAGCCAGCTGTAAAATTAGCATTAAATACTTTTGAAGATCAAAAAACACTTCTTATAGCAACACCAGCTACAATAAATGGCACTAAATTAAAAAAACTTATAGATAAATTAAATGCTAGTGATTTTGTTGATGCCTTGGCTTTGCCCAAACTTGTTAGTTTTGCTGAAAATGAAGAATTTACAACCGATAATGTAAAATTATATTTACAAAAATCTTTTAAAAATTTAAACTTAAATGACTATTCTTCTTTGGTTTTAGGTTGCACTCATTTTAATTACTTTAAAGATATTTTGAAAGATATTTTACCTGATCATATTAAATTTATAGATGGTATAAATGGAACTTTAAATATGGTTAGTAATTTAAATTTAGCTTCAAAACCAAATAATCTCGTTAGATATTTTTGTTCAAAAGAAGAAATTCAAAACCTAGATAAAATTAATAGACTTTTAAATAGGCTTGATTTTGTTAAAAGCATTGTCTAAAATAGCGATTGCATTGAAATTTCTTCAGCCCAGGTAGTGTGATATTTTTTGATACTTTTTTGTAAAGAATCTATAAAATAATCTATATCATCAAAAGTATGGGTATAATGTAGACTAACTCTAAGCCAGCCCGGTTTTTCTTCCAGCTTTTGATTATCTCTCATTTTTAATAATTCGTGTCCATAAGGTCCAGCGCATGCACAACCAGCCCTTGTTTGTATCCCAAAATCTTTACTTAAAATAGCTGCTAAATCATAAGGTGATATTCCTTTGATATTAAAAGAAAAAATTGGAAGTTTTGTTAAATTTAATGGTGTGTATAGCTGTAAATTTTCTATCTCTTGTATTCTTTTTTCAAAATACTCGCAAAGTTCGTTTTCGTTTTCGCATATAGCTTTGCCTATCTCATCTCTTAGCTTGTATGCTAAATTTGCCCTTATTAGTTCAAGTATCGGTGGTGTTCCAGCTTGTTCTAGTTGTTCTATGTTTTTATCATATATATGACTTGTTCTGCTTACATAACTAACAGTTCCTCCACCTGCAAATGTTGGCTCATTTAAATCGCATAACTCTTTTTTGATCGCAAGTAATCCGCAGCTTTCAACTCCACCAAGTAGTTTATGTGGAGATAAAAACAATGCGTCAAAATAGTTACAATCAACATTTTTATAAGCACTAAAACTAGCCGCATCAAGTGCAACTATGCCATTATATTTTTTAACAAGATTGTATATTTTTTTATAATCAGTTATTATTCCTGTTACATTTGAACATACACTAAAAGAGGCTATGATTTCACGATTTTTATTAAGTTTTAGAATTTGTTCTAAATGTACTAGATCTATTTCGCCTTTTTCGCCTAGTCTTACTCTTACTGTATCACAAAGAGCTTCTCTAAAGCTAACCTCATTTGAGTGGTGCTCATATGGACCTACGATCACAAGAGGAACGTTGCTTGGTTGTTTTATATTGTATCTAGCCTTTGTTTTTGGTGGTATATAAAGACCTAATAACTCTTGAAATTTCTTTATAGCCGAGGTTGAGCCAAAACCGCAAGGAAGCAGATAAAAACTATCATCTAATTGTAGTGAATTTTTTAACTCACTTCTGGATTTTTCATATAATGTTTGAGTTATTATGGCATTTAATGAGCTATCTGAATGAGTATTTGCATATGTGAGTAAAACATTTGAAATTTTATCCTCTATATCTTTATACGCAAGTCCTGAAGCTGTATAATCAAAATAATAAATTCCATCTTTTAATATTATATTTTTTCTTATATGTTCTAAATTTACCAAATTTTTGTTTCCCGAATATTCTTTTGTTTTGTAAAATTATACCTAAAAAATAATATATAAATTATAATAAAAGTATTTAAATCATAGTATATTTTTGTTATCTAATAATTTGTAATATCAATTATATATTATTTTTGATAATTTATAATTAAATTTTTGGTATAATTGATGAATTAGATTAAAAATCTATAAACAAAGAATTAATGAAAGGATTGTGAAATGAAAATTTCTACCAAAATTTTTACAATGATAGTATCATCATTGGTACTATTGTTAGCAGTGCTTGCTTATTTAGCAAACGATATGACCTCTGATAATATTGAATACTCAAAAGCTAAGCTTAGAGAAGAGATTATCGAGGAAAAAAAGGTGGGCTTGCAAGAAAATATGGATATATATGTTGGTTTTGTTAAAGATATCAACAAAGAGTATGAAGAGTTTGGCGAAAAGCCAGGAGAAGCTACTAAAGATATTTTGGAGTTTATAGAAAATATAAGATTTGGTGATGGTGGATATGTGTTTGTTTTTGATGACAAGGGTAAGGTCTTTATGCATCCTGTAAATAAGGATTGGATCGGAACTAGTAAATGGGATTTAACATCTCAAGATGGTGTTAAAATTTATCAAGAATTAATTAAAATAGCTGATGATAGAGAAAAGTTTTTATTCTATAAATGGAATGGAAGCAGGAAGATGGGATTTTCTAAAAGGTTAACTATAGAAGGTAAAAGTTATATATTTAACGTAGCAACTGATCTTGAGCCTATGTATAAAAATACAAATGAAATAATCTCAGACATGGAATCAAAATCAAATATACAATTGCTCGAGTTTATCACTTCTGCTGCTGTTGTATCTATAATAATGATTGTTTTAGCTCTTGTTTATACTAAGTTTTCAATCACCAAACCACTTAACGAACTAATAAATAGAGCAAGAAATCTATCAAGTGGAGATGGAGACTTAACAAGAAAACTTGAAGTTATTGGAAAAGATGAAATAGCAATGGCTAGTGATGCTATAAATAACTTTATAGAAAAGGTAAGGGTGTTAATAAATGATGCCAAGCATCTATCTAGTGAAAACTCATCTATAGCAAATGAATTAAGCTCTACATCACTTCAAACAGGTAAGAGAGTGGAAGACTCAACAGCTATTATTACAGATACATCTAAAAATTGCTCAGATATACAAGAAAACATGAAGTCATCAGTTGAAATAGCTCAAAAAGGTAAAGATGATTTGCAAAAAGCAACTGGATATATACAGGAAGCTAATAAGGCTATAACAGAACTTGCATCAGAGATAACTCAAACAGCTCAAACAGAGTTTGATATGGCAAATAAGATAGATCAACTAAGCAAAGATGCTGAACAAGTTAAATCAGTTCTTGTGGTTATAAATGACATAGCGGATCAAACAAACCTACTAGCACTTAATGCAGCTATAGAAGCAGCAAGAGCTGGAGAGCATGGTAGAGGCTTTGCGGTTGTTGCTGATGAAGTAAGACAACTAGCTGAAAGAACACAAAAAAGCTTAACAGAGATAAATGCGACTATAAATGTAATAGTTCAAGCTATTACAGAATCAAGCACTCAAATGAATGAAAACTCTAAACAAATAGGAGAGCTTACAAAGGTTGCTGCTAATGTAGAAGAGACTATAAAAGTTATGAGTTCAGCTATAGGAGATGCTATAAAACTATCTGACAAAACTGTTGAGGACTATATACTAACAGGTAAAAATATAGATGGTATAGCAAGTGGCATGGATAATATAAACCATATATCAACCGAAAATGCAAGAAGTGTTGAAGAGATAGCAGCTGCTGCTGAACATCTAAATAAGATGACAGATACATTAAATGCTAAACTTGGTGAGTTTAGAACTTGATAACATACAATACAAGGGCATAAAAGCCCTTGTATTTAAATTTCTAAATGGAGGTTTTGTATAAAATCTCTTAAAAATTTCTTCCAAACAAATAAACATCTTGATATTGATGAACTTATTAAATTTTATCTTGTATTTGATGGATTAAAAACACAAAAATCTTACTATGATATTTTTGAAGCAATAGATAATGAAATCATAAAAAATATAGACAATGTATCAAAAGAATTTGATGATTTATCTGTTGAAGAGAGATATGCGTTAAGAAATTTTGCAAAAAATGATAGAAAATGGCTTAAAATTTATAAGATGATGCCAAGAAGTTTGGCTATAAAAACCTATGAAAATTTATTTAATAAAAACATATTATATATAGAAAAAAGCAGAGAACAACCGATAACAAAACTATATAAAAATCAAAAGCTTAAAAAATGTGATAGAAGGTATAAAATTCAGGATAAAATACATTTTAGTACTCATTTTTATAGGTTTTGGTTTAGGTTTATAGAACCAAGATTAAAGCAACTAAAACAGGGCAATGTTGATGGAGTGCTTGAATATATAAAGTCTCATTTTGATGAGTATGCATCTTTGGGATTTGAACTTATATGTTGTGATTATTTGAGATATAAATTTGATTTAAAAGATGAAGTTGTAAGTAGTTTTTGGAATAAAGATTTGGAGATAGATATTTTGGTAAACTCAAATAAAAATAAAATAGTTGCGGAAGCTAAATATAAAAATAAAAAAGTTTGTAAAAATGTATTAAATATACTTTTAAATAAGTGCGATAGGCTTGACTTAAAGCCAAATAATATTGTTTTGTTTTCAAAAAGTGGTTTTAGCACAGAGCTTTTAAATATGAAAAATGATAAACTTTTGCTTATTGATTTAGATGATATATCGGAGATTTTATATGAATGATAATTTAGAAGTTGGTCTTAAAAATTTAATAGAACAAACTTATATGATAGAGCAAGAGTATAAGAACTTATATGCTAGTTATGAGAATTTACAAAAGATTATTAAAGATGTTGTGGATGTTTTGCCTACCGCTATTTGGATATTAAATAGCGATGAAAGTTTATTTTTACAAAATGCTCAAGCTAGTAAAAATAATAAGCTTTTTAATCAGCTTGATTTGAATGAAGCCGAGTATGAGATAGAATTTGAGGCTAAATTTTATCTCATAAAAATTTCAAACAAAGATGATAAAAAGATAATTTCAGCAATAGATATAACATCTCAAAAAAGAAATGAAAGACTTGCTTCAATGGGTCAGGTTGCCGCTCATTTAGCACACGAGATAAGAAATCCAATAGGTTCAATATCGCTTTTATCCTCAACTCTTTTAAAGCGAGTAGATGATAAAAACTCTTTTATAGTAAAAGAAATGCAAAGTGCTATTTGGCGGGTTGAACGTATTATAAAGGCTACATTGTTGTTTACAAAAGGCGTTCATATAAATAGACAACCATTTAACTTTTTGGATTTAAAAAAAGATTGCGAAGATGCGCTTAAATATTATGATTATTCAAAAGAAATAGATATAAGACTTGATTTTCAAAAAGGTTTTTATAATGCCGATAAAGATCTTCTTTCTTTGGTTTTTCAAAATTTACTTTTTAATGCTATTGATGCTATTGAGGATGATGAAAATGATAGTGGAGAGGTTAAAATTTGGTATGAAAAAACAGATGAAGAGCATAGGTTTTATGTGTATGATAGCGGAGTTAGCATAGCTGATAAAAGGATAGTATTTGAACCATTTAAAACAACAAAGCTCAAAGGTAATGGACTTGGGTTAAGCCTTTGTTTGCAGATAATACAAGCACACAAAGGAAGTATAGAGATAAGCTTAAAACCAAAAACTTTTTGTGTTAGTTTGCCTATATATTTTTAGATTTAAAAAACAAAGGAGTTTTATCTCCTTTGAAAAATTATTAGAAATTTATATTTTTTATCCAATTTTCAAGGATATCTATCTGTTCTTTTACGCTTTGAGTGCTTGTTCCACCTTTTGATTTTCTAGCTTGCATTGATGATATAAGGTCTAAAACCTTTAATGCTTCATCATCTATATTTTCATTTATATTTTTTATATCATCACTGCTTAATTCGCTTATATCTTTACTTAGCTCTTCTGCTTTAGCGACTATTTTTCCTGTTATAAAATGAGCTTGTCTAAATGGTATATTTTTTTCTCTAACTAAAAAATCAGCCAAATCAGTAGCTGTAAGGTGTCCTGTCATTGAAGCTTTTTTCATGTTTTCTTTATTAAAGCTTGATTCTTTTAGCATTTGATTTAGTATAACAAGACTTGAAAGCGCTGTGTTTACACTATCAAATACACCCTCTTTGTCTTCTTGCATGTCTTTATTGTAAGCTAACGGAAGAGCTTTCATTGTTGTTAAAAGAGCTATTAAATTTCCATAAACTCTTCCTGTTTTTCCTCTTATTAGTTCTGCAACATCTGGGTTTTTTTTCTGTGGCATTATAGAACTTCCGGTTGAAAACTTATCGCTAATTTTTATAAAGCCAAACTCACTAGTACTCCACATAATAATCTCTTCACAAAGTCTTGAAGTGTGTGTAAAAATAACACTTATATTAAATAAAAGTTCAAGCGCAAAATCCCTATCACTAACGCCATCCATAGCATTTGGTGTGATGCCTTCAAAGCCAAGTTCTTGTGCAACAAAATCCCTATCTGTGTTGTGTGGTGTTCCGGCTAAAGCACAAGAACCTAGCGGGCTTAAGTTGTTTCTTTTAAAGCTAGATTCAAGTCTTTGAAAATCTCTCATAAACATAAAAGAATAAGCCATTAAATGAAAGGCTAGGCTAACCGGTTGAGCGTGTTGAAGGTGCGTATAACCAGGCATTATGGTTTGTAGGTTATTGCTTGAGATATCTTTTAATGTTGTTATTAGGTTTAGTAATTCATGTGCTATATTTTTTGTGCTTTTTAAAAAATATAGTCTAAAATCAAGAGCTACCTGATCGTTTCTTGATCTTGCTGTGTGAAGTTTACCGCCTATGTCGCTACCTACTATTTGGCTTAGTTTTTTTTCTATACTCATATGTATATCTTCATCTTTTATATCAAAGATAAATTTGCCATCAATTATCTCTTGTAAAATTTGATTTAAAGCATTTGTTATTTTAAGACACTCATCTTCTGTAATAATTTTTTGTTTTGCTAACATTTTAACATGAGCCTTACTTCCATTTATATCTTCTAAATATAGCTCTTTATCAAAATTTATAGAAGCATTAAATTTTTCAAGAAGCTCACTACTTGCTTCGCTAAATCTTCCGGACCACATTTTTTCCATTTTTTATCCTTAGTTAGTTTTATAAATTGATTTTACAAAAAAATATTTTTTTAATCAAATATCAAAAAAGGAACTTGTAAAATATTTCTTATTATTTTAAAAGGTGCCATTATGGTATCTTGAATAATTTGTGTTGAATATTCTGGATTGTCAAGCGTCCCTCTTACTTTTATGAGTGTTGAAAGTGTTTTATCTTTTCCTAAAATTATTTGATTTAAAAGAGGAATTTTATCTATCGTTTTGCTCGCATCTTTTAAAATTTCTATTTCAAGGTCTATATTTATATCTTTTGTCTTTAGATTTATAGATCCTTTTCCTAGTATATTCGCACTAGATCCTTCTATGTTTATGGCTATAAAATTTATTATATCTTTGTTTCTTTCAAAGATAACCTTTCCTGATTTTGCAGAAAAACCTTTATTGTTGAAATCAGGTGTTTTAAATGTTAGTAAGGCTGGTATTGAGTTTAAAAAACTAAGAAGACTTTGATATATCTTATAATCTTTAAAATAAGTGTCATAAAATCTCATTTCGCCTTTAAATACATCAGTATTTCCAATAACTTTTAGCTTAAAGCTTCCTCCATCAAAGCTTTTGCTATTTAAAAATTGATTTACGTATTCGCCTTTTATATTTAAAGCCTCAAAAAAAATTTCATCTTTATTTTTTGAAAAAACTATGCGATTATCGTTATTTGTTGAATTAAAGCTCAAACTATCTTCAGCGAGTAATACCTTGTATTTAGGTAGTCTTAAAGTTCTGTTTATATCAGCAAATATTAGATTTGAATTTTTACCATTTATCCTTATTTTTTCTGTGTTTTCTACATTTTGATCGTTAAATTCCAAAAGAACATCAACATCATTTAACTCAACATCTGTGTTGTATTTGTCTGATACAAAAATCAAGTTTTTACTTTCGCTTTTTACTGTTATATTATTATCACTTATTGATATATTAAATGTATCATTTTCGTATTTACTTCCATCTTTTTTTATTAGAGGATAATCAAATAAAACATTATTTGCGGTTATATAAAAATTTTTAAAATCAATTGTATTTATATTTAAAAAACTTGCATTTTTTATTTTTAATGTTTTTAGTAGTTGTGAACTTGGTATAAAATTTATAGGTTTATAAGAAGTTATATTATTGTTTTTGTCAAATTTCATAAATAACTCAAGCTCTTTAAAACTTAGTATAGTGTATTCTTCGCTAAAATCAAGAGTTGCATTAAAATCCATATTTTTTAGATTAAGAATGCTTTGATTTTTTGTCTCTATATTGAAATTTTTTAAAAAACCATTAATATCTGCTATTTTTTTTGTTAAATCAAACGAGGCATTGATATCACTTTTGAAAAGTTCTGTTCCAAAATCTTTTGCACTTATGTTTAGGTGATTGCTATCAAGTATATTAATTATTGCTTTTTTTGCATAAAAGGGTGTATTTGCTATGTTTATTATTGTATTTTCTGTTGTAATTTTTCCATTTGTTTTTACTTCAAGAGTGTCAAAATTTATATCTAAGTTTAAGTTTAAATTACTATCCCCGGTTTTTTGTTCTATAGGTATATTTATCTTATAAAATCTTAAAATATCACCAATAGATTTATCGTAGATAGAGTTTCCTTTTAAATTTAAAATAACTCCAGATGAATTGTGGTGTTTAAAAATGTTATATATATAAAGGTTCGAGCCATTTAATGAGCGATTGCTATATGTTGGGTTGTTTAGATTGAAGTATAGATTTGATTTTTCTAAGACTATATCAGCACTTTTTATATTAATCGGATCTAGTGTCTTATCTAATTTTACGGTTAGATTTTTTGCGCTAGCTGTAGCTTTTAGGCCATTTAAAAAAAAGTCTTTTTTTACTAGATCTATCTTGCCGGTTATCTCTTTTAGATTATATTTTTTTGCTATAACATACCCATAGATCCATTTTTTTACTTCTGAATTTAATCTTATTGTATTATCTAACGCGTTAATAAAATCTTTTAAAGAATTGGCATTTAAATCATATATTTTGTATTTTATGAGTTTGTTTACTAGAGCAAATTCAATTTTACCATTTAGTTCATATGATGAAATATTTCCAACAAAAGCATATTTTTTATCTTTTAAATTAGCGCTTATAATTCCATTTAATTTAATATCAAAGTCTTTAAAGAAAATATTTTTTACTTTTATGGTCTCTGTTTTATTGTCTAATTTTTCAGAAATTTGTAAATCAGCTAAAAAAATTGGCGTATCTATAAAAAAAATATCATTTTGATATGTTATTTTTATGCTTATATCATCATATTTTATATTTTGTATAGTAATTTCTTGAAAAAAAGTATTTAATAACGAAGCATTTTGACTTAAATTTAAAAGATAATCAGATGAGTTTTTGCTATTATTGTTATCTTTAAATTTTGGAATGCCTATATTCTCAGCTCTTACAATTAATTTTTTATCTAATTTTATGTATAATTTTTCAAATTTTAGGTTGTATAGTTCAAAGTCATCTATTTTTATACCTAAGTTTAAAGTTGCAATAACCGAAAGAGAGATAATGATAAAAAATATAAAAAAAATTTCTATAGCTTTTATGATTTTTGATACATTTTTCATATTTGCCTTAAGTGTGTTTTTTTATTTATCACAACCAATAAATACAAGTAAGGTTGTATTTGTTCCAAAAGGTGGCGTGAGTGAAATTATAACATATTTAGCTAGCAGAAATTTTAAATTAAGTAGTATTGATAAGTATGTTGTTGTTTTTTTAGGACATATTCAATCAGGTTGGATAGATATGAAGACTACAAAGC
Organism: Campylobacter pinnipediorum subsp. caledonicus; assembly: GCF_002022005.1. Taxonomy (NCBI): domain Bacteria; kingdom Pseudomonadati; phylum Campylobacterota; class Epsilonproteobacteria; order Campylobacterales; family Campylobacteraceae; genus Campylobacter; species Campylobacter pinnipediorum. Next base: position 789,321 of record NZ_CP017258.1, read on the forward strand.
TTTCAAGAATTGATTTTTTAAAGCAACTAACTGTAGCTAAGGCGGCTATGACAAAAATAACTCTTATTCCAGGAGAAACAAATATTGTTTTTTTAAATGATATAGCAAATCAGTTAAAGCTTGATAGTGATAAATTATTACAAGAATATAAACTTATAGCACCATTGCAAGATGGTTATTTGATCCCAGATACCTATGTTATTCCTATTGGGATGAGCGAAAAACATCTTATTTACTATCTTGTAAATTTGTCTAAAAAAATACATAAAGAGTTAAGTAATAAAATTTATGGCGAGTATAATGAGCGTAAATGGAATAAGATATTAACAATAGCTTCTATTGTTCAAAAAGAGGCAGCTAATGATAATGAAATGCCACTTGTTGCATCTGTTATATACAATAGACTTGCTAAAAATATGCGTTTGCAAATGGATGGAACTCTTAATTATGGTAAATACTCTCATGAAAAGGTAACAGCCCAAAGAATAAGAAGCGATAATAGTGAGTTTAATACATATTTAAATAATGGGCTTCCGCCAAGTCCAGTTTGTGCTGTTTCTATAAATGCTATTAAAGCAGCTATAAGCCCAGCTAAGAGTGATTATTTGTATTTTGTTTTGGATAGAAAAAATAAAAGACATAAATTTTCAAAGACATTAAAAGAACATAATGAAAATATTAAGTAGATGGTTTTAATAATATTAGGAGGTTTGTATGAGTGATATAATATGGACAAAGACAGATGAAAGCCCATTTATTGCTAGTTTTTCTTTACTTGCTATTGTTAAATCTTTTTTAAAAAGATCTGATATTGATTTGGATGTTGTTGACATAAGTCTTAGAGGTAGGATTTTGTCAGCTTTTGGTTTTAAAGAAGATGGTCTTAAGTTTTTAGAAAATTTAGTAAAAGATAAAAATGCAAATATCATAAAACTTCCAAATATATCAGCTACTATTCCACAGTTAAATGCAGCTATAAAAGAGCTTATAAATGCTGGATACGATATTCCACAATACCCTAAAGACATAGATAATAAGGATAACAAAAAGATATTTGATATATATTCTAAGATACTAGGAAGTGCTGTAAATCCTGTTTTAAGACAGGGTAATTCAAAAAGATATAGCTCGGTGGCTGTAAAAGAGTATGCAAAGAAAAATCCACATTTTATGGGTGAGTGGGATAGTGATAACAAAACAGAAATTTCATCTATGAAAGATGGAGATTTTTATTCTAATGAAAAATCAAAAATCATAGATAGGGATCTAAATATAAAAATTAAGTTTAAAAACAACAATGAAGAGATAATTTTAAAAGATAATATAAGTGTTAGCAAGGGCGATGTTGTTGATTTTAGTTTTATGGATACATCTAAATTATATGATTTTTATAAGAATGAGATAAAAGATGCTAAACAAAAGAATTTGCTTTTTAGTCTTCATCTGAAATCTTCCATGATGAAAGTCAGTGACCCAATAATGTTTGGTATTTGTTTAAGGGCTTATTTTGATGAAATTTTTAATGAATACGAAAAAGATTTTGTAAATGCCGGAATAGATAGCAAAAATGGCTTAAAAGATATTTTTGAAAAGATAGAAAAATTAAAAAATGCTAATGAGATAATTCATAAGTTTAATAAATGCTTTGAAGAAAAAGCTGATATTGCTATGGTTGATTATAAAAATAAAATAACTAATTTTCACAGTCCAAATGATGTAATAATAGATGCTTCAATGCCAGCTATGCTTAGAAACTCTGGAAAAATGATAGATAAAGATGGCGCTAGTAGAGAGTGTAAGGCTGTTATTCCTGATAGGACTTATGCCGGTGTTTATGATAGTGTTCTTAGTGATTTTAAGCAAAATGGAAAGCTTGATGTTTCAAGTATTGGAAGTGTTTCAAATATAGGGCTTATGGCAAAAAAAGCACAGGAGTATGGTAGTCATGATAAGAGTTTTGTGGCACCAAGTTACGGAGAGTTTGTTATAAGCTTTGATGATAAAGAGATGTTTAATTTTGTGGTTAAAAAAGGCGATATTTTTAGAATGTGTTTAACTAGAAATGAAGCTATTAAAAATTGGATATCTTTAGCTTTTGATGAGAGAAAAAATAGTAAAAAAGATATGATTTTTTGGCTTGATGAAAATAGGGCGAGTGATTTGAACTTAATACAAATTTTAAAAGAAGAGATTGTATCAAACGGCCTTAAAGATGAAGATTTTGTTATTTTAAATCCAGCTATAGCTTGCTCTAAAACACTTGAAATTATAAGAGATAAAAAGGATTGTATTAGTGTTACTGGTAATGTTTTAAGGGATTATTTGACAGACCTTTTTCCTATTTTTGAATTAGGAACAAGTTCAAAAATGTTATCTATCGTTCCTTTGCTAAACAAAGGAGGACTTTTTGAGACTGGAGCAGGTGGAACTGCACCTATGCTTGTAAAAGAGCTTATAAATGATAATCACTTTATTTGGGATAGCTTGGGTGAGTTTTTGGCGCTTAATGCTTCTTTGGAATTTTTGGCAAAATCAAAAGATAATAAAAATGCAGAGATTTTGGCAAAAACATTAGATGAGGCAATAAGCGAGTATCTAAACAATGACGCCTCTCCTAAACTTAAAGTTGGTGAAAACGATACCAGGGCTAGCCATTTTTATCTTGCTTTGTATTGGGCTAATGCTTTATTGTATAGTGATTTAAAAGAAAAATATACCCAATTAGCAAATGAATTAAAAAATAATGAAGAAAAAATCATTAGTGAGTTAAATGAGGTTCAAGGTAAAAAACAAGATTTTGGTGGTTGGTATTATATTGATGATGAGGTGGCTGATTTGATTATGCGGCCTAGTAAGACTTTAAATAAAATAATAGGTTAAAGATATGAAGATAAGTGTTATTGGTGCTGGAAATGTTGGTGCAAGTGTTGCTTATGCGTTAAGCTTAAAAAATGTATGTAAAGAACTTGTTTTGATAGATATTTTTGCAGATGTTGCAAAAGTAAAAGCTATGGATATATATCAAGCAAATTGTGTGTTTGAAAATGATTGTGCTGTTTATGGCGGTGATGATTATAGTCTTTTAAAGGATTCTGATGTAGTTGTGATAACAGCTGGAAGTCCTAGAAAAGATGGTCAAAGTAGGGAAGATTTACTTATTAAAAATGCAGAAGTTGTAAAAACAGCAAGTGAAAATATAAAAAAATATGCACCAAACTCAATCATTATAGTTGTAACAAATCCGTTGGATGTTATGGTTTGGGTTGCTTATAATTATAGTGGTTTTGATAAAAACAAAATTATAGGTATGGCTGGCGAGCTTGATAGCGCAAGACTTATTTATGAGATATCAAACCTAAAAAATATCAGAGCTAATGATATAAAAGCAAAGGTAGTTGGTGTTCATAGTGATGAGATGATAGTTTTAAAATCTAGTTTGAATACAAAATTAAATAAGGATGAATTTGATAAAATAGAGTTTGAAACAAAAGGTGGTGGAGCAAAAATAGTAAAATTGCTTAAAACATCAGCCTTTTATGCTCCGGCAGCAGGTGTGGTTAAAATGTGTCTAGCTATAAAAGACAATAAAGATGAGGTTTTAAGCACAAGCGTCATTTTAAGCCAAGAGCTTGCTTGTGGTCGTCTTGTTAGATTGTCAAAAGATGGTATTTGTGAAATTTTACCATTAGAGCTAGATGATGATGAAAAAGAAAAATTAAAAATAAGTGAAGAAAAAATAATAAACAATATTAAATTTTTGAAAGAAAACCTAATATGAATATACACGAGTATCAATCAAAAAAGATCTTGAAAGATTTTGGTGTCAATGTTATGCAAGGCATTGTTGTAAGTAACAAAGAGGATATAGATAACGCCTTAGATGAACTTGGTGGAGATACATTTGCTGTTAAATCTCAAATACACGCTGGTGGAAGAGCTATTGGGGGTGGTGTTAAGATATCTAAAAATAAGAGTGAAGCAAATAAATTTGCAAGTGAAATGCTTGGTAGCTACCTAGTAACCCCACAAACTCCAAAAGATGGAATTTTAGTAAACAAAGTTTATATAGAAAAGGCTCTTAAGTTTAAAAAAGAGTTTTATTTGTGCTTTACTTTTGATAGGATAAATGAAAACATAAGCTTGATAGTCTCAAAAGATGGTGGTGTTAGTATAGAAGAAACAGCAAAAACTAATCCTGAGCTTATTAAAAGATTAGGCATTGATTTTCAGACTGGTTTGTGTGGATTTCATATTCAGGAATTTTTACAATTTTTAGGATTTGATAAAGACCTTGGTGTAAAATTTGGAAAATTATTAAAATCTTTGTATGAAATTTATATACAAAAAGAGGCTATTTTGGTGGAGATAAATCCACTTGTTATAAGTGATGATGATGAATTTTATGCTCTTGATGCAAAACTTAGCTTTGATGATAGTGCATTGTTTAGACATAAAGATATAGCTGAGTTAGATGATTTAACTCAGACAAATGAGAATGAAAATCAGGCAAAAGCTTTAAATTTGAGTTATATTAAATTAGATGGAAATGTTGGCTGTGTTGTAAATGGAGCTGGTTTGGCTATGGCTACTATGGATATCATAAAAGACCTTGGCGGTTCTGCTGCAAATTTCTTAGATGTTGGCGGAAGTGCAAATGAAGATGGAGTTTCAAAGGCTTTTGAACTCATACTAAGAGACAAAAATGTAAAAGTTATATTTGTTAATATCTTTGGTGGAATAGTCCGTTGTGATATTATTGCACATGGAATTTGTGAGGCATGTAAACGCTTAACACTCAATGTTTCTGTTGTTATAAGACTTGATGGAACAAATTCAAAAGAAGCTATAGAAATTTTAAAACAATCAGGACTTAGTGGAATTTATGCTAGTTCAAATCTTTATGATGGTGCTAAAATGGCTGTTGAGATAGCAAAAAAGGGTGAGATATGAGCATACTTGTTGATAAAAATACAAAAGTCATAGTCCAAGGCATAACCGGTAAACAAGGTAGTTTTCATACTCAAAAATGTCTAGAGTATGGCACAAATATCGTAGCCGGTGTTACTCCATTTAAAGGTGGCACAAAGCATCTTGGTGTTGATATATTTAATAGTGTAAAAGAGGCTGTTTGTATGACTGGTGCTGATACAAGTATGATTTTTGTTCCAGCTGCTTTTACAAAAGATGCTATATTAGAAGCTGCATTAGCTGGGATAAAACTATGTGTTGTAATTACTGAACATATTCCTATTTTGGATATGCTTAAAGTAAAAGAGATATCTAAAAAATATAATATGCGTATAATAGGTCCTAACTGTCCTGGTATAATTAGTGCTGATGAATGTAAGCTTGGTATAATGCCATCTGAAATTTTTACAAAATCTAATAAAAATATAGGCATAATTTCAAAATCAGGAACTTTGACATATGAGGCGGCAAATCAAATTTTAACTCAAGGATATGGTATATCAAGTGCTATTGGTATTGGTGGAGATGCTATTATAGGGACTGGTTATGATGAGCTATTGTTAGAGTTTGAAAAAGATGAAGATACTCTTGCTATTGTTATGATAGGCGAGATAGGTGGAGAGCTTGAGATAAAAGCTAGTGAGATTATAAAAACAAAGATCACAAAACCTGTCGTTGCTTTTATAGCCGGAGCTAGCGCACCAAAAGGTAGAAAAATGGGACATGCTGGAGCTATTATAAACTCAAACAATGCAAGTGCTGATTCCAAGATGAAGGCTTTAAGTGAAGCCGGCGCTTATGTAGTCTCAAATCCGGCGGATATCGGTAAAAAAGTAAAAGAGATAATAGGATAATCTTGCTAAATATAATTAATATATAAATTTGATAAAAAAGGAACTAAATTGGCTGATTTTTATAACCCAAAAGATGTTGAGGAAGAATTTTACAAAATATGCGAAGAGCGTGGATATTTTGAAATTGATGGAAATAAAGAGATTCAACAAAAGGATAAAACTTTTTGTATTATGATGCCACCTCCTAATGTTACAGGTGTTTTACATATAGGGCATGCTTTGACATTTACTTTACAAGATATTATGACAAGATATAAAAGAATGGATGGCTATAAGACTTTATGGCAACCAGGACTCGATCATGCTGGTATAGCAACTCAAAATGTTGTAGAAAAACAACTTTTAGCACAAGGTATAAAAAAAGAAGAACTTGGTCGTGATGAATTTGTAAAAAAAGTTTGGGAATGGAAAGAAAAAAGTGGCGGAACCATAGTATATCAAATGCGTCGTCTTGGTATAACTCCAGCTTGGAGTAGAGAGCGTTTTACTATGGATGAAGGACTTAAAAAAGCTGTAAAAAAAGCCTTTGTAAATTTATACGAAAAAGGACTTATAGTTAGAGATAACTATATGGTAAATTGGTGTACTCATGATGGTGCTTTAAGTGATGTTGAGGTTGAACATAAAGAAAATAAAGGAAAATTGTATCATATAAGATACTATCTAAAAGATAGTGATAAATACATAGTTGTTGCCACAACTCGTCCAGAAACATACTTTGGGGACACAGCTGTTATGGTAAATCCAAACGATGATAGATATAAACACCTTATAGGTAAAAGTGTTGTGCTTCCTATAATAAATCGTGAGATAAAAATCATAGCAGATGAGCATGTTGATGTTGATTTTGGAACCGGTTTGGTTAAGGTTACACCAGCTCACGATGTAAATGACTATGAAGTTGGCAAAAGACATAATTTAGATTTTATTACGGTTTTTGATGAAAACGGTATCTTAAATGAGTATTGTGATAAATTCGCTGGACTTGAAAGACTTGAAGCTAGAGATGTTATTGTTTCAGAACTTGATAAGCTTGGATATGTTGAAAAGATAGAGGATTATGAAAATCAAGTAGGCTATTGTTATCGTTGTAAAAATATTGTAGAACCATATATATCAAAGCAGTGGTTTGTAAAAAAAGAGATAGCTGATGAGGCTATTAAAAAAGTTAATGATGGTGGTGTTGATTTTTATCCATCTCATTGGATAAATAGCTTTAATGCATGGATGAGAGAGTTGAAAGATTGGTGTATATCTCGTCAGTTATGGTGGGGTCATCAGATACCGGTTTTTTATTGTGATGATTGTTCTCATGAATGGGCTAGTGAAGAAGACAAACCTGAAAAATGTCCAAAATGCGGAAGCAAAAATTTCCATCAAGATCCAGATGTTTTAGATACTTGGTTTTCAAGTGGACTTTGGCCTATATCTACTCTTGGTTGGGGTAATGATGATGAGCTAAAAAATATAAAATGGTTTGAGAATGATATCAAGGAATTTTATCCAAATACTATGCTTATTACTGGATTTGATATATTGTTTTTCTGGGTTGCTAGAATGATGTTTCAAAGTGAAAATGCAGTTAGTGAACTTCCATTTAAAGATGTCTATTTACATGCTTTAGTTAAAGATAAAGATGGCAAAAAGATGAGTAAAAGTAGTGGTAATGTTATAGACCCTATTGATAAAATAGATGAGTATAGTGCTGATATACTTCGTTTTACTCTTACACTTTTGGCTGTTCAAGGCAGAGATATAAGGATGAGTGAAGAAAAAATGATTTTGGTTAGAAACTTCACAAATAAATTATATAATGCAAGTAAATATCTTTTATTAAATGAGTCTAAATTTGAAAATTTAAGTGATATAAAAATAAAAACACAGCTTGGTAGGTTTATGCTAAGTAGGTTTAATGATTGTGTCAAAGATGTTAGAGAAAATTTAGAGTCTTATAGGTTTAATGATGCTGCAAATGCTCTTTATAAGTTTTTGTGGGATGAGTTTTGTGACTGGGGTATAGAGCTTAGTAAGGCCGATAAGAGTAGTATTGGTGAATTGGGGGCTATATTTAAAGAGGCTTTAAAAACTCTTAGTCCATTTATGCCTTTTATTAGCGAATACTTATTTCACGAATTAAGTGCTACAAACTTAAAAGAATCAAAATCTATTATGGTTAAACCATATCCAAATAATATTAAGCGCGATTTTGAAATAGAGAGAAAATTTGGACTCATTATAGAAGCGATAATAAGCATTCGCCGTGCAAAAGCTAGTGTTGAACTTGGAAATTCAAAGGTGGCAAAAGCATATATAAAACTTAATAAAAATAGCGATGATATAAGTGATTATATAAATTATATTAAGTTATTGGCAAAATCAGAAGAAGTTTTATTTTGCAGTGATAACCAAGAAAAATCAGTAAGAGATGTTAGTGAAAATTTGGAGTGTTTTGTTCCTCTTGTTGGTATTGATATGAGTGCTATGATAAATAGATTAAATCAACAAAAAAATAAGCTTGAAAAAGAGATAGTAAAACTATCAAATATGTTAAATAATGAGAAATTTATAGCAAGTGCACCTGAGAATGTTGTAAAAACAAACAAAGATGCATTACAAAGTGCAACAGATAAATTTAACAAAATAGAAGAAGAATTAAAAAATTTACAAGGTTAATGAATTGATAAAAATCAATAATTTAAAAAAATATTATGGTAAGACTTTAATTATAGATGATGTCTCTTTTGATGTCAAAAAAGGTGAAATTTTTGCGATAGTAGGTCATAGTGGGGCTGGTAAATCAACTCTCTTGCGTTGTATTAATGGTCTTGAAGATTATGCTGATGGAAGTTTGAAAGTTTTTGATAAAGAGATTAAACAATTAAACCAAGAAGAGCTTAGACATTTTAGAAAAGATGTCGGTATGATATTTCAGCATTTTGCTTTGATGAGCCGTAAAAATGTTTTTGAAAATGTTGCAACCCCACTTAGATTTTGGGGATATAAGGATGATTATATAAACTCAAAAGTAAATGAGCTTTTAAGTCTTGTTGGGCTTGAAAACAAAAAGAATGCTTTTCCAAATTCTTTAAGCGGTGGTCAAAAACAGCGTGTTGCTATAGCTAGAGCTTTGGCGTTAAATCCAAAGGTTTTGCTTAGCGATGAAGCTACATCGGCACTTGACCCAAATACAACAAAATCTATTTTAGAGCTTTTGAAAAAGATAAATTTAGAGCTAGGTATAAGTATTGTTTTGGTTACTCATGAAATGGAAGTTGTGAAAAGCATAGCGAGTAGGGCGATACTGCTTGAACATGGAAAAATTATCGGCTCAGGTCTTATAGAGGAGCTTTTCTTAAAACCTGATGCTAAAATGAAAGAGTTTTTAGGTGAAGAGGAGATACTTCCAGAAAGTGGTGTAAATATAAGGTTGTTTTTCCCAAAAGAGGTTGCTCAAAGTAGTTTGATTACAAATATGGCAAGAACTCTTGATATTGATTTTAATATAGTTTGGGGAAAGCTTGAAAAACTAAACGAAAATGTTCTTGGTAGTTTGGTTATAAATATAAAAGAAAGCGATAAAGACCAAGTTATTGATTATATATCAAAAAGTGGTGTTTTATGGGAGGTAGCTTAATGTTTGGTATAGATTTTTCAAAATTTCCTGATATATTTGTCAAAATTTTACTCCCAGCTATAAATGAAACACTTTATATGAGCCTTGTTTCAACTATACTTGCATTTGCAATAGGCTTAATTCCAGCTGTATTGCTTATAATATCAAGTAAAGATGGACTAAAACCAAATCCTAAATTGTATTTTATTCTAGATGCTTTGATAAATACACTAAGAAGTTTTCCTTTTATTATTTTAATAATAGTCTTAATACCTATCACTAGAATGATAGTTGGCACTAGTATAGGAACTACTGCAACTATAGTCCCGCTTACAATAGGTGCAGCACCATTTGTTGCTAGACTGATTGAAAGTGCCTTTAAAGAGGTTGATAACGGCATTATAGAGGCGGCAAAGAGTTTTGGTGCTTCAAAATTTCAAATAATTTTTAGAATAATGCTAGTTGAATCACTACCTAGTATAATCTCAGCTTTGACACTAACGCTTATAGTAAATATAGGTTTTTCTGCTATGGCTGGTGCTGTTGGCGGCGGCGGTCTTGGTGCTGTTGCTATAAACTATGGTTATCAAAGATTTAGACCAGATATTATGCTTTATACTGTTGTTATTCTTGTGATAATGGTTCATATCTTTCAAATCATAGGAGATTTTTTATACAAAATTACAAAAAAGTAGTAATATATTACTACTTTTATCTTTTTTTAAATATTTTTTTCTTAAAATTGAAAGATTATTTTATTAAAATAAAGGTTAAGACATGAAAACAGATATGTGCGAAATGTATAGCTTTAAGATTGAGTTGTCGTTAGACTAAAAGACTAGGTGCGAATTTCTTTTTAAGTGCTTAGTCGTTTTGCTAAACACTTAAAAAGAAATTCTGTTATATTATATACATATGACTCTTTATCCTTTTTATGTGTTTGGTTTATATAAATATATAAAAAAGGATAAAAAATGAAAAAAATACTTATATCTTCTTTGGTTGCTTTAGGCTTATCTTTGTTTGCTAATGCTGATGAAAAAATAATAATCGGAGCTACTTCTGTTCCTCATGCTGAAATTTTAGAAGCTGTAAAACCTGTTTTAAAAAAATCTGGTTATGATTTAGAAATAAAAGAATTCTTTGATTATAGTTTGCCAAATTTAGCTCTTGAAGATGAGGATTTGGATGCTAATTATTTTCAGCACATACCTTATCTAACAGAGTTTAATAAAAATAAAGGCACTCATCTTGTTACAACTGTAGCTGTTCATATAGAGCCACTTGGAATTTATTCTAAAAAAGTAAAAAGTCTTGATGAGCTAAAAGATGGAGATAGTGTTGCTATACCAAATGATCCAACAAATGAAGATCGCGCTCTTAATATCTTAGCAAAGGCGGGGCTTATAAAGCTAAATGATGAACCTTTAAAAACTTTAATAGATATAATAGAAAATCCCAAAAATTTAAATTTTGTTGAGATAGAAGCTGCTCAAATTCCTCGTTCTTTAGATGATATTACTTTAACAGCTATAAATACAAACTATGCGCTAAGTGCAAATTTAAATCCACTAAAAGATTCTATTTTGCTTGAAGATAAAGATAGCCCTTATGTAAACTATATAGTTGTAAAAGAGGGTCACGAAAATGATAAAAAGATAAAGGCTCTTAACGATGCTGTAACATCAGAAGATGTTAAGAAATTTATCATAGAAAAATATCAAGGTGCTGTTTTACCAGCTTTTTAATTTTTATTAGGTGTGATGAGTTTCATCCACCTAAATATATCCTAGGGCAATTATGATTATTTATCCATTTATTACTTTGATTATAGTTCATTTTATGGCTTTACTTATGCCTGGTCCTGATTTTTTTATTGTTACAAGAACTGCTTTAGCTCATGGTTATAAACAAAGCTTATTTGTCTCTTTAGGTGTTGGGACAGGTGCTATTTTATGGAGTATTTTAAGTTTAGTTGGTCTAAAAACGATTTTTGATATCTACCCATTTTTTCAGATATTAATTATGATTTGTGGTGCTTTTTATCTTTTTTATATATCTTTTTCTATTTTAAAATCAATGATAGTTAAAATTGATTTTACATCACAAAATTTATCAAATCATTATAGTCTATTTTATTTTTACAAAAAAGGATTTTTTACAAATATAACAAACCCAAAAGTTATTTTGTATTTTTCTAGTATTTTTTCTTCTTTTATGGATAATTTTAAATCCAGCACAAGTTTAATTATAGTCTTTTTGATTATAAGTTTTGAAACTACTTTATTTTTTATAGTACTTGCTAGATTATTTTCAAAACATAGTTTTAGGGATATGTTTTTTAAAAAGCATAAGATTATAGATACATTTTGTGCTTTGATTTTTATGATATTTGCTGTTTCTATTATTTATGAAGTTTTAGTTAGGATTTAATTTTGTTTATTGATATTGTAAATTTTATAGTAAATCAAGTAAGGGATTGGGGTTATTTTGGTATATTTTTTCTTATGTTTTTGGAAAGTTCATTTTTTCCGTTTCCTAGTGAAATTGTTATGATACCAGCTGGATATTTAGCTGGTAAAAATGAGATTAATTTTTGCGCTTCTTTTTTGGTAGGAACTACTGGTTCGTTGCTCGGGGCATTATTTAACTATTATTTATGTTATTTTTTTGGAAGAAGATTGATTTATAAGTATGCTGGCTATATTGGTTTGAACCAAAATAAATTAGATAAATTTCAAGATTTTTTTAATAAACACGGAGAAATTTCTACTTTTAATTCAAGATTGCTTCCTGGCATTAGACAATACATTAGTTTGCCTGCTGGTTTTGCTAAAATGAATATATTTAAATTTTCACTATATACAACGCTGGGTGCTGGAATTTGGGTATTTATTCTTTTGATGTTGGGATATTTTTTTGGCTCAAATCCATCAAAAGAGTATATGTATATAGTTAGTTTTGTTCTTTTTAGCGTTGTTTTGATTATAAGTTTGGTTTATATTGCAAAGATAAGAAAAAAATAATTAATTTTTTTCTTTTTCCTGTTCTTTTTCCTGTTCTTTTTCCTTCGCTCTTCTTATGGCTCCCTCTTTTTGTATATTTTTTTGTTGTGCTAAAAATACATGCTCTTCTAAAACAACTGCTTGAAATGTTCCTTCAAATACCTTAATTTCTCTTACTTTTCCAGTTACTCTTACATCTCTTTTTCTTGATTCATCAAAATATGCCTGAGCCTCAAACTCAACTATATCGCCAAGTCTTACTGGGCCAAAGAAATTTATTCTAGCACTTATGCTTACACAATATTCTTCATTTATTGAAGTTAGTGCTGCATAATTTGCTGCTGAAAAAACAAAACCGCTATGTATCAATCCTTCATTATCGCTAACCATCTCTTCTATTGTAAAAAGCTTTGTTTTTGCATAGCTTTTTTTTAATTCTGTAACAACTCCTGAGAGATTTAGTTTTATTGCGCTTGATGTTTTTAGTTCATTTCTAAATGGGTTTTCTTCTTCAGGGAGTATAATTCCATCTGAGTTATTTTCAAATATATTTTCATCAGACATTGTATTACCTTTTAAATTTTAATTTTAATATATACTCTTTTTGGGGCTGGGTAACCCTCTATAGTTTTTGAGTTGTCATTTGGATCTAAGAAATTTTCTAAACTTTCTCCATTTATCCACTCTGTTTTTCTTTGTTCGTTGGTGTCTGTTTCTTTTGTTGCTAAAATTTCAAAATCTTTAAATTTAGCTCTTTCGCACCAATTTTGTAAAGCTTGCAAGCTTGGAACAAAGTAAATATTCGGTATTTTTGAGTATGTTGTTTTAGGTGATAACACAAAATCGCCTTGCATGTCTATATACATAGTATCCAAAAATACCTCTCCATTTTTATTGAGTGATTGTTTGAGTTCTTTTAGCATTTTTATTGGATCGCTTCTGTGGTATATAACTCCAAGACAAAATATAGTATCAAATTTATGCTCAAAATATGGCAAATGCTCAACACCCAAAAGTTCATAGCTTATAATATCGCTTTTTATTAGTTTATTTAGAAATTTAAACTGCATTGCTGTATGTATACTTGGATCAAAACCAACTATTTTTTTAGGTTTAAAATCAAGCATTCTAAACATATAATAGCCATTATTACAACCTACATCAGCAACTAATTTATCTTTTAGATTAAGATGCGGTTTTAATATATTAAATTTAATAAAACTTTGCCATTCTGTGTCTATAAATATATTATTTATTTCAAAAGGACCTTTTCTCCAAGGTTTTAACCCTTTTGCTATTTTTTCAATTATATTTTTATCTTTTGAGTCATCAAATTTTATTTTTACTTTATCATCAAACTCACATAAGCATTGAAAATCCAAACTATCTATTTTTTCCAAAATATCTGAGTTTCTTTCAGAGAATAGCTCTTTTTGCTTTAAATTTCTTATCTTTTCTAAATCCATTTTCACCAATCTATTATATTATGCGGACACTCTTTTTTATATGTTCCTGTTGCATCATAATACTCTTTGCAATCATTATAATAATTGGTAGAAACTCCTCTTGCATTAAAGAACACACAACCATTAAAAAACAAAATCATAAATATAAATAATATCGCGCTTTTCATGGTGTTAATTTTATCATAAAAAGCTAAAATTTATATTTTTTAATATACAATGAGTGCTATTTTAGAGCTAAGTTTTAGCTAATGTATTATTTAAGGCAAATGTCAATGAAAAGACGTGATTTTTTTAAATTCGGCGGTATATTAGGTGCTACTTGTGCTATTTCAAGTGTTGCTACAGCAAAAAGCGATATAAAATCAAAACAAAATAGAACTTTTAATATAAATTTAAAGCATTCTATTAAAGAGAAGTCTATAGATCAAAGGCTTTGGGTTCCACTTATTACAAATACAGATTATCAACAACTTACTGGTTTGTATGACATAAAGACAAATTCTAAAGAATATTATATGTCTGATTTTGAAATTCCAACACTATATGCTAAATTTGATGATAAAGATAAAAACTTTAATCTAGATATTAGTTTTAGTGTTCAAACACAGGATAGAAATACTGATTTTTCTAAGGTTAATTTTAATGAAAATGAAAAGTTATCTCCTGAGATTGAAAAATTTTTAAAACCAACCACACAAATTCCAGTAGATGGTGTTGTGCTTGAAAAAGCAAAACAGATAGTTGGTAACATAAAAGGCGATTTAGAAAAAGCAAAAGCTATATATACATGGGTCGCAAATACAATGCAAAGAGATAATAGTGTCATAGGTTGCGGTCGTGGAGATATAAAAGCTATACTTGAAACAGGAAAATTAGTTGGTAAATGCACCGATATAAACTCTGTTTTTGTTGGATTGTGTAGAGCTGTTGGGATTCCTGCTCGTGAGTTTTTTGGTATAAGAGTAGGGCAATCTAAAACATCAAATCAAATGGGTAAGGCTGATAAAAATGGATTTGCCGATATTACTGGAGCACAGCATTGTCGTGCAGAGTTTTATTTAAAAGGTTATGGTTGGATTCCTGTTGATCCTGCCGATGTTACAAAGGTTAGATTAGGTGAAAAGCTAGACAATAACGATGCAAGAATTGGTCAAATAAGAGATTATTTATTTGGAAATTGGGAAATGTGCTGGATAGGTTTTAACTATGGTCGCGATTTTATCTTAAAACCACAACCAGAACAGTATCCTATAAATAACTTTGGCTATCCATATGCTGAGCTTGAAGGTAATGTTGTTGATTATTATTCGTCAAAAGATTTTTCATATCAATACACATCTCAAGAGATTTTGATTTGAAAAGATTTTATCTGCTATTTTTTTCAATAGGGACTGGTATTTTAGCGACCTTGTGTTGCTTACCAGCCTTGTTGATTTTAGTATTTGGTGTATCTTTTTCTTTTTTCTCAAATTTGGATTTTTTAACAGAATATAGAGTATTTTTCACAATAATATCTTTGTTGTTATTTATTTTATGGAGTTTTTTATATTTGAATGGTAAAAAAAGCTTTTGCTCGGTTACTACTTATAGTAAAAAAAATATTTTAAATTATTTAATTGTTTTATTATTATTTTTATTATTGCTTTTTTATCCAGAAATTTTAGGATTTTTATATGAGTAAAATTTTATTATTATTTTTATTGAGTGTAAATATCTTTGCAAAAGATATTGTTATATTGGTTGAGGCTATGCATTGTCCTCTTTGCACTGTTTTAGTTAGAAAAGAGCTTTTAAAGGTCGATGGTGTTAAAAAAGTGAAAGCTAAATTAGTATCTAAAAAAGCTTATGTTGTAGCTAATGATAGTGTTGATGAAAATAAACTTTTAAAAGCTATAGAAAAAATAAAATATCCAGGTATTATTGTAAAGGAGTAAAAATGGAAGTTATGGATTATTTTAAACAAATTTGTTCTATTCCTCATTGTAGTTTTGAAACTCAAAAGATGTCCGAGTTTTTGGTTGATTTTTGTAACAAAAATGGTTGCAAAACAGTTATGGATGAGTTTGGAACCATACACGCCATTAAAGGTAAACCTAAGCTTTGTTTGCAGGCTCATTATGATATGGTGTGTATAGGAGAGGCCCCAAATTTAGAACTTGTTGTGGATAATGGCTATATGATGGCCAAAAATTCATCACTAGGTGCTGATAATGGTATTGGTGTAGCCATAATGATGAACGCTATTTCAAATTTTGAAAATATTGAATGCCTTTTTACAAATGATGAAGAGGTTGGAATGATAGGAGCAACTAATTTTAAAGGCGAAATTGTTTCAAAATATCTTTTAAATTTAGATAGTGAAGATGATAATGAGGTTATTGTAGGTTGTGCTGGTGGTCTTGATTTGTTTGCAAGTATTGATTCAAAAATGCAAATAACAAGTATTAAAAATACCTATGAAGTTACTGTTAGTAGACTTTGTGGTGGTCACTCTGGTATTGAAATTCATAAAAATATATCAAATGCCATAAAAGTTTTAACTAGATTTTTAAAAGAAAATGATTGCAAGCTGGTAAGTATTGATGGTGGAGAAAGAAGTAACTCTATACCTACAAAAGCAAAAGCTGTAGTTGTATCTGAAAAAGAACTAGTAAGCAATAATGAGTTTATAAGTGTGAAAAAGATTGATAGCTCAAAGGAAGTTATGGCTAATGGTGATATAGTGTTAGCCTTTATTAACTCATTTTCTCAAGGCGTAAGAAGCTATGATGCAAATATAAATATAGTTTTAAATAGTATAAATTTATCTCTTGTAAATATAAAAGATGGCAAGGTTGTTTTGACATTTTTTGCAAGATCTATGGATGAAAAAGGTTTGAGAGAATTAGAATTTGAAACCACGGAGTTGGCTAAAGTTCTTGGATTTGATGTTGTTGTGAAAGATAGATCTGTTGCTTGGAAGCCAGAGATTACTGATTTTGCGAACGATATTTTAAAACAACTTCAAGTTTTTCGTCCTGAAGCAAAGATTACTGCAATTCATGCTGGACTTGAATGTGGAATCTTAAAAGATGGTCAAAAAAATCTAACAGTTTGTTCAATAGGTCCAAATATACACTCCCCACATTCTACTAATGAAAAAGTAGAATTAGCTTCTGTTGAGATAATAACTAAAGTTGTTAATAATATAGTAAGAAAATATCAATAATATTTATAAGGTAGCATTAGCTACCTTATTTTATATCTTTACGATTTTTATATCGTTGTCTTGTGCTTGTATCTCTATCGTGTCATCATTTGAAATTTCATCATTTAGTATCATATCAGCTAACTTATCTTCCACAAGTTCATACAAAGCTCTTCTTAAAGGTCTTGCTCCATAATTTATATCAAAACCGGCACTTGCTATTAGTTTTTTTGCTTCTAAGCTGATACTAGCCTTTATTCCACGATTGTTTAAAATCTCTTTTATCTCTTCAAACATTATATCAACAATTTGAACAAGGCCATCTTCACTTAAAGGATTAAAAATAATTATCTCATCAAGACGGTTTATAAACTCTGGTTTAAAATAATTTTTAAGCTCATTTTTTACAGAGTTATTTCGCTCTTCGCCTTCAAGTTCCATTATAAAATTTGAAGCTATGTTTGATGTTAGTATTATGATTGTATTTTTAAAATCAACTGTAACACCTTTGTTATCAGTAGCTCTTCCATCATCTAATATACCAAGCAAGATATTAAAGACATCTTTATGCGCTTTTTCTATCTCATCAAACAACAACACGCTATAAGGTTTTCTCCTTACGGCCTCAGTTAGTTGCCCACCTTCTTCATATCCTACATATCCAGGAGGTGCACCAAGAAGTCTTGAAACACTATGTTTTTCCATATACTCGCTCATATCAAATCTTATCAAAGATCTTTCATCATCAAACAAAAACTTAGCTAAAGCTTTTGCTGATTGTGTTTTTCCAACACCCGTAGGACCTAAAAATAAAAATGAGCCTATAGGTTTTTTGTCGCTACTAAGCCCAGCTTTGTTTCTTTTGATGGCTCTTGCAAGTGCATTTAAGGCGTCATCTTGACCAACAACATTTTGTTTTAGATACTCTTGTATCTTCATATATTTTGCTTTTTCGCTTGTTAGCATTTTTGATACAGAAATTCCAGTCCATTTGCTCAAAATTCCGGCAACAAGTTCTTCATCAACTTGATTTTTTAGCAAAACACCTGATTTTTTCATATTTTCCCATTTTTCTTCAAGCTCTTTTTGACTTTTGCTTACTTCTAAAATTTTTCCATATTCTATCTCAGCCGCTTTATTAAAATCGCCATTTCTTCTTGCGTTTTCTGCTTCGTTTTTGAGCATATCTATCTGTTTTTTTGCATTTGAAATTCCATCAAAAACTGATTTTTCATTTTCAAATTTAAGCTCAAGACCGCTTTTTTGCTCTTTTAGGTCTTCCATATCTTTTTGTATTTGCTCTAAACGATCTTTGTTTTTTTCTTCATCTTCCATTTTTAGAGCTTCTTTTTCAACCTCAAGAGCTATTATCTCTCTTTTTATTTTTGCAAGTTCATAAGGCTCGCTCTCTATTTGCATTTTTAACTCAGCTGCAGCCTCATCTATCAAATCAATCGCTTTATCTGGTAAAAATCTACCAGATATGTATCTGTGGCTAAGTTTTGCAGCAGCAACCAAAGCTGTATCTGTTATATTTACATTATGATGAACTTCAAGCTTTTCTTTTATTCCTCTTAAAATTTGCAAAGCCTCATTTACTGTTGGCTCTTTTATATCTACTGGTTGAAACCTTCTTTGTAAAGCCGCATCTTTTTCAAAATATTTTCTATATTCTTTTAATGTTGTAGCTCCTATTGTGTGAAGTTCTCCTCTTGCAAGTGCTGGTTTTAATATATTTGCAGCATCCATACTTCCTTCACTAGCTCCAGCTCCTACTATAGTGTGAATTTCATCTATAAATAAAATGATATTTGCAGCACTTTTTACCTCATTTATAACGGCTTTTAGTCTATCTTCAAACTCACCTCTATATTTTGCACCAGCTATCAATGCACTCATATCAAGTGCGATAACTCGTTTATTTTGTAAGCTTGTTGGAACATCTTTTGAAATTATTTTTTGAGCCAATCCTTCAACTATTGCTGTTTTGCCAACTCCAGGCTCTCCTAACAATATAGGATTATTTTTGCTTTTTCTTATTAAAATTTGCATCATTCTGGTTATCTCTTCATCTCTACCTATAACTGGGTCAAGTTCCCCATTTGATGCTTTTTGTGTTAAATCTATTCCAAATTTTTCTAAATTGTTTAAGTTTTCATCACTTGTTTGATTTGTTATCTTTTTACTACCTCTTATGAGTTCTAAATTTTTCTTTATTTCAGTTAAGTCTGTAAATTTTGATATTATGCTTTTTATTGGTTCAAGGTTTAAATTTGCTATTATCCAAGTGTCAACAGCTATAAAATTATCACCTAAACTTATCATTAAAGCTTTTGCATTTTCAAGTGAGTTTATGCTATCTTTTGAAAAAGATATATTTTCTTTACTGACATTTGATGATGTTGGAAGATTTTGAATCTGTGATTTTATCTCTAACAAAATAGCTTCTTTATTTATATTTGCTTTGTTAAAAACCTGATTTATTATCGATGTATCATCAACAACTAAACTCCAAAAAATATGCAAAGGCATTACTTGCTGGTTTTTTGAGTGTATTGCTAAACTAGCACCATTTTCTAAAGCATTTGACATCGAAGATGTAAGTTGTTCTCCTATGTTTGCCATATTATCTCCTTTTAATCTTACTAATAAGAGCATTATATAACTTTAGTCTTTTAATGTCAAGTTTATTGAATAATTTTTTTTAATATATAAAAAAATAACTATTTTTTTATTAAATTTATGCTATTTTTAGCGAAAAAAGACTAAAATATGAAATTATTTAACATTAGGAGATTTTTTTTGAAAAAAGGTAAATTTTTTTTAATTTCTGCGGCGTTAGCCTCTGTTTTTTTTATGGCAAATTTAAATGCAAAATCACAAGAGAATGATACAAAAGATAGGGTTCAAGCTCTATCAAAATTAAACAAAGCTTTAAATACGGTTGAAAAATACTATGTTGATGATATAAAATTTAATGAACTTATTGATAAAACTATTGCAGGGCTTATGCAAAATCTTGATGCTCACTCTAGTTTTTTAAATGAAAAAGCATTTAAAGATATGCAAGTTCAGACAAATGGAGAATTTGGTGGACTTGGTATAACGGTTAGTATGAAAGATGGTGCTTTGACTGTTGTGTCTCCTATAGAGGATACTCCTGCTGATAAAGCTGGCATAAAAGCTGGAGATATTATTTTAAGAATTGATGGAAATGCTACTATAGGCACAACTATAGATGAAGCTATAAATAAAATGAGAGGTGAACCAAAAACTCCTATCAATATCACGATTGTTAGGAAAGGTGAACCAAAACCATTTGATGTTAAGATTGTAAGAGATATCATAAAGGTTGAATCTGTATACACTAAAATCATAAAAGATTCAAATATTTTATACTTAAGAGTTACAAATTTTGATAAAAATGTGGTTAGTAAAGCCAAAGATGCAATTAAAAAACATAAAAATGTAGAAGGTATTATACTTGATCTTAGAAACAACCCTGGTGGACTTTTAAATCAAGCTGTTGGTCTTGTTGATTTGTTTGTTGATAAAGGTGTTATAGTTTCTCAAAAAGGTAGAGATGAAAAAGAAAACTCACAATATAATGCAAGCAAAAGTGCTACTATAACAAATCTTCCTTTGGCTGTTTTAGTTAATGGTGGTAGTGCAAGTGCAAGTGAGATAGTTAGTGGATCTTTGCAAGATAGCAAAAGAGCTGTTGTTGTCGGAGAAAATACATTTGGAAAAGGTAGCGTTCAAGTTGTTTTACCTATAGATAAAAAAGAGGCTATTAAATTAACTATAGCCAGATATTATTTGCCTAGTGGCAAAACAGTTCAAGCTGTCGGTGTTATACCAGATGTTGTTGTTCATCCTGGAAAAGTTCCACAAAATGACAACAGTGCGTTTATGATCAAAGAAAATGAACTAAAAGCTCATCTTCAAGGAGAACTTGAAAAAATATCAGATGACAAATCAAATAAAAAAGAAAAAGATGACAATAAAGGCAAAAAAGAAAAAGAAAATGATAAAGATATAGTAACTCAGAAAAAAGTTAATGATGATATTCAGTTAAAGACCGCGATAGATGTTATTAAGGTTTTAAAAACAAATATAAAGGGCTAACAATGCAAAAACTAGAACTTGTGTATGAGGGTAAGGGTAAAAAGTTATATAGCACTAATGATGAAAATCTTTTAGTAGCAGAGTTTAAAGATGATTTAACAGCATTTAATGCTCAAAAAAAAGGTAGCGAACAAGGAAAGGGTGCCTTAAATAATAAAATAAGCACGCAAATTTTTAAGCTACTTCAAGATAGTGGTATAAAAACGCATCTTGTTAAGACTATTAGTGATACAGAACAAGTTATAAAAAAATGTAAAATTATACCTCTTGAGGTTGTTGTAAGAAATATAGCAACCGGTTCTCTTACAAAAAGACTTGGTATTGAAGATGGTAAGGTTTTACCTTTTACTTTAGTTGAGTTTTATTATAAAAATGATGATTTGAATGACCCTATAGTAAATGATGAACATTGTCTTGTTATGGAGCTTGTTGGAAACAAAGATGACTTAGAGGTATTACGTAAAACCGGTAGAGAGATTAATGATATTTTATTTAAGTTCTTTAAAGAAAGAAATCTAAAACTTGTTGATTTTAAAGTTGAGTTTGGAATAGACAAAGATGGAAATATAATATTAGCTGATGAAATTAGTCCTGATAGTTGCCGTTTTTGGGATGCTACAACAAATGAAAAATTAGACAAAGATAGATTTAGACAAGGTATAGGTGAGGTAAAAGTTGCTTATGAAGAAGTATTAAGAAGAATTTTATCATAAGGTATTAAATGAAAGCAATTATAAATATAGCACTAAAAAATGGGGTTTTAGATCCAGCAGGAAAAGCTACAGAACATGCACTTAACTCTTTAGGATTTAATAATATATCAGGAGTTAGGATAGGTAAGCAAATAGTTCTTGAAATAGATGAAACTGATAAACAAAAAGCACAAGAACAATTAAAAATTATGTGTGATGAGCTTTTGTCTAATACTGTTATAGAAGATTATGAGATAGTATTATGAAGGTAGCTATTGTATTATTTCCAGGTACAAATTGCGAACAAGATACTAAATATGCTTTTGAGCTTTTGGGTTGTGAAACTGAGATAGTTTGGCACAAACAAAATAAAATTAGTGCTGATTTAGTAGTTTTACCTGGAGGTTTTAGCTATGGTGATTATCTTAGAACAGCTGCAATAGCAAAATTTTCACCTATAATGAAAGCTGTTTTAGAGCATGCTAAAAATGGTGGATATGTTCTTGGAATTTGTAATGGCTTTCAAATGCTTCTTGAGTTGTCTTTGCTGGATGGTGCTATGAGAAGAAATGAGAGCATGAATTTTATATCAAAATACCATAAGCTTAAAGTTATATCTAATAAAAATAAATTCTTATCTAATTGTAATGAATCTGAAATTTTAAATATACCGGTGGCACATGGCGAGGGTAATTATTTTACAGATCAAGACACGTTGAAAAAACTATATGATAATGAGCAAGTTTTATTAAAGTATTGCGATGATTATGGTAATGAAATCAACCCAAATGGTTCTATTGATTTTATTGCTGGAATTTGTGATAAAAATAAAAAAATATTTGGACTTATGCCACATCCAGAGCGTGCTTGTGATTTAATACTTGGTTCTAATGATGGACTTAAAATGCTTAAAGGTTTAGTTTGTTAAAAAAATATATTCTATTTTTTCTAGTTGTTTTTTTATATGCTGAAAACTTAGATGAACCTAGTGTTTTTGATATGATGCAAAGGGATGGTATTGATAAATTTATAAAAAATAAACCATCCCAAACATCGGAATATAATAAAATATATGAGCATTTAGATAAAGATCAAATAGATAAAAGGGATATAGTTAATTTAAATCCTACAGATGAGCCTGATTTGAATATCCCTGAATATATGCTTTATGATACGATAAAAAAGAAAGATATTATTTTAAAAGTTTCTGAAATGCCAAAAGAGGTTATTGTTGGAGAGATTTTTAAAATAGATATATCTGTAAATATCCAAAGCGATTTTGACTTTGAATTTATAAGTGAATTAGATGAGACAAATTTAAATTGGTTAAATAAAAATAGTATTCAATGGGTAAAATATAAAGATAGTGAAAATTACATAGCTACTTTTTATATACAAGCAAAAAATGTAAATGCAAAAAGTGCTAGTTTTAATTTAAAATTAATTAGAAATGAAGAAGTATTTCAGCAAGGTAGTATGAATATTTTTCTTCCAAAATTAAAACAATTAAAAGCACAAAACAATTATAACAACATTGTTGCTGATTTGTTGGAAGTAAGGAAATTTAAAACTACTAAATTTGATGACACAAATAATATAATGATAGTTGAGTTATATGGCAAAAATATCAATATGGCATCATTTTATATAGATAATAAAAATATAATAAAACAAGGTATTGATACTATTGCTGGTGATTTTGGAAGCCAAAGTGCATATTATTTTGCGGTTTTTAAACCAAATAAAAAAACATTGGATTTTAACTATTATAACTTACTTAAAAGAAAATTTGATAGTTTTTCTTTACCTGTTAGTATAGAAGATGATGAAATTAGCACACAGATAGGATTAAATCCAAAGCAAAGTGATATAGTTTTTTATAAAAATAGCGTTATATACATACTTGGGCTGCTATTTTTTATTATATTTTTGATAAAAAGAAAAATATCATATTTTATTGTATTTTTAATTTTTGTAGCTATTGGTTTTTATAGTTACAATCCTTTTAGGAATGCTATTTTAAATAAAAATGTAAATGTAAAAATATTACCTACAGTTAATTCTACAGTTTTTTATACAACAACGATAGATGAAAATGTGGAGATATTGTTATATGTAGATGATTATGTGAAAGTATTATTTCATGATGGAAAAATTGGATGGGTAAAAAAAGATGATATTACCAAAAATTAAAGCTATTTATTATTTTGTAGAATTTATTATTAGTGTTGTTTTGGTTGTATTGTTTATGTGGATTTTTAAAAATAATATGCATAAAGTTAGGTGTATTTGGGCAAAAACACAAAGAATTTTAGGCTTTTATAAAGTGGAAATTATAGGAAAAGCCAAAGATGCTAATATGATCATTGTTAATCATAAGAGCATGCTTGATATAGTTGTCTTAGAAGAGGTTTATCCTAAAAATTTATGTTGGATTGCAAAAAAAGAGATAGGGAAATTGCCAATTATAGGTAAAATTATGACTTTGCCAAAGATGATTCCTGTTGATAGAGAGAGTCCTAGGGCTATAATTAATTTACTAAAAGAGGTAAAAGATAGATTAAAAGATGATCGTGTGATTGCTATTTTTCCAGAAGGGACTAGAGCAAAAGGCAATAAACTTTTAAAATTTCAAAATGGTGCAAAGGTATTGGCTGAAAAGCTAAATTTGAAAATTCAACCAGTAGTTGTTGTTGGTTCAGATATTCTTGATGTTAAAAATTTTACTTTTAAAAATGGAATTATAAAAATAGTATATATGGATCTTGTTGATACAACAAAACCTGATTGGTATGAAGATACAAGACGCAAAATGCAAGAAATTTTAGATCAAAATAGAAATGTTAATTAAGATATTAGCTGTTGGTTTAGGTGGTTTTTTTGGAGCCATTTTGAGATTTATTTTAAGTAGTGCAATTTTAAAGGCATATCCTAATTTTCCATTAGGAACTCTTTTTGTAAATGTGTTTGGTAGTTTTTTGATGGGAATTCTTTTAACATTAAATTTTGAAAATGAAAATTTAAAATTATTTATTACTACTGGTATACTAGGTGCTTTGACAACTTTTTCAACTTTTACTTATGAAAATATTGTATTTTTAAGTGACAATAACATTAAATTTTTTATACTAAATATAATTTTAAACCTATTTTTTTGTATATTGTTTTGCTATTTAGGTATATTGCTTATTAAAAAATTATAACTATTTATATTTTTTGTTTAATATACTAAATATAGTTGTTTATAAAAGTTTCATATTCTCAAATGATTCTTTTATAAATTGTTCAAAAAACTAAGTGCTTATATTCGGATTCTGTCTTTTTATTCTTGATTGAAAATCTTAAGAATAAGAAATTAGTTTAACTTACATTTTAAAAAATTTTAACTTATAAAAAGATATATTTTTGTTGGTTTGTGTTTTTATTGCTTATATATTATTTTAATTTATTTTATGTTTTATGTTAAATATATTTTGTAAGCTTTTTGAATAATCCTTTAAAAAATATCCCATTGATTTATAAAAGCTGCTTTTTGATTTTTCTATTAATTCATCGCTCAATATCGTTGCATATGGTAGGAAAAATCCTATTAGAAATTTTACTAATAACTCTTGTTTTTTTTTATTAAGTTCATTTTTGAATATTGCCGACAAAAACAGTAATTGATTTGAAATACTATCTGAAGAACCAAAAATTGGTTTAAAATTTATAGCTTTGTAAAATTTTCTTAGATCATCTTGTGCGGTTTCAAAATAAGTTCTTGCTAAAAAAATCTTTCTTAAGCTTCTAAAATCAGTCCTTACTTCCGCTAGGCTTTCATTTTCTATAAAATCTTTATATAAAACACTACCATTTTTATTTTCTTTGCTATCATTTTTTACTATCCATGAATTGCTATTTTTTATTTTTTGAAAGCTTTCTTGAGAAATTGCTTCGTTAAAATTATTTGCAAAAATTAAAGACAAAATACCATAAAATTCACCAACTCTCACATAATCTCCTTAAAATTTGACAAATTTTAGCCTAATTGAATTTAAAACAACATTTATTGAACTAAAACACATAGCAAATGCCGCATACATTGGGTTTAGCAATAGTCCAAATGTGGGGTATAAAACCCCTGCTGCTACTGGTATACAAATTAGGTTGTATATAAAAGCCCAAAAAAGATTTTGTTTTATCGTTTTCATTGTTTTTTTAGCAAGTTTTAATGTAAAGATAACATCTCGTAATTGATTTTTTACAAGCACTATATCCCCAGAGCTTTTAGCTATATCAGAGCCACTATTCATAGCTATGCCAACATCTGATTGTTTTAAACATAAAGAGTCGTTTATGCCATCACCTACAAATAAAACCTTACCTTTACTCTGTATATTTTTTAATATATTTAATTTTTCATGAGGCATAGTGTTTGCATAAAACTCATTAATTTCTAGTTTTTTAGCTACATTTTTTACACTATTTTCATTATCACCAGATATTATTATCGGAGTTATATTGTGTTTTTTTAGTTCTTGTATACTTTGTATAGCATCATCTTTTAACTCATCAGATATACCTATAGTTCCTATAAAATTATTATTTTTAGCATAATAAATAAAGCTTTGAATATCTTGTGATTGATTTTTTTCTTGATTTGGTATATCTATATTAAAATTTTCTAATAGTTTTTTGTTGCCTATTATTATTGTATTTTTATCATCTTTGTATGTCACGCCAAGACCAAGATGATTTTTAAACTCACCTTTTAAATTTAATATCTTAATATTTTTATCTTTTGCAAATTTTACTATAGCTTTTGAAATAGGGTGTTCGCTTAGATTTTCTACCGAAGATACCAGCGACAGTTCGTTTTCATCTAAATCAGAATAAGATACGCTTATCTCTCCTTTGCTAAGTGTTCCTGTTTTATCAAAAATTGCAAATTTTATATCTTTAATACTTTCTATAACTTCTGGATTTTTTATGAGTATTCCACCTTTTGCGCCCCTTGATAACGATGATATGATAGCTATTGGTGTTGCAAGACCTAGGGCGCAAGGACATGATATTATAAGAACATTTATGGCACTTATTATTGCATATGTGTAGTTTTTTGTTATTATGACCCAAATCGTAAATGTTATGATAGATAAACTTATAACAATTGGAACAAATACGTTTGCAACCTTATCAGCTAGGCGAGATACTGGCATTTTCTTTGTTGTTGCATCGCTTAAAAGTGCAAGTATTTGTGATAAAAGTGTTTGATTTGATAATTTTGTGATTTTTATTATTATATGACCGTTTGCGTTTGTTGTTCCTGCATAGACCGCATCTCCTATACCATGGTATTTTGGTATGCTTTCGCCGGTTAGTGTAGATGTGTCTATTTCCGCACCGCCTTGGATTATAACACCATCACTGGGTATATTGTATCCATTTTTTACAATCACAATATCATTTATTTTTAGATCAGCGATGGGTATCTCTTCGTTTTGTCCATCTGGTTTTATTATAGTTGCTGTTTTTGCAGACATATCCATAAGTGTTTTTAGATAATCCCCAGCTTTAGCTTTTGAACGCTCTTCTAGGAATTTACCAAGTAACACAAAGGTTATTATCATTGTTGCTCCACCAACGTATATATGCGTTAGATTATTTGGTAATAAATCTTTAAAGATAATAACAAAAACAGAATGAAAAAGTGCGCTTAAAGACCCTAGTGCAACCAATACATTCATATCATAATTTTTGTTTCTTAAAGACCCAATTGCATGAGAAAAAAACATTTTTCCATTATAAAATATTGCAAAAATAGCGAGTAAAATCATTATTGTGTTTATAATAATTGTCTGATTAAAAAATATTTCAAGCGACATTATTATACAAGAGATAATTAGTGCAGATATAAAGTTATTTCTTAGATTTAATACATATAATCTTTGTTTTTCTTCAAATTCTTCTATATTAAAAGCTATGTCGTAGCCTAGTTTTTTTATTTTAGCTTTTAGGTTTTGTAAAATTTCATCATCTTTTACTTCAAATTCTCCAACCCCATTTGCAAAATTTACTTTTGCACTACTAACCCCATCTACTTTTAGAGCTACTCTCTCAACAGCGTTTGAGCAGTTTACACAACTCATTCCGCTTATATTTAGCTTAATTTTTTGCATTTTATAGTTCTTTTGAAACCTCAAAACCAAGATCATCAAGCTCTGATTTAAATTTTTCTATATCATCGCTATTTTTCAAATCAACACTTACAATTTTAGGTTCAACACTTAAATCAACTTCTATATCACCAAATTCATCACTTAGTGCATTTTTGATTGTGTTGGCACAATTTTCACAATGTATGTTTAAAACCTCAAATTTTTTCATTTTATATCCTTTATCATGTGTTTAAAATTTTTATCATATACTCTAAAATCTTGGTCATATAAAAATCCAAGTCTTTGATAAAATTGTATAGTTTTTTCTTTATGATTATCTACAATAAGCGATATTTTATTATAGTTTTTATCTTTTGCTAAAATGTCAGTGTGACTTATGAGTTTAGTTGCTATTTTGTTGCCTCTGTATTTTTCATCCACAGCTATTGCATCTATATAATACTCATCATCAAAACACTCTTTTTCAAAGATATCTTTATAATGCTCATCAAGATAGCCAACATCTTTGCCGCCATAACTTACCATGACACCAACAATTTTATTATCTTTTTCAAAAACAGTTGTATTTTTATAGCTTATACGACACTGTTCGCTTTTAAACATACTTATCAAAAAATCATTTGTGTATTTTTCATCATTGCTCTTGCTTATAGTGTATATAATATCATCAAGAGCCAGTTTTAAAAGATTTATGCATTGATTTGCTTCATTGGTATTTGCTTTTCTTATCATTTTGTAATTATAAAATTTCAAATTAAATTTATTACTAATGTTTGTTTCGATTTTTTATAATAAAAATATTATCGCAGGATTAGGGATATTGTTATCCCTAATAAATTTTTACATGTAGTTTAAAAGACTTAGTTGATTTATCTTTGAGGTTGCTTGAAGCATAGCTTGATAGCTCATCATTTTTTGAGTTAAGCTTAGATATGATTCAGCATAATCAGCATCTATAACCTCGCTTTTTACACTAGCAACATTTACTTTCATCAAGCTAGCTCTTTCGTTTGTTTCTTTTAGTAAATTTGTATAAGAACCTATTTTTACTTTTTCTTTATTTATATGATCCATTATATGATCTATTCTTTCTATTGCGCCTTGAACTCCGTTGTTTCTAGGGTCTGCATTTTTAGAATCACTTCTTTGAAATCCATTTCTAACAGCATAAATCATTTTCTCCAAGTCTTTAAATATATCTATAGATGGTTCATCTATAGCCTGTGCATTATTTTGCATAAAGCTAAATATTGATCCTTTGCCTTGTTTTGTATCCTGTGCGTTTCCGGTGCTATCACCAAAAAATTTACCACTTTCTTTGTCATTATATATAGCAACATCTATATTTGTAACAGATTGTGTTTTATCTGTTACTACTATTCTTCCTCTGTGATCTAGATTAACATCTATAGCACCTTTTGATTTATCTATGCTTCTTTTGTATTCCTCATAGTTTTCTTTTCTTTTTTCTAAACCATCTTTGGTTGCTATTTTGATATCTTTTTCTAAATTTTTTTGTTCAGGTATATTATCGCTTGCAACCATTCCTATGATATCCATTAGTTGTCTATATGTAAAATCATCTGTTTGTGTTGGGTATTGTCCAAATTCATCTGAGTTGTAAACAACTAAATTTCTATCTTTATCTGGTTCAAATGGATTTGAACCATCGGGATTTTTGCCTTTTATTGAAAAACTAACAGGTTTACTAGGATTTTTTGTACCTAGGT
This sequence comes from Campylobacter pinnipediorum subsp. caledonicus, assembly GCF_002022005.1. NCBI lineage: Bacteria > Pseudomonadati > Campylobacterota > Epsilonproteobacteria > Campylobacterales > Campylobacteraceae > Campylobacter > Campylobacter pinnipediorum. Next base: position 819,122 of record NZ_CP017258.1, read on the forward strand.
TGACTTTTATATCATATTCTACACCATTTCTTGAATTTATCTTTAGATTTATTTCTTCATTGTCTATATCGTATCCATCCGGCTTATTTCTTATATGTGGATATAAGCTTTCTGCGCCAGCAACTTCACTTAATCTAGTTGAGTCTTTAGCAAATTCTCCGGTAAAACGGTTGATTTGGCTTACATTTGTTGTTAGAGTATTGTCTTTTTTTTCTAATCTTACTTTGTCAAAATCAAAACTGTCTACCGTTTTCCCACTTTGATCTTTATAGATATTTTTTGTAAAATCAGTAATATGGATTAATTTATTATCAAATTTTTTTTCTAATGTTGCGAGATCTTCAACATTTGCTGGATCATCTGCTACTTTACCAGGCAATCCGGCTTTATTATCTACTATTTGGGTAGCACCTACAAGACTCATGTTTAAATTTTGACTACCTTTTGTTAAATCTTTTACAACTATTTGACCATCGTTGTTTATATTTACATCTACAACTTTGCTTGTCGCTGTGTTTCCAAACTCTTGCCCTATTTTATCCATAAAACCACGCATTGTTGATTCCGCAGTTAGTGAAAATTTACTGGTAAATGTTGTCCCATCTGTTTTTGTTCCTTGAAGATAAAAAAAGGTATTTGGAAATTTTATATTTTTATCAACAAAATCATGATCTTGATCTAAGCCATTTTTATCTTTTACATAATTTAAACCAATTAAGTTCTTAAGAGTACTTTCTTCATTTAAATATTTTGGATTTTCTTTGGCATCTTTTTTTGTTTGATCTGTAAGTCTAACATTAGTTGTTATAGTTTTATGATAGTCATTGTCTTTTCCTAAAAATAGATCAAATCCATTTAAATTAAAAGGTATATCAATTTTTGAACCAGAAATTGTTGTCATATTTTCTTCATTTCCATTGTAGCTACCATTTTGGCTTATTGGCTTTGTGTCAACAGCACTTCCTGAAAATAAAAATTGACCATTTATAGAAGTATTGGCTATATTCATAAGGTGATTTTTTATACCTTCTAAGTCATTCGCTATGGCTCCAAGTGATGTTGTATCGTGTACACCACTAGCCGCTTGAACCAATTTAACTTTGAAATTTTCAAGTTGTTTGCTAAATTCTTGCAATGATTTGTCAGAATTTTTTGAAAAATTTTGAGATTTTGATGTAGCTTCGGTTACTTGTTCTAAAGTAGTAATTTCGTAATCAAGTCTCATAGCATCACTGTATGTTCCAGCTGCTTCATATGATTTTTGTATTTTTAAACCACTTGAAAGTTGCATATGGTGCTTTTGAACACCTTGCATTCCACGCTGATAATCATACATAGTTTGGGCGTATTTCCATTGGTTTGTTATTCTCATTATTGTATCCTTAACTTCAATACTAAGATATTAAGCAAAATTAATTCCATAAAATGCTTTAGTTATTGATTTATAAATACTATATCGGATGATATTTCATTTTTTTTATATATAATCACATAAATATAAAAAAATGATTTTATTTAAGGATATTTTATGAAAATACTGTTTTCTCCTAGTGAAAGCAAAACCAATATTGATAGTGCTAAAAATATCAGTAAGGATTGCTTTATTTTTGAAGATTTGTTTGATAAAAGAATGAAAATTATAAATATATATAATGAATTTATAAAAAATAGCACTGAAAAAGATCTATGTAAGTTGTTTGGTTTAAAAACATACAATGACAGCTTAAGATATGATTTGTTTGAAAAAGGTTGTATAAAGGCTATTTTAAGATATAACGGTGTTGGATATAAATATTTGGATTATTTAAACTTGGATGAATATTCTCAAAAATATATAGATAATAATGTTTTAATATTTTCAAATTTATTTGGTCCAATTTTAGCAAAAGACATGATACCAGAATACAAGCTAAAACAAGGAGAAAGAATACAAAAATTAAATATAGAAAAATTTTACAAAGATAATTTCAGTTTATATATTGATGAATTTTTAAAAGATGAAGTTATCTTGGATTTAAGGGCAGGGTATTATGAAAAATTTTACGATATAAAAAAAGAGTATTTTTCTTTTAAATTTATAAAAAATGGTAAGGTGGTTAGTCATTTTGCAAAAGCCTATAGAGGAATTTTACTAAAAGAGATAGCTAATAACAATATAAATACTAAAGACGAGCTTATGAATTTAAATATTAGGGGTTTAAAGCTACTAGAAATAAGAAAGATAAAATCAAAAAATGAATTAATTTTTAAAATAATTGGCTAAATTGTGATTTTTTTAACTTTTTAGCAATTTTTTGTTTGAAATGTATTGTATTTTTTCAAAAAAAATTGTAGAATACCCCAATAATACTTTTAAAGTAAAGGATGTTTAAAATGAAAAAAGCTGATTTTGTTCAAGCTGTTGCTGAGAAAACTGGACTATCTAAAAAAGATTCTCTAAAAGCTGTTGATTCTACACTAGAAGTTATAACAGAAGCTTTGGTAAATGGTGATAGTATTAGTTTTATAGGATTTGGTACATTTAGTACTGCTGATAGAGCTGCTAGACAAGCTAGAGTTCCTGGAACTAAAAAAGTTATAGATGTTCCTGCTAGCAAAGCTGTTAAATTTAAAGTTGGAAAAAAATTAAAAGAAGTAGTTGCAGCTAGCGTTAAAAAAACTAAGAAAAAATAATAATATCTTAATTTTATATGTTTGGTTTGTTTTTTCAAACCAAACTTTTTTTATGCCCGAGTGGTGAAACTGGTAGACGCGCTAGACTCAAAATCTGGTAAGGGCAACCTTGTGTCGGTTCGAGTCCGACCTCGGGCACCACTAATATATTTTTATTCCCTTTTATTCTATTCAAAAATCACTTACAAAGCACGATAAAAAGGCACTTTCAAGGCGTTTATTACTTTCTATTCCATTCAATTGCTTTTATTACTTTCAAACTTTTTTACTGACTGAGTTATTGACTAATAAAAAAATATTGGATAAATTTAGATTTTAGTCAATAAAAAAGTATAAACATGTCTAAAATATCTAATTCACTAACTGTGATAAATTTAAATTCAAAAGATAAGCTTGTTTATTTGTAAGTGTAAGTAAAACCTAAAAAAGGCTTTACTTTAAATTATTTTATAAGTTGTTTTGCAACATCTTGTGCATATTGAAGTTCTGTTGTTATACCAACGCAAGAACAGTTTATCTCGCTTAAAACATAAACATCATTCCCATCTTTATCATAATCAAGGATATAATCTAAAGTCCAAAGTAAAGGATAATCAAAACCTTCTAAATAAGGTTTTATGTCTTTTATACCTTGCTGTGATAATGCTAGCACATCAGACCATTTTGGATCATCTGGCTTGTCATATTGGTATTTTGCACCCGAGAAAAGGGTAGCAGAAAACTCGCCTTCTTTCGGTTTTTTATGAACTATTGAAACTGGCTTTTCTTTAACTAAAAGTACTCTTATTTCACCTTCACTAATTCTTTTTAGATATTTGCAACTTACAAAGCCTTTTTTACCTTTAAAATATACCGCATTTGGATCTTCTTCTTCAAAATTATTTTTAAAGTTAGTTATAAAATCGTCTAAACTTTTAAAGTTTTCTTTTTTATTATTAACAGCTTCTGTGCAAGTTACACTTTCATCATCATTTAACTTTACAAGATAAACACCTTCACCAGTTGAGCCATAATTTGTCTTCAAAACTCTTATTTTTTCTCTTTTTAAAATTTCTGGCAATTCAGCTTTAAACTCTTTGTAGTTTTGATAAAATTTAGTACTTTCTTCCCCCATTGCTGTCAATTTTAGCTTTTCTAATATATCTTTTAAGTCTAAATTTTTCATAACATCTGGATGAGTGTGCACAACTACACCTTCATCACTTAGTTTTTTTAAAAACTGAAAATACTCATCAACTTCTTTTAAATTACCTGGATTTATGCGGCTTATTATATGTAAGGCATTTTCTTTTAGATATTCAAATAATTTGTCTTTTTTATCTGGAACATAAAAAACTATCTCTGTATCTAGTTTTGTAAATTCTTTTATTGCATTTAAAATAGGCTTAGTATCAGGTCTAAAACCATCAAAACCTTTGTCTGTTCCCTTGCTATACTCTATAACAAAAACTTTTTTCATTAAAAACTCCTTAATATTTAATAATAATTATAACATTTTATATTTAATAATAACTTTAGCGTAATAAATATATAAAAAATTAAAAATTCATATAAATATAATTAAATTAAATAAATTTGGTGATAATTTTTTAAATATAAAATTTAACCACTGATAGTATATTGTAAAGTTTTTTTGAAATGAAATTAGAATTTATTTAATATTTGATAAAAATATAATTATTGAAATATTTTTTAAATATATTAAGTTTTGGCAAAAAATTTTACAAAAACTTGTTTTTTAGTTTTATAAAGCTGGGAAAACCAGCTTTATGTTAATTATTCTAGGGCAATTCTATCCATTTTTGGGCTATTCTTACTGCATTAGTCGCAGCACCTACACGGATTTGGTCAGCACAACACCATAAATGTAAAATATTATCACGGAAGTTGTCAACCCTAATTCTACCAACATAAGTTTCATTAGTGTCGCTTGAAATCATAGGCATAGGATATTCTTTTTTGCTTGGTTCATCTAACACAACAATACTTGGAGCATCTCTTAAAACATCTCTAGCTTTATTGGCATCTACTGAATTTCTAAAGTGTATAGTGATGGCTTCTGAGTGACTTCTAAGAACAGGAACACGAACACAAGTAGCCGATACTTCAATGTTTTTATGAAGTATCTTTTGTGTTTCATTTACCATCTTCATTTCTTCTTTTGTGTAATCATTATCAAGGAAAACATCTATATGTGGTATTAGATTTAAAGCAAGCTGATGAGCAAAAACCTTAGGCTCGCACTCTCTAAGTTTAAATTCAAAAAACTTTTGCATTTGGGTTACCAACTCTTCCATGCCCTCTTTACCTGCGCCACTTGCTGCTTGATATGTAGCAACATCAACACGCTCTATATCAAAAACATCATCAAGAGGTTTTAAAATTTGCACCATTTGAATGGTAGAACAATTTGGATTTGCTATAATTCCTCTTTCTTGCCAAGCATTTATATCAGCTGGGTTGCACTCAGGAACAACCAATGGAATATCGGCATTCATTCTAAAATGGCTAGTATTATCAATAACAACAGCCCCACTAGCCGCTGCAAGTGGTGCAAATTTTTCTGAAACCGAAGCGCCAGCACTAAAAAACGCTATGTCTATCTCATGTTCTTCAAAACTAGTTTGTGTAAGTTCTTTAACTTTATAGCTTTTACCACGAAATTCTATCTCGCTTCCTGCGCTTTTTGCGCTAGCAAGTGGTAACACCTCGCCAACAGGAAAATTTACATCTTCTAAAACATTAAAAATTTCTTCCCCAACAGCTCCAGTTGCACCGACAACAGCAATATTAAATTTCTTCATCAATACTCCTTTAAATTGTATTTTTTTATTAGTTTTTCTATATCTTCAGTGCTTAAGTTTAAAATAGATGATGCCTCGTTTAAATTAAAATCAACACTACTTATAACATCTATAAAAAAGTCTTTTTTTATCTCACTTATCTCTTTTTTCTTTCTACTTTGGATAAACAAATCATCTGCTTTTATATATCTATCTTCGCTTAGTATAGCTGCTCTTTCTATGATGGATATAAGTTCTCTTATGTTTCCAGGATAATCATAACTAAGTAATTCTTCCATAGCTTCTTCGCTAAGTTCTTTTTCTTCTAGACTATATTTTTTGCAAATATTTTCTAAGGTTTTTTTAGAGATTGGTATTATCTCTTCTTTTCTATCTTTTAGTGGTGGTATAAGTATTGGTATAGTATTTAGTCTATAATACAAATCTTGTCTAAATTTTCCATCTTCTATTAAGTTTTGTAAGTTTGCATTTGTTGCACATAAAATTCTAACATCTACTTTTATGCTTTTTAAGCTGCCGAGTCTTGTTATTTCTCTTTCTTGTAAAGCTCTTAGTAATTTTGGTTGCAAATTTATAGGCATTTCTCCTATCTCATCTAAAAATAGTGTTCCTCCATTTGCTAATTCAAATTGACCTATTTTTTGAGCTATTGCATCTGTAAAAGCGCCTTTTTCATATCCAAATAGTTCGCTTTCTATTAGATTTTCAGGTATTGCTGCCATGTTTATTGCAACAAAAGGCTTATCTTTTCTGTTTGAGTTTTTGTGTATGTATTTTGCAAAAACTTCTTTCCCAACACCACTTTCGCCCATTATCATTATGCTTGTATCTGTTTTAGCTGCTTTTAATGCTATGTTTAAAACCTTCTTTAAAGCTTCAGATGGATTTGTAAAATCATTATTTGTTTTTATATTTTTGATTTTTTTTACAGATTTTATTTTTTCACGCTCTAATTTTACTCTTTTTATTGCCTCGTATAGCGTGTTTATATCAAATGGTTTTGTTAAAAAGTCCTTAACCCCAAGCCTTACACTTTCTATTGCTCTATTTAATGTGGCATTTCCGGTCATGATAATAACATCATATTTATTTTCTAGTTGTTTGATAAACTCAATACCATCAATTCCTGGCATATTTATATCTGTTATTATTAGGTCTATACTATCATCTAGTTTTTTCAAAGCTTCGTTTGCATTTTTATAAGTTTTGATATTTAATTCTTGAAATTCACTAAGACTAATTTCAAGAGATTTTCTCATATTTATATCATCTTCAACTATTGCTATATTCATAATTACTCGCTTTCAATAATAAAAATAATAGCCGAATTTGACTTAAAATCTATTGTAAAATAAATAGGGTTTATAGTTAATTTAGTTTCGTTTAAAAAATTTAAACCATATTTTTTTGATGTGCTTTTTATAAATGTTTTGTTTAATGAAAAACATTCAAATAATTTATCTTTATTTAAATTCAAATAATCAATTGTTTTTGTATCTTTATCTTTTGAATTATTAATTTCACATAAAAATTTTAATTTCCCATATCTCTTTACCATGGGTTTTGAAATATTGAAATTTTCAGAATAGGTTGCATTGTTTTTGAAATTTAGATCAGCCCAGAAGATAAAATCTTCCGAGCCAAAAAGTATATAACTTATGAGTATTAATAAGCAAAAATTTCGTGCCACTTGTCTTTATTTATATTTAGTGTCATATTTACTTTATAAAGTCCATTTTTAAACTCTTCGCTTACTATGCTGGCATTTTTTACAAGTCCTTGAACTTTTGTTGTGATTGTAGAATCTTTAAGCATAGCATCCTTTACTGTATCTTGTGAGTTGATTTTTACTCCATATAATTTTCCTGCAAGTTGTGAGTATGCATCTGCTATGGCTGCCCTTTTTGCAAGTGTTAGAGCTTGTGCGTGAGATATAGCATTTGTGGGTGCTATACCTTCACCAACTGCATTAAAACTTACATCTATTGGTTCTGTTGCGAATGTCATTTTTTCTTTTTTTATAACTTCTCTTAAATCATCTTTATCTACTTTTTGGATCACAATATCACTAGGTATTGTAGTTGGTTCTCCAAAAAAGCCATTAAAAGAGCATGCGCTAAAAGAAACCAAAACAATGGCTGATAAAAAAGTTATTTTTTTCATAATTTTATATACCTTAATTAAATTTATACTTTATGCTTGTGAAGCAAAAATTATTCCAAATTTAAAGTTTCATCATCAATGATATCTTCATCGTTTTCTGTGCTTTCTGTTTTTGGACAACTTGCTATACTTACAACTTCATCACCATCTACATTTACAACTATAACACCACTTGTATTTCTACCAGCTTTACGTATACTTTGCATATCAACTCTTATCATTTTTCCGCTAGTTGTAAGAGCCATAAGATCCATATCATCATCAACCATAACTACACCAACAAGATCGCCAGTCCTACCTGTAAGTTTCATGCAAATAACGCCTTTTCCACCGCGATTTGTTAGTCTATATTCATCTGCTGTTGTTCGTTTTCCTATACCTTTTTGAGATATGCTTAATACCTCTTGTGAATTATTTTCTATAACAGCCGCGCCAACAACTTCATCATTTTGCTCTTTAAATTTAATACCAGTAACACCTCTAGCCGTTCTACCCATTTGTCTAACTTTGTGAACATTAAATTTAAGACACATACCCTTTTTAGTAACGATAAATAGCATTTTACTTTCATCTTGACTCTCAACACCTTCTTCTGTGTTTTCATCTTCAATGATAGTGTTAGTTTGGTTTTTTTCTATATCTTCTGTATTTTCATCTTCAAATGATAAATCAACACCATCTCCTTCAACTATCAATGCTGTTACAAGCTCATCATTTTCATCTAAATTTATAGCTTTAACGCCTATTGAACGAATGTTCTTAAACTCGCTTAAATTTGTTCTTTTTACAACACCATTTTTTGTAAAAAATGCAAGTGATTTACTTTCATCAAAATCAGTTGTTGGTATGATAGCTTTTATCTTTTCATCAGGTTGAAGCTGAACTAAATTTACCACAGCTTTGCCTTTTGCTGTTCTGCTTCCTTCTGGAATTTTATATACTTTTAACCAATAAAGCTGACCACGGTCAGTAACAAACATTAGTGTATCATGAGTGTTGCTAGTAAAGAAGCTTTCTATAAAATCATCATCATAAGTAGTAACTGCTAATTTACCTTTGCCGCCTCTTCTTTGTTTTTCGTATTGTTTGCTTGGTACTCTTTTTATATACCCGCGGTGAGTTATTGTAACTACCATATTTTCATTAGGTATCAAATCTTCTATATCTATATCATCATAGTCATCGACTATTTCTGTAATTCTAGGAACTTTAAATTTATTTTTTATCTCTTTTAGTTCTTCTTTTATGATTTCTTCAAGTAATGTTTCGCTTTTTAGAATTTCGCTAAGTCTTTTTATCTCAGCCATAAGTTCTTTTAGTTCGTTTTCTAGTTTTTCTCTTTCAAGTCCTGTTAGCTTACTTAATCTCATATCAAGTATCGCATCGGCTTGTAATCTACTGAGTCCAAAGCTGCTCATCAAGCCTTCTCTTGCTGTTTGAGTATCTGGGCTTGAACGTATTAGGTTTATTACGGCATCTATATTGTCAAGCGCTATTTTTAAACCCTCTAAAATATGTGCTCTTGCTTTTGCCTTTTCAAGGTCAAAGATCGTTCTTCTTATTATTATAGTTTTTCTATGATTTAAGAAAAGTTTTAAAAGTTCTATCAATGTAAATACTTTTGGCTCTTTGTTGTCAATAGCAAGCATTATTACACCAAAAGTAGTTTCCATTGTTGTAGATTTAAATAAGTTATTCAGTACAATATCGCTCATAGCATCGCGTTTAAGCTCTATAACTACCCTTATACCTTCTCTATCACTTTCATCTCTAACTTCGCTAATTCCATCTATTTGTTTATCTTTTACTAAGTCAGCTATTTGTTCTATAAGTCTTGCTTTATTTGTTTGATAAGGAAGTTCATCTATTACTATTACATCTTTGTTTGGTTTTTTTTCTATGTGTGTTTTTGCTCTTACTTTAACACGACCTCTACCTGTTCTATATGCTTCTATAATGCCTTTTTTGCCAAATATTATACCGCCAGTTGGAAAATCTGGTCCTTTTATATGTTGCATAACTTCTTCTAAGCTAGCATCTTTATTATCAAGAACTAGTAAAAGACCATCTATTAACTCATCTAAGCTATGGGGCGGAATATTTGTAGCCATACCGACAGCTATACCACTTGAGCCGTTTAATAATAAATTTGGAATCCTGCTAGGTAAAACATCAGGTTCTATTTCGCTACCATCATAGTTTGGTATAAAATCAACAGTTTCTTTTTCTATATCACTTAGTATGTCTTCTGACAGCTTTGTCATCTTTGCTTCCGTGTAACGCATGGCGGCTGCACTGTCGCCATCTATAGAACCAAAGTTTCCTTGTCCATCAACACTTGGATAACGCATAGAAAAGCTTTGAGCCATTCTTACTAATGCATCATATACAGCTGTATCTCCGTGTGGGTGGTATTTACCTATAACATCACCGACAATTCTTGCTGATTTTACATATTTTGCGCTACTTCTTACGCCTAATTTGTGCATAGCATATAAAATTCTTCTATGAACAGGTTTTAAACCATCTCTAGCATCAGGCAAAGCACGACCTATAATAACACTCATAGAATAATCAAGATAACTTGCTTTTATAGAATCTTCAATATCTATGATTTCAATATCTTGGGTTTGATTTAAAATATTTTCTTCCATTTTTATCCTTAAATATAACTAATTTATTCTATCAAAAAATTAATAAAAACTTCCTAAATAGCATTTGTTTTTTTATGTTTAAAATGATATAATAAAAATCTTTAGTAGTTGTTTGGAGGATAAAGTGTTCTGGTGTCACTCACGGACTTCAAATCCGAGGACAGGGCGGTTGACCGTTTTGTGGGGAGTTCGATTCTCTCATCCTCTCGCCATTTTTTAGTTAAGCAATCTTAAAAAAGAGTATACATTTTTAACACTTTGTATATGTTTTGCATACCATATTGCATATTCTTCTTGTTTTTTTGAGTTAATTATCCCACTAAATACAACATCACAACCAACAATACTGACTCTTATTCGTGTTGCATTTATTTTTTTATCTGTAAAAAGTTCTTTTTTTAGACTCGCTAAAATAGCTAAGTTGTTACAAGGATAGTTTTTTTGTTTTACTTTTAGATAAGTATATATTTTTTTAACACCATTTGTATTTTTTGCTAAATCTATGATTATATTTCTATATTTTTCAGAATCAATAAGTCCTATAAGATAGACATTTGAATAAAAAGATTCTACTTCCAAATCTAGACTATTTAAACCTTTTGTTGCAAATATTTTTGTTTGAATTTTGGTTTTAATTAATTTATCTTTTGCAATAGAATAAATTCCTCTTTGATCTTTAGAGATAGAGTATGCATCATATACTGTTATTACGTTAGATACAGGCATAAAAGCATTACCAACACAGCCATTTAGAATTGTTAAATAAAAAATACATAATATAAATTTATAAATTATTATGCCTTTGATAGCAAAAGAGAGAATTTAACCCTCTTTTGTCTAAAAATTATTTTTTTATAAATTTTAATGTTTCGGTAGCTATCATAAGCTCTTCGTTTGTTGGGATAACAAGTGTTTTGATTGTAGCATTATTATCATCTAAACATCTATTTCCTCTATTGCTTCTATCTTTATTTAGGCTATTGTCTATACTTATACCAAAGTGTTTTAGTCCATTACATACTTTTTCTCGCATACCTTGATCGTTTTCACCTATACCACCTGTAAATATAATAGCATCCAATTTACCAACAACTGCATAGTAAGCGCCTATATATTTTTTTATACGGTAGCAAAACATTTCAAATGCAAGTTTTGCTAACTCATCATTTTGTGCTATTTTTTCTTCTATATTACGCATGTCATTTGTGCCACAAATTCCAAATAGACCACTTTTTTTATTTAAAAAGTCGTCCATATCTTCAGCTTTTAATCCACCACAGCTTATAAGGTATGTTAAAACAGCTGGATCTATATCGCCACTTCTTGTTCCCATAATAAGACCTTCTAATGGGCTTAGACCCATAGATGTGTCTACGCTTTTTCCATTTTTGATAGCACACACACTAGCACCATTGCCAAGGTGTAATGTTATTGCGTTTAATTTTTCATAAGGTATATTTAAAAATTTAGCTGCTTCTTGGCTTACATAATTGTGTGATGTTCCATGAAAGCCATATCTTCTAACATGATTTTTTTTGCTTATTTCGTAAGGAATCGCATATCTATATGCGTATTCTGGCATTGTTTGGTGGAAAACTGTGTCAAATACAACTACATGTGGAACATCTCCACTGCTTTTCATAGCTGTTTTTATTCCTGCAAGGTGTCCTAGGTTATGTAAAGGAGCCAATGCTATGTTATTCTCTATTTTTTTGATTACATCATCATTTACCAATGCGGAGCTTTTAAAAGTTTCGCCACCATGAACTATTCTATGGCCTATACCATCTAGATCTTTTAAGTCATGTAAAGTTCCACTTTCACGAAATAATTCGTTCATTATTTCAAGACCAATGTTGTGATCTTTTATAGGCACAAATCTTTCATAAACTTCACCATTTGCTTTTAAAATGGCATGAGAATTATCTTGTCCTATTTGTTCTATAAGACCACTTGCTATACTTTTATTTTCATCCATTAAAAATAATTGAAACTTTATAGAACTGCTTCCTGAGTTTAAAACTAGAATTTTCATTTTTATCCTTTTGCTTGTATTGCACTTATTAATACTGTATTTATTATATCTTCTACTAGACAACCACGGCTTAAGTCATTAACAGGCTTTCTTAGACCTTGTAAAACAGGTCCTATAGCAAGAGCGTTTGCTGTTCTTTGAACCGCTTTGTAGCATATATTTCCTGTATTTAGGCTAGGGAATACAAATACATTTGCATGTCCAGCTACCTGAGAACCAGGCATTTTTTTAGCCCCAACTGTAATATCAGCAGCAGCATCGTATTGTATAGGGGCTGCAAATTTAAGCTCAGGGTCTTTTTCTTTTAATATTTTTGCAGCTTCTTTTATCATATCAACATCAGGGCCTGTTCCACTTTCTCCTGTTGAATAACTAAGCATAGCTACTTTTGGAACTATTCCGAAAGATTTCGCACTTTCTGCTGTGCTTATAGCTATACTAGCAAGCGCTTCAGGGTCTGGATTTGGAGTTATTGCGCAATCAGCATATAACAATACTTCTTCATCTAAAGACATAAAAAATAATCCAGATACGATAGAAACACCTGGTTTTGTTTTTATTAGTTGAAGTGCTGGTCTTATAGTCTCTGCTGTTGTTGTGCTAGCACCACTAACCATAGCATCAGCTACGCCAAGCTCTACAAGCATTGTTCCAAAATACGTTCTGTCTTTTGCTAGTTTTAATGCATTTTCTTCAGTCATACCTTTAGCTTTTCTTTTTTCATATATGCTAGCGGCAACATCTTTTTGGTATTCGTTTGATTCCGGATTAATTACTTTAGCTTTTTTTAAATCTAATCCAAGCTCATTTGCTCTATCAAATACCTTTTTTTCATCGCCAAGAATGATTAAAGAAACTACATCTTGTTTCAATAAAAGATCACTCGCTTTTAAAATTCTATCATCATCACTTTCTGGTAATACTACTGTAGCTTTTGCATCTCTTGCGCGGTTTGTTAGTAGATTTTCAAATTGATATGGAGTGATTATACTTTGTTCAAATGATATTATCTCTTGTAAGTCATTTGTTATAAGAAGTTTTGAATTTTTATTTAAATTTTTTAAAGCGTTTAAATTTTTTATTTCATATATAGGACAATTTAAATTTTTTGCTATTTTTAAATTCAATTCATACTTACCTATAACACCAAATCCATCACAGCCAACAACGATGACAAAATCATTACCTTTTTTAAATTCTTTGAATTTATTAATCAAGTCAATAAAAAAAGTTTTTTCGTTTTCGAGCTGCAATAGCTCTTGCTCTTTTTGGCCTATTTTTATTTCAAAAACGGCAACTTTACTAAATTTTTTGCTTAATTCTTCTTTTAAATTTAAAAGACTTTCAGCACAATTTAGATATAAACATCTCATAAAATTCTCCTTTTTGGAATTTTTGTAGAACTTTGATTTTAACATATTTTTTTATATTAGAGGCTTTTATGAAGTTTAAACATGTATATATATTAACATTTTTTGTATTATTTTCAGGATGTGTGCCTAGTGTAGACCCGCATATAAATATGAAACCACCAGCTTATGTAGAACAGTTGCCATCTAAAAATACAGGGATAGGGGTAAACAATCCAGGCAGTCTTTACGGTCGTGGTGATAATCCATTGTTCTCTGATAGAAAGGCTATGAATGTAAATGATATAGTAACAGTAATAATATCAGAAACATCAACCCAAAGCTCTAGTGGAAGTAAAAAAACTACAAGAGATACCACAACTTCATTAAAAGGTGGTATTGTTACAGGCGGAGCTGCTCCTTTGTCAAATATAGCAAGGCAAATCAATAAATATGGAAATATTGGATTTGAAGCAGGAGGAGAATCAGGGTTTACAGGCAGCGGTTCTAGTGATAGAAGCGAGAGGTTTAATACTACAATTTCTGCGAGAATAATTAAAATTTTAAATAATGGAAATTATTTTATAGAGGGAAATCGTGAGCTTTTAATAAACGGAGAAAAACAAATTATTCAAATAACAGGTGTGATTAGACCTTATGATATATCACAAAATAATGAGATTGATTCAAGATATATAGCTGATGCAAAGATATTATATAAAACAGAAGGTGATTTAGATAAAAGCACTAAAAAGCCTTGGGGTACAAAGTTAATAGAAACTATTTGGCCTTTTTGATATTATATAGTTTTTATTTTATGTAAAATTTTATGTATTTTATAATAATATTTGTGCTAAATAACTTATTTAAGGCATATTCTTTGTATATTTTTTAACTAATTTAATATACAAACTTGATTGACTTTGACTAAACTTTTATGATACAATATAGCTAATAAAATAATACATTTAGGGGTTAATTGTGAGTGAAAGTTTATATGAAACATTAGGGGTTTCAAAATCAGCTTCATCTGATGAAATAAAAAAAGCTTATAGAAGACTGGCTAGAAAGTATCATCCAGATATAAATAAAGAGCCAGGTGCGGAAGAAAAATTTAAAGAAATCAATGCGGCATATGAGATATTAAGCGATGATAAAAAACGCTCTCAATATGATATGTATGGCGATAGTATGTTTGGTGGCCAGAATTTCCATGATTTTGCAAGTGGATATTCTAACTCTGTAAATTTAGATGAAATACTAAAAAACATCTTTAATGGTGGTGGTTTTTCTGGAAGTAGATTTTCTAGTGGCTTTAATTTTGGTGGTGATGATTTCGGTTTTAGTGGAGCTAATTTTGATACAAATGCTAAAATTAAAATTCCTTTTGAAGTATCTGTTTTGGGTGGAGAACATAAGATAAATTATGGTGGAGATAGTATCAAAATAAAAATCCCAGCAGGTATAAATGAAAATGAAAAATTAAGAATAAAAGGTAAAGGTAGAAACTCAAACGGCGATTTGATACTTGCTGTTAGTATTGAAGAAAGCGATGAGTATGAAAGAGATGGCGATGATCTTATAAAAGATGTATTGATACCATTAAAAACTATGATGTTTGGTGGAAAAGTCTCTGTTTCAACATTTAAAAAAGATGTAAATATAAAAATAAATGAAAATACAAAAACTGGATCTAAGATAAGACTTAAGGGATACGGCGTTCAAAATAGAAAAAGTGGAATTTTTGGTGATCTTTATCTTAGAGTTAGAGTTGGTTTGCCAGACATAAACGAATTAGATGAAGAATTTATAAAAATTTTAAAAGAAAAATTACCGGAGTGATAATATGCAAAACTATGATGAACCTTTATATCTTATAAGTGTCGTAGCTAAAGTTTTGAGTATTCATCCACAAACATTGCGTCAATATGAGCGAGAAGGTCTTTTGGAACCTTCAAGAACTGATGGGAGAATGAGACTTTATTCTCAAAGAGATGTTGACAAGATAAAGATGATACTTCGTTTAACAAGAGATCTTGGAGTAAATTTAGCTGGAGTTGATGTTATATTAAAATTAAAAGATCAAATAGATGATTTTGAAAATACTATAAACGAGCTTAGAGCTGAGCTAAACAATAGGGGTAATATACCATCTAAAAAAGCACTTGTTAAAAAACAAACTAAATTTGATCTTATATTTTATGAAAGTAAAAAATAATGGAATATTTTTTACTTGCATTTTTGATCACTATTTTTTTAAGCGTTATTCTAAATATAATTTTTAAAAAATTTGAAATACCAACTATAATAGGCTACATAGTAACGGGTATAGTTATATCTGAGTTTTTTAATCTTAAAAGCAGTGAAAATATAGTCCATATAGCTGAGTTTGGTATAGTTTTTTTAATGTTTACGATAGGTCTTGAGTTTAGTTTAAAACACCTGATGAGTATGAAAAAAGAGGTTTTTTTAAACGGAGGATTACAAGTTTTTGCTTCCGGTTTATTTCTCGCTGTTTTTATATTTTATTTGCTTGGGTTGGGAGAAAAAAATGCTTTAGTTGTAGGATTGGCACTCTCTCTTTCTTCGACAGCTATAGTTTTAAAAATACTAAATGACAGTGGAAATATATCTGAAGTTTATGGCAGAAAATCATTAGGAATATTACTTTTTCAAGATATTGCAGTTATTCCTATTTTGATTATGGTTGATGTTTTTAGTTCTAAACAAAGTTCATTAAATGATTTGATAATCCAAACTTTTTTTGGAGCTACAATTTTAGTTGTGTTGATTTATTTAATAGGAAAATACCTCATAAACTGGCTTTTTTCAAAAGTTATTCATACAAATTCTCAAGAAATTTTTATAGCAACTATTTTGTTTTTGGTTGTCGGTTCTGGCACATTAGCACATAAATTTGGTTTTTCATTTTCTCTTGGTGCTTTCTTAGCTGGCATGATGATGGCAGAAACTGAGTATAAACATCAAATAGAATCAGATCTTATACCATTTAGAGATCTTTTGCTTGGACTATTTTTTATAAGTATTGGTATGCAAATAAATATATCTGTTGTGTTTGAAAATATATTTATTATAGTTGCAATAGTAGTTGGCGCAATGATTATTAAAGCTTTTGTTATATTTGCTATTTTAAAATCATACTTGAGTATTAGAGTGTCATTTAAAGCAGCTTTAAGTATTTGTCAAGTTGGTGAATTTGCTCTTGCTGTATTTGGTCTTATGGCAACAAAAAATATGTTAGAAATGAATGTTGCCCAAATTTTAATAGCCTCAAGTGTTATTTCTATGTTTGTTACACCTTTTGTTTTAAAAAATCTAAACTTTTTGGCTGATTTTTTTGAAAAAGAGATTATTATGGAGCCAGAAGAGATTATAAAACCACAAAAGTTAAAAGATCATATTGTTGTTTTTGGATATGGAACTTTAGGTCAAGAGGTTGTTTTGAGATTAAAAGAAAGAGGGCTTGTATATCTTGCTCTTGAAAGTGATATTGGGCTTGTTGAGCTTGGTAGAAGTAGGGGTGAGAATGTATTTTTGGGAAATGCCTTTCAAAAAATAACATTTGAAAATGCTTGTATATCTACAGCTTCTGCTGTTGTTGTTACTGTGTCAAATGAGCAAAAACTTGAACTTATAATAAGAGCTATTAAAGATCACTCTCCGGATATTCAGACGGTAATAAGAGTTAGTAAAAATGAAAAACAAGAGTTGTTTGATGATCTAGATAAAAATTTTCACTTTATAAAAGAAGAAAAAGCAATGGCTAGAATTTTGGTCCACGAAGCAATTCAATGCAAAATAGATAAAAGCATGGGGTATTAGATAATAGTAGAAAATCTACTATTATCCGGCTATACACCCACTTACTTCATCTGTAAAATTATCTCCCACAAAAAAGTCAGTATTAAATTTATATTCTTCTTTTGTTGAGTTATTTAGTATTTTAAGTATTAAACGATTTTTATTTTCCACATCACTCAATTTAGCACTAATCTTATAAAGCTCTATAAGTTTTTCTTTATCTATATTTTCAAGATTTAATACAATTTCTAAATTATTATAACTTCTTTGTTTTACCTCTTTTTGTAATTTTTTTGTGCTAAATTTTTTATTTTTAGCCTCTGTCATTTCAAGAACTTTATTTAGTATAATATTTCTAAATTGGTCATCTATTGTTATGTTTACATCAAAAGCATAAGGTAAGTTGTTTTTATTTGGGTCTTTAAAAATATCATTTAGTATGTCTATATTGCTTTTTGAATCTTCGCTATTATTTCTTTCAAATACAGTTATGTGAATGTTGCCATGAAGATCTAAAATGTTTAGAGTTCCTATTTTTTTACCATTTTTCGACATTTTCACACTAAAATCTTCTATTTTTCCTACTACTAATGTCTTGCAAGTTTCTTTTAATGTATCCATATCTGAACTTAGTGTATGGTTTATTTTTAAAATCTCATCTTTGTATTCGTTTAGGGGATGTCCTGACAGATATATACCAGTACTCTCTCTTTCATATCTAAGTAAATCTTTTTCATTAAATTCATCTTTGCTGTATGATAACTCAACTTCAACATTACTCATTGTTTCATCATCAGCAAAAAGACTTTCACTAGAATTTCTTTTTATGTTTGCTGATTTTTTGCATGCATCCATTATATTGTCTATATTATTTATAAGACATTTTCTGCTTATATTAAAAGATGTAAAAGCTCCAGAGTAGATTAGACTTTCTAATACTTTTTTGTTTACTTTAAAGCCATCTATTCTAGACACCAAATCATTTATATCCTCAAAATCTTTATCTTTTCTCTCTTCTAGTATGTTCTCAACAGCTGCTCCGCCAACACTTTTTATAGCAGAAAGTCCAAAAATAATCTTATCTATTCCATCAACTGTTATAACACCAAACTCTTTAGATGATTTATTGATGTCAGGCCCTAAAACATCTATGTTTAGTCTTTTGCTCTCATCTATGTATTTTACTATTTTATCAACATTATTTTCTTCGCTAGTTAGTAGTGCTGCCATAAACTCAGCAGGATAATAGGCTTTTAAATATGCTGTTTGAAATGTTATATAGGCATAAGCAGCCGAGTGTGATTTGTTAAATCCATATCCGGCAAATTTTACAATAAGTTCAAATAAATCATTTGCCTTTTGACCATCTAGTCCTTTGTTTATAGCACCTTCTACAAACTGGCCTTTTAGATTATCCATCTCTTCTTTTATTTTTTTACCCATCGCGCGCCTAACAAGATCGGCTCCACCTAGGCTAAAACCACCTATTTTTTGAACTATTTGCATAACTTGCTCTTGATATACTATTACTCCATAAGTTGGAGAAAGTATTGGCTCTAACTCTTTAAATGCATATGTTATACTAGCTCTTCCATGTTTTCTATCCACAAAATCATCAAGCATTCCACTTTCCATAGGACCTGGTCTATAAAGTGCCAGCATCGCTACAATATCTTCAAAACAGTCAGGCTTTAGGTTTGCCCCTAGTTTTCTCATACCATCGCTTTCTATCTGAAATATTCCTATCGCATCGCCACTTTGTATCATCTCATAGACTTTTTGATCATTTTTATCTATTTGTTCCCAAATAATATCTTTATTGAAACGCTTTTTTATTAGTTTGATTGCATTATCTATAACAGTAAGTGTTTTTAGTCCCAAGAAGTCAAATTTTATCAAATCAACATCTTCTAGGTATTTTAAGCTATACTGTGTTACAAAGTGTCCTTCAGGACTGTTTGATTGTTTAAACAATGGTGTTTTGTTCCATAATTCCTCGTTTGATATAACAACTCCAGCTGCATGCTGCCCAGCATTTCTATTAAGTCCTTCTAAATCAAGTGCAAATTTCCAAATTCTTTCAGCATTTTTATTTACACTTATCAGTTCTTTTATTTTTGGTTCTGATTCAAAGGCTTCTTTTAGTGTTATACCTAGTTTTTCTGGTATTAATTTTGCCATAGCATCAGCTTCAGAGTAGGGCATATTGCATACCCTTGCCACATCTCTAATAACTCCCTTTGCTAGTAGCTTACCAAATGTTATTACTCCAGCAACATTGTATTTTCCATATTTTTCTATAACATAGTCTATAATTTCGCCTCTTCTTGTCTGACAAAAATCAACATCAATATCTGGCATGCTAACACGTTCTGGATTTAAAAATCTCTCAAAAAGAAGGTTATATGGAAGTGGATCAAGATCTGTTATTTTAAGTGCATAAGCAACCAAACTTCCTGCCGCTGAACCCCTTCCTGGGCCAACAGGAACCCCCCTTTTTTTAGCTTCATTTATAAAGTCCCAAACTATAACCATGTATCCAGGAAAGTTCATTTTATTTATTATGTCAATTTCAATTTGTAATCTTTTTTTATATTCTTCGTGTTTTTCTTCTGGTACGAATTTGAGTCTTTCTTCTAATCCTTTTCGGCATTCATGTTCAAAAAATACAGCATCATTTTTAAAGCTATATCTAGTATCTGGTTCAGGAAGTTCTAGACCTCTTTCTTTTGCATATTCAAGTGTAAATTTAAAGTTAGGTGGAGTTGCATCGCCGAGTTTTATCTCAAGATTGCACTTATCAGAGATCTCTTGCGTGTTACTTATCGCTTCAGGGATATCTAGAAAAAGTGCTTGCATATCTTCGTTTGACTTGACATAAAATTCATGAACACTATGTTTTAGTCTATTTGGATCGTCTAGAATTTTACCCATAGCAATACACATAAATACCTCATGCGCATCGGCTCTTGATTTGAATGTATAGTGGGTATCATTTGTTGCTATGATTTTTATATTTGTCTCTTTTGCTATTTTTATTATATCATCATCAATTTGCATTTGGTGATTTATACCGTGACGCATTATTTCAAGATAAAAATCATCTCCAAAAATTTCTTTATATTCAAGGGCAATTTCTTTTGCTTTTTCATATCCTTTGGCTCCAAATTTAAGATTTCTTTCACTTAAATTTAAATTCCAACTAACCTCACCTTGTAAACATGCCCCTGTACATATTATACCTTCGCTATGTTCTTTAAGTATTTTTTTATTTATTCTTGGATAGTAATAAAATCCATCTATATAACTCATAGAGCTAAGATACATTAAATTTTTATAACCTATTTCATTTTTAGCGATTAGTATTAGGTGAAATCTTTGCTTTGTGCTTTTATCTGATAGTTCATCTTGATTGTGTATATAGGCTTCCATACCTATTAGCGGTTTTATGCCTTCTTTTTTCATTGTTTTGTAAAAATCTATAGCACCAAACATATTTCCGTGATCTGTTATAGCTACACTTTTTACTCCGCGTTCTTTAAGTGTTTTTGCAAGTTCTTTTATTTTATTTGCGCCATCAAGTAGTGAGTATTCTGTATGTAAGTGTAAGTGTGTAAAATCAACCATATTATTTTCCTAAATTTCATTAATATAGTATGTTAGCTAATTTTATCTTTTATGTTGCTTTGTGTTTTTTTTTGTTGTGTTTTGTAATTATAAAAAATTTGCCATCAAAAAAGTAAAAATTTAAGATGGCAAGAATGAGCTTTACTCTTTTGGGCGAGATTCGTTTACTCTTAGATTGCGTCCATCAATCTCTTTATTATTGATTTCATTTATAGCTTTTTGTGCAGCTACATCATCATCCATTTCAATAAATCCAAATCCTTTAGAACGGTTTGTATCACGATCTTTTACAATCTTTGCACGTTTTACTTCACCAAATGGTGTAAAAACTTCCTTAAGCTCAGCTTCTGTCATACGATATGACAAATTTCCCACATAGATATTCACTAGGGTTTTCCTTTAAAATTTTTCCGACATTAATTTCGGTTGATGCAATGATACCCTAATTTTTCCAAAAATGAGCATAAAATATAATTTTTTATAATAAAATTTCTTTTTTTATTTCATTAAGCTTATTTTCTCCAAGCAATTCTTTTATTAAAGCTAGTGAAAATTCCATTGCTGTAGCAGGACCTTTTGATGTTATTATATTGCCATCTATGACTACATTTTGATCATTTATATAACCAAAATTTCTTACTTCGTTCTCAAATCCAGGATAGCATGTAAAATTATTTTTCAAAACTCCAGCCTTTGAAAGTACCATAGGAGCGGCACATATAGCGGATATGTATTTACCTTTTTTATTAAAATAATTTAATACTTCTAGCACCTTATTGTTATTGGCTAAATTGTTTGTTCCAGTAAGACCACCAGGTAAAATTATCATATCAAAACTTGTTTCATCAAGCTCATCTAATAAGATATTTGCTTTTACGGTTATGTCATGAGCACCATTTACGAGAGCTTGATTTAACCCAACTACACTAACATCTATTCCAGCTCTTCTTAAAATGTCTATTATAGTAATTGCTTCTATTTCTTCAAATCCATCAGCGAGGATGATTGCAACTTTTTTCATTGTTTTCCTTTTTTTTTGTGTTTTAAAAGTATTTATAGTATTTTATCATACTATTTAATAAAATTTTGATAGAATAAAAATCTAATAGAAATTTTAACGAAAGGAATGGAAATGCAAGTAAAAATAACTTACTGCAACTCTTGAAACTATCGTCCAGTAGCTTCTCGTGTAGAAGATGAAATAAAATCAAACTTTGGCGATAGTATTGTTGAGAAAATAGAAGGAAGTGGCGGAGATTTTATCGTTGAAGTAGATGGTAAAGTTATATTTTCAAAAAAAGACAGAATAGGAACTAACGATGAAGTTAGATTTCCAAATGGTGGAGAAATCACCAAACTTATAAAAGAACTAAACTAAACTTTTAAGACCAAGGTTTTATGTGTCTTGGTCTTAAAAAAATATTTAATCCACAAAAAATATTAAATAATGTTAAGTTTTTATTTTGGTATTATTAAATTTTTATTTTTTGAAATCTTTTAGGTTTTTATTTATTATATTAAATTAATATTAATTAATAATATTAATTGACTTAATTAAAAATAATAGTTATAATAACTTTTATAAATTTATATCTTTAGATATTAAATTTAAATATAATTTAAGGAGATTTCAGATGAAATTCGGTTTAAAAAAGGTGGTGTTTGTCATGTTACTTAGTGCAATTGCAAGTTTTGCAAAGCCGACAGTATATATACTTGCTACGGGCGGCACTATAGCCGGAAGTGGTTCTGGAGCTTTGGATAGTAGTTACACATCAGGAACTGTAACTGTAGATAAATTAATATCAGCAGTGCCTGAGATAAATAAAATAGCTACGATAAAAGGTGAGCAAATTTCTAATATTGGTTCACAAGAGATGAATAATGAAGTTTGGCTAAAACTAGCTAGTAGGGTTAATGAGCTTTTGGTCAATGGTAATGCTGATGGTATTGTAATAACTCACGGAACTGATACAATGGAAGAAACAGCTTATTTTTTAAATTTAGTTGTAAAAAGCGATAAGCCTATTGTTATGGTTGGAGCAATGAGAAACTCATCATCTTTAAGTGCTGATGGACCTTTAAATTTATTTAATGCTGTTAATGTTGCTATTGATAAAAATAGTATAGGCAAGGGTGTTGTTGTTGTTATGAATGATGAAATACACGCGGCAAGAGAGGTAACTAAAACAAATACAACTAGTGTTAGCACCTTTAAATCTCCAAATTCTGGAAAAATAGGAACAGTGTTTTATGGAAAAGTAAAATATTATATGAATCCAATTAGAAAGCATACTTTAAACTCTGATTTTGATATAGCAAATATAAAAGAACTTCCTAGGGTTGATATTATATATTCTCATACTAATGATAATGCTGATTTTGTAAATACTGCATTGAAAAATAATGCAAAAGGTATAATAAGTTCTGGAATGGGTAATGGCAATCCTTATCCATCTGTTTTAAATGCTTTATTTGACGGTGTTAAAAATGGTGTTATTGTTGTCAGGGATTCTCGTGTCGGAAGCGGTGAAACAACTTTAAATGGAGAGGTTGATGATGATAAATATGGCTTTATAACAAGTGATAATCTAAATGCCCAAAAAGCTAGAGTTTTGTTAATGCTTGCTTTAACAAAAACAAATGATAAAGATAAAATTGCTAAGATATTTGAAACACA
This sequence comes from Campylobacter pinnipediorum subsp. caledonicus, assembly GCF_002022005.1. Lineage (NCBI taxonomy): Bacteria > Pseudomonadati > Campylobacterota > Epsilonproteobacteria > Campylobacterales > Campylobacteraceae > Campylobacter > Campylobacter pinnipediorum. The sequence continues at coordinate 842,929 of NZ_CP017258.1, forward strand.
CTAATAGTTAATTTCATTCCGAAATTATTGTTTTATAATTATTACTATAATTTCGGATTTTTTACTTTTTTTGATTATTTTCTATATTTATTTTTTAGGATTTTATAATAAAAAGTTTAATTTATATTTTATTTATTTCTTCTTGTTTTGATAATAAAAGTGTTAATAATTTAAGACCAGCTTTAGTAAGTGATATTTCTAGGATTGATGATTTGTCTTTTAATTAAAGCGCATGGGATGGAATTTTAAGATTTGTATCTGAAAATAATTTATCAAAAAATAACTACATTCATTTAACTTATAGTCTTAGCCATATCATCTACTTCTAGTGTAATTTGATTTGTGTTGTTTGCTATTTTAACATTTTGTTGAGTTAGCATATCTACCTCTGAAACAGATTTATTAATCATATTAATACCTTCTGCTTGTTCTTTTATAGACTCACTCATTTCATTTATTGATTGAGCTAATACATTTGTATTTGCTTCTATCTCTCCTAATGATTTTTGAGTTCTTTCTGCTAGTTTTCTTACTTCATCAGCAACAACTGCTTAATGCTATCTGTTAGAACTTTTTTCACCCTAGGAACATTTAAAATCTTTATTTAGGATGATTTTTGGGACAACTTCTTTTGTATCTTTTGCAGTTTTAAAATTGCTGACTATGCCTCCTTGCAGCTTTGAAATGCAAAGATAGAGAATAATACAATAAGTATAGCCAAAATAACAATTTGGATACCTTTTACATATATAAATCCTTTTTTGTGTAATAAATTTATTTTGTAATTTTGTTGCATATTTATTAAAATAAAATAAGATTTTTAAAATAATATTTATAATTTTAGTATTTAATTTTTTTGCCTTTTTGCGTATTAAATATTTATTTTTTAAACTAAGCTCTTATATTAATATGATAAAATACGCGCATAAATAAAAAATCAAGGATAGAATTTGAAAATCGGAGTTGTTGGTACAGGATATGTAGGACTTGTTAGTGGTGCTTGTTTGGCAAAAATGGGCAATAGTGTAATTTGTATTGATGTGGATGAAAAAAAGATACAGGATCTAAAAAATTCACAAATACCGATATACGAACCAGGTCTTGCCGAAATTGTATTTGAGTGTATCCAAAATAACTCCTTGCTTTTTAGCACAGATATAAAAGATGCTTTATCGCATTCTGATGTGTTGTTTATAGCTGTTGGGACTCCAATGGGAAGCGATGGACAAGCTGACTTAAAATATGTTTTGCAAGTTGCAAAAAGCATAGGCGAAAATATCACTCATCCTATGATAATAGTTGATAAATCAACAGTTCCTGTCGGTACCGGCGAAAAGGTTAGTGATATAATACATCAAGAAATTCAAAAAAGAAATTTAGATATCAAATTTGAAGTTGTTTCAAATCCTGAGTTTTTAAAAGAGGGCGCTGCTGTTGAAGATTTTTTAAAGCCAGATAGAGTAGTTGTTGGCTCATCTACATCTTGGGGCGATAGCGTAATGAGAGAACTTTATGCTCCATTTATGAAAAATCACGACAGATTTATATCTATGGATGTAAAATCAGCGGAGATGACAAAATATGCTGCAAATTCAATGCTTGCTACTAAAATAAGCTTTATAAACGAGATAGCTAATATATGCGAAAAGGTAGGGGCTGATGTAAACTTAGTAAGAAAAGGCATTGGTAGTGATTCTAGAATAGGTTATAGCTTTATATATCCTGGATGTGGATATGGAGGTAGTTGCTTTCCAAAGGATGTAGAAGCCTTGATATATACAGCTAGAGAAAATGGGTTTGAGCCTGAGTTGTTAAATGCTGTTGAGTTAAGAAACAAGGCGCAAAAAAGGGTTTTATTTGATAAAATTTATAAATTTTTTAATGGAAATTTAAAGGATAAAAAAATAGCACTTTGGGGACTTGCATTTAAGCCAAACACAGATGATATGAGAGAGGCTAGTTCTATAACTCTTATTAATCTTCTTGAAAAAGAGAGCGCTATTATAAGTGCTTATGATCCAAAAGCTGTCAATGAAGCTAAAAAATATCTTAAAAACTCAAACTTAACCTATGCAAAAAGTAAATATGATGCCGTAGATGATGCTGATTGTATGGTGCTTTTGACTGAGTGGAGTGAGTTTAGGTCGCCTGATTTTTATGAGATAAAAAATAGATTGAAAAATCCGGTTATTTTTGATGGAAGAAATCAATATAATTTAAAAACATTACAAGAGATTGGATTTAAATATTTTCAAATAGGGGTTAAAGCATGAAGAAGATAGTTTTATTTATTTTTGTTGTTTGTTATTGTTTTTCTTACGATTTAGGTATTTATCCTAAACCAAAAGATGGTTTTGTTCAAAAAGTTATAAAATTAGAGCCTAGAAACAATGAGGATAATTTTAGGGTTGAGATTTATTTTGGCAAGGATATTTTGGCTGATTGTAACCATCACTTCTTTATAGATGGAAAACTTAAAGAGTTAAATCTTGATGGTTGGGGATATAAGTATTATGAATTTGATGGTAAGGATGAGTTGGCAAATACTTTAATGATGTGCGATGATGTTAAAAAGAGTAAATTTGTAACTTATCAAGATGTATTAAAACCTATATATAATTCAAAATTGCCAATTGTTATTTATGTTAAAAAAGACATCAAATTGCAAGTTAAAATTTTTAAAGAGATAGAAAGTGAGATAAAATGAATATAGCAGTTATTGGACTTGGTTATGTTGGACTTCCTTTAGCGGTAGCATTTTCTGAAAAGTATAGTGTTATTGGATTTGATATTAATTTAGAACGAATTAATGAGCTTAAAAATGGCATAGATAGAACATTGGAGCTTGATAGCAATCAAATGCAAAAAGCTATTGATAATAGTATGAAATTTAGCACAAATTTAGATGATATAAAAGATTGTAATTTTTTTATTGTTACTGTTCCTACTCCTATAGATAAAAATAAAAGACCTGATTTAACTCCTGTGATAAAAGCTACCCAAAGTGTTGCCAAAGTTCTAAAAAAAGGCGATATTATTGTTTATGAAAGCACTGTTTACCCTGGTGTTACAGAAGATATCTGTGTGCCTATATTAGAAGATATTAGTGGATTTAAGTTTAATCAAGACTTCTTTTGCGGGTATTCTCCGGAGCGTATAAACCCAGGCGATAAAGAGCATACTGTTACTAAAATAAAAAAAATAACTAGTGGTTCAACGCTTGAAATTGCAGATAAGATAGATGAAGTTTATAAATCAATAATCACAGCTGGAACCCATAAAGCAAGTAGCATCAAGGTGGCTGAAGCCGCAAAAGTTATAGAAAATACTCAAAGAGATATAAATATAGCCTTTATAAATGAACTTGCTATGATTTTTAACAAGATGAATATAAATACTAATGATGTTTTGGAAGCTGCCGGCACAAAGTGGAATTTTTTAAATTTCAAACCAGGTTTAGTTGGCGGACATTGTATAGGCGTTGATCCTTATTATCTTACATATAAGGCACAAGAGCTTGGATTTCATCCAGAGATGATTTTGGCTGGTCGTAGAATAAATGATAATATGGGAAAATATGTAGCTTCTGAAATAGTTAAGCTTATGATAAAAGATGGTATCGCTATAAATAGATCAAAGGTCTTAATTTTGGGCATTACATTTAAAGAAAATTGTCCTGATATTAGAAACTCACGTGTGATTGATGTTATAGATGAGCTTAAAGATTTTGGTTGTGCGGTTGATATATTTGATCCTTGGGCTAGCAAAAAAGAGGTAAAGCAAGAATACAATATGCAAATGATTGAAAATTACAATGCAAATGATTATGATTGTATAGTTACAGCTGTTGCTCATAATGAGTTTAAAGGATTGGATTTTAAAGATAAATTAGTATATGATATAAAAAATATCTATCCTAAAGCCAGTGCGAGACTTTAGAACTTGATATTAAATTTATCTAGTTCTATAATAGTTTTTTTAGTATCTTTTGGGATAAATTTTTTTCTTACACCATACATTGTTCAAAGCCTTGGAAATGAAGCTTATGGCTTTATTGGGCTTTGCAATGCTATAATCTCTTATGCTTATGTAATAACTTTATCTATAAATTCTGTTAGTTCTAGATTTGTTGCATATGAATGGCATAAAAATAATTTTGAAAAATCAAATACCTATTATTCATCTGTTTTAATTGTTAATATCTTTTTCTCTTTGATAGTAGCCATTAGTGCTATATTTTTTATTTTGAATATAAATTATTTTTTAAATATTCCACAACATTTGCTTTATGATGTTAAACTTACCTTTATATTTTATTTTATAAATTTTTGTGTTTTGCTTTTTAATGGTGTTTTGTCTGTTTGTGCTTTTGTTACAGATAAGTTATATATTATTTCTATTAGAAATGCTATATCTAGTATACTTTTTGCTTGTTTGGTTGTTTTGTTATTTTATCTTTTAAAACCTATGATTTCTTATCTTGCTATTTGTGCTTTGATATCTAGTGTATTTGTTTTTTGTGCGACTTTTTTTGTTTCTAAAAAAATAGCCCCTGATTTAAATTTTAGCCTTTTTAAATTTGATTTTTTATCTATAAAAGAGCTTTTTTATTCTGGGATTTGGAGTAGTTTTTCTGCTTTAAATCGTGTTTTGTTAAACGGAACAGATCTTTTTATATGCAATGTTTTTTTAAACTCAAATTTAGTTGGAATACTTGCTATATCCAAGGTAGCTCCACTTATATTAGAGAGTTTCGTGGCTCAAATAAGCGCTATATTTTCACCTAAATTTATTAAATTTTACTCTGCAAAAAAAATTAAAAGGCTTATTTTTGAGATAAGATTTGCAATGAAAATAGTTGCTTTTATAGCTGGTGTTCCTATAGCTATATTTATTGTTTTTGCAAAAGATTTTTATACGCTTTGGTTATCTTTTAAAAGTATTGATGAAATTTCATTTATATATCAAATTAGCATGATAGCTGTTGTTCCAATAACTCTTATAAGCTATCTCTTTCCTTTGCTAAATATAGACAATACAACAAATCAATTAAAGCGGCCAGCTATAGTAAATGTTGTTTTTGGAATATCTACTATTTTTACACAAATTTTACTTCTTAAATTTACTGATTATGGGCTTATTGGAGTTGTTTGTGTACTTTGTGTTTTTTATAGTTTAAGGATATTGTTTTTTGATCTTTTAAATGGTGCTTTAAACTTAAATTTAAAGCTTTATACTTTTTATATTATCTATATAAAACATATTTTTACTTTTTTTATTTTGCTGGTTTTTTATTTTTGTATTAGTAAATTTATAGATATAAAAGATTGGTTTGATTTTGTTTTTAATATATTTTTTATAGTATTATTGGGATATTTTATAAATTTATTTTTATTATTTTCAAAAAAAGAAAGAAAGAAAATGTTTTTACAAATAAAATCAAAAGTTAAAAGAGCTTGATATGAGATTTGGAATTTTTTTGATATCTTTAAAAGAGGATAACGCAAGAAGAGATAAGCTAAAATTTAGGTTTAAAAATAGCTATAAAAATTTCAAATTTATAGATGCGATTGATGGTAGCAAGCTTCAAACAAATCAATATTTTTTATATGCTTTAAAATCTTTTAAATTAAATAATTTATTTTTATCTCCAGCCGAAATCGGATGTTGCTTATCTCATATGAAAGCTTATGATGAGTTTATAAATAGCGATTTAGACTATGCTTTGATATTAGAAGATGATGTTATAGGAGATGATGATAGTATCAAGTTGGCTTTTGAACATGTAAAGTATATTGATAATAAATCGGTTTTTATTTGTGGTTGTCAAGATGGACTTGAAGGTCGTTTTAGTGCTTTTGGTAAAAAAATACAAGATAATTTTTATCTAGTATCAAAGCACTCACATTCTAGTATTTATAGGGCTACTGCTTATATTTTAAGTAAAAATAGTGCAAAACAAATATTAAAGGTTCATCAAGATGCCTTGTATCCTGCTGATTTTTGGAGTTGTTTGCTTAAAAAAGCTGATTTAAATATGTATTTTTCGGATATTTTTGCACATCCTCTTGATCTTAGTGATTCAAAGATACAATCATCAAGAGCCAGTAGGGGCTACGATAAAAAAAATATATTATCATATCTCAAATCTTTAAGATATATCTTTTTAACCAGAATGGATGTTTTATTTAAAGGTTTTGAGAGGATATTTAAAAGATAATTATAGGAATTTAATTGAGAGTTTTATTTATTATATCAACAATGCAAGCCGGTGGAGCTGAAAGGGTTATGAGTATTTTAGCTAGTTATTTTGCTAAATTTCATGATGTCACTTTGCTTAAATTTGATCAAAAAGATTCATTTTATGAACTAGATGAAAAAATAAATATTATAAACTTGCCTTATCCCATGATAAAACAAGGGTTTTTTGTAAATTTAAAAAGAAGAATAAAGAAATTTTTTTATCAAAGAGATGTGCTTAAAAATGGAAATTTTGATGTTGTTATATCATTTATGGATAGCACAAACATAAATGTTATTTTGTCAAATTTATTTATAAATAGACCGCTTTTTATAAGTGAACATTCAAGTTCTGAGTTTTTAAAATCAAAAATTTGGATATTTTTAAGACGAATTTTATATCCTTATGCAAATGGTCTTAGTGTATTAACTAACACTGATTTTAAATATTATGATTTTGTAAAAAATAAAATTATTATGTATAATCCAGTTTTTGATATAAAAAAACATAATATACCAAAAGAGAACATAATACTTTTTGTTGGAAGACTAGTAAAGATAAAAGCTTGTGATGTTTTTTTGAACGCTATTGGACTTATAGATCCACTAAAACTTAAAGGCTATAAGATCTTGATAGTTGGTGACGGGGATCAAAGACAAGTTCTTGAAAAAATGGCAAAAAATATCAATGCTGATATAGAGTTTTTAGGCAATACAAATGATATATCTTTGGTATATGAAAAATCAAAAATTATAGTTTCTAGCTCACAAACAGAAGGGCTTCCAAATGTGCTTATGGAAAGTATCTTTTTTGATTGTGCTAGAATTGGTACCGCCACTAGTGGAGCAAAAGAGCTTATAAGGAATGATTTTGATGGATTTATAGTTCCTGTGAATGATTTTTGCGCACTTAGTGAGAAAATAGAAAAACTTATAGATGATGATGTTTTAAGGGATAAATTTATAAAAAATGCTCATTTAAGAGCTGATGATTTTAAGATAGAAAACATATATCAAAAGTGGATGAAATTTATAAACTCAAATATAAAAAAGATAGATAAATGAATGATAGTAAAGATATAAAAGTTAGCATTATAATACCAACCTTTAACCGTAAAGATTTATTTGAATTAGCATTAAAATCAGCAATAAATCAAGATTATATCAATAAACAAATTGTCATCTCAGATGATAATTCAACAGATGGAACAAAACAATTAGCTTTAAAATATGCCAATGATTTTGACTTTATAAAATATTGCGTAAATGAAAAATATGAAAAAGGGCCAAACGGAAATAAAAATAATGGATTTGATAATGCAAATGGAGATGCTTTTGTTATTTTAGATGATGATGATCTGTTATTGCCCAGCGCAATTTCAAAAATGGTTGGTGTTCTTAAAATGGGTTATGATAGTGTGTGGGCTAATTGTTATTTTGAAATTAATGGTACGAAAACCACTGATTTTTCTGGATTTGGGCTTGATAAAAGCCAAGAAATAAATCCACAAGATTATTATGATGGTAAAATAAATGGTGAGTTTTTGATAATGTTTATGCGTTATTGTATAGGCGATAGAAGATTTGAAAAAGGTCTTTATGGTTCAGAAAATACATTATGGATACACTTGTTTGATTTTAAGGCTTATTATTTAAACGAGGCTGTTAGAATTTATAGATTTCACAGACAAGATAGTGTAACCTTAAACTCCCATCAAAGACCACATTGCGTAATGAAAGGTTATGCGATGACAGCCGAGCTTATTATGCAAAAAACAACTAAAATAGATAAAAGATATATAGCTATCCTTTATAAAATGGCTGGATATTATGCAAAATTTGCTGGCGAATATATAAAAATGTATGTGTATCTTTTTTATAGTTTAAGGTTTAAATTTACAAAAGAGGCTTTTATTATGCTTGTCTTAACACCTTTTCCTAAGAAATTGATATTATTTCTTACTAAAATTCGTGTAAAAATATATAATAAAAAAAATAAAAAATGAAAAAATTAAGCGTTTTTTTGTATTCTATGGGGGCAGGGGGAGCTGAAAGGGTTGTATCAAATTTATTACCTTTTTTGACTCAAAAATATGAAGTTCATCTTTTTTTAATGAGCGATGTAATATCTTACAATGTTTCAAACTTAGTTAAATTTCATTTTTTAGAGCGTTCAAACCCAAATGAAAATAAAATAAAAAAGATGTTTAGACTCATTTTTGCTTTGCCTTTGTTGGCGTTTAAATATAAAAAAATATCTAATAATTTGGGCATAAATAGCCATTTTGTGCTTATGAATAGGCCTTGTTATGTAGCCTTGATTTCTCGTATTTTTGGTCTAAAAGGTAGACTTATAATTAGCGAAAGAAGTTGTCCTAGTGTGATATATAAAAATGGAATAAATGGCTTCTTTAATAGAGCTTTTATTAGATTGCTTTATAACAAAGCTGATTTAATACTTGCAAATGCAAAAGAAAATGCTGATGATTTGATACAAAATTTTAGTTGTGATAAAGACAAAACAAAGGTTTTTTATAACGCTATTGATTTAAAAAGTATACAAAAACTTAAAGATGAGCCTTTAGATAGTGATTTTAAGCCATTTTTTTTAAATATAGGTCGTTTAGATAGCGGTAAAAATCAATCAATGCTTATTAAAATCATTGCAAATTTAAAAGATAAAAGAGCAACACTTGGGATTTTAGGCGATGGATGCATGAAAGATGAGCTTTTATCTTTGATTAAAAAATACAAGGTTGAGGATAGAGTTAAGCTTTTAGGTGTTAATAAGAATCCATTTAAGTATATAAAAAACTCATCTTGTCTTGTTTGTGCTTCTAGATTTGAAGGTTTTTCAAATGTTTTACTTGAAGCACTAGCTTGCGAAAAAACCATAATCTCTACATCTCACAAAAGTGGCGCTAAAGAGCTTTTGGGGGATAATGAATATGGTTTATTGGTTGATGTGGATGATGAAAAAGCAATGCAAGAAGCTATGCAAAATATTTTAGATAATGAAGAACTTAGATATAAATATGAATTAAAGGCTTATAAAAGAGTTAAGAAATTTGATAGTAGTATCATATCTTTAAAACTAATTGAGTTTTTAGAGCAGTAGTTTTGCTGGTTTTTATTAACTTTATAATAAAAATACCATATAATTACCATTTAAATTTGTGATTTTGTGAGGAATATTGTGCAAAAAAAGATTAATTTTTTAAATAACTTAAACACTTCTAAACAACTTTATATTTTTATGCTAATGGCCTTTACTTTTAGTGTGTGCGCTAGGCTTTATTGGGTTTTTTGGGCTAGTGGATATCCTATGTTTTTTTACAACGATACTTTGATGATAAGCACAAACGATGGATATGCTTTTGCCGAGGGTGCTAGGGATATGCTTGCTGGTTTTCATCAAGAAAACGACCTTAGCTATTTTGGTAGCTCTCTTTCTACTTTAACATATTATTTTGTAAAAATAACCGGAATAAAACTTGAAGTTGCTATGCTTTATATGAGTGTGCTTTTTGGTTCACTTATAGTTATACCGATATTGCTTATTTCAAAAGAGTATATGAATTTAAAGCTTGGATTTTTTGCGGCTATTATAGCGAGTATTGCGGATAGCTATTACAATAGAACTATGGCTGGGTATTATGATACTGATATGCTTACTATAGTTTTGCCTGTGTTTGTTATATGGGGGCTTTTGCGTGTTTTAGAAAAAAAAGATAAAAAAGATATCATAATAGCACCTATTTTTATTTTGATATATAATTGGTGGTATCTAAGTGGTTTTAGTTTGCTTATATCTACCATTGGTCTTTTTTTGTTTTATGTTATTTTATTTGATAGAAAAAATATACTCTTTTATTTTCAATTTGGTTTACTTATTTTGTCTATCTCAAATTTTAATTTTTATATCAAATTTATAGCTATATTGCTAGCATATATTTGTTATTTGAAGTATGAAAGCAGGATAAGTATAAAAATATTGGACTTATTTCTTATTGTTTGTATTGTTATTTTTATAGCTTGTGGTGGTTTAAATCCAATATGGTTTCAGTTTAAGTTTTATTTTTTTAGAGATATTAGTGAAATTTCAGATTTGAGTTTTAAATTTTTTAATGTAAATCAGACAATTCAAGAATCAGGAATAGTTGATTTTACAACATTTTTTAATAGAATAAGCGGTCATACAATTACATTTTTTGTTTCGCTTATAGGATTTGTATGGATGTGTTTTAGACATCGTTCTTTTTGTATAACTATTGCTATGTTATTTTTAGGTTTTTTAGCTCTTAAAGGCGGTCTTAGATTTACTATATATGCTGTTCCTATTATGGCTTTGGGTCTTGGATTTTTTGTTGTTAATTTTCTTAAAGTTTTAAAACTAAAATCAATTATTCAATACAATATTTTATATATTGTATTTTTATTTTTTGCTGTTTTTCCAATACAAAATCATATAAAAGAGTATTTGATGACACCTGTTTTTACCCAAAATGAAGTTGAAACATTGGATAAATTAAAAAAAATAGCTTCAAGAGATGATTATGTTTTGGCTTGGTGGGATTATGGTTATCCTATAAGATATTATAGTGATGTTAAAACTTTGATTGATGGCGGAAAACACCTTGGAAAAGATAATTTTGCAGTAAGTTTTGCTCTGTCGCAAGATCAAATAAGTTCTGCAAATATGGCTAGACTTGAAGTTGAATATACTGAAAGAAATTTTAAAGAGCATTTTGGTGTAAATTTAGCTCAAATGATGAGAGATTATAATACAACAAATGCTAATAAATTTTTATTTGATATAGGAGATGATAATTTTAATCCACCAAAAAAGAGCCGTGAAATTTATTATTATTTGCCTGATAGAATGATGTATATTTTCCCCACAATGCTTCATTTTAGCAAACTTGATTTGATGACCGGAAAAGAATTTCCATCAAATCTTTATGAGATTAGCGAAAAGGTTTATGAAGACCCAAGGGGAATTGGTCTTGCTGGAACAAATATAGTTATATCTAGTGGTTTTGATAATCTTTTTGTCGGCGATAATACTTTTGGTATAAATACTTTCATAGAGACAAAAAAAGATGAAAATGATAAATTAGTAGTAAGTGCTATTGAAAATGATAAAAACTCAGAACTTTATGTTATTTTTATGCGTGATTATGCAAGATTTTTGATTTTAGACAGAAGTATGTTTGAAAGCACATTTATTCAACTTTTTGTTCTTGAAAATTACAATAAAGATATATTTGAGCCCGTGATACTAAATAATGATGTAAAAATTTATAGATTAAAAAAATAATGGCAAGAATAGGTTTTTTATCTCACTCGGATATGAGTATATATCATTTTAGAACACCTATAATGCGTGCTTTAAAAAAGATGGGGCATGATGTGTATGCTATATGTCCAAATGGAGAGTTTGTAGTTGAACTCAAAAAAGAATTTGATGTTGTTTTGTATGAGCTTAATAAGGCTAGTTTAAACCCATTTGTAGTTTTATCAAACGCTAATAAATTAGCAAAAATAATAAAACAATTAAATCTTGATTTGATTCAAACTTCGGCTCATAAATCAAATGTTTTTGGAACTTTTGCGGCAAAAAAAGCTGGTGTAAAAAAGATATTAAACTTAGTTGAAGGTCTTGGAAGTTTTTATATAGATAGTGACATAAAAACAAAAATCATTAGATTTATGATAGAAATTTTATACAAAAAATCGTTAAAATTGAGCGATGGTTGTATTTTTGTAAATAAAAGTGACCCGAGGTATTTTTTAAAACAAGGACTTATACAAAAAGATAAAGTTTTTTGTATATTAAGTGTCGGCGTTGATACTTCTAAATTTTATCCAAAACCATGCCGTGATTTTAAACAAAAAAAGATAATTTTGATGGTTGCAAGAGCTATATTACACAAAGGTGTTTGTGAGTATTATCAAGCAAGTGAAATACTAAGTTTGCGTAATGATTGCGAGTTTGTTTATATTGGAGATAATTTTGATGGCAACAAAAGTAGTTTGGATATAGAGTTTTTAAAGAGCTCAAATGTCAAATATTTAGGTGCTAGAAATGATGTTTGTGATATTTTAAAAGATGCTTATATGCTTGTTTTACCAAGTTATAAAGAGGGTTTTCCTAGAACTATTTTAGAAGCTATGTCTTGTGGTGTGGCTGTGGTTGCAAGTGATGTTGATGGATGCAATGAGGCTGTTACTGATGGTTTTAATGGGCTTTTGTGTAAGGTAAAGGACTCAAAAGACTTAGCTAAAAAGATAGAAGTTTTACTTGATGATGAAAAATTAGCCTTGAAATTTGGAGAAAATGGTAGAAAATTAGCTGTGCAAGAATTTGATGAAAATATAATTGCTCAAAAATATATAGAACTTTATAGGAAATTTATTGATGTATAGAAAATTTTTTAAAAGATTTTTTGATTTATTTGGTGCTATTTTTTTAATTATTTTAACTTCTCCTATTATGATTTTAGTTGCTGTTTTGATCAGGATAAAACTTGGTTCACCAATTATTTTTACACAAGAAAGACCAGGTCTAGAGTCAAAAATTTTTAAAATATATAAGTTTAGAACTATGAGTAACAAAAGAGATAAAAATGGAAATTTTTTATCCGATGAGTTGCGTTTGGGTAACTTTGGTAAAAAAATACGTTCTTTAAGCCTAGATGAGCTTCCACAACTTTTTAATGTTTTAAAAGGAGATATGAGTTTTATAGGACCTAGACCTTTGCTTGTTGAATATCTTAACATTTATACACCACATCAGCTTCAAAGACATTGTGTTAGACCTGGTATCACAGGTCTTGCTCAAACTAATGGTAGAAATGCTATAAGTTGGAAAGAAAAGTTCGAATATGATGTAGAATATGTAAAAAGCTTAAGTTTTAAAACAGATATAAAGATAGCTATAGATACAATAAAAGTTGTTTTGAAAAGACAAAATATAAATAAGCAAGGTTTTGACACAACGGAGAAATTTAATGGAAACAACTAAGATGATTTATATTTATGGTGCAGGTGGTCATGGTTTGGTTGTTGCTGATATCGCAAGGTCTGTTGGCTATGATGAGATAATATTTTTAGATGATAATAAAGAAAATAAATTTAACCCAGCATTAAAAAAAGCAGATATTGTAGTTGCTATAGGAAATAATAAGGTAAGAAAAGAGATTATACAAAAGGTTGAAAATGCAGGCTTTAACCTTGTAAGTCTTATTCATCCAAGTTCAATCATAAGCCCTAGTGTAAAGATAGGAAATGGTGTTGTGATTATGCCAAATGTCGTTATAAATGCAAATTCTATTATACAAGATGGAGTTATACTAAACTCATCTTGTGTTGTAGAACATGAGTGCTTTATAAGTAGATATTCTCATATCAGTCCAAATGTCTCGTTGGCTGGAAATGTTAAGGTTGGAGAGCTTACCCATGTTGGTATAGGCACTTGTGTTATAGAATGTGTAAAGATAGGGAAAAATTGTATTATTGGTGCTGGAAGTACTGTTTTAAAAGATGTCAATGACAACTCAAAGGTTTATGGTATTGTTAAGGCATAACTGTAAATTTATATCGATATTTAACCAAAAATAGTTAACTAATATAGCAATATCAAAACACTTAGTTTTTTAATAGCGTATTGTAAGTAATTTTTAAACAAATAAGTTTTTTGTAGATAAGTCCTTAGGTGTGATCGCTAAAACTTTCTTTTAGATTATATGGTTTAGTGTTTTAACGGTGGAATTTATAAAAGAATGATTTTAGAGGCACATTAATTTTTTATATGCCTCTATATATTATGTTAATTCTTATTTTTTGATTTTATATTTTTCATAAAAAATAATAAAAATTGAGCTATCATCATAAGTTTCATGACATATTCACTAGCTTTATGAATACTATCAAACTCAGGATTGTTTAGTGTTGCGATATCTCCTAGTTTTTGAGCCTCAACTATAAAATCAGTAAAATAAAACACAAATGTTAAAGCTAATGCTAGATTTATAATAGAAAGCGTTATTGTTGAAATTTTTACATGTATACACTCTTTTGATTTTATGCTTATTAGTTCAAATAAAACAGCAAAGCCACTTACAAAAAGCAATGTATAGTTATACTTTATAAAAATTTGTGTCATTATTAAACCACTTTGAAAATGTGTTAGCGTTATATCACTTGCGTATCTTTCTGGGAAAAATATAGCAGGTGCTACAAACACCCCGAGTGCAAACTCCACGCCAATGATAAATGCCAATAAAAACATATATATGCTTTTCATTTTTCTCCTTTTAATTTTTAATTGCTATAAATCCACGATCAAATCCGGCTAAATCTTTATAAAATTCAGCCTTATAGTTGTGTTTTTTTAATTCATCTGACATTGATTTTTTTTGATCATAACCCATTTCGCAAGCTACTATTTTTATATTTTTTAAATCAGCTAGTTTTATTATCTCTTTTAGAATTTCATCTCCATATTCTCCTCCAAAAAGAGCATTTTTTGGTTCGTTTAAAACCCAATTATCAAGCTTGTAATCATTTGCTATATACGGAGGGTTTGAGACCAAGATATCAAAATCTTCATTTATGCCATCTAAATATGATGTGTGTATTACTTTTACTCTATCTTGGACTTTGAAATTTTGTATATTTTCTTTTGCATTTTTTATAGCTATTTTATTTATATCTGTTGATATTATTTTAGCATTTGTATTTAATGCCAAAACGGTGCTTATGATTCCGCTTCCAACCCCTATTTCACATATTTTTAGCTCTTTGTTCAGGCTCTTGCTTATATCTATAACCTTTTGAACCAAAATTTCAGTTTCTGGTCTAGGGATTAATACACCTTCGAATACCTTAAAATCAAGCGAATAAAATGATGCTTTGCCTGTTATGTATTCTAATGGTTTCGAGTTTTTAAAATCTTTGATGTTTTTAAAAAATATCTCTTCATCTGGCAATTCTTGGTCTAAATTTATGTATAGCTTTTCAAAGGACATATCCAAGTGGTTTAGCAATAATGTCTTAACTATATTGTAGTTATTTTCAAAATCACTAAGCTCACTTTTACCAAGCTCAATAGCTTTTTTAATTTTCACTTTTTAGTCTTTCTATTCGTTCATAAAGGCTAGGGTGTGAATGATAAAGTGTTGAGTATAGCTGATGTGATTTTGGAAATGCTTTATTTTCACTTCCAAGTTTTTTTAATGCACTAATCATGCTATCTTTATCTTTTATCTTAGAGCCAAACTTGTCTGCATTAAATTCATTTTTTCTGCTTATAAATGCCATGATTGGGTTAAAAAAGAAATTAAAAATAGGCGAAAAAATCATTAAAAATACAATAACTCCACCACTACTAGGCATACCTATATCTTGATATATACTATCTGATATATTTCCAAATATAGCAAAAAGTGCAAAAATCATAATAGAGCTTAAAACTATCATTTTTATAATGTCTTTGTGTTTAAAATGCCCCAGTTCATGTCCTAATACAGCTATTATCTCATCTAAATTTAGCTTTTTTATCAAGGTGTCAAACAATACCACTCTTTTTGTTTTGCCAAGACCACCAAAATATGCATTTAGCCTATTATCTCTTTTGCTAGCATCTAATGTAAAAACACCACTGCTTTTAAAGCCTAAGCTTAAAAGTAGGTCTTGTATTGATGATTTTAATTCTCCATCTTCAAGCGGTGTTACTTTATTAAAAATCGGAGCTATAATGGTTGGATATATTAAATTTATAGTTAGTATGATAGCAAAGCTTAATAAAAATGCCCATAACCACCAAAGTGTGCCTAAATTTTCTATACATATAATTATAAGCCATATAAATGCAGATCCAAATACAAGCATTAAAAGCATTGATTTTATAAGGTCTGTTATAAAAATTTTTGGTGTTACATTTGAAAAACCTTGTTTTTTATCTTTAACAAATTTTTCATATACAGATAGCGGAAGTTCTATGATTGTATTTATCAACAAAAAACTTACAACAAAGATAACATTTTCAAGTATTGAATCTGTTTTAACAGTATTTGCAAATAATATTTTTAACCCAAAACCAAGCCATAAAAGTGATATTGTGACACTAAATATATTTGAAAAAATATCAAATTTCTGATTTTCAATGGCTATTTTTGCAGCATTTTCATATTCTGATTGTTCTAATACCACTGCTTCTTCTTTTGAATGTTTTTTTATGAAGTTTATTTGAAGTAGTGATATATAAGTTTTTGCACAGACATATGCTATTAAAATAATACTTAATGTGCTAAACATATTTTTTAATCCTTTTTATTTTATAAAGTTATCGTAAAAACTACTAATGAAAACTACTAATATTATTATAGGAATTATAAATTTCACATATACAAACCAAAAGTCTATAACTTTTTTGTATTTTTCACTTCCTTTTAAAATCTCTTTTTTTGCTTCATCTTTTAAAACCCAACCAACAAATATAGCACATCCAAGAGAGGTTAGTATAAAAAATATTGTAGCACTTATAGCATCATAAGCATCAAAGATATTTTTTCCAAAAATTGTTATATCGCTTAAAATATTTGTAGCTAGCAAACTAGGTATATTTCCTAAGACAAAAATAACGCTTAAAACAATCAATATAGCTTTTTGTCTTTTTATTGATAGTTTTTCTTGAACTGTTGTGATAATAACCTCGTATATTGGCAAAGATGTTGTTAGTGCGGCTATCATTAGTAGTGTGAAAAATCCAACAGCAAAAACCTCTCCACCCCACATATGAGAAAATACTATTGGAAGACTTTTAAAGACTAGACTAGGGCCACTGTTTGGCTCTATGCCAAATGTAAAAAGAGATGGAAAAATCATAAATCCAGCCAAAATAGCTATGCCGGTATTTAAAAAGCCAGTTATGACAGATATTTTTACTAAATTTTCATCTTTTTTAACAAAACTTGATAGTGTTATCATCACTCCAAATCCAAGTGATAATGCAAAAAATACTTGCCCTAAAACATCAACAAATAACTTTGCATTTATCTTTGAAAAATCAGGTGTAAGATAAAACTTAATTCCTTCTAATGCACCATCTAGTGTTATATTTCTTATTACCATAGTTATCATAAGTAAAAAAAGTATTGGCATTAGGTATTTTGCTGAACGCTCTATGCCATCAACAGCCCCTTTTATAAGGATTATATAGTTTATAATAACAAATATCAAAGTTGCTATTGCTATATGCAAAGGAGATGAGTTTATGTTTTCATTATAAAATTTACTTGTTACTTCAAGTGTTATATTTGATGATAGGTCTAAAATTCCGGTTGCTATTTTGGCTATATAGTTTAAAACCCAACCGCCTATAACCATATAATATGCCATTATTCCAAATGCTCCCATAAGACCCATATATCCTATAGTTTTCCAAAATTTATTGATTTTTTTATGTCCCCCAAAGGCATCTATGGCATTTATCTTAAGTCTTCTTCCTATGGCATTTTCAACAAGTATCATAGGTATGCCTATAACTATCATCGCAATACAAAATATCAAGACATAAGCTCCCCCACCGTTTTGACCAACAAGGTATGGAAAACGCCAAGTAGCGCCAAAGCCAACTGTTGCTCCAGCAACAGCTAAAATATATGTAAGTTGTGAACTCCAGTTTTTTCTTTCTTTCAAAATAAACCTTTAGAAAAATTTAAAGCATTTATTTTACCTAAAAAATGCTTATATATAAAAAAAGTATAATTTTATGGACTTAAATTTAAAATTTATATAATAATTTATAGTAAAAATTATCTGTTTTTTAAAAAATCAATAAGTATTTTTTGCTTTATTTTTTGTATTTCTTGCGCGATTTCTTCTTTTTCAAAACCGTTTTTTATAATTGTATCTACATCAATTTTTATATCAAATTTATTATCAAAAAAGCCAAGCTTTTTAGCTTGTTTTATCCTTTGTGGTGTATATAAACCAAGCCATTTATTTAGTGGTTGATCTGTTGCTATTTTGAGCATTTGAATATCTTTTATCTTTTTATGAAAATACTTTTGTTTTTGAAGATTTGCAAATTTTTTTGATAAGTTTAGGTTTGATAGTAAGACTTTGGTATCTAAATTAAAATACCCGCACAAAAGATATATAAAAAATTGTTCATCTTTTATAAATTTGCGACCCTGTTTTAATTTACGACTAAAGCTTATAAACTCGTTATTTTTTATGCTTAAATTAAAAATTTCTTTTAAAAGATTTAATTCATAAAGATAATAAAATCCTATATGCAAAAACTCGGCTTTGAAAAATTTCATAAGTTCAGCTGTTATTCTGTCTTTGCTTAGATTTTTTATGCTTATAGTTTTCATTAGATTTAGTGTGTCTCCATCTATCCTAAAGCCAAATCTTGCGCTAAATTGTATTGCTCGAAGCACTCTTAATGGGTCTTCACAAAATTTATCATTATCTATGTGTTTCAAAACTCTTTTTTTTATATCGTTTATGCCATTGTTGTGATCAATTATATCTCCATTGAATATATTTATCATTATTGAGTTTATGGTAAAATCTCGTCTTATTGAAGCTTGTTTTGTGTCATTGCAATAAAAAACATCAAAGTCGGTATGTTTTAATCCAGTTTTGTTTTCTGTTCTTGGAAGACCTAGGTCAAATTCTTTGTATTTGTATATAAAGTAGCTTTTTCCGACACCTTTGGCGCCTATTTTTTGCATAATTTTTTCAAATTTTTCAGGCAAAATATCATAAACTTCTATATCAAAATCACTGCTTTTAATTCCTAAAAAACCATCCCTCACACATCCACCTACTAGGTAGGCTCTTTTTGTGTAAGGTGATAGTATATCTTTTATCTCTTTTAATTGTTTATTTTGTAATATTTTGAAGTCTATTTTCAACATTTGCAAGTGTAAATTCAAGAAATTTTAGTGTCAGTTCCAGTCTATTTTCTAAGTTTTGTTGAGAGGTTTCGTTTAGACCCTCAAATAAAACTTCTATTCGCTCTTTTAGATTGTTTAAAAATATCTCTTCACTTGGTAGTATTTTTTCTATTTCTTCCTCTATATCCGATTTTTCAATAACTTCTTCTTTTGTAGGCGTTGTTTGTATCTCTTCTGTTGTTTTTATCTGAAAAACAGGTTTTTTTTCTTCTAATGCTTGTATATTTTCAAGTTCAGCATTTACCTCATCTATTGCCATTTTTGCTATATCATCAAGTTTCATAATTTTATAAGCCACCTTTTAAATTCATTTATTTCCTCAGGGGTACTCATATCAACAAAAAAATCTTTCATTTGTTCATTTTTTATCTTTATACTTCTTCTTATACCGCTAAGTCTTCTTACTGCACTTATTGCTTCTTTATTATTTGGATCTGCTTTTAGTATATTTTTATATACTTCTAAAGCATCATCTTTAAGACCTTGTGATTCATATATTAATGCTTTTGTAATTGTATTTAACATCAAATAAGTCCTGCTACAATACTTCCTATTTCATCTGTTGTGCAAATTTCTTTCGCATCAAAAGCCGAAATATCTTTTGTTCTATATCCTTGTGATAAAGCCTTTTTTACAGCTTCATCTATAGCCAAAGAGGCTTCTTTTTCATTTAAAGCATATCTTAACATCATTGAAGCGCTTAAAATAGTAGCTATTGGGTTTGCTATACCTTGACCAGCTATATCAGGTACAGACCCATGCATAGGTTCATAAATTCCAACCTTGCTCCCTATACTGGCACTAGGTAAAAGCCCCATAGATCCACACATCATACTTGCCTCATTGCTTAAAATATCTCCAAAAAGATTTTCTGTTAAAATTACATCAAACTGCTTTGGATTTTTAATAAGTTGCATAGTTGCATCATCTATATACATAAAACTAAGTTCTATCTCCGGATAGTCTTTTGAAACTTCAGACACAACCTCTCTCCAAAGTTTTGATGTTTCAAGGATATTTGCCTTATCTACCATGCAAACTTTTTTATTTCTTTTTACAGCAGCTTCAAATGCAACTTTTGAAATTCTTTGTATTTCTGCTTTGGAATATACCATTGTATTAAATGCGCTATCTTCTTTTTTCTCTCTCGGTTGTCCAAAATATATACCACCAGTCAATTCACGAACAACTAAGATATCAACACCTTTTATAACATCAGCTTTTAGGGTGCTTTTTTCTATAAGCTCATCAAAGATAATAGCAGGTCTTAAATTTGCAAAAGTTTCAAGACTTTTTCTGAGTTTTAGAAGTCCGCTTTCAGGATGTTTATCTTTAGGAAGATTGTCCCATTTTTCACCACCAATAGCGCCAAACAAAACAGCATCGGCACTTAATGCGCTATTTATAGTTTCATCTGGTAATGGCTCTCCAAAAACTTCATAAGCACATCCGCCCATAAGTTTGTGATCATATTCTAATTCAAATCCAAATTTTACAGAAGCAACATCTAAAACCTTTATAGCCTCATCAACTATCTCAGGCCCTATGCCATCACCTTTTATAACACAAATTTTATATTTTTTCATATATGTTACCCTTATTTTATACTACAAAAAAACTTTTTACTAAACTTTTGTATAAACTTAAGCTCATCTTATCTTTGTTAATCCAACTGTTGGTATCTATTTGCAAAAAACAACTTTTGTTTTAATTGTTAATAAATTTATATTAAGGCTAATGTTTTTGAATTTCCAAACTTTACCAGTCATAATTTACAACCTTAAATTATTTATTATATTTTATCAAAACTAAAATTTTAAATCAATTTTGTTTAAAAAAATTATCAACAGCTTGACATATTGTATGTATCACAAAAATATGCATCTCTTGAATTCTTGGAGTATCTGATGAAGGAGCTATGAAATTTATATCACATATATTATTCATTTTACCACCATCTTTACCACTTAAGCCTATTGTTTTAGCGCCAATCTCTTTGGCTTTTAAAAAAGCATTGATTACATTAGTGCTATTTCCACTTGTTGAAATTCCAATCAAAACGTCATCTTTGTTTGCTAGCCCTTCAACTTGACGAGAAAAAACGATATCATATCCATAGTCGTTTCCTATCGCTGTTAAAGCAGAGGTATCTGTCGTGATAGCAATAGCTGGTAGTGCCTTTCTTTCTGTTTTATATCTTCCGATTAGTTCAGCTGCAAAGTGTTGCGCATCAGCTGCACTACCACCATTTCCACATATTAAAATTTTATTTCCATTGCTTAACGCTTGTGTTATTGTTTTTGATATTTTTTCTATATCATCTGTCAAATTTTGCATTCTTTTTGCAACATCTATATGTGATTGCAACTCATTTTTTATCATATCTTGCATTATTTTTTTATCCTATTTATTATATTTGTTGTGCTTTTATTTGGCACAAACTCAACCAATCTTACATCTTTGACTATATCGCTACCAACTACATCTTTATCTTTATAATCAGCACCTTTTACAAGTATGTCTGGTTTTAGTTTTTTTATAAGTTCATAAGGTGTGTCTTCATCAAAGATAATAACATAATCAACAAAACCAAGCGAGCTTAGCATGCTGGCTCTATCATCTTGATTGTTTATAGGGCGAGTTTGCCCTTTTAGTCTTTTTACTGAATCATCGGAGTTTAGGCCAACTACTAAAATATCTCCAAAATCTCTAGCTTTTGATAGGTATTTTGTATGCCCAACATGTAAAATATCAAAGCAACCATTTGTAAAAACAAGTTTCTTATTGCCTTTTTTTGACAAAATTACAAGTGCTTCATCAATGCTTTTTATCTTATGCTCAAAATCAGCATTAGCTCTACTTCTTAAAAGCTCTTCCATCTCACTAAAAGTAGCTGTCGCGCTTCCTATCTTTCCTACTACAACAGCAGCTGCCAAGTTTGCTGTTTTTATAGCATCTTTTATATCGTAATTGCTTGCAAGCATAAATCCAAGTGTGGCAAGTACTGTATCGCCAGCACCGGTAACATCAAACACCTCTTTACTCTCGGCTTCAAATATTTCTAAGTCTTCATTAAAAAGTGCTATGCCTTCTTCTGATAGTGTTATGATTGAATATCTTAGTGAAATTTCATCTTTAAGTTTTTTTATAGCTTTTATTAGGCTATCTTTGTCTTTTATATTTATATTTGTTGCTTGAGAAGCCTCTTTTTTGTTTGGCGTTAGAAGTGTTGCATTTTTGTATTTTGTATAGTCATCTCCTTTTGGATCAATTAATACATATTTATTATGCTTATTGCACTCTTTTATTATACTTTGACATACATTATCTGTTAAAACACCTTTTGCATAATCACTAAGCAATACAAGATCAAAATTGCCAAGATTTTTTGTTACCATAGAGACAAAATCATCTTGCATATTTATATCGCCGATACTCTCTTTATCTATTCTAACAACTTGTTGATGAGATGCCATAACTCTACTTTTTATAGAGCTTTCACGACCTTTTTCTTTTATAATAAGGCTTGTATCGGCACCAACTTGTCTTAAAATTTCTATTATTTTTTCTCCTGTACTGTCTTCTCCAATAACACTTGCTACATTTACTTTTGCTCCAAGAGATATTAGATTTTCTACAACATTTCCAGCACCACCAAGCTTATATGTTTCGTTTGTTGTTTTTACAACTTGAACCGGTGCTTCTGGAGAAATTCTATCACACTGACCCCATATATAATGATCAAGCATCAAATCACCAACTACTAAAATTTTAACATCTTTATGCATTGATTTCTTCTTTATGTATTCTTATTATTTCTGGTAGATAGTCTTTAATTCCGTCTTCTAAGCTCCATTCGCTTTTGTATCCAAGCTCTTTCTCGCTAGACTCAATATCAGCTTGTGTATGAAACTGATATGAGCCTAAAAATGGATTTTTTATATAGGTATTTCCTAGATTCGTGCCAAGTTCTTTTTGCAATATATCTGCTATATCTTGAAAGCTTCTTGCTATTCCAGTTGCTGCATTGTATGTGCCACTTTTTGCATTTATGGCTTTTATATTTGCTCCAATTATATCTTTTATGTATACAAAATCACGCCTTATTTTATCACTATTTTCAAAAAGGCAAGGTGCTTTTCCTGAGAGTATTTGAAGCCCAAATTGCAAAACCATGGATGCTGTTTTGTTTTTAAAAAACTCGCCTTTTCCATAAACGTTAAAATATCTAAGACCAACTATTTGCAATCCCTTTTTTAGATATATTTTGCTTATATTGTCCATACTTAGTTTTGAAAAACCATAAGCATTGTTGGGGCTTTCGCACTCTCCGACTTTTTGAGGACTTTTTGCGTTTCCGTATGTTGCAGCAGAGCTTGCATATATCATTTTTGAGTTTATATCTTTGCAAATATCAAGCAAATCAACAAAAGCATTTACATTTGTTCTTATTATCTCATCTTGTTCTTTTACTGTTGTGTCTGAAATAGCAGCTTCATGATAGATTATATCTGGTTTGAATTTTTTTATTTTTTCAAGAGTTTTTTTGCTGTTTATATCGCCTTCAAAAACCTCTCCTTTAAACCCCATTAAGTTCTTATAGTGTCCAAAACTCTTTAAATTTCCATTGCTAAATGTTTCGTTGTTTCTAAATTTATCAACAACTAAAACCTCTGTATCTTTAAAATTTTCATCAAAATAATGTGCTAAAGCCGAGCCTATAAATCCAGCCCCGCCAGTAATTACTATTTTTTTATTATCTAAGTTCATAAATTTTCCTTATCTTTTAAAAAATCAAAAACATCTTTTGCGTTTTTAAAATTTATATTGTCTATTAAAAAATTAAGCCCAACACCAGCATTTTTACCAGCCAAAATATCACTTTTTTTATCTCCTATCATTATAGAATCTTTTAATGATATATTAAATTCACTAGATGCATCTAGTATCATTTTAGGGCTTGGTTTTCTGCAATCACACATTTGTTCAGGAGAATGTGGACAAAAAAACACTTTTTGTATGCAAATTCCTTCATTTTTGAGCTTTTTAATCATAAAATTTGTGATGTTTTCAAAATCCTGTAATGTATAATAGCCTCTTTGTATTCCTGATTGATTTGTTATTATTATCAGTTTATATCCAAATGATATAAAACCCTTTAATGCTTCAAAAATACCATCACAAAATACAAAATTTTCAGGCTTATATACATATCCAAAATCTACATTTATAACGCCATCTCTATCTAAAAATATTGCTTTATTTTTATTCATAATCAAAATTATACCAAAAAATTATATTTACTTTTATGTTATACAATAAAAGCCATTTTATTAAAAAAGGATAATGTATGAAAAAATTACTTATTATTTCTGGAGCTATTGCTATGTTTGCGACCTGTAGTTTTGCTGCTGATGGTTCTACTTTGTATAAAAAATGTATAGCTTGTCATGGAGCTAAAGCGGAAAAGAAATTTAATAATAAAGTTGGACCTTTAAATATGCTTTCAAAAGAAGATATTGTTTCTTCTTTAAAAGGTTATAAAGACGGTAGCGTAAATAAATATGCTATGGGTGCTATGATGAAGCCTGTTGCAAAACCTCTTAGCGATGATGATATGAATGCTGTTGCTGAGTATATACAGACTTTAAAATAATAATTGGGTGGATTTTTCCACCTAATTTTGAAATTTTTCTTAATTTTTAAAATTTATTTTATTTTTTAAAATTAAAGTGATATAATTTGTTTTATTGTTCATAAATTATTTTTAGGAGTAACAATGAAGCAAATTGGAATTATAGGCGGAATGGGTCCGCTTGCTACTATAGATCTTTATAATAAAATAGTGTCTTTAACCCCAGCCACTTGTGATCAAAAACATATTCATGTAGTCATAGACAGTTATCCACAAATTGAAGATAGAACAAAATTTATCATAGATAATGAAAAAAGTCCTATCGATAAACTCGTTGAGAGTGCAAAGAGATTAAAAGCAGCCGGTTGTGATGCTATAATAATTTCTTGTAATACTGCTCATTACTTTGCCAAAGAGATTGAAAAACAAGCAAATGTAAAAATTTTATATATAACAAAAATAGCTGTTGAAACTATAAAAAAACTATATCCAAATGCAAAAGATATTGCTGTTATAGCAACTAGTGGAACAAAAAAAGGTAGGGTGTATGACAAGATACTAGAAGAAAATGGATTAAATAGTGTTAGTTTTACAAATGAGCAGCAAGAAGCTTTAATGGACTGTATATACAAGGGTGTAAAAGCTGGCAAAACCAAAGATTATATCTCGCTTTTTAATAAAACTATTTCAGAAATCAAGGCTGATGTTTATATAGCTGCTTGTACTGAAATTCCAATGTTTTTGGAGTATTTGGATAAACCATATAATTTTATAGATGCTACGTTAGAATTAGCTAAATATACTGTTGATTATGCATTGGAAAAATAGTATATTTTATATAAATTTTTAAGTTTAAGTATCTGTGATGTATAATTTGTGGATTTTATTTTAAGGATAGGACATATATGGGAAGAGCGTTTGAATATAGAAGAGCTGCCAAAGAAGCTAGATGGGATAAAATGAGTAAGGTTTTTCCAAAACTTTCTAAAGCTATAACAGTTGCTGCAAAAGAAGGTGGAACTGACCCTGATATGAACCCAAAACTTCGTGCAGCAATAGCAGCTGCTAAAGCTGAAAATATGCCAAAAGACAATATAGACTCTGCTATAAAAAGAGCAAATGGTAAAGATAGTTCTGATATAAAGACTATATTTTATGATGGAAAAGCTGCTCACGGAACACAAATAATAGTAGAATGTGCTACTGACAATCCAACAAGAACAGTTGCCAATGTAAAAGCTATTTTTAATAAAAATGGTGGCGAAATATTGCCAAGTGGAAGTCTTAGTTTTATGTTTTCAAGAAAAAGCGTTTTTGAGATTGTAAAGCCTGATTGCGATTTGGAAGAATTAGAACTAAATTTGATTGATTTTGGTCTTACTGAGCTTGAAGTAGAGGAAGATAGTGTTGTTATTTATGGTGAATATACTAGTTTTGGAACTCTTAGTGAAGGCATAGAAAAAAATGGGCTTGAACTTAAAAAAGGTTCGCTTCAATATATTCCAAACTCTACAATACATTTAAATGAGTCTGAAATGGTAGATATAGAAAAGCTTCTTGATAAGTTAGAAGACGATGATGATGTTCAATCAGTATATACAAATATAGAATAATAAAAAATTAGGAGATAAAATGAGAGAAGAATTAAAAGTTTATGATATAAATTTAGATGAACTAAAGAAAAATGAATTTGCTGTATTGCATACCGAAAAAGGCGATATAAAGCTTGAGCTTTTCCACGAAGAAGCACCACAGGCTGTTATGAATTTTGTAAGTTTGATAAACTCAGGATTTTATAACGGATTAAATTTTCATAGAGTGATTAAAAACTTTGTAATACAAGGTGGTTGCCCTCATGGAAATGGAATGGGTGGACCAGGATATAGAATCAAATGCGAATGTGATAATCAAAATGTAAGACACGAAAGAGGAAGTCTTTCTATGGCTCACGCTGGTAGAGATACTGGTGGTTCTCAGTTTTTTATATGCCATAGTGCTCAACCACATCTTGATGGCGTACATACTGTTTTTGGAAAATGTGCTGATAACGAAAGCTTGAAAGTTCTAGATAGTATAGAAGCTATGAATAAGATAGTTTCAGCTGAAATTTTATCAAAATAATGATTTTTGCAAACTTTGTCAATAAAAGACAGAACAGTAAAATCCTAAAGATTTTTACAAGTCTTGCTTTCTGGGTTATATTTGCTATTATAGCTGGTATTGTTGTTGGGATACAATTTCCAGACATAGGAGTTGGCAGTAAGCCTGGGATTGATTATTTTATAAAGACTCTAAAACTTCTTATAGGGCCAATTATATTTTTAACAATAGTTTCTGGGATAGTTGGTCTTGAGAGTTTAAAAGAGCTTGGTAGTATAGGTTTAAAATCGTTTATATATTTTGAGATAGTAAGCACGCTAGCTTTGTCTATTGGTATATTTTTTGGAGAAACAATAAAACCTGGACATGGCATGCATCTTGATTGGACAAAGCTTGATGCTAGTAGTGTTGATAAATATACACATATAGATAGAGATGTTGGCTCTATGTGGTCTATATTAAAAAGTGCCGTTCCTAGCGATCCTATAAGTCCTTTTATATATTCAAATACTCTGCAAGTGCTTTTTATGGCTCTTGTGGTTGCAATATTTTTGTCATTTTTAAACCCAACTCGTAAAAAACAATGTTTAAAACCTCTGGAATTTATACAACATTATGTTTTAAAACTACTTAGTTTTTTAATGCTTTTTAGCCCTATAGCTGCATTTTCTGCTATGGCGTATTTGATTGGAAAATTTGGCATAGGTTCTTTGCTTGGAATGATGGAACTGCTTGCTGTAATGGCATTATCTAGTTTGTTTTTTATATTTGTGGTTTTGGGTATTATATGCTATTTTGCTAAGATAAATATATTTAAATTTATGAGGTTTATTGCCAAAGAAGTTTTAGTTGTATTTGCAACTAGTTCAAGTGAAACAGCCTTAGGACCACTTATGCAAAAACTGGAGAATGCTGGTATAAATCGTGGTGCTGTAGGACTTATAATACCTACTGGCTACTCTTTTAATTTAGATTGCACAAATATATATCTTAGCTTAAGTGTGATATTTTTGGCTCAAGCTTTTGATGTGCCTCTTAGTTTTGAAAACCTTATTAGTGTTCTCATTGTTTTAATGATAACAAGTAAAGGCGCAGTTGGAGTAACTGGATCTGGTTTTATTGTTTTGGCCGGAACACTTGCTGCTTTACCAAATACCGGTATACCTGTTGTTGCTGTTTCTGTTTTACTTGGTGTTGATAAATTTATGTCAGAAATGCGTGCTGTTGGAAATTTATGCGGTAATGCCGTTGGTTGTGCTGTCATATCCATGTGGGATAAAAAAGTCGATCTTGCAAAATTTAAGTATGCTCTTGATAATCCTAAGGAATTTGAGTTTAAAGTTTAAATAAAGGAATATATATGAGAAGTATTAGAGATATTATGAATGAGCGTTATACGACAAAGGTATTTGATAGTAATAAGAAAATTTCTGATGAAGATTTTGATCAAATAGAAAGTATTTTGGAATTAACACCAACTAGTACAAATTTACAACCTTTATATTTTGTGATAGCAAGTAATGATGAAAGTAAGGCTAGAATTTCTAAAGCTACACAGGGTCAGTTTGAGTTTAACTTAAAAAAGATCCAAAATGCTTCTCATATTATAGTTTTTTGTTCTAAGTGTTTTGTAGAAGATGCTCATTTGCAAAATGTAATAGAACAAGAAGATGCCGATGGTCGCTTTTTAAAGCCTGAGTTTAAAGACAAGGTTAGGCAAACTAGGGAATATTTTTTAAATTTTCATAGATTTGATTTAAAAGATGAAGCTCATTGGCATGCAAAACAAGCATATTTATCTTTGGGTAGCGTTTTGATGGCAGCTGCTACCCTTGGTATAGATACAACAGCTATAGAGGGCTTTGACTCCAATGCTTTAGATAATGAGCTTAAAATTAGAGAACTTGGATATACATCTCAAATTATCTTAGCCTTAGGCTATAAAAAAGAAAATGGAGATTTTAATTATACTCTTCCAAAATCTCGCCTGAAAAAGAATTTAATAATAAGAAAAAATTAATTTTTTATACTTTAAATATTGTAATTTTTTAGATTATGTCTCATATTGTAATTTAAAATTTTACAATATCTTTTTATTTTTATATCTTTAAGTTTCGATTATGTTTGTATTTTATAAAATCAAATTTCTAGTTTATTTATTTTAGATTATTTTGATTTTAAATCACAAGGATTCCTTTATGATAAATACAAAACGACTTAAAGAAGAGTTTCAAGAAATATCTAGATTTGGTGCTTTAAAAGATAAAGGAATTACTCGTTTAGCTTTTAGTAATGAAGATAAAGATGCTAGGGAATATCTCATAAAACTCATAAAACAATCCGGACTTAAAATAAAAATTGATAATGTTGGAAATATGTACGCTAGGTTTGATGATGTAAAAGAGCCAAATTTATCCGCAATTAGTGTTGGTTCTCATATAGATAGCGTTCCAAATGGTGGTTTTTATGATGGAACATTGGGTGTTATGTCTGGACT
Organism: Campylobacter pinnipediorum subsp. caledonicus; assembly: GCF_002022005.1. NCBI lineage: Bacteria > Pseudomonadati > Campylobacterota > Epsilonproteobacteria > Campylobacterales > Campylobacteraceae > Campylobacter > Campylobacter pinnipediorum. The sequence continues at coordinate 872,375 of NZ_CP017258.1, forward strand.
TGAAGCCATAAGAAGCATAAAAGAGAGTGGTCTTGAGCTAAAAAGACCATTGGAGCTTATCGTTTTTGTTTGTGAAGAGTCAAGTAGATTTAAAATGGCTACGATAGGTAGTAAAATAATAAGTTCAAAACTAGATATAGCAAAGCTTAAAGATTTAAAAGATGATAATGGTATAAGTGTTTTTGATGCTATGAAAAATTTTAATCTAAATCCAGAAAATTTACAAGAGTGCATTTTAAAAAATGGCACATACCTAGCATACCTAGAGCTTCACATAGAACAAGGTCCAGTTCTTGAAAGGCATAATATTCCTGTTGGTTTGGTTAGCGGGATTGCAGCACCTATAAGATATGAGTTAAAAGTTAAAGGAAAGGCTGATCATAGCGGTGCAACTCCCATGAATATGAGAAAAGATGCTTTGGTTTGTTCTAGTGAAATAATTTTAAATATAGAAAAACTCGCAAAAACACATAAAACATCGGTAGCCACCGTTGGATATGTAAAAACTTCTCCTGGAGTTTTAAATGTTATACCGCAAGAGTGTGTTTTAGGTATAGATATAAGGGATATAGATAGTTTGCAACTACAAAAACTTGATAGCGAAATTTATAATTGCATAGTAGAAATTTGTAAAAATAGGGCTTGTGATTTCGAACTTTTGCAACTTACAAAAGATACACCGGTTGTTTTAGATGAAAAAATAATAAAATTAATGAAAGAACAAGCAGAAAAATTAAAAATAAAAACTCTTGTATTGCCAAGTGGTGCAGGGCATGATGCTATGCATATGAAGGGCATAGCTTATTTTGTCGGTATGATATTTATACCTTGCAAAGATGGGATAAGCCATAATGTAAATGAGGATATAAATTTTGATGATGCTTTTAAGGGCGCTGAATTATTAGCTAAAACTATGTTTAGTTTGGCTAATTTATAGTAAAAAAGATTTTACAACGGGGTAAATAAAATGGATGATATATCTAAAAAGGTTTTAGAGCTAAAAGATGAGAGTATTAAGTGTAGAAGATTTTTTCACTCTCATCCAGAAACTGGTTGGTTTACCTTTTTTACAACGGCTGTTATAGCTGATAAAATGAGTAGGCTTGGATATAACCTAAAAATGGGGCGAGATATTATCGTGCCAGAAGAAAGGACTGGGCTTGGTAGTGATGAAAATTGCAAACAAGCTATACAAAGAGCAAAAAGTTTATTAAATAAAGAGCAGATTAAATATCTAGACATTATGGAAGATGGGTTAACTGGACTGGTTGCTGATATAGATACCGGTAGAGATGGTAAGTTTATCGCTTTTAGATTTGATATAGATGGTGTTGATGTTACGGAGAGTAAAGATAGTGACCATAGACCTTTTGTAGATGGTTTTAGTTCTGACATAAATGGTATAACTCACGCTTGTGGACATGATGGCCATATTACTATAGGGTTGTTGTTAGCAAAGCTTATATCTGAAAATTTAAATGATTTTAATGGTAAATTTAGGTTTATATTTCAAACAGCAGAAGAAGGCACTAGGGGAGCTGTTGGTATGGAGCCAACTGGCATCTTAGATGGTGTTGATTATTTATTTGGCGGACACATAGGATTTCAAGCAAAAGATATGGGCGGTATTATATGTGGGACTAATAAATTTCTTGCTACAAGTAAGTTTGATATAGTTTTAAAAGGTCGTTCTGCACATGCAGCTGGTTCACCACAAGACGGAGCAAATGCATTACTTGCTGCAGCTCAAATAGCTTTAAATATGCACGGTATAACAAGACATAGTGATGGTGTTACAAGGGTAAATGTTGGTATTTTAAGAGCTGGAGAAGGAAGAAACGTAATAGCTCCAAATGCCTATCTTGCCTGCGAAACAAGGGGAGAGACAACAGAACTTAATGAGTTTATGAAAGCAAAATCTTTTGATATAATAAAAGGTGTTTGTTTGGCTTATGGTGTGGATTATGAGATTGTGCATACTGGTGGAACTTCTGGTGGTGATAGCGATGATGAAGTGACTTATTTGTATGAAGAGTGTGCTAAAGAGTCACCTTTTGTTCAAAATGAAAAAATAGTTCAAAAACTTGATTTTGGTGCTTGTGAAGATTTCGCTCATTTTATGCAAAGTGTGCAAAAAAGCGGTGGAAAAAGTGGTTATCTTATGATAGGAACTACACTTGCCGCAGGACATCACAACTATAAATTTGACTTTGATGAGGACTCTTTGTTGGTCGGAATAGATGTATTTTTAAGAGCTATTTATAAAACAAACGGAATTTATAATAAAGGATAAAATATGAAAAAAGCTTTACTTTTAAGTGCTTCAAGCTACAAAGACACTGGTTATTTAACTCACAGTAAGGGCTGGATAAATGATTTTTTAGGTAGCGCAAAAGATGATGAAATTTTATTTATACCTTATGCTGGTGTAAGAAGAAATAATGAAGAATACGAACAAAAAGTTATAACTTGCTTAGAAAATAAAAATATCAAATCCATACATAGATATGATGACAAAATATCTGCTATAAAAAACGCAAAAACAATAGCTGTTGGTGGTGGAAATACCTTTGTTTTAATGCACTATCTTTATAAATTTAATCTAATAGATGCGATAAAACAAGCCGTAAGTGATAGTTGTTTGTATTTTGGCTGGTCTGCTGGTGCAAATATAGCTGGTAGTAGCATGATGACTACAAATGATATGCCAATAATAATGCCAAAATCATTTGATTCTTTAAACATCTTTCCTTATCAGATAAATCCACATTTTATAAGCGGTAAGATACAAGGCCATAATGGAGAGAGTAGAGAAGAGCGTTTGGAAGAGTTTTTGATAGTAAATCAAAATAGTATTGTGTATGCTATGCCTGAGGGAACTGGACTTTTGATAAATGATAATGAAGTGGAAGTTATAGGCTATGCTGATTTGATTAAATTTGAGTATAAAAAAGAGAATACTTTTATAAAAGTAGGTGATAAAATCAAAATATAAAGGAACTTTGTGGAAAATTTAAAAGTTATTTTTGCTTTACTAGGTATAGTTGCCGTTGTTGTTTTGCTTGTTAAAAAGTATGAAACAAAGACGGTTTTAATAGGCATTGGTCTGCTTTTATGTATACTTTCTCTTAAACCAATGGATGCTTTCTCTGCATTTACTGCTAATATGACAAAAGCTGGTCTTATAAAGGCTATATGTTCTAGTATGGGCTTTGCCTTTGTTATGAAATACACAAAATGCGATAAGCATTTGGTCAGACTTTTGACAAGTCCGCTTAAAAATGTTGGATTTTTCTTAATCCCTATAACCATAGCAGTTACTTACTTTATAAATATAGCTATACCTTCTGCGGCTGGTTGTTCAGCAGCTGTTGGCGCTACTTTAATACCACTTTTAATGTCGGCTGGAATAAAGCCTGAGATGGCAGCAGCTTCTGTTTTTGCTGGAACTTTTGGTGGTGTTTTGAGTCCTGGCTCTGCACACAATATTTTTGTTGCAGATTTGGTAAAAAAGACAAATCCTGAATTTACAGTTCAAGAGATTATTAAAGTCCAGTTTCCAAGTGCTATAACTTCTCTTTTGGTTGTTCTTGTTGCTATAACAATCGTTGCTTTGTTGTTTAAAGACTATCAAAAAGGACAAAATTTTTCAGTTTCTGCAAATGAAGTTTCACAAACAAAACAAGATGATGAAAGTGTAAATTATTTATATGCTTTGATGCCTTTGGTTCCACTTGTTATTTTAATTATCGGCGGAACAAGCTTAAAAGAGTATCCTTTCCTAGCTTGGACAAAAATGGGTGTGGCTGAAGCGATGTTGCTTGGTGCTATTGTTGCGATAATTGTAACTTTAACTAATCCACAAAAGATAACAAAAGAGTTCTTTAATGGTATGGGTAGTGCATATGCTGATGTCATGGGTATTATTATATCAGCTGGCGTTTTTGTTGCTGGACTTAAGGCTTGTGGCGCTATTGACCTTGTGATAGAGTTTTTAAAGGCCGAACAAGGTTATGCGAAATTTGGAGGCACTTTTATACCGTTTTTAATGGGTGTTGTAACTGGTTCAGGCGATGCTGCAACTTTTGCATTTAACCAAGCCGTTACGGTTCACGCCGCTGATTTGGGTATGGATCAAGCAAGTCTTGGTATGGCTGCCGCTATAGCTGGATCACTTGGTAGGTCTGCTTCTCCTATAGCTGGCGCTTGTATAGTATGTGCTGGTATAGCTGGCGTGAATCCTATAGGAATAGCAAAAAGAACATTTTTAGGTATGTTTTTATCTGTTGTAGTTATAGCATTTTTTATATTATAAAATTAAGGATTAAAATATGTATATAGTTGATAGATTTTTAAACTATACAAAAATCAACACAACAACAAATAGACAAAATGGATTAGATGGCATAATGCCTTCTAATCCAAAAGAGATGGAACTTGCAAAATTTATCAAAGCAGAGTTTGAAGAGCTTGGCTTAAAAGATATAAGCTTAAACGAAAAAGCTATTTTGGTGGCAAAATTACCTTCGAATTTAGATAAAAAAGTTCCAAGTGTAGCATTTTTTGCTCATCTTGATACAAGTGCTGAGCAGCAAAACGATACAAAGGCTCAGATGGTAAACTATAAAGGTGGCGATATTTGCCTAAATAAAGAGCTTAATATCTATTTAAAACAAAGTGAATTTCCTGAACTAAAAGAGTATGTAAATGATGATATTATAGTTACTGATGGCACTAGCTTGCTTGGAGCAGATGATAAGGCGGCTATTGCTAGTATAGTAAATATGCTTGAGTATTTTACCTCAAATCCAGAGATAAAGCATGGCGAGATTATAGCTTGTTTTTTACCTGATGAAGAGCAGGGTTTGAGAGGAGCTAAAGCTTTAGATGTGAGTAGTGTAGGGGCTGATTTTGGATATTGTTTAGATTGTTGTGGGATTGGTGAGTTTATATATGAAAACTGGAATGCTGGGGATTGTGTAGTGACTTTTGCAGGAGCTTCTGCTCATCCTATGAATGCAAAAGGAAAGCTTGTAAACTCTCTTTTGATGGCTCATAAATTTATATCTTTATTGCCTAACGGTGAAGCGCCTGAATATACAGAAAATAAAGAAGGATATTTTTGGGTAAAAGAACTTAGCGGAAATAGTTCTAAAACAGTTCTTAAAATAGATGTTAGAGAATTTGATGATGTAAAATATGCTCAAAGAATGCAATTTTTACAAGATATAACAGATGGTCTTAATAAAATTTGGGACAATAGGGTAAAAATAGTTTTAAACGATAGATATAAAAATGTATATAATTATCTAAAAAACGAAGAAGCACCGGCTATCAAATATGCTAAACAAGCGTTTGAAAATTTAAATATTAAGCCTATTATAAAACCTATGAGAGGCGGTTATGATGGTGCTGTTATATCCGAAAAGGGCATACCTTGTCCAAATTTATTTACAGGTGCTCACAATTTTCACTCTATTTATGAGTATTTGCCTGTAAAATCTTTGCTAGCATCAACTAATGTTGTAAAAGAAATTGTTAATTTAATTACTAAATAATTATAATAAATTTGTGTTTTTTAAAATTTTAAAAATAAGGAGGGAATTTATGTTCTCATTTTTTAAGGCTTCTTTACCAAAAGAAGAGAAGGTTAGTGCGGATAAGATTGATAGCACTTATAAAAAGTTAAGATGGCAAGTATTTGCTGGTGTATTTATAGGATATGCTGCTTATTATCTTATTCGCAAAAACTTCAGCCTTGCTATTCCTCACTTGATAGAAGAATATGGCTTTACAAAAGCACAACTAGGTATAGTTGGCGTTGCGCTTAGTTTTGCTTATGGCTTTAGTAAATTTATAATGGGAAATGTGTCTGATAGGTCAAATCCAAAATACTTCTTGGTTGCTGGTTTGCTTGGTTCAGCTGCGGTTAGTCTTATTTTTGGCTTAGTTCCAGGTGTACTTTCTAGCATTACTCTTATGGTTATTTTGGCTGCTTTTAATGGCTGGTTTCAAGGTATGGGCTACCCTCCTGGTGCAAAGACTATGACTAACTGGTTTAGTACAGGCGAGCGTGGAATATGGTGGAGTTGGTGGAATGTCAGCCATAATTTAGGTGGTGGACTCATAGGGCCATTAGCTATTTTAGGTGTGGCTATTTTTGGTACCTGGCACTCTTTGTTTTATCTACCTGCTTTGATTGCTATTGTTCTTGCTTTTGTTTGTTTTTATTTTATGAGAGATACTCCAGAGAGCGAAGGTCTGCCTAGCGTAGAAGAATACAAAGGTGAAAAGCACATCCAAAAGGTTGCCGGAGCACACGAGCTAAGTGCAAGTGATATATTTTTCAAATATGTTTTAAATAATAAATTCTTATGGTCAATAGCCATAGCAAACGCCTTTGTGTATTTTATAAGATACGGCATAATTGACTGGGCACCAACATACTTAAAAGAGGTTAAACATTTTAGTTTTGATAAGCAAAGTTGGGCATATTTTCTTTATGAGTATGCTGGAATTTTTGATATGCTTGCAAGTGGGTATATGAGCGATAAGGTATTTAAAGGGCATAGAGCGCCTCCTATGCTTTTATTTTTAGTTGGTGTTTTGATAGCTGTTGTGATATATTGGAAAAATCCAGCTGGAAATCCTCTTATTGATAACATCTGCCTTATAGCTATTGGATTTTTGATATATGGTCCAGTTATGATGATAGGACTTCAAGCGGCTGATTTGGTGCCTCGTGTTGCAACAGGAACAGCTACAGGTCTTACAGGTCTTTTTGGATATTTTCTAGGTTCTGCAAGCGCTGGTTATGTTATGGGAAAGGTTGTTGATTTGTATGGTTGGGACGGAGGTTTTTATACTTTGATTATCTCTTGTGTTCTTGCTTTTATATTTATTGCATTTACTCTATTTCATAAAACTTCAAGGCAATTAGCTTAAAGAAAAAAAGGGGCTTTGCCCCTTAAACTTATGTAAAAAATAAAGTATTTATCATAATTGCAAAAACACATAGTGGAGTTATAAATTTAATTAAAAAATACCATACTTCAAATACTGGGCGATTCATATAATTTAAAAACAACTCTTCAAGTGTCTTTCTTTTCATTACAAAACCAACAAATATAGCAACACCTATACCAGCAAGTGGCATCATGATATTTCCTGTAATAAAGTCCATAACATCAAAGAAATTTTTATCTAAAAATATCTTTTTGTCAAGCCCCATGCCACCTACATTTGATAAAAGAGATAGCACACCAAGCAATAAAATACCACTACCTAAAAATGCAAGTGACTTTGTTCGGCTTATATTAAAATGGCGAACTAGATAAAATGTAAATGGTTCTATAATGGAAACAGCGGATGTGATACCGGCAAAGGCTAGAGCGATAAAAAATGCTACAGCCAAAACATTTCCAAGGACGCCAAGTTTAGCAAAAAGTGTAGGTAAAGATATAAATACAAGACCAGGACCTTGTGCTGGAGTAGCGCCAAATTCAAATATAAAGGTAAAGATAATAAGACCTATCATCATTCCAAGTAAGATATTTATAAAAAGCACACTAAGTGCTGAACTAGCAAGGTTTGTTTTGTCGTTTATGCTAGCTGAATATGTGATAATAACAGCAAGTCCGATAGAAAGAGTCCAAAATGCAAGACCCATCGCATCAAGAAGTACCTTAAAATCAATTTTACTAAAATCAGGAACAAGTAAAAACTTTGCCGAATCACTAAAGCCATTCATTGTTACTGAATATGCAAGCATAATTAAAAGTAACACAAATAAGCTTGGCATCATCCATACATTTAGTTTTTCTATACCACTTTTAACACCACGACTAAGTATAAACATACATAGTGTAAAGATTGCTAAAAAGCAAGCTATCTGTGCTATCACATTTTCTTTTCCACCAATAAAACCTAAAAATAGACCTTTTGATGCCTCTATGTCAGATGGTAATATCCCAAACGATAATATAACATAATATAAAATCCAACCGATAATAACAATATAAAAGCTAGAAATCAGATAAGCACTAAGCATTCCTATCATGCCGACATAGCTCCATAGCTTTTTGTTTGTATGTGCTAGTTTAGCAAAGCCTGTTGGAGCATCACTCTCACTAAGCTTACCAATACTCATTTCAGCTAAAAAGATAGGTACACCTACTATAAAACAAATACCAAGATAAAGCAAAATAAATGCCGAACCACCATTTTGTCCTACCATATAAGGAAATTTCCAAGCATTTCCAAGCCCCACAGCTGACCCAGCAACGGCTAGTATATAGCCGATTTTAGAGAATTTATCCATGATTCTCACCCTTTGTAAAAAAATAAAGTATTTGATTTTAGCGAAAAAAACTTAATTTTCAAACTTTGGAGTAAAAAATATTTATTTAAGAAATTTTTTATAAAAATAATTGATGAAGTTTAATTTTTATAAAAAATTTAAGGCAAGACTATAGTTGCCTTAAATTTTAAATAGTTATTTGCAAGTTGCCTTGCCTGTTTTGTGGTTTATCGCACCATTATCTACAAGTAGTTTTATCATATCAGGTAGATTTCTAGAACAAGCATAAGACAAAGCACTTTGGTTATAAGAACCTAACTTTTTATCTTTGGTTGTTGTTGTGTAGTTTAATTTTGCACCCTTGCTTATTAAAAATTTAACTACATCTAAGCGGTTGTTGCTAGCTGCTACCATAACCAAGGTTTCGCCATCACTTTCAACTTCTTGGTCGTTTAAATCATATGGCGAAAGATTGCCGTAAACCTTTTTTACTATGTTTACATTCTTTCCAAGAACTGCTGATTTTAATACATTATATACATCGCCTCTATCTGTCGCATTAAGACTAGCACCATTAGAGATAAGATAATCAACTATGTCCTCATATCCTATAAAAGTAGCCCAGCCAAGAGCTGTTTGCCCCAAGCTTGCTTCATCTTTTACCTCTAAATCTTGTCCATTTTTTACCATTTTTTTAACTGTTTCAAGATCACCTTTTTTTACAGCATCAAACCAAGCTGCATCTTTGCCTTCACTAGGTTTTTCATAAAAAATTCTCCAAGCAAGTCTAGATTTGTTTGCTATATCATTCATCTCCTCGGCATTAAATCTAAAATCATTGCTATATGGCTTTATCATATCCGCACCAAAAACACTAGCTGCAAAAGCTGCTGCTAAAAGTAATTTTTTCATTTTTGTCCTTTAAAATTTAAATTTATTTATCAAATTATTTTATAACAAGACCTTGCATTATAGAGTTTCTATTTACCCATACCAATGTTTTTTGTCCATTTGTTGATTTTATAGCTTTTGTCCTTTAAAATTTAAATTTATTTATCAAATTATTTTATAACAAGACCTTGCATTATAGAGTTTCTATTTACCCATACCAATGTTTTTTGTCCATTTGTTGATTTTATAGCTTTTGTAAAGCTATCTATATCTTTTATTATATCTTCTCCAACTTGAACAATAATATCGCCTCTGAGAAAGCCTATATCACTAGCTTTTGATTTTTGTTTTACATCTGTAACCAAAATGCCTGTGATATCTGAATTTAATTTATATCTTCTTTTTAATTCATCATTTATGTTAGAGACACTAAGTCCTTCTATGCTTTGTATATCTTTTGCATTTGAAGCATTGAGGCTCATATTTGCCAATTTCATTTTTGTTTTAGATATTTTTTTGCTTCTCTCATATGTTACACTTACTTCCGTATTTGGAGCGATTGAGCCTATTGTATTTTTTAAATCATTTGCGCTTTTTATATCTTTATCGTTTATGGCAATTATTAAATCACCTCTTTTTATACCTGCTTTATCGGCTGGAAAATCTTTTTCAACACTGCTTATTAAAGCACCTTCTTTATTTTTATATAGCTCTTTTTGATCTTCTGTTAAATTTGCTATCATTACACCTATGTAACCACGCTCAATTTTTCCATCACTGATTAATTTTTGCGCTACATTTTTTACCATACTAGATGGGATGGCAAAACCTATTCCGCTACTATCGCCACCTCTTGATAATATTGCTGAGTTAATTCCTATTAAAGCACCTCTGCTATCAACCAAAGCTCCTCCTGAGTTTCCAGGATTTATAGATGCGTCCGTTTGTATGAAATTTTCATATTGATTTAGACCTATATTGTTTTTGTTTAAGGCCGAGATTATACCTCTTGTTATACTACTTCCAACACCAAAAGGATTACCTATGGCAAACACAACATCGCCTTCAAGGATTTTAGAAGAGTCAGCTAATTTTATGGCATTTAAATTGTTATCTTCTATTTTTATAACAGCTAAATCGGTTTTTGAATCAGTTCCTATAATCTTTGCTTTATAATCCTTGTGATTTTCAGGTAGAGTTACTATTATTTCATCGCTATCTTCTATAACATGATTGTTTGTTACTATATAGCCATCTTTTGATATTATAACACCTGAACCAAGAGATGAACTTTTTTGTTGTCTTTCATAAGGTATTCCAAAGTTAAATCCAAAAAATTCTTTAAAGAATGGATCATTAAACATTTCTTCTATGCCATTTTGGGAAGTGCGAATAGTTTTTGTAGTTGATATATTTACAACAGATTTTTTGGCATTTGCTATAGAATCATGATATGACAAAATAGTATTTTCACTATTTTCTATTGGAGATATTCTTTTTATGTTAGAGTCTGCTTCGTTAAATGTTATACCATTTGAATATAGCAAACTTGCTGCAAAAATAGATATTATTGCAATTTTTTTCATTATTTATTCCTTTGTGTTAAAATATTTTTAAGATTTTGAATTATATGACTAAGATAATAATAAAATTTAAATATTTTTTTATTAAAACGTAAAATATATAATAAATATGTAATATTTTATGTATAAAAATACGTATTTATTGAGTGTATAAAATTATGAAATTTATTTTTTAATATAAATTAATGTAATCCCAAAGAAATAATTGATAAAATAGTAATTATATATTTTAAAAGTTTATAAAAAAAGGTTTTGTTTATGTTTGAAGTAATTATTGGACTTGAGGTGCATGCTCAACTTAATACTGATACAAAGATTTTTTGCTCTTGTTCTACAAGTTTTGGTGATGAGGCAAATACTCACGTGTGTCCAACTTGTTTAGCCTTACCTGGTGCCTTACCTGTGTTAAATAAAGAAGCTGTAAGAAAAGCGATAAGTTTTGGCGCTGCTGTAAATGCTACTATAAATAAAAAATCTGTGTTTAATAGAAAAAATTATTTTTACCCTGATTTACCAAAGGCTTATCAAATTTCACAATTTGAGATACCTATAGTTGAAAATGGAGAACTTTTTATAGAGGTAAATGGAGAAAAGAAAAGAATAGGTATAACAAGGGCACACTTAGAAGAAGATGCTGGTAAAAATATCCATGAAGATGGAAGAAGTTTGGTTGATTTAAATAGGGCTGGCACACCTTTGCTTGAAATAGTAAGTGAACCTGACCTTAGAAGTTCTGATGAGGCTGTTGCTTATCTTAAAAAACTTCACTCAATACTGAGATTTTTAAATATTTCTGATGCGAATATGCAAGAGGGAAGTTTTCGTTGCGATGCAAATGTTAGTATAAGACCAAAAGGCGATACAAAACTTTATACAAGGGTTGAGATTAAAAATCTAAATTCATTTAAATTTATACAAAAAGCTATAGATTATGAGGTAGAGCGCCAAAGTATAGCTTGGGAAGATGGCAATTATGATGAAGAGGTATATCAAGAAACAAGGCTTTTTGATACTGTAAATTTAACAACTCGTTCTATGCGTGGTAAAGAAGATAGTGCTGAATATAGATATTTTCCTGATCCTGATTTGCTTCCTGTTGAAATAAGCGATGAGATGTATAACGAATGCATAAAAATACCAGAGCTAGCAGATGAAAAAGTAATAAGATATCAAAAAGAGTTCGGGATAAAAGAAGAAGATGCTTTAAATTTAGTAAACAGTATTGAGATGAGTAGATATTTTGAAGATGTTGTGAGTGAAAATATATCGCCAAAACTTTGCGTAACTTGGATACTTGTTGAATTACTCGCTAGATTAAAAAATGGATTAACTATACAAAATAGTCCAGTAGATAGCAAAAAAATGAAAGAGCTTTTAAAAAGAATAGAAGATTCTACTATAAGTGCTAAGGCAGCAAAAGATGTACTTGATTATTTAATGCAAAATGATGTAAGTGTAGATGAAGTTATAGATAAATTAGGACTTAAACAAGTAAGTGATGATGGCGCAATCGTTGAAATTATTAAAAACATACTTGATAAAAACCAAGATAAAGTTTTAGAATACAAAAATGGAAAAGATAAGCTTTTTGGATTTTTTGTAGGACAGGTTATGAAAGAGGGTAAAGGTGCTTTTAACCCAGCTAAAGTAAATGAATTATTAAATAAAGCTTTAAAATGAAAATAGCTGTAATAGGAGCTGGTAAATGGGGTATGGCGTTATTTAACGCTTTTAGTGAAAATAACGAGTGTTATATAACATCAAGAACGCAAAAACCAATAGAAAATTTTGTTGATTTACAAGATGCTTTAAAATGTGATTATCTTGTTTTTGCCATACCTACACAAAAAACACATGAATGGCTTAAAAATAATTTTAAATTTAATGACCAAAAAATCTTGATAGCTAGTAAAGGTATAGATATAAAAAGCAAAAGATTTTTAAATGAAATTTATGAGGAGTTTGTGCCGGCTTCAAATTTAGCTTTTCTATCTGGACCAACTTTTGCAAAAGAGGTTCAAAAAAAACTACCTTGTGCTTTGGTTGTTAGCTCTTCAAATTTAGAATTGGCTGATAAATTTTGCAGTTTTTTTCCTAAATTTATGAAAGTATATTCATCAGATGATATTGTAGGCGCAGAAGTTTGTGGAGCCTATAAAAATGTTATAGCTATAGCTGGTGGTATATGTGATGGTCTTGGTCTCGGTAATAATGCAAGAGCTAGCCTTATATCTAGAGGTCTTGTTGAAATGACTAGATTTGGAAAATTTTTTGGTGCAAAAGAAGATACTTTCTTGGGTCTTAGCGGAGCAGGGGATCTTTTTTTGACAGCTTCAAGTGTTTTGTCTAGAAATTATAGAGTTGGTATAGGTCTTGCAAAAAACGAAAGTTTGGAAAAAATTTTAGATGAACTTGGAGAGGTAGCCGAGGGCGTAGCAACCTCATATGCAATATGTGAGATTTCAAAACAAAAAGGAATTTATACACCAATAGCTGATGAAGTTTCTTTAATGCTAGATGGTAAAGATGTTTATGAAAGCTTGGAAAAACTACTAGGTCGTAGATGAGATTTTTTCTTATATTTTGCTTTTTAATAAATTTATATTCAAAAGAAATGGGTTTAAGAGAGCAAATTTCTGAGATGATTATGGTTGGTTTTAATGGCCAAAAATATAGCGATAAAGATGTCAGAATTATGATTAGCGATCTTCATTACCCTAGATTTGGTGGTGTTGTTTTGTTTGGAAGAAATATACAAAACAAAAGCCAATTAACAAAACTAATAAATTTAATAAAGCAAGAACGTCAAAATATACTTGTAGCCATAGATGAAGAAGGTGGAGAAGTTAGTAGATTGGTCGATAGTAGTTTTGGTGAAAAAACTTTAAGTGCTTATAAAGTTGGTGCCAATTTTGATATAAATAGTGCAAAAATCATTTATGAAAAATTAGCGAAAAAACTACAAGATTGTGGTGTAAATATGAACTTTGCTCCAGTTGTTGATTTGCATGATGTAAACTCTAAAATAATAGGACAAAAAGAAAGAGCATATAGTCAAAATTCTCAAAAAGTAAGTTTATATGCAAATATTTTTGCAGATTCATTGCATAAGTTTAATATAATAAATACTTTTAAGCATTTTCCTGGTCATGGTAGGTCAAAACAGGACTCACACAAAGAGAAAACTTACGTTAATATAACCGCAGATGATATTTTTGCTTATAGGGAAGCTATAAGATTAAATAAAATAGACACTATAATGGTTGGTCATATTTTTGTTAATAATATAGATGATAAAAATCCAGCAAGTTTATCTAATACAATTATAAATTTAATGCTTAGAAAAGAGCTTGGTTTTGATGGTGTTGTTATTAGTGATGATATGCTTATGGGCGGATTGGGTAATTATACACTAAAGGAAAAAATTATAAAATTTATAAATGCTGGTGGGGATATTATGCTTTTTAGTGAGTTTAAAATCAAAAATAAAAGAGTAGGGGATGTTGTGTATGAGTGTATCTTGGATGCAATAAAAAATGGTGAAATTACAAAAGAACGAATAAAAAAATCTTATAAAAGAATAATGAAATTAAAGGAAAAAATATAATGAAAAAACCAAAAATAATTGTTATTGGTGCTGGTTATGCCGGCATGGCTTTTTTAAAAAGCTTAGATGAGGAGTGTTTTAAAAAAGGTGATTTTACTATAATAAATAAAAACTCATATCATTATCATTCAACAATGCTTCACAAAGTTGCAACTGCTGAAAAGAGCGGTAAGATTATGTTTGATTTAAGAGAAATTTTACACCCCGAGATAAAAATAATACAACAATTGGTTACAGATATAGATGAAAAAAATCATGTTATCACTACTGAATTTGGAAGTTATGAATATGATTATTTGGTTTGTGCAGCAGGGTTTGAAAAAGAGAGTTTTAACTTAGAAGGAATTTCAAATGCGATGTTTATAGATTCTTATTCTCAGTCTGCTAGAATATGTGAACAGATAAAATTAAAATTTGATCAAGCCTTAGAAAATGAAAAGGGCATGGAAGTAGTTGTTTGTGGTGGTGGTCTTACTGGTATAGAGTTTGCTGCATCTTGTGCTAATATGATAAAAGAAAAATGTAAATTTTATAATGTTTCTAAACAATTACAAGATAAATTTAAAGTCAAATTAGTTAGCTCAACTCCTAGACTTTTAACTTTTTTTAGCGAGAAGTTATCTAAAAAAACAGCTGATAAGTTAGAGGAATTAGGGGTAAATGTTATACATGATACAAAGATAAAATCTTTAGAAAAAAATAAAGTTATTTTTGAAGATGGCTCTTTTAATGCTGATTTGATAGTTTGGACAGCTGGTGTTAAAGGTGCTAGTATAGTAAGTGATAGTGATAGAGAAAATGAAAGAGGAAGAGTAAAAGTAGATGATAAATTAAGAGCTATTGGTAGTAAGCATATGTTTTATATAGGAGATGTTAGTGCGGTTAAAGACAAAAAAAATGGTGGATATTATCCTCCAACAGCACAGATAGCCTGTGAGCAGGGTGCTTATTTGGCAAGAGAATTTCGCAGTATTCTTTTTAATGAAGAATTTAATGAAGAATTTAATTTTAGAAGTAATGGTATTATATGTTCTATAGGGCATAAGTATTCTGTTGCAAAAGTGTTTGGTTTTGAGCTTTCTGGTTTATTACCTTCTTTTTTAAAAACAATAGTGGAAAAGAAATGGAATGTTAAGATTTTAGGAATAAAGGGTATATTTTTATAATCATTACAAAAGAAGGTTTTAAAACCTTCTTTTGTTTTAATCTTTTAATTCATCAACCATTTGGTTGTATATTTTAAATATATTGGTGCTTATATCTTCCAGTCTATAAAATTTATTTGCTATTAGATCTATATTTGATTTATTGTAGCCATTTTTTGCATTATCTGAGATTTCTAATACATTAATATTAAAATCAGAAATCAAATTTTTCAGAGCATTATATGATTTTGTATTTTTAAATTTATCATAACATTCCCCAGCATACCATTTTTCAAACTCATTGTTTATTTTTTCTAAATTTTCAATATGAATATTTTCATTTATTACATCTGAATACAAATTAGTTTTGTGTATTATTTGTGATATCTTTGCTATTATACTAAATGTTTTATTTTCAACATATTTTGATGTAATTGCTGTAGTTTCTGCATCAGAATTAAATTTATTTAATATATTTTTAAACATTTCAACACTTACATTAGCCTCTTGCGCTATCTTGTTAATTTCATCAGAATTTTGGCTAATTTCTTTTGTTTCTTGCTGTAATGTTTGTATGCTTATGCTTATTTCACTAGTTGCTTTTTGGGTATTTTCAGCAAGTTTTTTTACTTCATCTGCAACAACAGCAAAACCTCTTCCATGCTCACCAGCTCTTGCTGCTTCTATTGCGGCATTTAATGCTAATAAATTTGTTTGTTCTGCTATATCTTTTATTAATCCAACTACTGATGATATTTCATCGGTTCTTGATGTTAAACTTTTTATAGCATTAGTTGAATTATCAACTAAACTTTCTAACGAATTCATACTGGTACTTAATTTTTGCATACTTAACAAAGTTTCGTTTGCTGTGTCTGATGTTTGTTGTGCAATGTTGGTCATTTGTGTTAAATTTTTTATGCTTATATTTAAATCATTTTGTACATCTTCTATTCCATTGCTTCCATTTTTTAAATTGCCAAATTTTTCAGATAACACACCTCTTATCTTGCCTTTTTGTCCAGCTTTAATTCCATCTACACCGTTACTCATAAAAATGGCATTTGTTTTAAATAAACCTCTAAAACCCTCTGTAAAAATATTTCTATATGTAACACCACTTTCAGCCATACTAACACAAGTCGCCATCTCTCTTTGTAGTGCCTCGATTTGATCAAGCAAATCATTTATGCCAAGTGCTATCTCGCCCATTGGGTCGCTAGTGTCTGGATTGATTATACGGGGTTCTAGTATTCCATTTCTAGCTGATTTTATTACTTCTAATATTTCATTGTAATTAACTTTTTTCTTACTGCCAAACACAATCAACTCCTTTT
Source organism: Campylobacter pinnipediorum subsp. caledonicus (assembly GCF_002022005.1). Taxonomy (NCBI): domain Bacteria; kingdom Pseudomonadati; phylum Campylobacterota; class Epsilonproteobacteria; order Campylobacterales; family Campylobacteraceae; genus Campylobacter; species Campylobacter pinnipediorum. Next base: position 889,237 of record NZ_CP017258.1, read on the forward strand.
TAGCTTCTTTGTAAATTATTTACAAATTCATCATAGGTTGTATTTTTTTCATTAAGTAAATTTTGTAAATATTTAAAAGAGGCATCAACGCCACCATTTTTTTCTAGATTTAGAAGTTTTTCATAAAGCGGCTTAATAACATCTAATGCTTTTTGATTTGGTTTTCTTCTTACTGAATAATAACCAACTATATTTTCACTTTGGTCTAAAGATGCAGTTATATTTGCAAAAACCCAATAGAAAGAACCATCAAAACTACGATTTTTTACATATGCAAAAATCTCTTGTTTGCTTTCAATCTTTTCCCATAGCATTTTAAATATAACTTTTGGCATATCTGGATGTCTTACTATATTGTGTTGTTTCCCTATAAGCTCATTACCTTTTGCTCCAACAATATTTATAAATGGAACATTGCAATAAGTTATTCTTCCACTCTTATCTGTTTTTGAGACCAAAAAAGCACTTTCGCTTACTTGTCTTTCTATATTTGTTGTTATATTAGACATTTATTTTCCTTGTTTAATGTTTTATACTATGATTTTACAGCTTGTGCCATATCCCACATAGGCATAAATATACCAAGTGCTAAAAATGTAACCATTATGGCTAAAACAGCCAAAAGAATAGGCTCTATATATGTTGATATATTGTCAATAATATCATTAAATTTCATTTTATAATAATCGGTTACTTTTTCAAGCATAGAATCCAAGCTACCACTTTGCTCACCAGCACTAATCATTTGAAGCAACATACTTTCGTATAATTCTGTATCTTTAAAACTTTCGGTTAAACTCACTCCTCTGCCTACTAATACTTTAACGCCAGAAAGTTTTGCTTTTAAATTTTCGTTTGAAACTGTTAAAACAGCAGTGTCTAGTGAGTCCGCTATAGGAATTCCAGCACGAACCAATTCTGTAAAAATTAGATTAAATCTACTCATTGTAGAAAAATGTATTATTTTGCCTATAAGATATACTTTTAAAACAAATTTATCAAATGACTTTTTAAATTCCATATTGCCGCCATATGCTTTTTTTAAAACTATCAATAACGCAATAAATGCCCCCAAAATAAAAAGACCATAGTTACTTAAAGCACTTTCCATTGCAAGTAGCATTCTCGTTGGTAACGGCAATTCAGCCCCTAGTTGTTCAAAAATTTCACGGAATTTCGGAACAACTGATAGCATCATAATTGCAAATGCTATTACAATGGCGACTATTACTGTTATTGGATATCGGATAGCTTTTTTAAATTTTTGTTGATTATCCCAAACATCTTGTAATATTTCAGCAAGTTTGGTCATTGATTCGGCCATATTACCTGTATTTTCTCCAAGTCTAATCATAGCTATTGTTACATCTCCAAATTCATCTCTAAATGAATTCATTGATTCTGTCAAACTTGAGCCTTGATTTAAATCTTCATTTATTTTATTAAAAATTTCTTGTAGTCTTTTGTCTTCAGATGATTTTGCAATTTCTTTGATACTATCGTGTATAGATATTCCAGCATTTGTCATAACACTTAATTGTCTTATGCTAGCAACTAAAATAGGTGTTTTTAATTTTGGTTTTATAAATATTTTAGATATTTTATCACCAAAATCGTTTATTTGCTCTGTTATTGGAATAGCTTTTGTTTCGCCTATTTTTACTATCATTCCATAATTTCTTGAAGTTGCTATATTTTTAACTTCATTTTTATTGTTAGCTTTAAGAATTATTTTTTGTCTTCTTCCGTTGTCTATGTATTCAACTTCAAAAAATTTCATGCTTTAGCCACCCTGTAAACTTCTTCTATTGTTGTTATGCCTCTTGCTGCACGCAAAATGCCATCTTTAAACATATCAATAAATCCTTCTTCGTATGCCACTTTTCTAATCTCTTCTTTGGTTGCTGAGTTTGCAACTAAATTTTGTACATGATCACTAATAGGTAAAATTTCACTTATCATTTCACGTCCCATATAACCTGTTCCTGAACAATGCTCACAACCAACATTTGTATAAAATTGATACTCTTGCGGTAAAAAATTTTCAAAATCTTTCATCGCTGTTTTTGACAAATTGATTTTTTGTTTACAGTGAGGACAAAGTTTTCTAACAAGTCTTTGTGCTTCTATACCAACCAAAGCACCACTTACAAGATATGGTTCTATCCCCATATCTATTATTCTAGGAAGCGCTGATATTGCATCGTTTGTATGGAGTGTAGAAAACACTAAGTGTCCAGTAAGGGCAGCTTGTATTGCTATGCGCAAAGTTTCTTGATCTCTTATCTCGCCTATCATTATAATGTCAGGGTCTTGACGTAATATAGATCTTAATGCTGATGAGAAATTTAAACCAGCTTTTTCATTTACATGTACTTGTTGAATTAGATTAAGTTGATACTCAACAGGATCCTCAACAGTAATTATTTTTGTATCCACACTTTTAATGTCATTTAGTGCAGCATACAGAGTAGTTGTTTTACCAGAGCCTGTTGGTCCAGTAACCAAAATAATTCCGTAAGGGGCTTTCATAGCCTTTTTAAATTTATCAAAATTTTCAGGGTGCATACCTAAATTTTCAAGATTTATTACAACTTTTGATTTATCCAATATACGAAGAACAATACTTTCACCGTTTAATATAGGTAATGTAGATATACGAAAATCATACTCTTTGTCTAAAATTTGAGCAGAGAAACGACCATCTTGAGGTTTTCTACGTTCGGCTATATCCATATTTGATAGCAACTTCATACGGCTAACCATAGGAGGATATATATCTTTATCAAAGATAAATGTTTCAGTGAGTAATCCATCTATACGACTTCTTACTATACAATTTGTTTCCGTTGGTTCTATATGTATATCACTAGCTCTACTTTGAATAGAAGTTTTTAGTATAACTTCTATTAGTTTAAGAATACCAGAGCTTTCATCAGCTTGATTGTTTATTGCTGAACTTGAAAGTTCTTTTCTGATTTCTATTATTAGATCTCTTATACTTTCATTTAGTTCTAGTTTATTTATGAATTTATCTATCTGATTTGGATTTGCTATCGCAACTTTTAATAATTTTCTATTGAATAAATTTTGGACCTTATCTTGTGTTATAATATCAAAAGGATTTTTAAAGATAACGTATACGTTTATTTCATCTTCTTTAATTGGTAATATTTCAAAATTTTTAATTTTTGAAATACCTATTTTTTCAGATATGCGATAATCTATACTTACATTATCAAGATCAAATAACTCTAAGTTAAATTCTCTAGAAATTATTTTCAAAAAATCATCTATCATGATTCCAATATCGTTAGTTATAGATGATATATCTAACCTATTTCTTCTATATAGCTCAACCGCAGACATAATTAAAGTCTCTTCATCTATCAAGTTGTTTTTTATGAGAATATCTACTAGCGATAAATTTTGATTTTGTAAGGTTGTTTCGTCTATATCTTTTGTTATTTTTTGATTATCCAATAAATGTTTAAATAATATATTTTCAGTTGAATTCATTACCAATACTCTATTTCTGAAATAAGCTCATCGTTTTTATATGTTTTTATATATATTCTTTGAATTTCATTATAATCATTACTTTTCCCTAACTCATAATAAGTATCTGAATTATTATCATTAAATATATATATATCTCCATCTTTTTCATAATCTTTTTTAACAAATCTATCAAATATCATTGATAGTATATAATCACTTTTTGGAAGTCTTATATAATCTATGTCTATACCATCTATTATAGCATGATATAATAGTTTTTTCTTGAATAATATATCAGCAAAATATGCTGCATTCTCTCTTGCTTCTTTTGTTTTTACTAATTTAAAAATAGGCAATGTTAGTCTATTTATCTGATGTGTATTAAGACAAGATATCGCATAAAGATTTAATATTCCATCGTCATTGTTGTCTTTGTAGAATTTCTCAACTGCATTTGAACAAACTTGTGAATAATTTTTATTGTTAAACCAGTTTTGAATATCTGCACCATTTATAGCAAAACATTGATTTGCTATAAATAAAAATATAAAAATATATTTCATTATAATGTATCGCTTTCTATCTTATTGATTAATTTGTTTATGTTTTCACTATTTTTAGATTTGTTGTAGGATTTTAGAACCTTTAAAGCATCGCTTTTTTGATCTAATTTGTATTTAGCTATTGCAAATATACTCCAGCTATCTTCGTTAGAATTATCAATCTCATTAGCATTTAATGACCATTTTAAAGCTTTTTCGTATTCTTTGTTTTCTAAAAAATACTTTGCCAATTGTATTGCGTATCTTATATCATTTGTTCTATAAAAATTATTTTCTAAAATTTTTTCTTCATCATTAGTTTCTGAATTTTTTATCTCTATTTGAAATTTTTTATTATTATTTTTATTATTGTATATGTATTCCTTGCTTTGATTGGTTGGTATAATTTGTTCATTGTCTTTTGATTCTAAAATTGATTGATCATTTGTAAAATTATCATAATTATATTCTAGATTTATTGTATTTATTTTCAGCCAACCTTGAATTGTGTTGTTATTTTTTTGTTGTTTTGTTGTTTTGTTGTTTTCTATATTGTTAATTTGTTTTTTTTCTTCTAATTTATCTGCTATTTTTTGTGCTAAATTATTTTGTTCTATTTCTTTTTCGAATTTATTTTTTGATTCAATATTTTTTATCTGAAATTCGTTTTTTATATCGCTTTTTATATCGCTTTTATCTAATGAGGTGTTATTATGTAAAAAACTATACGCAAGAATTATAATCATAACTAGAAAAAAAATTATTTTTTCATTTTTAATTAAAATAATATATTTTTGAAAATCAATGCGTTTTTTTGATCGCATTGATTTTTCGTATTGTTCGTATTTTTTTTCAAGTTCTTTTAGTTCTGAAAAATCAAGCATTTATGATCCCTAATGATATTGCTGCCATATGAAGTATTTTATAATTTTTTCTTAAATCGGTCAAAAATGATGGCTGGTTTACTTCATAGCTTTCACAAATTTCAAAAAATTTATACATAAGTTTATTTATATTTCTTAAATTTCCATCAGTAAAGTTGTATATTATTTGATAATCTTCATCATTAAAATTAATTTTGTTGATAAACTTTTCTATCTTTTTTTGAATATAAAGTCTTATCTCTGGCATTTCAGCACTTTTTAATTCTATGCTTTCCCAAATTCTAGTTTGAAAATAGTCTTTAGCTAGCAGGTCTTCATTTTCTGTCTTGTGAATGGTAAATAAAAACTTAAAAAATCTGCTATCAGCCATAAGCCTTATTTTTTCTATTAGTTCTGGTGGATATAATTGAGCTTCATCTAAAATAACTATTTTTTGATTGTTTATATGTTCTTCATCTGCTTTAAATTTAGAAGAATACGCTCTTAAAAAATTTTCAAAATTCTCAATATCTGGATTTTTATCTCCAAAAATTCTCTCATATATAGCATAAATAAAATCTTTCTCACTAAAAAATGGATGAGAAAAAAATATTATATCATTTTTATCTTTTAAGTCATTTTTTATTTTATTTAATAAAAATGTTTTACCACTTCCAGGTTTACCATAAAACAAAACTAACTTTAGAGGTTTTTTAAGGGCTGATACTATTTTGTTATAACAGCTGACTGATTTATCTAAATTAATAAACCAGTCTAAATTGTCATCTTCAATAAAGTTATTTTTTATTGTTGTATATACATTATCTTTCATATATCGACTTTGAGAAACCAAGTTCTTTTAGGCTATTTGCGACCGGCTTTTGATCTTCTATATCTATTACTCTAGGAGTAATAACAAAAATAAGTTCTGTTGTGGTTAGTGTATCATTTGTTGATTTAAATGCATTTCCTATAAAAGGTATATCGCCAAGAAGAGGAACTTTTGTGTTTCTTTTTGATTTTTGTTGATCAATTAATCCGCCCAATATTATAGTATCTCCACTATTAACATGAACAACTGTAGATATTTTTTTCTGTAAAGTGTCTGGTGCTATTGATCTTTCTCCGTTTAAATTTAGTCTATTGGTAGTTCCGCTTAAGCTACTTAGTGAAGGATTGATTCTAAGCATTATTCTATTATCTTCAGATACTTCTGGTAATAGGTTGAGTAAGATACCAACAAATGTAGAATATTGTTTGTATGTAACATTGAGTCTTCCCGATTCACTTGCTTCACTAGTTTCTTGAATTTTATAATTTATATTTTCTCCAACTGTTATTAGTGCCTGTTGATTATTTAATGTTGTAACTTTTGGGCTAGATATAACTTTTGTTTTTCCGTTTGTTTCTAAAAAATTAAGAACACCGTCTATGTTTAAATTTAAAGCAGCGCCTAATCTTAGAGTACTCTTAGAACCACCAAAATTAAGTGAATTTGTGCTTATTCTAAATGAGCTAGGGGTTGAAATTTCTGCTGTTCTTACTGTAGATTTATCATCTGCACCTTTTTGTTCTATGTTGCTAAACACATTAGAGTTAAAACCTAATTCAAATTTAGACCAATCAACACCCTTTTTGTATTGGTTGTTTAATTCGACAGATATAATAGACACATCTATAACAACTTGTTTTTTTAGTCTTTTTTGTATTTGATGTATATAGCTTTCCGCTCTTTTGATTTGAGATGGAGTTCCTGTTATTGTTATTAATCCAGCATTTGAATTAATAATAGGATCAGGAGCAGATATATTTTCTGTCGTATTGTTTAATATAGCTTTTAGTTCTACTCCGAGTTTTTCCCAGAAATCAAATTTTTCTATTGTACTTATTATGTTATCTTGGTTTTTTGTATCTGAAGATGATTCGTTTGAGTTAGATTTTTCTCCAAATTCAATAGGAGATGAATCAACAGAGGCTTTTGTTACAGCTCTTCCTTCTCTAACCGATGTTATATAATCTATTTTAAATGTTTTTGTTTTTAGCGCTGAAATTTTTAAAACATTATTTGAAAATTCATAATTTAAATTATTTTCACTAAGCAATATATTCAAGCTATCGCTCAATGACATATTTTTTATATTTATTCCAGATATCTTATCGGATAATATTTTTTTACTATAATTATCTTTTACAACAACACTAAAATAGCACATATCTGATATTTGATTAATAACTTCGCTAATTGTAATATCTTCTAGAATTTTTATATTAAAGCTTCTACTTAGACAGTTGCTTTCTTTTGCATTAAGAGCATCTGTTGTTAAAATTATTATTGAAGCAAATGTAAAAAGTAAATTTTTACTTAGAAATTTGAACATTTGGATTTTCCCTCGCTATTTTTAATGTTTGTTTTTCGTTTTGATTTGATATAACAACACTTTCGCTTGATATATTTGTTATAATAGCATTTTCTATACTATCACCTATTTTATACCATCTATCGTTTATTTTGGCTCTATTGCTCATAATAGCTTTTAATACAAATATATTATTGATACCGTCATTTAAATCTTGTGTAGTAATTTTATTTTGAACTTTTGAAGAAATAAAAGGATTTTCTACTATTTCTAACTCTTCTTTTTTTAAGCCAACTCTTACTTTTGATATTCTTTCAAATATTTGTTCCTGTGAAGCAGTCTCATTTTGTATAATATTATTTTCGTTGCTAATAGATGATGTATATAATAAAAACAATATTATAAAAAATTTATTTGATATTTTCATTAGTATTTCATCCCCCATACAGATATTCCAAGTTTTGCATCAAGATCATTGTCGGTAGAGTTTATATCTAACTTGTTGAGATCAACAACAAGCTTAGATTCTTCTATTTTATTTATATAGTTTATCAAACTTTTAAAATTTCCTTTTGCATATATGTCTATATTTAAAAATTGTTCTATTTTTTGATATCCGGGATTTTTGAACTCATTATGCAAATTTAGTATTTGAATCCCGGTACTCTTTGCTAGTAAAACCATATTGTCGACAAAATTAGCCCAATTTTGTTCATTAAATAATAAATAAGATAATTCTCTTAGTCTTTTATCAAAATAGTTATTCATTTCTATTTTATTGTATAAAGTTTTGTTTAGCAAATTTAAGGCTTTTGTTTGTCTATTGATTTCAAACTCAATATCCCCATCTGCAGAGCTGACTGATTTTAAATAGTGGTTTGTATTGGATAATTTTGTGTCTATATCAGCATGTCTATCTCTATTTGATTCAAAAAAATTAGTTGAAGAATCAAATGCAATAAGGTATATTATAATAATTGTAAATAAAGCAGCTCCAATAAAAATAATGGAAACTTCGCTCTGGTTTTTTTGTTCAAAATAATTGTCTAATTTATCTAATATATCACTTCCCATTATTTTATCTCCACGCTTATATTACTTTCGTAAAATTTAATAGGTTTTTCAATAAACGATATTTCTTTCGTTCCAACTGAATAATTTGGCGACTTTGCAATAGATTTTATAAATTCTGTTATTTTTTTATCACTATCACTTTGCACTCTAATGGTTATGTTTTTATCATTGCTATAAATTCTTTTTATTTTAATTTCTTCTTTATTTAATAAATTACTTAAATCATATAAAACTATACTTTTCATTTTATAATTATTTTTTTTATCATCTATTTCACTTAGTAATTTTTTTCTAAAATCAAATCTTTGTTCTTCTTCAGTCAATTTATCTCTAATTATGTTTTTTTCTTTATTTAGGTTTTCTAATTTTGACTTTATTCTTAGTTCATCATTGTGCTTAATATTATACTCTTCTTGCATTTTGTCAGCTTCTTTTTGTAAAAAAAATCCATATGAGTAATTAAAAATTGGATAAGAAAGAGAAAGTAAAAAAGATACTGCAAGAGTTGTGATAAACTTTCCACTTTTTCTTTGAAAAAATGGTGGAGGTCTTTTGAATATAGAAAAGTTAAGATCATCATTTTCCTCTTCTTTATAATTCCATCCTTCTATATTCATTAAATTGTGATTTTGTGCAAAATAAATATTGTTTTTATTTATGGCTAAATCGGCATTTAGATCAGAGGCAGGTAACTCTAATTTTTGAGAAACAAATTTGGATAATCCATTTATATTACCTACATCTGTATCTATAAATATATTGTTTATACTTATATCATAAATTCTGTTTAAGCTGTTTATTATGTCTGATATATAAGAAAAACAATCATCTAGTATGTAAAAAATATTTTTTGAAAAAACATTATCTTCGCTATCATCTTTAGAGATACCATTTTGTTTAAGCGTGTTAAAAAAAAGTTTATCGCTTGTTCGCTCGCCTGCCTGTTCACAAAATTTATCTTTTATATATGTTAAATTATATCTTAGTGTTCTTGATGTAAAATATTCGCCACCCTGATATACAGCTAAAAACGCATCATCTTTTGAAAGATTAATAAAACAATCAATATTTGATTTTTGTATCAAATTTTTTTATACATAGCACTATATAATAATGGTGCTATTCCTATATAATCAATATATTTTATATTTTCAATGGTATTTTGAAAAATACCATTTAATGTTTCTGTATCTATAACAAAAACATTAAAAAATCTATTTTCTGCATTTAATCCTGACATTTCTATATATGAAATTTTATAATCTTTTTCTGCATCCAAAGAAAGTTCTTCATAAGCTTTAATTGATAGTATATTTGCCAGATCATCATTGCTTATACTTTTTGGTATTTCTATTATTGCAGTATTTAAGCTTTTAAGTTTTAAATAAGATATAAAGAAATGATTTTTGTATGATAAATTCTTATTTATTTCAAATATAGTAACTTTATTATTGCTAAATTTGAAAGCTTCACCAATATAAGGATCGATGGTTATCATAGCATCATTACTTTCAACTTTGTTGTTGGTCATGCAAAACCTTAATAATTAATTATTAAAAAGTATATATTTTATTTGATTTTCATTTAAAAGTCAATATAAATTTTGGCTACTTATAAATTTTTCATCTTTAGTCCAGCCTTTTTTAATAATCACATTTGTCTTTAAAAATATTTTTTTTCCAACTAAATTACAAATTAATTTTCTAGCATGTATGCCTATTCTTTTTAAGGTATTTCCATCTTTGCCAATAATCATTGATTTATGTGATTTTTTTTCTGTTATTATTGTTGAATAAATCTCAACAATTTGATCTTTTTCTATAACTTTATCAATAATAACATCGCTAGAATAAGGTATTTCATCACTTAAATTTTCATATATTGATTCTAATATAAATTCTTTAAAAATTTCTTTTTCGTTCGTGTTTGTTATAAAATCTGGATCAAAAAAATACTCATGTTCTGGTAAAATTTTGACTATTTCATCTAAAAGCAAATTATTGTAGTTATTTCCCTTTATGCTAAAAGGTATTAAAGCTATAAACTTATCTTGAAATTTTTGATATTCTGATATTTTTTTTAGTAAAACATCATTTTTTACCTTATCTATCTTACTAATGACTAAAATATGAGGTTTTTGTGGGTTTAATTGTAAAAATTCCTCGTAATCCAAAACGCTATCATAAACAGATGCCATAAACACTATCGCGTCACAATCAGACATGGCTTTTTTTGCATCTTCTATCATAAGTTTGTTTAAAACTTTTTCGCTTTTATGAAGTCCTGGAGTATCTATAAAAATTACTTGATTATCTTTATGCATCACTATGCCATTAATTTTTCTTCTTGTGGCATTTTGTTTGTGCGAAACTATTGTTATTTTTTCATTAAGTAAAGCATTTAAGAGCGAACTCTTCCCAGCATTGGTTCGCCCTATGATGCTAACAAAACCAGACTTCAAAGTATATACCTTGCAAGATCTTGATTTTGGACTATATTTTCAAGTTTCTCTCTAACAAGTTCTTTTGTTACTATTATCTTTTCTCCAACCTTATCACTTGCTTCAAAACTTATATCTTCTATTACTTTTTCTATAACAGTATGCAGTCTTCTAGCGCCTATATCTTCCATATTTTCATTAGCATTTTGTGCTATTTTTGCTATCTCTTTTATAGCTTCATCATCAAAAACTAATTCAACATTTTCAGTTTTCAATAGTGCAATATACTGTTTTAAGAGTGAATTTTTTGGTTGAGTTAAAATTTTATATAAAACGCTTTCATCTAGACTATTTAATTCAACCCTTAAAGGAAATCTACCTTGTAGTTCCGGTATAAGATCGCTTGGTTTGCTTATATGAAAGGCACCTGCTGCTATAAAAAGTATATGATCTGTTTTTATATTTCCAAATTTTGTTGAAACCAAAGAGCCTTCAACTATAGGCAAAAGATCTCTTTGAACACCTTCTTTGCTTGGATCTTGTCTGCTGGAGTTGCCAGAGCTAACAGCAACTTTATCAATCTCATCTATAAATATGATACCTTCATTTTCAGCTCTTCTTATAGCTTCTGATTTTATATCATCTATATTTAAAATTTTTTCATTCGCTTCTGACTCTAGTGCTTTTTTGGCATCTTTTACTTTCATATCTTTTTTTACATTTTTATTTGTAATTCCAATGATTTTAATAAAACTTTCTTGCATTTGAGCCATATCTGGTGGCATATGCGAGTTTGTATCAATAGCACTTTGTTCTACTTCTATCTCTATCGTTAAATCATCTAAATCACCATTTCTAAATTTATTTACCATTTTTTCACGGCTTTTTTCATAATCAGCTTGTTTTTCTTCACTAGCACCTTTTGGAAGTGGTGGAAGTAATTTTTTGATAATTTTATTTTCTATGTATTCTTCTATTTTTTCTTTGTTTTTTTCGCTTTGTTCCGATTTTATTAGATTAAAAGAAGCCATAACAAGATCTCTAACCATGCTTTCAACATCGCGACCCACAAATCCAACTTCTGTATATTTGCTAGCTTCTACTTTTACAAAAGGAAGTCCCATAAGCTTTGATAGTCTACGAGCTATCTCTGTTTTTCCAACACCGGTAGAACCTATCATAAGTATGTTTTTTGGAACTATATCATCTTGTATAGATTTTTCAAGCTTCATTCTTCTGTATCTATTTCTTAAAGCTATGGCTATTATTTTTTTAGCGTTTTTTTGCCCGATAACATAATCATCCAAAAACTCAACTATTTGTTTTGGTGTCATATTCATTATTTTTCATCCTCTATAACATAAGTTTTTATATTTGTATTTGTATATATACAAATTTCTCCAGCTATATTTAAGCTCTGTTTTACAAGCTCTTCTTCATCAATATTAGTATCTACCCTGTCTAATGCTCTAGCTGCTGATAATGCGTAGTTTCCGCCACTTCCTATAGCTGCTATTTTTCCATCTTCTGGCTCTACAACATCACCAGTTCCACTTAGTAAGAAAATTTTTTCTCTATTTAAAACTAACATCATTGCTTCAAGTTTTCTAAGATACTTATCTTTTCTCCACTCTTTTGAAAACTCAATAACAGCCTTCAAAAGATCACCCTTAGCTTGTTCTAAATTCTTTTCAAACATATCAAAAAGATTAAAGGCATCGGCTGTGCTACCAGCAAAACCAGCGATAACCTTTCCATTGTGTATTTTTCTTATTTTTGTAGCATTGCCTTTAAGTATTGTATTGCCAAAGCTAACTTGTCCATCACCACCTATAACAGACTTATTTTTTCCTTTATATGCTAGTATGGTTGTTGCATGAAACACTTTATTCACCCTCTACTTCAACTTTTAAATTTGCATTTATAGAATGTCCTAGTTTTACATTTAAGTTATAAAGACCTGCATTTTTTAAGTTATTGTGATCTATTTCTATTGATTTTTTATCTACAATAAGATGAAATTTACTTTCAAGCTCTGTTGCTATCTCATCTTTTGAAACAGAACCAAATAAACTACCATTGGCGCCCAATGGTTTTTTTACAACAACTGTTACTTTTTCAAGTTCATCTTTTAGTTTTTCTAAATTAGCTATTTCATATTTTAGTTCTTCAGCTTTTCTTTTTTGAGAAGCTTCATATTGTCTTATAACATCAGGAGTGGCAGATTTAGCAAGGCCTTTTCCTATTAAAAAATTATTTCCATATCCATCTTTTACTTCTTTTATTTCTCCTGATTTACCTAAACCTTTAACATCTTTTATTAATAATACTTTCATTTTGTTCCTTCTTTATTTGTTTTTTAAAATTTTCTTCCGTTTTTAGATGCTATTATAAATCTAAGTGCGTGTAATTTTATAAATCCTTGTGCATCTTTTTGATCATAAACATTATCCTCTTCAAAAGTGCTATAAGCCTCATCAAATAAGCTATCGGTAGCGCTTGATCTACCTAAAACTATAACATTGCCTTTATATAGCTCAAGTTTAACTTCTCCGTTAACATGTTCTTGTGATTTATCAATAGCTGCTTGCAACATAACTCTTTCTGATGACCACCAATAGCCATTATATATAAGCTCAGCATATCTTGGCATAAGCTCATCTTTTAGGTGTGCAGCTCCACTATCTAGCGTTATACTTTCTATTGCTCTATGCGCTTTTAGCATGATAGTTCCACCCGGTGTTTCATAACAACCTCTGCTTTTCATTCCCACGTAGCGATTTTCAGCTATATCAAGTCTTCCTATGCCGTGTTTTGCACCAAGTCTGTTTAGCTCAGCCAAAAGCTCAGCTGGACTCATTTTTTTTGAGTTTATGCTTACTGGATCACCTTTTTCGTATCCTATCGTGATTATTTCACTTTCATCTGGTGCATCTTTTGGACTAACGGTCCATCTCCACATATCATCTTCTGGCTTTAATGCTGGGTCTTCAAGAACCAAACCCTCATAACTTATATGAAGCAAGTTTGCATCCATAGAGTAGGGGCTTTTGCCTTTTTTCTTGCTTATGTCTATTCCATTTTTTTCAGCATAAGCTAATAGTTTTTCTCTTGAATTAAGATCCCATTCTCTCCAAGGAGCTATTATTTTAAGATCAGAGTTAAAAGCATAGTATCCAAGTTCAAATCTTACTTGATCGTTTCCTTTTCCAGTTGCACCGTGGCTAACACCATCAGCTCCTACTTGCTTTGCGATCTCTGCTTGTTTTTTTGCTATAAGTGGCCTTGCTATTGAAGTGCCGAGCAGGTATTCGCCTTCGTATATTGCATTTGCTCTAAACATAGGAAATATATAATCTCTTGCAAATTCTTCTTTTAAATCTTCTATGAAAATATTTTCAGGTTTTACACCCAAATCTAGTGCTTTTTTTCTAGCTAATTCAATCTCTTCAGCTTGACCTATATCAGCTGTAAAGGTTACAACTTCACAATTATACTCATCTTGTAACCATTTTAGAATAATACTAGTATCAAGGCCTCCAGAATACGCCAAAACTACTTTTTTAACATCTTTTTTCATAACAATATTCCTTATGTTTTTATTGTATGTTAATTTTATACAAAAAAACTTTTAATGTCAATTTTGATAAATATTAATTTAAATACAAAATAGACCAAAGAATTAAAAAAATATATTTTATTTGATACAAAAAAGATAAAATAGTAATAAAAAATAAAAGGATGGAGTAAAAGTGTAATACCGCAAATGCTTAAATATAATTTATTTTGAGATCTTTATTTGAAATTTTATTACTTTTATTGTCTTTTAAATCACCCAAAAGTAATTTTATCATCTCTTTATAGTGTTTTATTGAATTATTTAAATTTAAAGTTTTATATCTTTGCAAAGCTTGTATTATTTTAGACTTTGAGTGCTCTCTTTTTTTATCTATCCAAAGTTTTATTTTTGCTTTTTTGTGTTTATTTATCAAATTGATTTTTACTTAATTATATTAAAGACAATTTTAAAAACTTTGCATATCAAATCTTGTACTTTTTGGTTTATTAAATAATCATTAAAATCTTTTTGTTAGCTATGTTACTAAAGATATTTTTTTATAAGTTTACCCCAGCTATTCCTTGGCTGGGAGTGTATCTATATAATTTAAATTTTAGCTATTTGAATTTTTAGCCCAGTTTATAAGTGTTGCAAGTGCTACCAATATAAAAATACAAATCCATATATCATCACAGCATTCCTTTCATAATCTTTTAATATATTGTTATAAAAGTAAAAAAATATTATTTCAATAATGACAAAAAATATTTATTAATACTATAATAATATTCGCAAATTTTAACCTAATTTCTCTTTTACAAGCTCATTTACGACCTTCGGATTTGCCTTGCCTCCACTTGCTTTTAGTACTTGACCTACAAAAAAGCCAAAAAGATTTGTATTGCCATCTTTGTATTTTTGTAAATTCTCACTATTTTTTGCTAAAACTTCATCAATCATAGGCATTATGATATTTGCATCGCTTATTTGAATAAGTCCTTTTTCTTCCACTATCTTTTGTGGTTCGTTGCCGGTTTTAGCCATAATCTCAAAAACATCTTTAACTATCTTGCTTGAAATTAGCTCATCATCAAGCATTTTAATCAAATTTGCAACTTGCAAAGGACTAAATTTAAGCTCATCTGCACTGCTATTTTTTATCTCTTTTGCCACTTGCGAAGTTATAATATTTGCTAAATTTATAGGGCTGTTTAACTCTAAAAGTGCTTTTTGGAAAAACTCAGATAAGGCCTTATCTTTTGCTAAGATATTTGCAACTTCATCATTTAAGCATAATTCTTTTGTGTATCTTTCAAAGATAATTTGTTCTTCTTTGCTTAAAGCCTTGCTTTCGCCTTGGATTTGCTCTTTCTTGACACTTTTTTCTTGATTTTGCTGTGCTATTTGTGGGCTTTTTGTGTAAGAGTCTTTAAGCCCTACTATTTTGTTAAACACAGGCTTATCATCTGTATAATCAACTGGATCAGCATAAAAATATCCAAGTCTTTCAAACTGAAATCTCTGGCTTATTTTTTCACTAAGTACAGCTGGTTCTATCAAGGCATCTTTTATAACTATAAGTGAGTTTGGATTTAGGTCGTTCTCATCTTTTGGGCTTTCGTTTAAAAACAATCTATCATAAAGTCTAAGCTCGGCTTTTTGGGCTGTCTTTGCACTTAGCCATTGTATAGCACTTTTTACCTTTATGCCACTTGTGTCATTGCCACTTTTTGAGTCTTTGTGATAATTTACTCTAAGCTCAACTATATCGCCGTTTTGATCTTTTATAGCCTCTTTGAAGCTTATGATATAGCCGTGTTTTAATCTCACGCTTTGAGTAGGAGTTAACCTATAATATCCCTTTGGTGGATTCTCGCTAAAATCATCTTTTTGGATATAAATTTCTTTTGAAAATACTAGCTTTCTACTGCCACTTTTACCAACATCAGGTGGAAAATAATCAGCCTCAAGCTCTTCATCCCCCTCGTAGTTTTCAATAATCACTTTTAAAGGCTCGCTAACACACATAACACGCGGTGCTTTGGTGTTTAAATCATCTCTTATACAAAACTCAAGTTGATTCACATCTACGGTTGAGTTTGCCTTTGCTACACCTATTTGTTCGCAAAAGTTAATGATAGATTCTTTTGTATAGCCCTTTCTTTTGTATCCTGCGATAGTTGGCATTCTAGGGTCATCCCAGCCACTAACTATGCCTTTTCTTACAAGTTCTATAAGCTTTCTTTTACTCATCATTGTGTAGTTTATATTTAGCCTTGCAAACTCATACTGATAAGGCCGTGGGCTAAGTCCTAGAGTGTCAAGTAGCCAGTTGTAAATGTCGCGATTGTTTTCAAACTCAAGGGTGCAAATAGAATGCGTAACGCCTTCTATATAATCAGACAAAGGATGGGCAAAATCATACATAGGATAAATGCACCATTTATCGCCTGTCCTAAAATGATGAGAGTGGCGAATCCTATAAAGCAAAGGGTCTCGAAGTTGCATATTTTTTGCACTCATATCTATTTTTGCTCTTAAAATATGCTCGCCGTTTTTAAACTCGCCGTTTTTCATACGCTCAAAAAGGTCTAAGTTTTCTTCCACTGTGCGGTTTGCAAACTCACTTCTTTTTCCAGCACTCGTTACCGTGCCACGGTATTCGCTCATTTGATCTTCACTTATGCTATCCACATAAGCCTTGCCCATTTTTATAAGCTTTACGGCATATTCGTAAAGCTCGTCAAAATAATCAGATGTATATCTAATATCTCCATTATATTCAAAGCCAAGCCATTCAACCGCATCTTTTAAGGCTTTTACATAGTCAGTATCTTCTGTGGTTGGGTTTGTGTCGTCCATTCTTAGGTTACAAAGTCCGTTAAATTCCTTTGCAAGACCGAAATTTAAACATATTGATTTGGCATGTCCTATGTGTGGATAGCCGTTTGGTTCTGGTGGAAATCTTGTTATTATTTTTTCATATTTTTTTGTCTGTAAGTCATTTTTTATTATAGTTTGTAAGAAATTTGTCTTTTTTTCCATTTAATTTAACCTTATTTAAAATTTATAGTATTTTATCAAATATTATCTTGTTTTCAAAATAAATATTTTTAATTGTTCTAATCCATAAATATAAATAATATATTAATATTTTTTAAAATTTGTCGATATACCGTAAAATATTTAATAAGGACATGGTGTAATGAATCTAGCAGCACCAAAAAACCACTTAATTTTAATCTCAAATTTATACCAGTTTCAACTAATAATCCTAAAAAAGTCATAAAAGCTTTAGGTTTTAAAAGTGTTAATGATAGTCTCCATAGAAATATTGATACAAGCAAAGGCAGATTTGAGAAATTATCTGATTTTGCAAATTTAAGTCAAAAAGAATAAGCTAAGGTTTTTAATAGATTTATTTACCCACTTAGTGGCTATGCCAATGGTGATGAAGCAAAAGTTAGTATTTGAGGCAAGATACTTGGATATGATGATGAGTTTGGTAAAGCCCAAATAGATGAACTTAAAGACAAATTTAAAGCTTAATAATCTAAATTATCAAAAAATTATAATACAAGATAAAACAAAACAGTCAAAACAATATAAATTTTAAGAGTTTTTTGGCTAAAATGGGTCTTATGAGAATAGATAAATTTTTAAATGTTGTAAATATAACAAAGCGTAGAGCTATTAGTGAAGATATGTGTAAAAGTGGTGTTGTAAGTATAAATGGTGTTATCGTAAAGCCAGCAAAAGATGTAAAAATAGGCGATAAAATCACAATAAAATTTATAACAAAAGATGTAAATTATGAAGTATTGGCTATACCTACAACTAAGAGCATACCAAAATCATCGCAAAGTGAGTATGTAAAACAAATATGAGTAAGAAATTTATTCTTGGCTTAGATGATATAAACAGCCTAATGGATATTTTGCCAAAAAACGGGATAATTTTGCTTCAAGGAACACTCGCATCCGGCAAAACAACACTTGTTAAAAACATAGTAAAATTTCATGGAATATATGAAGAGGTTACATCTCCTACATTTTCTATAATGCAATCTTATAAGTCAGAAGATATAACAATTTATCATTATGATATATATCAAAATGGAGTTAATGGCTTATTAAACAATGGTCTTTTTGAAAATTTGTTCGAAGATGGACTGCATTTGGTAGAGTGGGGCGATGAGAATTTGGAAAATTTGCTTAAAAACTACGAAATACAATATATAAAAATTGTTATAAATTTAAAAGATGATTTAAGAGAATATGAGGTTTTTGGTGCATAAATTAGAAGTAAAAGATTTAAAAAAGACTATAAAAAAGACAAATATTATAAATGGTGTATCACTAAATATACAAAGTGGCGAGATAGTAGGGCTACTTGGTCCAAATGGAGCTGGAAAAACAACTACTTTTTATATGACATGCGGGCTTATAAAACCAAGTAGCGGTGGTATTTTTTTAGACGGTGAAGATGTTACAAATACACCACTTCATAAAAGAGCCAGAATGGGAATAGGCTACTTGCCACAAGAATCAAGTATTTTTAAAGATTTAAGTGTTGAAGAAAACTTGCTTTTGGGTGCTGAGCTTGTATATAAAGACAAAAAAGAGTGCGCAAAAAAAGTAGATGAAATGCTTGATTTGTTAAATATAGAACCAATAAGGCTTAGAAAAGGTGTGAGTCTTAGTGGTGGTGAAAGAAGACGTTGTGAGATAGCAAGAAGTCTTGTAATAACACCTAAATTTTTACTTCTTGATGAACCTTTTGCTGGAGTTGATCCAATAGCTGTTAGCGATATACAAAGCATTGTAAGAGATCTAAAAAAACTTGGGATAGGGGTTTTGATAACCGATCACAACGTAAGAGAGACCTTGGCTATCTGCGATAGGGCTTATGTGATCAAAGATGGTAATTTGCTTGCAAATGGAACAGCCAAAGAGATAGCAAATGACAAAAGTGTAAGAACTTATTATCTTGGTGAAGAATTTAAACTTTTAGAGTAAAGTATGCTTCGTCAAAAAACATCAATAACCACCAAAAATAAGTTAAATCAGACACTCAGATCTTGGCTTGGTATACTTCAAAGTGGTCTTGATGAACTAAAAGAGACATTAGAACCTTTTGCTGAAAAAAATCCATTTATAACGATAGAACAAAATCCAAAATCCCCAAAAAAAGATTTTTTTAAACAAATTTATAGTAATTCAGCTACTGACAACATAGAAGCTTTAACAATAAACAAAGATAGCCTCTATGATATATTAAGCTCTCAAATAAATCCGCCTCTTTTCCCAACAAAAAAATCACAGAACATAGCATACAAAATAATACAATGTATAAATAGTGAGGGGTATTTTGAATACGATAAAGATATTTTTAATACTGAAAGCATGGATGAGATAGAAAAGATAAGAGATCGTTTTACATATCTTGAACCAGCTGGAGTAGGGGCAAAAGATCTAAAAGAGAGCTTTATGTTTCAGCTTGAAGCTATAAATATTGATGATGAAATTTATAAAATAGCAAAAAACATAATACTAAATTTTGATAGCTTACAAAGTCTAACAAAAACAAAAGACTACGAAAAGGCTATCGCTGTAATAAAAAAATTTAAAAACCCACCAGCTATTGAATATATCCAAGATGATGTTGCTATATTTGCTGATATTTTTATAGATACAAGCGATAACAATATAAATGTAAGTTTAAATAGCGATCAGTATCCAAATATAGTTCTTGATGTAGATGGACTTAATGAAAAAGATGATTTTGTAGCATCAAAAATAAAAGAGGCAAAAGAGCTTATAGATGCGCTTGAGTTAAGAAAATCAACACTTTATAAGATAGGACTAATGATAGTTGAATACCAGTATGACTTTTTTTTCGGTGGAGATATAAAGCCAATGAAACTAAAAGATATAGCAGATGATCTAGATAGAAATCCATCTACTATATCAAGGGCTATATCAAATAAATATCTACAATGTTCAAGAGGTCTAATACCACTAAAAAACTTTTTTGCAACTGCTTTAGATGATGATGTATCCAATGCTACAATAAAAAGCTATGTTTTGAATTTAGTTAAAAACGAGAATCAATCAAAACCATTATCTGATCTTAAAATTCTTGAACTTATCCAAGATGAATTTAAGGTAAAAATGGTTCGAAGAACCATCACAAAATACAGAAAAGCCTTAAATATAGCGAGTTCTAGCGAAAGAAAGAGAATTTACGCTATAAATAATGGCTCTTAATTTAAGCACTTATAAAGTTTTCTTGAGTTTTAAAGAATGATTTTAAGCTCTCATAAGCATTTTGAATTTGCTCAAATTTCTTTCTATACACATCTTTAATATTTTCTGATTTGTTGGCATGTCTATCTGGATGATAAATTTTTACAAGGTCTAAATAACTCTGTCTTATATCATCAAAACTACTGTCTATCTTACAGTCTAGTACTTTAAAGTTATCTTCAAGCAATGAAGCAAGTGCTGAAAATCTATTTATAAATTTAGCTGATTTTTTTACTTTGAAGTTTCTTTTAAATTTATCAAATTTGTCATCATCTTTATCAAAATCAACTATAAAATCCAAATACTCTTTTTTCTCAAATAGCGAGTTTAAAATATCACAATCACCATTAGATGTTATTTTAATGTTTAGCCTAGTTTTTGAATCATTTATTTTAAATTCTCTATTTTTAAAAGTTTGTAATAAGTATCCAAAAAACAGATTATTTGATTTTTGTAGTCTAAAAATAACTTCATCATCTTCAAAATATACCTTTGCAAATATTACATTTGTCAATGTATTTTTTTGCATATAGTTAAGTTTTATTGTTTTGTATTCAGCAAATTGTATATTTAATTCATCTTTATTTTGTTTTTCATAAATTTTTTTTATAAATTTTAAGAAATACTTTCTTTGTGGAATTTCAGTTTCTTCATAAAAAGATATCACTTTACCTTTGCTTGAAATTGTGTTTTGAAAATTTTTATTTATCATATTGCTTAGTTCAGTAAAAAGTTTATCATCATAAGTTTTTATACTTAAAGATTCCAAAGTATGAGTTATATGCATAGCAATCTCCATTTTTTACATAAATTATATAAAGACCATAAGCAATAAGTGTTCCATATGTATGTAAAAATAGTGGTTAAGTCAAAAAAAAAGACTTAACCGGATTAAATTATATGGCTTTTACCATAATTTTTGTTAAAATTTTACTAAATTCAGATGGGTTTTCTATGCTCATGCCTTCATTTATCTTTGCCATATCAAGCAATAATCTTGAAATATCATTTACCATAAGCTCATTTTTTTCAAGTTTGTTATAAATTTCGTGATTTGCATTTATTTCAAGTATAGGTTTTACTTTTGGTATATTGCTTTGACCCATCTGTTTTAATATGCCTTGCATAGCGAAGTCAGGATCATTTTTGTCATATATTAAGACAGCTGCTGATTCGCTAAGGCGAGAGCTTAGTTTTACATCTTTAACTTCATCTTTTAGTATTTCACGCATTTTTACAAGTGTATTTGCGATGGCACTCTCATCTTTTTTATCTTCATTTTCTGTTTTTATCTCATCGTCTATATCTGAATGTGAGATTGATTTTAATGGTGTCTTATCAAATTCATTAACCATAGGCATAACAATAGTATCAATCTCTTCATCCATTATTAAAACCTCTATATTTTTAGACTTGAAGCTTTCTAGTAAAGGAGAGTTTCTAAGCATAT
Source organism: Campylobacter pinnipediorum subsp. caledonicus (assembly GCF_002022005.1). NCBI lineage: Bacteria > Pseudomonadati > Campylobacterota > Epsilonproteobacteria > Campylobacterales > Campylobacteraceae > Campylobacter > Campylobacter pinnipediorum. Next base: position 911,331 of record NZ_CP017258.1, read on the forward strand.
TTTCATTATTTCCACTTATATAATATATGCTTTTTTGATCATCTTTCATTGATTCTTTATACTCTTTTAAGCTTATTAATCCATCTCTTGTTGTTGATTTAAAAAGCACTAAGTCTAAAATTTGTTCTTTTTCTCCGCCGAAGCCATACAAGCCTTCTTTTAAGACTTTTCCAAAAAGTGTGTAAAATTTTATGTATTTTTCTTTATCTGACTCTTTTAGTTTTTTAAGCTCGTTTAAAATTTTCTTTACGCTTTGTTCTTTAACACTACGCATTATCGCATTTTCTTGAAGTATCTCACGACTTACATTTAAAGGCAAGTCTTCAACATCTAAAACACCACGAACGAAACGCAAATAAGGTGGCAAAAGCTCTTTTGCATCATCTGTTATAAATACTCTTTTTACATAAAGTTTAACACCGCTTTGATAATCAACTCTGAAAAGATCAAAAGGTTCTACACTAGGAATATAAAATAATGATGAATACTCTATCTTTCCTTCTGCTTTTGTATGTATATGTAAAATAGGATCGGCTGAATCATGGCTTATTTGTTTATAAAATTCATTATATTCATCAGCTTTTATACTTGATTTATTCATACGCCAAAGAGCTGAAGCTTTATTTATCTGAGTGTTTTTACTCTCATAAGTTCCTTCTTTTTCTTCATCTTTTGGTGGAATATACTCACTTTTGTCCATAAAGATAGGGTATGGAATGTGGTTTGAATATTTTTTGATTATGTTTTCAAGTCTCCACTCATCAGCAAATTCTTCATCGTTTAAGTGTAGTGTTATGCTTGTTCCGTGTCCTTGCTTTTGAGCATTTTCTATCTCATAGCTTTTAGCATCAGATGTCCATTTATAAGCATCTTCTTCTAAGGCTTTTTTGCTAACAACTTCTATTTTGTTTGCAACCATAAATGCAGAATAAAAACCAACACCAAATTGACCTATAAGCGAACTATCTTTTTTGGCATCGCCACTAAGAGATGATAAGAAGCCTTTTGTTCCGCTTCTTGCTATCGTTCCAAGGTTTGCTATAAGTTCATCTTTATTCATGCCTATACCATTATCACTTATGGTTAGCGTTTTATTTTCTTTGTCAAATTGTATGTCTATTTTTGCTGAATACTGAAGTTGTTTATACTTATCGTTTGTTAGACATAGATAGTTTAGCTTATCAAGAGCATCACTTGCATTTGAAATAAGCTCCCTTAAAAATATCTCTTTGTTTGAATAAAGTGAATGTATCATTAGGTTTAAAAGATCATTCACTTCTGTTTGAAATTCAAATTTATCTGCCATTTTATTTCCTTTTTTTGAAATTTTGGCAGATTATAACATAAAGTGATAAAATTATTTTTAAACTTGATATGAATTGTATCAAGTTTAATTAAAACCTATATAAACCACCAACATTAAATACTTTACTGTTATTGTGTGAGCTGTCAAAAGATAGATCAAATCCACAATTTAACATGATATCCTTGGTTAGATTATAGCCAAAGTTACTACCAAACCATATAGTGCTTTTGGCTTCTTTGATACCTGTTATTTTTACATTGCTATTTGAGCCTGTAAATTTTGCATCAAAGCTAAAATCATTAGGAGATAGCTTGTTGATATAAGTTAGATTTGAGCTTATAAATAGTTTGTCAAATTCAACTTTTGTTCTTACACCTGCTAGCAAAGATGTTAAGTTATATGTTTTTTTATCGGCTTGTAGTCCAAAAACATCTTTTTCAGAAATTTTATCTCTTTGTAGCCAGTCAAGCTGTGTAGCAAAAAATGGATTTATTTTAAATTTATCTAATTCAAAAATCTTACCAATTTCTGTATATGTGTTATAAAATTTACTGTCGTATGAAATTTTTGAGTTTTTATCTAAAATTTCTCTTTCTACCTTGCTTTTTGAACTATTTAATCCAACTCTACCAAGCATATAAAAATCATCAAAGTTGTATGAACCATACAAACTAACTGATGTATTTTTTATATTTGTACTACCTGCATTTTTATCAAAATCAGTTTTTGCTCTTCCGGAAAGAAAAGAAACGCCGAGTATATAATTGTCGGTTTTTTTATCAATCCCAAATGCTAAACCGTGTATATTTGTGCTAGTATTAGCATAGCCTTTATTTTTTAAATTTACATCTGCAAATATCTGATTGGCCCAAAAGCCACTTCTATCTTCATAAATCAAAGATGATAACCTGTTGCTTAATGTTTTACTGAAAGTCTCATTTTGTTTTGCAAGTATATTTTGACTCGATGAATAAATTTCACCAGAAAGCGTATTTATAGATTTAGCTAAAACAGGTTTTGGCATTTCAAACATCATCAAAGAAGCTTGATAGATTTCACTATTTTTATTACCACTTTCAGCTAATTCATCCAAAACGACATCTAAATTTTTTGCAGTTTTAAATGCTATATCATTAGACTGAAAACCTAATGCTTTTGCAACTATAGGAGCATCATTTCTTGAATACTGTGCATCTAATTTTTTATTTTGGTCTTTTAAATTTAAACCATATATATTTATAAATAGTGATATATCGGTTGAAATTTTAGCTCTATTAGAATCAAAATTTTCTATTTTATTAGCCTCAATAATAGTTCTTTGTTTTAAATCTTTTGACGGAATTTCATTTGGTTTTTGCACATCAGCTAAAAGATACCCATTGGTACCAAAATCAACACTACCACTTGCTTTTAATAGAGATTTATCTATATCTATAACTATTCTAGCTCCATTTTTTCCTTCATATTTTTCTTTTATATAAAGTCCTTTTCCGTATACATTTAAAGAACCTCCATTATTTGTTATTGACTTACCTATTTCTACCAATGTGCCATTTTTAGATTCAGCTCTTAAGGTTCCTTGTTTTTCTATAATTACATATGAATTCTTGAGTTTATTTTGAAGCACTATCTCACCATTTTGTATCCAAGTAGAACCCTTATATTGATTATCTCCGCTAAGATATAAAATACCTGTTCCTTTTTTATATATACCGCCGTCACCTTTGATATCATTACTCCAGGTTAGTTTGTCTTTATCTTGATAATTTCTATAATCAAAATCAACTGTAAATAAGTTTTGAACAAATTGCTCATCCTTGCTTAATGTTCTAAGATCCAAGTGAAGCAATGCGGGTCCTCTTAAAGCTCTTTCTTGATTTAAAATTCCCCATCCAAATTCAGGATTTCCTTGTTCTTTTTGTCCTGAATTTGGACCTTCTGTAGGAGTACCGGGCTTTCCTGGTTTATCAGCTGTTGATAGTATAGTAACAGTTACTAAGTGATTGCTCATCCAAGGAAACTGGTTCCATACATTTGCTACTGTTGCTGTAACTCTAGGAGCAGCAAAAGAAGTTCCTTGATTATTTTTGGTAATACCACTAGCTGCTATCCCCCATTTTTTTGATTTTTCATCAAATCTATTTGAATAACTAGCAAGTTTTGATTTATCTTTTTCATCATAAGCAGCAACTGCTATAAATCCATTTCTAGCATTGTCATTTACTATTGGGTAACTAGCTTCAATACTTGTATAATTTTTACTTTCATTTCCAGCAGCAAAAACAAATATACTGTCTGTCTCTGGCTTGTTGTTTATATAATATTCAAGAGTATTTAATCTATATTGATTCAAATTAATATTTTCTGTTTTTCCATATGAATTATTAAATATCCTAGCGCCTTTTTTATACATGGTATCAAAATAGTCGGGAATTAAAGATAAATTTAAGCCCCCGCTACCAGCATCTATTATATAAATCTGATTTTGTTTTGTATTGTCTTTTATAATATCTGTTACATATACCCCATGAGCTGTTTGGTATCTTGTATTAGAATTTGCTTTTTTTACTCTTTCGCTTAATGGGTAGTTATTAAAGCCGCTATCTATTATAGAGATAGTCTTATGATTATTTTCATCATTCTCTTTATCTTTTAACTGATCTCTGTTTATATTTTCATTATTTAAGTTCATTTTTTTTAGCAAATCAGTTTTAGGCAATAGTTTAATATTATCTTGTTGATCTTCTTTACCATTTCCTAGATTTTTCATGGGGGGGGGTGAGGGTAATACACGATTTGTTGGTGGTATATAAATATCTGTAGAAGATGGTTGAGAAGAGCCTCCTCCGCCACCTCCTCCGCCACCACAAGAAACCAAAAATGCAGATAAAGAGATAACCACACTTGGTTTTAAGATATAGTTAATGTTTCTTAAGTTTTTACCCATAAAATTATTCCTTTATAAATGTTTGATAAAAATTTAGTTATTTTATAAAATTTTCTTTGTTTTGATGATATTATAGATTATACCAAAAAATAACATAAATTATATTTTAACATTTTTTATGTTATAATTTTTAAATATAATTTTAACATTATTAGGTGGTATAAATTGAAAAACATATTAGCTAAAGAAATTTTAAAATGCAAACAAGAAGGCATAGCAAATGATGACTTTGTAAATAAAATATCAAAAAGATATGATTGTGGTATAATAAATTCAGAAACAAATTCTAATTTTTTACTAAATTTATTGGCTTATCTATTTTTTGGGTTATCGTTATTTTTTTTAGTTGGTTCTAACTGGGAAGAAATACCTGATTATATTCGTCTTATTTTACTTGTAAGTCTTACATTATTTTTAAATATATCAGGTCTTTACACTTATAAAAAAGGAAATTTCAAACGCTCTGAGATTATATTTTTCCTAGCTATATTGGTATATGGAGTTAGTATAGCTTTGATATCACAAACATATCATCTTGATAGATATATGCCAGATGGATTATTGCTTTATGCTATTGGTTCCATGGTCTTATCTGTTTGTCTTTTTAGCTCTTTTTTGACAGCTGTTTCACTTTTGATATCCATAACATGGCTATGTTTTGAACTGTCTTACTATGATATAAATTCAATATATTTTATAGGTTTTATACTCTTATCGACATTTGTTTGTTATAAAAAAAGTGGCAAGTTTTTGGTATTTAATATCATTTTAGGAATAATTATATATCTTTTTGCACTAGTATACAAAATAAGCGAAGTTGGCATAAGAGAGCCTATAGTGATGTATTGTTTTTGTATACTCATGTGTTTGTTGTTTTTTATATCACTAAAAGAACCTTTAGATAAAATAGGGCAGGTGCAAAACTCTCAAAATTTTTACAATATATCTCAAATATTTGCTTCATTGTGTTTGATATTTTTAAGTTTTGTGTTAGAACAAAAACCAGCACAGATGAGTTTTTATGATATTTTTAACAACATTTATGGTTTTATTTTTGTATCTTTGTTTGTGATAAATTCTATAGTAGCTTTTCAATTTAAAAATAAATTTTTATTTATTTTAAATTTTATTTTATTATGTTTACCTATCGCATTTTTTTATATTCAAAATGAAGGATTGTTTTTTTCAATCATATGTATAATACTTGGTGGACTTTATATAAAAAACGATAAACTTTTTTTAGGGCTTTTGCTTATTTTTAGCACATCTATTATTAGATATTTTGAGTTTAATGGAGATTATATATCAACAAGTGTGCTATTTTTATTTTTTGGGTTTGTTATGTTTATTATTTTAAAACTAAAAAAGAGTAAAAAATGAAAAATAAATTTATTGTTTTTGCAGCTTTATTACAGCCCGTTTTGCTTCTTTTGATGGTTTTTTATGCTTTTGTGCCTTTGTATTTTGGAAAAGAGATTATTATGCAAGTTCATGGATATGACCCAATGGATCCTTTTCGTGGGAATTATGTAAATTTAAGATATGATTTTAATGATATAAATAATATAAAAAAATCAAAAAATTATACTATACTGGAAGAAAAAAACAATATATACTACACTAAAAAAATTACAGATAAAAAACCAAAAAGCGGGATATACATACAAGGTATTTATAATAATTTTGGAATACAAAAATATTTTACCACTGAAAAAAATGCAATTATTTTACAAAATAAACTTTCTGATCCTGACTATAAGGCATATGCTAAGATTAAAATTTTTAAAGGTAATGCTAGGATTGTGGAGATAAATTTTATTAAAAACAATAAAAAATAAATTTATATTTATTTAATTACAAAGCGTTATAATGGTTGCAATGAAACTAAATTTACGATAAAAGGATAAAAGATGTGTAAAGATTGCGGCTGTAGCATGGGAAATCATATTCATACACACACTCATTCTGATGGCACTGTTCACTCGCATACCCACACTCATGATAATGAGCATGAGCTAGGAGAAGGTGATCACAATCACACCCATCAAAATCCAACATTAAATGATATAAAAACAATAAATGTTATAAGCAAAATATTATCTGAAAATGACAAAGAAGCATTAAAAAATAGAGAGTGGTTTGATAAATTAGGAATACTGGCTATAAATTTAATGAGCAGCCCTGGAAGTGGAAAAACGACATTGCTTGAAGCTACTATAAAAAACTCTGATCTTAAAATAGGTGTTGTTGAAGGAGATCTGGAAACAAATAACGATGCAAACAGAATACTAAAAGCCGGTGGAAAAGCACACCAGATAAGCACAGGGCAGACTTGTCATTTGGATGCTTTTATGGTTCATGAAGGATTGCATAATATCCCTATGGATGACTTGGATGTTGTTTTTGTAGAAAATGTTGGAAATCTAGTTTGCCCCGCTAGCTATGATGTGGGAACTCATCTAAATGTAGTTTTATTATCCGTAACAGAAGGTGATGATAAGGTAGCTAAATATCCCGTTATGTTTAGATCTGCTGATGTTATCATCGTTAGCAAAATGGATTTGATACAACATTTTGATTTTGAAGTAGAGCGTGTTAAAACTGAAGCTAGAAAACTAAACCCAAAAGTTGATATCATAGAAGTAGATAGCAAAAGCGGAAATGGTATTCAAAGATGGATTGATTATATAAAATTTAAAAAGGATTTTAGATAATGTGTCTTTCGGTCCCTTCAAAGGTTCTTGAAATAGATAAAGATAATGTCGCATTAGTAGAGACTCTTGGGGTAAAACGAAGAGTTAGTTTAGATCTTATATCTGAAAATGTAAATATAGGTGATTATATCCTTATACATGTTGGTTTTGCTATGGAAAAGATAGATACTAAAATAGCCGAGGAAAGTTTGGAAATTTATAGACAAATAGCAAAAGACATGGAAAATGGTGAAATTGATTCTTATGATAGAGATATGGGACTTATGGAGATTTTAGATGGATCTAATAAATGATTTTCGCGACAAAGATCTGATTTTTGCTATTTCAAAACTTATAAAACAAAAGAGTAATAAGCCTTTAAATATAATGGAAATTTGCGGAGGACACACTCATAGTATTATGAAATTTGGGCTTAATGAATTGGTTGGAGAGCATATAAATTTTATTCATGGTCCAGGATGTCCTGTTTGTGTAATGCCAAAAAATAGAATAGATGAAGCCTGTAAATTGGCAAGTATGCCTGATGTTATATTTTGTACACTTGCCGATATGCTAAGGGTTCCTGGCTCTTATGATAGTTTGCTAAAACTTAGATCTAAAGGGCATGATATAAGGGCATTGTATTCACCGCTTGACTCTATAAAAATAGCAACCCAAAACCCAGATAAAAAAGTAATATTTTTTGCTATAGGTTTTGAAACAACAACCCCAATGACAGCAAATGTTATAAAAAAATGCATTGAACTTGATTTAAAAAATTTATTTTTCCATATAAATCATGTAAGAGTTCCTGAGCCTGTAATGGCTATAATGAACGATAAAGATGTAAAAATAGATGGGTTTTTAGGGCCTAGTCATGTTAGCGTTATTATGGGGACAAAAATTTATGAAAAAATAGCAAATGACTACAAAAAACCAATAGCTGTAAGTGGATTTGAGCCACTTGATATACTTACTGGTGTTTTAAATTTAGTTCAACAACAAAACAATTCTACATATGAAGTTTTTAATGAATATTCAAGAATAGTAACAAGAGAAGGTAATATCAAAGCCCAAAATCTAATAGACGAATACTTTGAAATTTGTGATTTTAATTGGCGAGGTCTTGGAACTATACAAAATAGTGGGTACAAGCTAAGAGATAAATTTAAAAGACTTGATGCTAGAATAAATTTTGATTGTAGTGTTGTTAGCAAACCTGAATCAAAAGCATGCATATGTGGAGAAATTCTAAGAGCAAAAGCAAAACCTTATGATTGTAAAGTCTTTGCCAAAGCTTGTACGCCACAAACACCTATCGGATCATGTATGGTTTCAGGTGAGGGCGCTTGTGCTGCTTACTACAAATACACAAAAAGGTAAAATATGAATATTATGCTTAGCCATGGTGGTGGCGGTGTTGAAATGAACTCACTAATAAATGACATTATATTTGAAATTTTTGACAACGAAACGCTAAAAGAAGCAAACGATAGTGCTATATTAAACATATCAGGAGATATAGCTTTTAGTACTGATAGCTTTGTTGTTACACCTATTTTTTTTAATGGTGGTGATATAGGTAAAATCGCGGCTTGCGGAACTATAAATGATCTATCTATGGTTGGAGCTGAAGCTAAATTTCTAAGCTGTTCTTTGATATTAGAAGAGGGTTTTAGTGTAGATGAACTTAAAAAAGTTCTTGTATCTCTTGCTAAAACTTGTAAAGAATCAAATGTAAAAGTAGTATGTGGAGATACAAAGGTTGTCCCAAAAGGAAAATGTGATAAAATTTTTATCAATACATCCGGAATAGGGCGTATAATATCTCCAAATATAAATATAAAAAGTCTTAAGTCTAATGCCAAAATACTAATAAGTGGCGATATAGGAAGACATGGTGGTGTAATACTTGCAAACAGGGAAGAATTTGAGCTTGAAAGCGATATTCAAAGCGATTGCAAAAGTTTAAAAAATGTAGTCATGGATCTTTTGAGCTCAGGCATAAAACCACTATGTATGAGAGATGCTACTCGTGGTGGACTTAGTGCTGTTTTAAATGAATGGAGTAGTGCTTGCAAGCACGATATATTAATTTTTGAAGAAAATATCAAAGTTAGTGATGGTGTTCTTGGCATATGTGAACTATTTGGTTTTGAGCCTTATGAACTTGCAAATGAAGGTACTTTTGTATTGGCTGTAGAAGAAAAAGATAGCAAAAAAGCATTAGAAATTTTACAAAAATTTGATAAAAATGCAAATGAAATAGGTGAAATTTTGGAAGATAAAAACTCAAGAGTTATGATAGAAAATATATATAAATCAAGAAGATTTTTAGATGCTCCTAGGGGCGAATTATTGCCAAGGATTTGTTAATGCACGAACTTAGCATAGCGCAATCTTTACTTAAACTCTGTGAAGAGAATGCAGTAAAAAATAATGCAAAAGAGGTCACCAAAATAGAGATCAAAATAGGGCGTTTGAGTGGAATAGAGCCGCACTATCTAGAAAGTGCATTTAGCGTATGTCAGGCAGAGACAATATGTGAAAATGCAAAACTAATAATAAACGTGCAAGAGATAATTGTAAAGTGTAAAGAGTGTGGAAATCAATCAGAACTTAGCAAAAATGAATTTTTATGCCCTAAATGTAACTCTCAAGACCTTGAAGTTATAGATGGTGAAGATATGTATTTGATGAAACTTGAAATGATTTGAAAATAGGAAAATGATTAGATTGTATAAACAACATGAATTGGAAAAAATAAAAATATACATCAAAAAAAATAGAGTTGGAATTTTTACTAAAAACACAAAAGAAAAATGCTATGATTTTCACGAAAAAGAGAATGCCAGGTATGTATGGTTTCAACAATATTTTTTAATGCAAATTTTTGCATATAAAGATATATTTGAATTTTTACAAACAAAGCCATCGTTTAAAAGCTTGATTGAGTTTCATGCATCATACAAATATTTAATTTACTCAAAATCTCATAAACACTATAAACAACTTGGAAATATTGTAGCCAACCGTAGCAAAAAAAGCTTGTGCAAGGTTTTAGATGAGTATAAAATTATATTCTTAGATGCCATAAGCCTTAAAGAAAGTATTGCAAAGACATACAATATATTTCTTCATATGTATGGATATTTTAAAAACTACATAACAAAAGATGAAAAACAAAAAATATTAAAATTGCTAAATATGTTTAAACAAGGTTTGGTCTCATTAAAATCAGTATTAGAAGTTCTAGTTTTGTACATAAAAAAATTTGACATAAAATATCTAGAAAATCAAAAAATATTAAATCCATATCCAAAAAAATTAGAATTTTATTTATATAATAAGGATTTGTATTGAAACAAATTCTTTGGTTTAGAAGAGATTTAAGGGTAACAGATAATGCTATTTTAGCCAATGCAAACAAAGATGTTTTGCCTATATTTATTTTTGATAAAAATATTTTAGAAAAACTTCCAAATGATGATAAAAGAGTAACTTTTATATATAAATCTGTTCTAAATTTAAAAACGAACCTTAAAAAAATAGGGCTTGATTTGGCTATTTTTTACGATAATCCTAAAAGTGTTTTTACAAAGTTGAAAAAATATGGATTTGATGAAATTTTATGCTCTGTTGACTTTGATTCATACTCCATAAGCAGGGATAAAGAGATAGAAAAAATACTGCCATTAAATAGATATTTGGACTCTTTTATACTTAATCCAAATGAGCATTTAAAAAAAGATCAAACACCATATAAAGTTTTTACACCTTTTTATAAATCTTTGGATCCAATAACTTCTTCAAGCAAAATAAGCACTTTTGAATTAAAAAATAAACTTAACAAAATAGATTTTGATTATAGCTTTATACCAAGTCTTGAAATGATGGGCTTTATAGAGCAAAAACTTCCTGATTTTTTAGAAAAAAAACCTGCTGAACTGCTAAATACTTTTAAAGAAAAAATAGAAAAATATGACAAAGCTAGGGATTATTTTTATATGGATGACACATCTAAAATATCAGTTCATCTAAGATTTGGGCTAATTTCACCAAAAGAGGTTTTTAATTATTTAAAATCCGAACAAAACTTAAACAGCGAATCTTTTATAAGAGAGTTGTTTTGGAGAGAATTTTATAACTATATATTGTTTCATTTTCCAAGCAGTCAAACACAAAACTTTCAAGATATTAAGATAAACTGGAGCGACAATAAAGAACATTTTGAAAAATGGTGCAGGGGAGAAACAGGTGTTCCTATAGTAGATGCCGCAATGAGACATTTAAACAACACAGGAACAATGCATAATAGATTAAGAATGATAACGGCATCTTTTTTAACTAAAAATCTTTTTATTGACTGGAAAAAAGGTGAGAAGTATTTTGCTTTAAAGCTCCTGGATTATGAGGCTAGCTCAAATATAGGTTCGTGGCAATGGAGTGCTAGTACAGGCACCGATGCTAATCCATATTTTAGAGTTTTTAACCCATATTCTCAATCAAAAAAATTTGATCCCGACGCGATATTTATAAAAAAAGTTATACCTGAGCTAAGAGATGTTAATCCAAAGCTACTGCATATAGAAAATGGTCTTTTGGAAGATATATTTATAAAATATCCTAAAAGTATAGTTGATATAACAAACTCTAGAAGACAAGCAATACAAAATTTCAAAAAAGCTAAAAATTAATCAAATAATTTTTATTCAATTAATTTTTATTCAATTTAGCAAGCATTAGAATAATAAAAAATAAAAATTAATGTTCTATAAACATATATTTTCTTAAATTAAAAAATAAGTAAAAATATACGATAAAAAGTAAAATACAAGCTATTTTATATATTTTGTATTGAAAACTATAATTTTCAAACTAATATATAAATATTATTTCAATCCTACTTTTATGCTACCAAATATCATAAAATACGCCATTTTATGACTTTACATTTTGAATGAAATAAATTTATCCATTAAATATTTTGTATTTTTATACAAATAAAATACTTACATATTTTACATAAAATATTTTTATTATTTTTGCAATTTTATATACTCGCTATAATCTAAGAAAATATATTAAAAAAATAATATAATTATAAAACATTATAATTTTTTTATATTTTAATTGGTTTAAGTAGCACTACCCTATTTTGTGAAAAACTTTTGATATTTAAATGAAGAATAAAAAATCAAAAAACTAGGGGTTATAAAAAGAAAGGAATATGTAAATTTAAATAAATAAAAAGTTGAATTTGTTAGCAAAAGTTAAATATATAAATTTGCTAACAAAATGAATAAGTTATTGTTTTTTAAAAAATCTTATTATCTTTGCTTGTAGTTTAAAATATTCGTTTATTTCCATTATAGGATGTCCGGCATATTTTTTGTTTGACTCTAGACTTTTACTAACTCCTCCTCTTGCTGCAATCTGAGCAAAATCACCAACATTTAAATGTCCAGCTGTTCCACTTTGACCACCCATAACAACATTTCTACCAAGTTTTGTAGATCCAGCTAAACCAACTTGTGATACTATCAAACAACCTTGACCAAGCTCACAGTTGTGTCCTATTTGAACCAAATTATCTATTTTTGTAAATTTTTTAACTATTGTTGATTCGAAAACACCTCTATCTATGGTAGTGCAAGCACCTATTTCAACATTGTCCTCAAGAACTACATTTCCATTGTGATAAATTTTTATATGCTCTCCAGTTTTTGTATGAGCATATCCAAAACCATCAGAACCAATAACACAATTAGCATTTAAATGACAATTGTTTCCTATTTTGCAATCATTATAAACAACAACATTTGGATGTATTATACAGTTATCGCCAATAGATACATTGTCTCCCAAAAAAGCTCCATGCATAACAATACTATTTTTACCAACACTTACACCTTGTCCGATATAGACATTTGGCATTATCTTCGCACTAACATCAATATGACTCTCTTTTTTATCTATAAAAAGAGGTTTTGCATAATCCTCACTCAAAATAGCAAAAGCCAAATGCGGATTTTCGCAAATAATTATAGACATTCGCTCAGGAACTAAATCTATAAATTTTTCAGTAATAAGTATAGCGCCGGCATTTGACTTGCTTATAAATTGCGAATTTTTTTCACCATCACAGTAAGTAAGTTCATTTTTATTGGCATTTAATAATGAATTTAAAGCAACTACTTCAAAATCATCACCTCTAAATTTTAATCCCAGTTTATTAGCTATTTGACTTAACTTCATATCAAAAATCCATCAAAACTGATCCGCCACGGACTATATCAACTGGATTAAACTTTTTTATTGCCATTAAAAAATTATCCACCCTACTCGTATCATCTGTTACCATTACTATAATATGGTTTTCATTAGTATTAGCTACGCTTCCATTATATCCTTTTAATATAGCATCAAGCCCAGCATAATTTTCACTTAAAGGAATTTTTACCAATGCCATCTCCTTTTCTATAAATTTTGAATTTTCTATAACTTTGTATGTAGGAATAAGTTTATGGAGTTGTTTAACAATTTGCTCTAAAACTTTTTCATCACCACTTGTAATAATACTAAGTCTTGAAAAATTACTATCAGGAACAGGGGCGACAGTTAAGCTATCTATGTTATATCCCCTACCCGCAAAAAGTCCAGAAATTCTAGACAATACACCATGTTCATTTAAAACAATAACTGATATAGCTCTTCTCATATTTTTCCTTATTCAAGTATCATATTATAGATCGCGGCACCTGCTGGAACCATAGGTAAAACATTCTCAAAACGATCTATTGCTACATCTATAAAAGATATTTTATCACTATTTAAAGACTCTTTTAATGCTTCTTCAAATTCTTTCTTGTTTGTTACCCTAAAACCTATACCGCCAAAACTCTCAGATAGCTTTACAAAATCAGGTTGTATGCTCAAGTCTGTGTTTGAATATCTTTCACCGTAAAAAAAGCTTTGCCATTGTCTTACCATTCCTAAAAAGTTATTGTTTAGTATAATATTTACAACTGGCTTGTTTTCCGCAACTGATGTCATAATCTCTTGTATATTCATCAAAATAGAGCCATCGCCTGTAAAGTTTATAACCGGGGCTTTATTATTAACTGCACATTTTGCACCTAAAGCCGATGGAAGACCAAACCCCATAGTCCCCTGCCCTCCACTAGTTATAAATTGTCTTGGGTATTTAAAAGGGAAAAATTGAGCGACCCACATTTGATGTTGTCCAACATCTGTTGTAATAACAGCATTTGAAGCAATTTGTGCTGTTTTTTGTATAACCCATTGAGGCTTTAAAACTTCATCGCTATCTTTAAACTTCAAAGGTTGTAAAGTTTTATATCTAGTTAAAATCTCATGCCAAGACTTAAATTGATCATTTGGTATGTTGATTTTGTTAAGCAACTCTTCTACAACGTTTTTAAGATCGCCGACAATTGGAAAATCAGCATTTACTATCTTTGAGATAGAGCTAGGATCTATATCAACATGGATAATTTTTGCATTCTTTCCAAACTCATCAAGCTTTCCAGTAACCCTATCATCAAATCTAGCACCAAAAGCAATAATTAAATCACTTTCACTAAGCGCCATATTTGAAGCGTAGCTTCCATGCATACCAGGCATTCCTAAATTTAACTCATCATCCGAATCCAAAGTCCCAAGTGCCATAAGGGTTTGAACAGCAGGAATTCCTGTCTTTATAGAAAATTTTCTTATAGCTTCACTAGCTTCTGAGCTAATCGCGCCACCACCTATATACATCAAAGGTTTATGCGAGTTTTGTATAATCTCAACCGCTTTTTTTATCTGTTTTGGATGTCCTTTGTAAACAGGTTTATAGGTTGGCATACTTATCTCTTCCGGATATTCAAATTTTCCAATGGCTGCAGTTACATCCTTTGGTATATCTATATGCACAGGTCCTTTTCTACCTGTTTTTGCTATATAAAATGCCTCTTTTAGTATCCCAGGAAGTTCACTTATGTCTTTAACCAAATAATTATGCTTAACACAGGGGCGAGAAATCCCAACAGCATCTATTTCTTGAAATGCATCAGTTCCAATGAGAGAGGTTGCAACTTGACCGCTAATAAGCACCAGTGGAATACTGTCAGAATATGCAGTAGCAAGTCCTGTTATGGCGTTTGTAAAACCAGGTCCACTTGTAACAAAAGCGACACCAACTTTACCGGATGCTCTAGCATATCCATCTGCTGCATGAACTGCGGCTTGTTCGTGGCGAGTCAAAATATGCTTAAAATATTTCTGCTTATATGTTTCATCATATATATTTAATGCTGCACCACCAGGATAACCAAAAACAATCTCAACACCTTCAGCTTTTAAAGCTTCGCTTATCATTTGAGAACCATTTAACTCTCTCATTATAACCCTTTAAAAAATTTGCATTATTATATCTTTATATGTTTTATTTTAAAAGTTTTTCGATAATATTTTTTAATTTATTTAATAAAAGTATATAATTTAAATCTAAATTATATACTTTTATTTATTGTTAAAATTAAGTATGATAGTATAAAAACTACAACAAAACTATAATTTTACATGTAAAGGGGAAACATGAAAACCAAATTATTAACTTTAACGATAAGCTGTGTTCTAGCTGCTAATTTGTATGCTAATACAGGGGAAGGTATAAATGATATTTTGGACTCTACTCTTATTTTAAAACAAAAAGTAAAAGATGAGAGAGATGAAGTAAAAAAGGCTTTAACTTTGGTGTTCGAGGCTTCAACTAGTGCCAAAAACACAATAGAAGCACTTATAGCAAGCGATGCTGATATAGAAACACTAGCTTATAAAAATGCTATCAAAAATGCAAGCACAGCAAATAAAGCTGCTACAGCAACATTTGAAGCTAAGGATCCAGCGGACATTGCTTATTATGCAAATTATGCAATTCAATTTTCTAAGTTAGCGGCTGATTATGCTACCCAAGTAGTAGAAAAAGATAAAAACCTAAAAAATGAAAGTGCAAAAAATACTCTAAAAGAACAAGCTCAATCTACAACCCAAAAAAGCGAACAAGCCAATACTCAAAAAGAAATTTTAGAAGAAAAAATAAAAAATAGAAAAGAAATAGCAGAAGAAATAAAAGAAAAAATAAAAATTGCAAAAACTAATGCCAGCAAAGAGCAATTAGAAATTTTCAAAAATTTAGAAACTTTTATAGAACAATCAAGCACAGCCTCAGCTTTAACAGAAAAAGATAACAAAGGCAATGATGGAGTAAAATCACTAGAAAACACATTAAATGATATACAAATCAAACAAGATAGTATAAGCACAGACAAATATCTATCTGGATTAGCAAAAACACCGAATAAGGATAGCAAGATTGTTGATGTTTTCAAATTAGACAGTAAAGAAAGACAAGAAGTAGTTAATAATATAAAAAAATCTACAGAAGATATAGCAAACACAATATCTAAACAAATAAATTTCAATGAAAACATTTCTTTTTCAAATTCATTACTTACACAAAACCGTGTAGTTTTGTTGTCATATCTAAACAATGATGATTTAAAATTAGCAAGGGCAATAAAAAGCATTGAAGGCAATTACTATGCAGATAGTACAACAGCAAATTTGATTAAAGATTATCAAGAAAAAACATCTAACTTATGGGCAAATGCTATAAAATCATATTCTAATTTTTCAGACAGCTATCAAAAACAAAATATCATTACACTTGGAATTGATACAAAAATAGATGATTTTATATATGGATTTTATACATCTTATACAAGAGCAAATTTTAATACAAAAGAAACATATTTGAATTCTAAAAACTATAGTTTTGGAACATATCTTAACTATACAAATAGCCAGAATGAATTAAATTTAGATATGTCATTAACAAAATCCAAAAATGAATTGTCAACAATGCTGAATTTAAGTGGAACAAACGTGAACAAAAATGGAAATTTTGATTCAAGCTCTATAAGCGCAAACATTGACTATGGCTATGCTTTAAAAGCATATGATAGTTTATATATTAAACCATTTTTGGGATTTTCTTATATCAATACTCAAAATAAAGCTTTTGTTGAAAACGGTTTATTAGCATTTAAATATGGATCACAAACATATTCTACACTCAGAGCAAAATTAGGAACAGAAATTAGATATTATAACAGCAGAGGATTTTTATATTTAAAACCTAGTATTTCAAAAGAAATTTACAATAAATTTAAAGATATAAAATTAAACTATGCAGGTATAAATGATAATATTTTAATAAAATCTGATGCAAAAAAAAGAGTTAATTTTGAGCTATTAAGTGGAGCGGATATAGACCTTAATGAATCATTTTCATTAAATATTAATTTTGGAACAAAAATTAATAAAAATTTAAAAAATTATATCGGAGGCGCTGGCTTAAGATATAAATTCTAATTATATTTTTTATTTATAATTATTATTTGTATTATAATTTTTTTATTCCTTGCGTGATATAATATAAAGTATAAATTCAAAAAAAGGATATATTATTTTACGTCAAGGATTTTTTATTTTATCTATATGTTTTTTAGTTTATTTTGGTCTTTCCACGTTTTTCCCAACAGCTGATTTTGTGGGTATAGTTGGTAAAAATTTAGGAAAATGGAACTTAAAGCTTTTTGGTTTAGTATCTTATGTTTATCCGTTTATATTAATTTGTATAGTTAGTTTTAAATTTTATAAAATTAAAAAAATAGACATTGAGTTTTTGGAATTTACTTTTGGATTAATATTATTCTTTTTTGCTATATTGATGTTTCAAGCTATGGGATTTAGTGGTGCAAACTCAGGTCTTATTGGAAGTGCTATAAACGACACATTAAGAAGCTTTATAGGAAAAATTGGCTCTTTTATAATCACCATTGGTATATTTATAATGTCTTTGGCACTTATTTTTAGAGATAATATATTAGTTCTTATTAAAAAATCTTTTATAGATCCTACAAAAAATGTATTTAAGAGTCAAAAATATCACAAAGAGTTAGAATATAAAGACAACAATAAGTCAAAAACAAAAATAAAAGATGATATTATAGATACTCAAATAATACAAGATGATGACATAGTTGAAACAGAACATATAGAAGAAACAAAAGAAAATAAAAAAGAAGACAAAACAAATATAAATCAAGAAAAAACCCAAGAAGAGATACAAAAAACCCAAAAACAAGATACAAAAAACTCAAAAGTTGAGATACTTAGTGAGGTTGTTGAAAATAAAAAATTACTAGATGAACTTGAAAAAGGAAAGATAGAAAAACCAAAAGATTTTACTCTTCCATCTTTAAAATTTCTAGCCGATTCACCAAAAAGATCAAGTGGTGTAAACGAAGCTGAAATAGATCAAAAAATATCTGATTTACTAGATAAACTTCACAAATTTAAGATAGATGGGGATGTCGTTAGAACTTACACAGGACCTATAGTGACTACATTTGAGTTTAAACCAGCCCCTCATATCAAAGTAAGTAAAATTTTAACATTACAAGATGATTTAGCTATGGCTTTAAAGGCTCAAACTATCAGAATACAAGCACCTGTGCCAGGAAAAGATGTAGTTGGCATAGAGGTTCCAAACAAAAATACAGAAACAATATATCTAAAAGAGATTTTAGATAGCGAAATTTATAAAAATGCAAGCTCACCCCTAACTATGGCTTTAGGAAAAGATATAGTAGGTGCTCCTTTTATAACCGATCTTAAGAAACTTCCACACCTACTTATAGCGGGAACCACAGGAAGCGGAAAAAGTGTTGGTATAAATGCTATGCTTTTAAGTCTACTTTATAGAAATAGCCCACAAACTTTAAGACTTATGATGATAGATCCAAAAATGCTTGAGTTTAGTATATACAATGATATTCCGCATTTATTAACGCCTGTTATAACTCAAGCAAAACAGGCTATAACAGCACTTTCAAATATGGTAGCAGAAATGGAAAGAAGATATACAGTAATGAGTCATACACGCACCAAAAATATTGAAAGTTATAACGAAAAGATGAAAAAAGAAGGCGGTGAACAATTTCCATATATCGTTGTTATTATAGATGAATTGGCGGACTTAATGATGACAAGTGGTAAAGATGTGGAGCTTTATATAGGTCGTTTGGCTCAGATGGCGAGAGCTAGCGGAATACATCTAATAGTGGCAACACAAAGACCTAGTGTTGATGTTGTAACAGGTCTTATAAAGGCAAACTTACCAAGTCGTATAAGCTATAGAGTTGGTCAAAAAATAGATAGTAAGGTTATTATTGATCAAATGGGAGCAGAAAGCTTACTTGGTCGCGGAGATATGCTTTTTACACCACCAGGAAGTCCTGGTATCATTCGTCTTCATGCACCTTTTACAAGTGAAAAAGAGATAGAGACTATCGTAGAGTTTTTAAAATCTCAACAAAGCGTTATGTATGATGAAAGATTCTTACAAGAAAGTGGTTCTAATTCTAGTGATACTCAAGCTAATGATGGTGTTGTAGCAGGCGAACTTGACCCACTTTTCGAGTCAGCAAAAGAGATAATTTTAACAGAACAAAAAACATCTATAAGCTACCTTCAAAGAAGACTTGGCGTTGGATATAATAGATCAGCAAATATAATAGAACAAATGGAAAAAATGGGTATTTTAAGCAGTGTAAATTCTAAAGGACAAAGGGAAATTTTATAATATAACAACTAATAGCCCTAAAAGTGGCTATTAGTTTTTTATTTTTCAGCTGTATTGACTAATCTTTCTAGGATATACTCCTCAAGCTCTTTTTTTGAAATATTATTTTTTATAGCTTCTTGATAAATAAAATCAACTTTGTCTGAGTATTTTTCATAAGAAAAATATGGAAAATGAACATTCCAAGCCTTTTTTATAAGCTCTATATTTATCTCTTTCCTAGCCCAAATTTTAAACACATCAAACCCTATAAATATCATAGCTGTAACTATAGCTGTTCCTATTATGGAGATATGAGAATCAAGCTTAGCCAAAGAATGATGAGTAACGAGCAATATAGGAAGAAAAATAACAGCACATAAGCCCCCATAAACTTGATATGTTTTTAAGTAGTTAAATCTAAAATTTAACTTAGAATCATCTATGAGCATATTATCTTTATATAGGCTATTTGCTTCAAGTAAATCACGAAGCAAAACAGGTTTTTTTGAGACTATAAAAATTTTGTCTAATATCTTTTCTTTTAAATTTTGTTTCATTTTTATCAACTTACTTTTTTTATTTATTTTTTAGATTATATCAAAAAAATTTGATAAAATTACTAAAAAAAGGAATTAATAATGGATAACTTACCGGAAGAAATAGTGTTTATAAATGGCGAATACAAAAACTCAAATGAAGCAAAAGTTAGTGTTTTTGACAGGGGTTTTATATTTGGAGATGGGGTATATGAAGTTGTACCAGTAATAAATTTTCACTTAGTTGACAAAGATGATTTTTGGGAAAGATTTAACAAGAGCCTAGGCGAGATAGATATAAAATTGCCATACACAAAAGAAGAATTTGAAAAAATACTAACAAATATAATAGAAAAAAATAACCTTAATGAAGGTGGCATTTATATGCAAATAACAAGAGGTGTAGCCCCTAGAAGTTTTGAGTTTATCAAAGATTTACAACCAACTGTATTTGTATTTTGTTATAAAACTAATATCATAAATCACAAATATGCAAAAACAGGCATAACACTCGCAAGTGTTGATGATATAAGATGGAAAAGAAGAGATATAAAATCCATTTCACTACTTGCGCAATGTTATGCAAAAAACAAAGCAGTTCAAGATGGAGCATTTGAAGGCATAATGATAGAAAATGGGTTTGTTAGCGAGGGCTGTAGTTCAAGTGTATTTATAATAAAAAATAGCACATTAATAACAAAAGCCTTATCAAATGAAATACTTCCAGGCATAAGAAGAAAAGTTTTGCTTGAACTTGCTGAAAAAATTGGACTTAAAATAGAGCTTAGAAATTTTACACTAAATGAAGTATATAGTGCCGATGAAGTTTTCATATCCGCTGCTACCCTAATACTACTTCCAGCCATAAAAGTTGATAATATAAAGATAAATAATTCAAAAATAGGAGAATATTCTAAAAAATTAAGAGAGCTATACGCTGAAAAATTAATAAAAGAATCAAACAAATAAAATAAGATGAGAAAAAATCTCATCTTATTATTTTAATTAAAAAAATCCTTTTATAAGATCTTTTACAACATCTTTTGTTCCACCATCTTTACCATCATTACCTAGGTTTTTATCAATTAGTTTATCTAGACCTTTTAAAGCTTTTTCTTTTAGATAATCAGAGCTAATTGAGTATTTAGGTTGTTTACTGGTACCTTTTATATCTATCTTGGCATCTGTTTTTTCATATCTAAACTCAACAGGTATATTGATGGCATCTGTTATTGTGTTTAATGTGGCATCTTTTGATTTTATACTGCTTCTTTGAGCTTCTAAATCCATATCAAAATTTACTAGGCCTTTGTTTATAGTTCCTTTTACATAACCATCTTTATAAACTTCTGTTGTTATATCTCTAGCTGTAAATGTTTTTAATGTGTTTGTAAAGTTATTGGCAACCAATTTACCTTCGTTTATATCAAGATGAAAATTACCCTTTTGAGATAATACATTATAATCAAACTTGGCATCACCTACTCCATTATAAAAATTATCCATGCCAAGCATATCCGTAAGACCTTTAAAGGCAAACTTATTTAAATCAGCATTTAATAAATTGTCTTTAAACTTAGCATCTAATTTTCCATCAAATATATCAGATGTTGCTGTTATATCCATTTGGCTGTTTTTCATTTTAGCACTAACAATAACATCTATAGCGCCAAATAGCTCTTTTTCTGTTAAAAATTTAAGATTTCTCAAATCAGATATATTGATTTTTAAGCTTGAGTCTAAAGTATTATTATTTATATCAAAATTTCCATTTATATCTTTTGCATTTACAAAGTCACTAAGCACATTTGCATTAAATTTAGCTATGCTTTTTGAAATATCTATATTTGCCTTTGAGCTAAATTTAGCATTTGATGGGAATTTTTTATCTAAAAACTCACTCATATTTTTTTGCATAAAGCTACCATTTTCAGCTGTAAAAACAACATTACCGTTTAAATTTTTAACATCTATAGAATCAAATTTTGCTTCTAAATTTAAAGCTGCATCAGCTAAAGGTTTCATACCGGCAAATGGAAATAAATCCCTAAGTGCTAGTTTTGCAAGTTTAGCATTAAACTTACCATCTTTAAGCACAGCATTGACATCTCCACCAATAGCTTTTCCGTTTACATTAAGCTCGTTTAAAGCCATATTTTTTAATTTTACATTTCCGTTAAGATTTACATTGCCGCTAAGGTTAACACCAGCTATCTTTTCAAATTTAGCCAAATCAGAAACTTCAATATTAAAAATACTATCCATATCGCCTTTATCTATTACAAAAACACCTTTTACATTTTTTAAACTCAAAAGATCACTAAATAAATTTGCATCAAAATTAACAACAGAATCTTTTATATCTGCCTTTGAATCAAGTCTAAAATCAACACCATTTTTGATATCAAAACCACTCATTTGTTTTAACTCAACAGGATGTAATTTTCCATCTTTTGTGTTTAGTATTAAATTACCACTTATATTTTTTACATCATTTATGTTATTTACAACAGCATTTCCATTTATAGTAGCACTAGCAAAAGCTGGCTTAGAAGCAAGTTTTAATAATTCATTGAGTTTTATTTGATTTATTGTAGCATTTACTTTATTATCTTTTAGATTTGCAATGATATTTCCACCAAAGCCATTTATTTTTGCATTTAGTGTTTCTAACTTATCGTTGTCTAAAATCAAGTTACCATCAGCACTTAAGCTACCATTTAGTTTTTGCTTTATTATAGGCTCAAGATTAGCAAGTTCATCTACTTTAAAACCAAAATCACTACTTAATTTTAGATTTTTCAAATTATAATGTGTATTTTTGGTATCAGCTGTCGCAACAGGGGTTATAAATATACTTTTAAGATTTACATCATCGTTTTTAATCTTAGCATTAACAGCACCTTTGAAATAAAAATTCTTAGGCAATGTGATGTTAAAATCTTTTAAAACGGTGCCATTATTTACAATACCATCATAAATTTCTATCTTGGCATTACCATCTCTATTTCCATTTTCATCTTTGATATCAGCTATTAAATCAACATATCCTTTTGCATATTCTGGCTGTTTTGCTAACACTAAAGCCTCAGCTATATTAAGTTTTCTAGCATCTACTTTTGCAGTAAAAGGTTTAAGATCCTTTATATTTGTTAAAAAACTTAAATTTGAACCAAGCAAATCACCAGCACCATTTACATCAAAGTCCTTAACAGTACCTTTGGCTTTTCCTTTTAATGATATAGGCTTTTGTAGATTTATATTAGCGCTTTTTAAATTACTCGCTAAAATAGCATAGTCTATATCAAATTTTTGAGAAAATATAGATAAGCTACCGTGAGCATTAAAATTAATCTCATCATTTACATTAGCTTTAATATCCAAGTTGCTCATATCAAGACTAAATTTAGCAAATTTAACCTCAAAACCACTTTTTTCTTTTATAACTTTTTCAAGATAATTAGAAACTATTCCATTACCAAATCCAGTAAAAGCTATAGTATAAACACCTAAAAACAGCAGAAGCAATACTCCTGCAACATAAGCTAGAATTTTCATTCTACTCCTTTCATTTAATATATTAATATCATTAAAGTTTAGTCTAATAGACTAAATATATTTAATAAATTATCGTTAAATATTGACTTTAACGAAAAAAAATGATAATATTTCATCACTCAAAAATAAAGAGTGCTAAAAACAAAAAAATAAACCAAAAAGGATGAATTATGAATTTTCAACCATTAGGAAAACGCGTTCTAGTTGAGCGTGTGGAAGAAACAAAAACCACAGCTTCTGGTATTATTATACCTGATAATGCAAAAGAAAAACCTTTAAATGGAAAAGTTTTGGCAATCGGTAATGAAATTGAAAATATAAAGGTTGAGGATAATATTGTATTTGCTAAATATAGTGGTACTGAAATAACTCTTGATAGTAAAACATATTTAGTATTAAACCTTGATGATGTTTTAGGAATAATTAAATAATAAAAGGAAAAACAAATGGCAAAAGAAATTTTTTACTCAGATGATGCAAGAAACAGACTTTATGAAGGTGTTAAAAAGTTAAATGATGCTGTAAAAGTTACAATGGGACCACGCGGAAGAAATGTTTTGATACAAAAAAGCTTTGGTGCTCCAACAATAACAAAAGATGGCGTTAGTGTTGCAAAAGAAGTTGAATTAAAAGATAGCATTGAAAACATGGGTGCAAACTTGGTTCGTGAAGTTGCCAGCAAGACAAATGATCAAGCTGGAGATGGAACTACAACTGCAACTGTCTTAGCACATGCTATTTTTAAAGAAGGCTTAAGAAACGTTACAGCCGGAGCAAACCCGATTGAAGTAAAACGCGGTATGGATAAAGAAGTAGCAGCTTTGGTTGAAGAGCTTAAGAAGATATCAAAAACTGTAACTGGAAGCAAAGAGATAGCTCAAATAGCAACTATTTCTGCAAATTCAGATGAAAGCATAGGAAAACTTATAGCTGATGCTATGGAAAAAGTTGGAAAAGATGGTGTTATAACAGTTGAAGAAGCAAAATCAATTCAAGATGAATTAAATGTAGTTGAGGGTATGCAATTTGACCGTGGTTATTTAAGCCCTTACTTTATAAACAATACAGAAAAAATGCAAGTTGAATTAAATAGTCCTTATATCTTGCTTTTTGATAAAAAAATAACAAATTTAAAAGATTTATTACCAATACTTGAACAAATTCAAAAAACAGGTAAGCCACTTTTAATAATAGCAGAAGATATAGAAGGAGAAGCGCTAGCAACTTTAGTTGTAAATAAACTTCGTGGTGTTTTAAATATATCAGCTGTTAAAGCTCCTGGTTTTGGCGATAGAAGAAAGGCTATGCTTGAAGATATAGCTATACTTACAGGTGGTGAAGTTGTTAGTGAAGAACTTGGAAGAACATTGGAGAGCGCTACATTAAACGACCTTGGTCAAGCTTCTAGTGTTATAATAGATAAAGATAACACAACCATAGTAAACGGTGATGGAGATAAAGCAAATATAGATGCTCGTATCAACCAAATAAAAGCTCAAATAGCAGAAACTACAAGCGATTACGATAGAGAAAAATTACAAGAGCGTTTAGCAAAATTAAGCGGTGGCGTTGCTGTTATTAAGGTTGGTGCAGCAACTGAAACAGAAATGAAAGAGAAAAAAGACCGTGTAGACGATGCTTTAAGCGCAACTCGTGCAGCTGTTGAAGAAGGTATAGTTATAGGTGGTGGTTCTGCACTAATACTTGCATCTAAAAAAGTAAAACTAGACCTTAACGGCGATGAAGCAATAGGCGCTGAAATAGTAAGAAGAGCTCTTCGTGCACCACTTAAACAAATAGCAGAAAATGCTGGTTTTGATGCTGGTGTTGTTGTAAATGGTGTAGAGACTAGCGAAAAAGATAATCACGGATTTAATGCTGTAACAGGTGAATATGTTGATATGTTTGAGGCCGGTATTATAGACCCTGTTAAGGTTGAGAGAGTTGCTCTTCAAAATGCGGTTTCAGTAGCTAGCTTACTTCTTACGACAGAAGCAACAATAAGTGAAATCAAAGAAGATAAACCAATGCCAGCAATGCCTGATATGGGCGGAATGGGTGGCATGGGTGGCATGGGCGGAATGATGTAATAAAACATCAAAACCAAAAAACACTCTTTAAAACCAAGATAGGCTTTGCTTATCTTGGTTACTTAGATACTAAACATTGAACACAAAAAACCTACTTGCAAATACTTGTATATACAAAACATAACATTAATTCTAATTTTAAACACATTATAGTAATATTGCATCCGAAATAATTTTAAATAGGATTTTTATGAATTTAGAAAATATTTTTAGAGAATATGACATAAGAGGCATTTACGAAAAAGATTTAAACGAGACAAGCGTAAAAGCAATAGGCTATGCACTTGGTATAAAAATGAAAAAATTAGGTGTAAAAAACCTTAGCATAGGATACGATGCAAGACTTAGTGCTGATAATTTATTTAAGTTTTTGTTAAGTGGTATAAACAAAGCTGGTGAAATTGAAGTTTTTGATATAGGCTTGGCACCTACTCCGGTTGGATATTTTAGTGTTTATGCTGGTTTTTTTGATGCAAATATAATGATAACAGGCTCACACAATCCAAAAGATTACAATGGCTTTAAAATAACAATAAAAAAAGATAGTTATTTTGGAAAAGATTTACAAATTTTAAAGCAAGATGTGCTAGAAATAATAAAAAACAAAGAGATTATAGAAGATAATTTTAACCCTAAGAAATTTGATATCTTAACTCGCTATATAGATTTTTTTATAAAAGAGTTTTTTCACTTAAAAGATTTCAATCTTCCATTTTTGGTAGATTGCGGAAATGGAGCTATTGGTGTTACACTTGAGCCGATACTAAAAGCACTAAATTTAAATGCAAAAATTTTATATCCAAATCCAGATGGAAATTTTCCAAATCATCACCCAGATCCAAGTGAAAAAGAAAACATAAAAGAACTTTTAAGCATGATAGAAAATAAACAATACAATCTTGGATTTGCCTTTGATGGGGATGGGGATAGAATAGCTGTTATAACAGATAAACACAATATCAAAGGTGATGAATTAGCCTATCTATACACATTAAATATGAAAAATCCAAGAGTCTTAGGAGAGGTAAAATGCTCCCAAAGTATGTATGATGAGATCTCAAAAATAGGCGAAGTATTTATGGGAAAAACTGGCCATAGCAATATCAAAAAAATGATGAAAGAACTAAATATAGACCTTGCAGCAGAAGTTAGTGGACATATATTTTTTAAAGAGAGATATTTTGGTTTTGATGATGCACTGTATGCCATGATGAGAGTTATAGAGCTTTTACAAAAAGGGTTTGATTTGGATAAAGAATTAAACAAACTACCTACTCTTTTTAGCACTGATGAGCTTAAAATAAAAGTAAACGAAGAGGATAAATTTAAAATAGTTGAAAGCTTTAAAAATAGCATAAAAAGCAATCAAACAAATCTACCAAAAATAGAAAGCATAATAGAAATAGACGGAATAAGAATAAAATTTAAAGATGGATGGGCATTAGTAAGAGCTTCCAATACAACACCTATAATAGTAACTAGATTTGAAGCAACAAATGAAAATTTTTTAAAAGAGATACAAACAAAAACAACTGAATTGTTAGAAGCTATAATAAAAAACAAACAACTACCATAGAGTAGTTGTTTATCTAACATCAAACTAAGCTATGCATTTTTAAAACAAATTCTACCCTACCTACGCCTATCTTCAGATCTTTTGCGATATTTTCAACACTTTTACCTTCATTAAACAATCTAACAATAACATCCTCATCACTTTGTATATCAGGAGATGTTATCTTAGTAAAGTCTCTTGTTCTTTCTTCTAAGCTATAAATTCTACTTTGTTGTTCGTTTTGAAACTCATCTATTGTGCTTTCTATATTTTTTAATGAATTAAAAATTGGCATTATTTTATCATTTAAACTAAGCTCTATCTTACTGTCAAGGCTATCCTGTAAAGCTCCAAGATCAACTATCTCACCATCTTTTACACTAGAAAGTGTAGAAATTTGTTTTTTTAGATTAAAATTTTCTTGTATAACACCTTCCAAAGCCTTTTCGTATCTTGCAAATTTTCTATTTGCTTCTAAATCTTTTAGTATAATAAGCCCTAACATAACTATCAAAATAACACCAAAAATAATAAACAATATATACTCCACAAAATCCCCTTTTTTATTCTCTTAATTGTCTTATCATAACACGCTCTCTTGCAGTGACATAAGAATTCCAACTCTCTTCATCATCTAAATGCATATTTACAATATGAGCTGTTTTTTCATCTATTGATTTAAAATAAATTGCTATAGTTCTTTTTGGAAAAACAGGCATTGCAATCCTTGCATAATAAAACTCATCTTTTATAAATTTATCATTTTCTATACAAAAATATTCAAAGCCTATGCCAGATATTTTATCATTATCGTTTAGCTTTAAAAACTCTCTACTCTCTTGCCTTATAGTAGCACTTAACTCATCAAATTTACGGTGAAGTTCAACAAGTAAAGTAAGTAAAACCTGATCACTTTCTTTTGTTTCACCTCTCGCTTTTGCTCTTTTTAACCAAGCTCCGAGCTGATCTTCTTCATTGTTTGTAATGGATGTAAATTCCTTAAAAAATCTCTCGTTTTTATGTTTATCGAGCTCAAAATCTATCGTTAAATCAGCAGGAATAAGCCTTATCTCACTCATATCAAACTCACAAAAATAAACACAAAAAACATGATCCCAAGATAACCATTTAAAGTAAAAAATGCCCTATCTATCTTTGAAAAATCACGCCTTACTATTTGATGTTCTTTAAAAAGGATAAAAGCACTAGCTATAACACCTAAAAATGCAATACATCCAAGCCCTGCACTCCAACAAAAAAGCAACCAAAATATAATTGTTACAGAGTGAAAAAGTGCCGAGATAAACATAGTAGCTTTTTCGCCATATATAGACGGTATACTAAAAAGTCCGTTTTGCTTATCAAACTCCATATCTTGAAGCGAATATAAAAGATCAAACCCAGCAACCCAAAAGCTAACACCCAAACATAAAAGAACACTCCAAAGAGTTATCTCGTTCATAACAGCAACAACACCAGCAATCGGAGCAAGTCCTAAACTAACGCCCAATACCAAATGTGCTAATTCGCTAAATCTTTTAAACAAAGAGTAGCCACCAAGTATAGCTAAAATAGGAATGCTTAGCTTAAATGCAAGATCGTTTATAAGACAGGCACATACTATAAATAAAACAGCATTTGCAACTATGAAAATCATCAGGTTATTTTTACCTATCCTACCGTCAACACTTGGTCTATTTGCTGTTCGTGGGTTTTGTTTATCTATATCTTTATCTACATAACGATTAAACGCCATTGCAAAATTTCTAGCACTAACAGCACATAAAATGCCTAAAATAAACAATTTAAACCCAAAATTTATAGTTCCATTTATCTGTTTTGAAGCAACTATCATTGATATAAAAATAAAAGGCAATGAAAAAACTGAATGTTTAAAAACTATTAAATCACTTATATCTTGCAATATTTTTATAAATTTACCCATTAAACTCTCTTTAAACACAAATTTATTATTTTGATTTTACAATCTTTTGCTTTAAATTTAAATTTATATTGCTATAATTTTTTAAATTTATTAAGGAAGTATATGTTTAAACAAATATGTATCATAGGTACTACTGCTAGTGGAAAGACAGACCTTGCTATTCAAGTTGCTACAAAATTTGATTGTGTCATCCTAAGCCTTGACTCACTTTGTGTTTACAAACTTATAGATATAGCAAGCGCAAAACCAACAAAACAAGAGCTTGAGCTAGTAAAACATTTTGGTATAAACGAGATATTTCCAAACGAGCATTTTAGTGCTGGAAAGTTTTTTGAAATTTATAAAAAAGCTAAGGATTTTTGTATAAAAGAGCAAAAACCGCTACTTATAACGGGCGGAAGTGGATTTTATCTAAAATCAATGTTAGATGGTCTAAGTCCTGATGTTCCAAAGTGCGATATTGAAATTTCAAAAGATGAAATATATAAACTTGCTCAAAGTATAGATGCTGATTTTGTTCAAAAATTTAGCAAAAACGACTCATATAGACTTGAAAAATGGTATCAAATTTATAAATTTAGCAATGACATACCAACAAAATGGTTAAAAGAAAACACAACTAAACCAATAATAAAAGATATAGATATTTTTGAAATATTTTGGGAAAGAGAAGATATAAGACAGAGAATAAAAATAAGAACAAAAAAGATGATAGAAAATGGTCTGATAGATGAAGCAAAATTTCTATTTGACAAATTTGATAGCGATTTAAAACCTCTAAAATCAATAGGTCTTAAAGAGTGCAACTTGTATTTAAATAACGAAATTAACATTGATGAATTAGAAAATTTAATTTTCATTCATACATCTCAACTCGCAAAAAGACAAAAGACTTTTAATCGCTCAGCGTTTTTAAACAGAATAAGTGGCAATTTTGACTTTATAAAAGATAAAGTTTGCAAAAAATTAAGCAATAATTAATTAAAAAAGGTAAAAGTTGAAAAATAATTTAATTGTAGTTTATATAGCTAGTTTTGTTATAGTAGCGGCTGGCCTAAAGGCTGCTAGTACGATAGTTCTGCCGTTTTTGATAGCTGCATTTATAGCCATCATAGTATCTCCACTCATAGACAAGCTAGAAAGTCTTAAAATCCCAAAAATAATAGCATTTTTGATTGTGGTTTTTCTTATATTTTCATCACTTGGATTCATGGGAAATACTGTCATAAAGACCGTAAACGGGCTTTTAGGAAACATATCGGAACTTCAAACAAAGTTCAAAATATTTACAGATAGCATGGTTAAATTTGCATATGAATATGGATTTGACATAAAAAGCTTTCTAAGTGGTGATTTTGATCCAAATAAAATATTTGCAACATTTTCTGGACTTTTAAGAGAGAGTACTCAAATTGTGTCAAAGGCATTTTTTATATTTTTACTTATCACTTTTATGCTTTTTGAAAAGAGTGTATTTGAACAAAAAGTTACATATTTTGCAAAGAAAAATATGCAAGCTCAAGCAACAGTAGATACATTTATATCAAACTTAAAAAGATATCTTGAGATTAAATTCCTAGCATCATTTGCAACAGGTGTTGTTGTCTTTGCAGGACTTGAACTGCTTGGAGTAATGTATGCTCCACTTTGGTCTATTTTAGCATTTATCTTAAATTTTATACCAACAATAGGTTCTATAGTAGCTGCTTTGCCGGCTATTTTAGTAGCGATGCTTATAAATGACTCAACAACTGCTTTTTGGGTGTTTTTATTGTTTCTATTTACGAATATAGCGATTGGAAATTTTATAGAACCGAAATTTTTAGGAAAAGGGCTTGGCATAAGCACCCTTGTTGTTTTACTAAGCCTTTTGTTCTGGGGATTTTTATTTGGAATTGGAGGAATGTTTTTAGCAATTCCGCTTACAATGAGCCTCAAAATAGCCTTAGATTCAAATCCAAATACAAAATTTATAGCAATTTTATTAAGTGATAAAGTAGAATGATAAAAAATTAATATAATTAAAACAAATAATTACGCAAGTTTTTGATATAATTTTGACTATATTTTATATTATTTAGGTGTTTATTATGATAAAAAAATATTTATTGTCGTTAGCTTTTATTGGAATTATGGTAGTTGGTTGCTATACAAGCACAACGCAAGGTGGTTTAGTTGGAGAAAACTCAAGACAGCTACTTCTTGTATCTTCAGAACAAATGGATCAAAGCGCAAATCAAGCATATATGCAAACACTAACTGATGCAAAAACAAAAAATTCATTAAATACCGATATCGTATTAACAAAACGTGTAAAAGTGATAGCAGATAGAATTATTAAACAAGTTGGAACATTTAGAAAAGATGCTTTAAATTGGAATTGGCAGGTTAACGTAATAGATCAGGATATACTAAATGCTTGGTGTATGCCGGGTGGCAAGATAGCTGTTTATAGTGGTCTTATAAAAAGACTTAATTTAAACGATGCTCAATTAGCAGCTGTTTTGGGACATGAGATAGCTCACGCTTTAAGAGAGCATAGTAGAGAACAAGCAAGTAATGATAAGATGAAAAACTTAGGAATTTTTGCTATCGCAAAAGTTACTGGTCTTGATTCATCTACAACAAATTTAATAGAATTAGCAACGAGATATACAATAATGCTTCCTTTTTCAAGAGCACACGAAACACAAGCTGATCATATAGGAACAGAACTTATGGCAAGAGCTGGATACGATCCCAAAGAAGCTGTTAGAGTATGGGTAAAAATGAGTAAGCTTTCAAAACAAAGCACACCTGAAATTTTAAGCACACACCCATCAAATGCTAGCAGAATAGCTGATTTGAAAAATATAGCAAATAAAGTAATGCCTCTTTATTTAACAACAAAAAATTAATTTAAAAAAGGAAAAAAATGATACCATTTACAGATGAAGAGCTTTTAAAACCGGTTCAGGCAAGTTTAAAAAAAGTTTTACCTATGCTAGAGAATGATGGCGGCGGACTTGATTTTCTTGGTATTAAAAATGGTAAAATTTATGTAAGACTCACAGGACATTGTCAAGGATGTGCAGCAAGCGGAAACACACTAAAATACGGTATAGAAAAACAATTAAAAATAGATATACATCCTGAATTAGAAGTCATAAATGTACCGCAAGGCGAAGAGGTTAGCTTTGCTTAATTATAAAAAACTTGGTATAAAAAATTTTAAAAATCATAAATTTGATGATGCATTAAAATACTTTTCCTTAGCATACGAACAAACAAACGATAAAAATTTGCTTTTTTATATAAATCTATGTGTTTTTGCAAAAGATTCTTTTGATGAAGCAAATATGCTTTTTGAGCTTTTTTATACAAAAGAGAAAAAAAAAGAAGATATAGAAAATTTATATGAATTATTATATGCACTAGAAAACAAACACACACAAAGCGAAGAGCTTGAAGAAGAAGATGCTATAAGTTATGAGGAATTTATGAGTTTTGTTAGAAATTCTGATTTTAAAAGTGTATTTCAAAATATAATGTTTTCAACAAAAGTCATGATATCAAATAAAGATGATTTTTTGGATTTTATACAAAATTTAATAAAAAATGATTTTTTAGATATGAGTATTAACTATCTTGAAAGCGCAGCCACTATGTTTAGAGGCGATGAGAGGATAAACAAACTTCTTGAAAAAGTAAAAGAAAGAAAAAATAATGAAGATACACATTGATAAAACTTTTATAACAGATAGCTCTTTAGAATGTGAAGCAGGATGCTATTTTTTACAAACTCAAAGCAATCATAAATACACAGATAGCGCATTAGATAAGAAAGCAACCATAATAGATGTAAATGAATGCAAAAACTTACTAAAAATAGATAAAAACATAAAAATAGTAGGTATAACAGGAACAAATGGTAAAACCACAACTGCTACTGCAATATACTCATCTCTTATAAAACTAGGTTTTAAATGTGGTCTTAGTGGTACAAGAGGTGCTTTTATAAATGGTAAAAATATAGATGAAAAATCACTAACAACAAGCCCTATCATTAAAACGCTATATTATCTGCAAAAAGCAAGTGAAGAAAAGTGTGATTTTTTTGTAATGGAAGTAAGCTCTCATGCAATATCACAAAACAGAATAGAAGGTTTGGATTTTGCTCTTAAAATTTTTACAAATTTAACTCAAGATCATCTTGATTATCACAAAAGTATTGAAGAGTATGCAAAGGTAAAAAGTAGTTTTTTTCAGGATGATGGCTTAAAACTTATAAATAAAGATGATAAATCTATTAAATTTAATGAAAAAAACGCATACTTTTACTCATTAAAGCAAAATAGTGATTTTTATTCAATAAACTACGAATTAAAGGAGCGTATTAAGGCATTAGTTAAAACAAATAATGAAGAAATTTGGCTTGATTTAGGCCTACAAGGTGAGTTTAATCTTTATAATATGTTAGCCGCTTTTGGGGCTATATCTCTTTTAACAAACAAAAATATCAAACAAATTTCAAAAGCTTTAAGTGAATTTAATGGTGTGGATGGGCGTATGCAAATAGTTAGCAAAAAACCACTCGTGATAGTTGATTTTGCTCATACTCCAGATGGAATAGAAAAAGTTTTGCACGCGTTAAGACATTTGAGTTTGGTTGTGATTTTTGGAGCTGGTGGTGACAGAGATAAGACAAAAAGACCAAAAATGGGTGAGATAGTTCAAAGATATGCAAGGATTTCAATAATAACAAGCGATAATCCAAGAAGTGAAAAACCAAAAGATATCATAGATGATATATATGCCGGAATGAATAAAGAAAACACAATACAAGAAGAAGATAGAAAAAAGGCTATAAAAATCGGGTTATTATCATTAAAAGATAGTGAGGCACTTGTTATACTTGGTAAAGGTGATGAAGAATATCAAGAAATAAATGGTGTAAAATTTCCATTTAGCGATAAAAAAATAGTAGAAGAAATTTTAAAGGAAATATAAAATGACAATAGAAGTTTTATCTAGCAAAATACATAGAGCTGTTGTAACAGATGCAAATTTAAATTATGTTGGTTCAATCAGTATAGACACAGAATTAATAAAAGCCGCTGGTCTTTGCCAATGGCAAAAAGTCGAGATACTAAATGTAAACAATGGTGAAAGATTTAGTACATATGTAATAAACGGCAAAAAAGGTGAAATTTGTTTAAATGGTGCTGCAGCTAGAAAAGTATGTGCTGGAGATGTTGTGATAATAGTTGCATACGCTAGCATGAAACCTAAAAAAGCAAAAGAGTTTAAACCTACCGTTGTTTTTGTAAATGAAAAAAACGAAATAGTTAAAAACAAATAATGTTTAATGGCCTAATAAGAGAGATAGCTGTAGTTAAAAGTTATACAAACAACATACTTAGACTAAAAGCTGATTTTAAGCCAAATCTTGGCGATAGTATAGCTGTAAACGGGGCTTGTCTTAGTGTTATAGAGATATTTGATGATGGTTTTAGTGTGGAACTTAGCCTTGAAAGCAGAAAGCATATAGCTACTGAAAATTTAAAAGGCAAGGTTCACATAGAACCAGCCATGAAGCTTGGAGATAGAATAGATGGGCATTTGGTTCAAGGTCATATAGATGCAATAGGCGAAGTTTGTAAAATTTCTCAAAATGAAAACGGGGTTGATATTTTTATAAAATTACCACAAGAGATAATGAAATTTATGGCAAACAAAGGAAGTGTATGTGTTGATGGTGTAAGCCTTACAGTAAATGAAGTCTTGCAAAATACAATAAAACTAACAATCATCCCTATAACTTTCAAAGAGAGTCTTTTTTGTGATTTTAAAATAGGCAGAAGAGTAAACATAGAAAGTGACATGATGGCAAGATATATCGCCAGGCAAATTGAGTTTAAAAAAGAGCTTACTTGGGAAAAAGTAGACAACTTTTTGAGTTTGTATTAAACAATAAAAATATCATAGCTGGATTTAGCACTAGATTTGGTGGGGTTAGTAACGGATCTTATAGCTGTTTAAATCTAGGTTTGCATACTGACGATAATATATACAATGTCTTAAAAAATAGAGAAGTTTTAAGAAATTTTCTTTGCTTACAAAAGCTGATTTTTATAAATCAAATTCATTCAGATGAAGTTAAAATTCTAAAAAATAAAGATCAATTTCTTGGTAATTGTGATGGAATTATCACAAATTTAAAAAATATCGGAATATGTGTTATGGTTGCTGATTGTTCACCTATTTTAATTTATGACAATAAAAATAGTGTTATTGCTTGTATCCATGCTGGAAGACAAGGTATTGTCCAGAAGATACTAACAAAATGTGTGATAAAAATGCAAGAGAATTTTAACTCAAATGCTTCCGACTTATTAGTATTTGTAGGACCAAATATAAAAGGTAGCTGTTACGAGATTGGGAATTTGGATTTTGGAGAGCTTAATAAGTTCAAGACAGAAAATAAATTTGATATGAACTTGGCAATTAAAAATGAGCTTATTTCACTTGGCATAAATAATTTTTCTTTTGATCATAATTGCACGCATTGTGATAACAGATACTTTTCTTATAGAAGAGATAAAACAACTGGTAGATTTGCTGGAATAATAGCTTTAAGGTAGATAAAATGGGATATGAAAACTTTAATACTCAAAATATAACAAATATAAAAATAGCGCAAAATGCAAAAAAATTTGATATAGAAATTTTGCAAAACGAAGCTTTTTTAAACAATATAACACAGATTTCAGATATAAATATAGGTAGTCAAGACTTAGAAAACATAAAAAATATTTTTAATAGTTTAATCCAAATAGAAGAAAACTTGCAATTAAGCAAATAATATGTTATTTTAAACTTGAATAACAATATTTTTTGTTTTACTTTAAAAAGTAATGAATTTTATCTTATTAATTTTTTAGATACAATCTTTTTTTATAACGAAATACTTATTTAATAAACTTTATAAATGATGTTTAATTCTAAAAATAAGAAAATTTGACAAAAATAATAACAATATTATTTCTTATTGGAATTTTTGTATTTTTATAAGATTAGCTATATTTATATATTATATTCTTAAACATCCCGGAATTAAAAAAAGAAGAAAATAAAAAAGGAAAAGCAAGAATTTTATCTTGAAAATCAAGAACAATATAATGGTTAATTGATTTTAAATGGGCATTATATGGGCATTGTTTTTATTTTTATAGGTATTATAATAAGTATATTTTTATGAAAAATATAACAGACAACAAGTTATCAATCATAAAAAAGGTTTTATAGTTACTTTATATGATAATTTTTATCCTCTACGATGAGTGCTACAGGTTTTGTTGGTTATATATGCGCCCAATTAGATGGTGTCATACTAAATATTTCTTGGTTGTAACTATTTGGCAGTTTTTTGTGTATTTGGCATAAAAGAATAATATACTATGATAATTCAGAAGATTGTTATATAAAAAATATAATTTAAAAGAAAGGAATTTAATTATCTAGAAAATATAGATTTAGAATTTTTATAAACACATATTTATTTTCAAAGATGATTTTACTAAATTCATTAAACTTTTAGAAAGTAAAGATATAGAAAAACACAATTTTTTTAATTAAAAAAAATATAGATAGCATAAAAAAATACTTGTTGATTTTTTATTAAGTTTTGCTTATTACGAAATATATTCATATCTCCTTTATGGTTATCTTGTTGTGATAATATATGTGAAATATAAAAAAGATTAAAATAATCCCATCTTTTATTTTAAAAAATTTATTTTAATTGCAATTGATTTTTAGATAAATATAAAATTATTATATAAAAGTTTTTGTTGCTATTGTAAAAATTTAAAATCTTAAAAAGTAATTCAAAAAGCAATAAGTATAATTTTATAGCCCAGCTTCTGTCAAAGCTTCTGCTTGATTATGAGCTATCAGTGGATCTATTATCTCATCAAAAAGACCAGCTGCCATTATAGCATCAAGCCTATAAAGAGTTAGGTTTATTCGGTGATCACTTATTCTGTTTTGCGGAAAATTATAAGTTCTTATTCTACCACTTCTATCACCAGTTC
Organism: Campylobacter pinnipediorum subsp. caledonicus; assembly: GCF_002022005.1. NCBI lineage: Bacteria > Pseudomonadati > Campylobacterota > Epsilonproteobacteria > Campylobacterales > Campylobacteraceae > Campylobacter > Campylobacter pinnipediorum. Next base: position 948,736 of record NZ_CP017258.1, read on the forward strand.
CTACTTGATTTTTTCTTTCGCTTACTTCTTTTTCAAGTCTTTCTTGTTCTTGCTTTTCATAAAGCCTTGCTTTTAAGACTTTCATCGCCGCTTCTTTATTTTTATGTTGAGATTTTCCATCTTGGTTTGTTACAACTATTCCTGTTGGAATATGAGTTATTCTTACAGCACTATCGGTAGTATTTACACTTTGACCACCATGACCTGAACTTCTCATAACATCTATACGAAGATCATTCATATTAATTTCTATTTCACTATCTTCAACTTCAGGCATAATAGCTACAGTAACAGCAGATGTATGCACCCTACCCTGACTCTCTGTTTCAGGCACCCTTTGGACTCTATGAGTACCACCTTCAAACTTCAGTCTAGAATAAGCACCTTTACCTTTAATCAAAACAATAATCTCTTTAAAGCCACCTGCACTTCCTTCACTCTGTCCAACAACTTCAAATTTCCAACCTCTGGCATCAGCATAACGAATATAAGCACTAAAAAGATCACCTACAAACAATGCGGCCTCATCTCCACCAGTGCCAGCTCTTATTTCTAAGAATATATTCTTTTCATCATTTGGATCTTTAGGTATCAATAAAATTTTAATCTTATTTTCAAGTTCAATAATAAGATTTTGAAGTTCTTTTATCTCATCTTTTGCGAGATCACCAAGCTCAGGATCACCAAGAAGATTTTTATTTTCTTCTATAGAATTTAAGGTGTTAAGATATAATGTAGAAACCTGATATATATCCTCTAAAGATGACTGTTCTTTAGATAGAGCGGTCATCTTTTCTATATCTGTAGAAATATTTGGTTCGCTAAGAAGCTTAGAAATTTCATTATAACGTTCTAAAAAAGGACGAAGCTTATCAGCTAACATTATATAATTATGCTACTTTAAGTGTATTTACAAGTTTAGCTAAACGACTAACACGACGAGCAGCTGTTTGCTTTTTCAAAAATCCTTTGCTTACAAAACTATGGAAACTTTTGTTTGCAACTTTTAAAGCTTCAGTAGCTTTATCTAAGTTTTTCTCTTCTACAGCAACTAAAACACTTTTTGTTATGTTTTTAAGTCTTGTTCTATAAAATCTATTTCTTTCTGTTCTTTTTATAGTCTGTCTTGCTCTTTTTTCAGCAGATTTATGATTTGCCATAACTAACCTTTTCTTATATTTTTAGTACTTTTTTAAAAGATATTTAAGTCCGAGATTATATTAAATATAGTATTAAATATAGCTTAATAAATATACTAAAGCAAGATAAAATAAATATTTTAAAAAATATATAATTTTATGATTTATTTTATAAAAATCTAAGTTTTTTATGATATAATCACAGCCTAAAATGTCAAGGTAGCTCAGCTGGTTAGAGCGCTGGTCTCATAAGCCGGAGGTCGAGAGTTCAAGTCTCTCTCTTGACACCATCCATACTTTGTAAATACCTTTAAAACGTTTTAAAAAGCACCATAAAATTTGACTTTTAAAGCCTTTATAACTTTCAATGCTTTTATATATTTTTAAATACTTTTAAAACTGTTTTGTTGACTTGTAAGAAATAATTAGATAAATTTGGTTTTAAGTCAGTAAAAATTAACAAATTTACTTACATAAAAAACATATCATTGCAAATAACTAATAACTCTTAATATAAAATAATAAAATATATTTAATATGCGATAAATATTTATTTTTATCATATTTGTGATAAAATTTAACTTTTATTTTACACAAAGGTTGAAATCATGGAATTATACAGACAAATTTATGATCCATTTTCAAATATATGGCTAAGTGCTTTTGTAGCAGCACTACCTATATTTTTGTTTTTTGCTTCATTAGTCGTTTTAAAACTAAAAGGTTATGTTGCTGCTTTTTTAACAGTATCATTAAGCTTAATAATAGCAATTATTGTTTATAAAATGCCAATAGCAATAGCAGTAATGAGCTTTTTTCAAGGATTTTTTACAGGTCTTTGGCCTATAGCTTGGATTATATTAACCGCTATTTTTCTATATAAGCTAAGCGTAAAGTCAGGGTATTTTGAAACCTTAAAAGCATCAATTACAACTATAACACCTGATCATAGAGTGCAAGTTGTTATCATAGCTCTTTGTTTTGGAACATTTTTAGAGGGTGCTATAGGTTTTGGTGCACCTGTTGCCATAACAGCTGCTTTACTTGTTGGACTCGGACTAAATCCTCTACATGCGGCTGGTTTTTGTATGATAGCAAACACAGCTCCAGCAGCATTTGGAGCAGTTGGAATTCCTATTGTTGCTATGGCTCAAACAACTGGAATTGATGAAAATATTTTATCAATGATGGTTGGAAGAATGCTACCTATAATAACTTTAAGTGTTCCGTTTTTTATAGTATTTTTAATGGATGGCTTTAAAGGTATTAAACAAACATTTTTACCATTATGTGTCGTTGCTTCTAGTTATACCGTAGTTCAATACCTAACAGCTAGTATTTTAGGACCACAGCTTGCAGATATAACTTCATCTGTATTTTCAATAGCAATAACTGTTGTATTTTTGAAATTTTATAAAATAAAAAATATATACAGATTAGATGGAAAAACAAATTTTGATAATGATAAAAAAATTAATATAAAAGATATATTAAAAGCTTGGTCTCCATTTATATATCTTATAATTTTTATAGTTATATGGACAACACCTATTATAAAAACATTTGCTTCTTTTGCTGACATTACATTTTATTTGCCATATCTAAAAGATAGTATTATCCAAACAGTTCCGCTTAGCTTAGATGAAGAGCCGGTAAATACAGCATATACTTTTCAAGCCATAAAAGCAATAGGTCTTGCGATATTACTTGCTGGAATATGCACTATATTTACTTTAAAAATAAAGGCAAACATAGCTGTTGATGCAGCAAAAGAGACATTTAAAGAGATGTTTATGCCAATTGTTACAATAGGTCTTGTTGTAGCGTATGCTTTTATAGCTAAAAATAGCGCTCAAGCTGCCACTATGGGTCTAGCTCTAGCAAATACAGGTGGTGAAGCGTTTGCATTTTTCTCTCCAGTAATAGGTTGGGTTGGTGTTTTTCTAACTGGTTCTGTTACAAGCTCAAATTTGCTTTTTGGGACATTACAACAGGTAACAGCATCGCAATTAAATATACCTGAAATAATATTTTTAGCAGCGAACACAGTAGGTGGAATGGCTGGAAAAATGATAAGCCCTCAAAGTATAGCCGTAGCTTGCGCAGCTGTTGGTCTTGTAGGAAGAGAGAGCGAGCTACTTAAATTTACACTAAAATACTCAATTATATATATAGTTGTTGGCGGTATCATAACTTGGGTAATATTAAATCTATTCCCTATGCTTATACCTGTTATTGTAAGTTAACAATATAATCTTTTATTTATTTGCAACTTGCTTTTTAAGCTTGTTGCAAATAAACACACCTACAACAAAACGCTTAGTTTTAAATAATCCTAAAAAAGTTAATATATTAGATAGATATTTTCCTCTCAAAAGAGAGGAAAATAATTATTTTAATATTCCAGCTTTCTTAAACTCAGCTTCAGCAGCTGGATGCAACGGAGCAGAAAGACCTTCAAGCAAACTCTCTTTTGTTACAGATTTAAGTGCTGGATGAAGACTTTTATACTCATCAAAATTTTCTATAATAGACTTAACAACAGAAGCAACAGCATTATTGCTAGTTGACTCGGTAGCCACCAATACAGCCTTTACACCAACACTATTTACATCTCTATCAACACCATCATAAGTTCCTTTTGGTATAACACCTTTGGCAAAATACGGATACTGTTTTATCATGTCATCTATATCATCGCCACTTATATCAAGTATATCAATAGGTAATGAATTTGCAGCGTCAGTTATATTTGCAGTTGGGTGTCCAACCATAAAACTATAACCATCTATTTTTTTATCTTTTAATGCGTGAGGACACTCTTGAGCAGTTAAAACACCTCTATACGCAAGTTTTGAAACATCGAATTTATTAGCATCAAAAACAGCAAGCGTAGTAACTTCATTTCCACTACCAGGATTGCCTACATTATACTTCTTATCAGCTAAATCAACTATATTTTTTATACCACTTTCTTTAGAGACAACAAATGCTAACAGCTCTGGGTAAATTGCCATAACGGAGCGCAGCTTATTATCACCCATATCTTTAAATTTACCAGTTCCATTGTATTTATCATAAACAACATCACTTTGAACAAATCCAAAAGTAAGCTCTTTTTTTAAAACATTATTAAGATTGTAAACAGAACCTCCGGTTGATTGGACTGAACACTTAATCTTTGGATCTTTGTTAATAAGTCTGCATATAGCACCACCTATAGGATAGTAGGTGCCAGTCATACCTCCTGTACCTATACTTATAAATTCTTTAGCATTAACCATAGAACTTAAAGCAATTGCTGATAACAAAATAGAAACTTTTTTCATAATATCCAACTCCTGTTAATTTAGTTTTTATGTGATTATCACATTTTAGTCATTACTTTTTTATTAAAGTATTAATAAATTTAATTAATTAGTATAATTTTAAACTAATCAATAAATCTCTTTAAAAGTCCACTATAGCTATCTATGCGCCTATCTCTTAAAAATGGCCAAATTCTGCGAACATCTTCACTTTTTTTCATATCTACATCCACAATAAAGCACTCTTCCTTTTCACTATCAGCTCTAAATAATTGCTCTCCTTGTGGACCAAAAACAAAGCTATTTCCCCAAAAACGTATACCATCAGATACACCAGACTCATCTTTCTCAAAGCCAACTCTATTTACGGTTACAACAGGAAGTCCATTTGCCACACTATGTCCTCTTTGCACTGCAACCCAAGCTTCAAGCTGTCTTGATTTTTCATCATCACCATCAAGATCAAACCAACCAATCGCGGTAGGATATATTAAAATATCAGCTCCTTTTAAAGCCATTAACCTAGCAGCTTCTGGATACCACTGATCCCAGCAAACCAACACACCAAGTCGCCCTACACTAGTATCAATCGGCTCAAAACCAATATCACCCGGTGTAAAATAAAACTTTTCATAAAAAAGTGGATCATCGGGGATATGCATCTTTCTGTATTTTCCAGCCAGAGAGCCATCTTTTTCAAAAACATAAGCCGTATTGTGATAAAGCCCAGTAGTTCTTTTTTCAAATAAAGATGTAACTAAAACAACTTTATTTTCTTTTGCTACATTAGCCCAAAACTCTATATCGCTCTTATATTCATTTGCTAAATCAAAAAATTCAACATCTTCGCTTTGACAAAAATATTGAGTTTGATGCAACTCCTGTAAAACAACAAGTTCTGCACCGTTTTTACTTGCTTGTTCTATAAGCTCTAATGTTTTTTCAACTGTCTGTTTTTTTGTTTTATGAAATTTTTGTTGTATTAGCGCTACTTTCATTTATGCTCCTTAAAAAATTAATTACTGTCATCAAAATAATCAAAATGAACATCTATATCCCAATTAAATTTAAACTTTTCTTTTATGAGATTTTCAATTTCATCTGAAATATCATGAGCTTCGTTTAAACTTAAAGTTTTATTAAACACCATATGATAACTCAAAAAATACCTATTTCCGCTCTGTCTTGATTTCACATCGTGCAAACTAAGTACCTCTTCTCTTTGCAAAATAAGTTGCACGACCTCACACAATATCTTTTCATCTATACTACCATCTAAAAGCATATAAGAACTTTGTTTTATCAACAAAAAAGCAGAATATATAATATAACAACTAGCTAAAATTCCAAATAAACTATCAAAAATATAAAGATTGGTAAAGCTTATAAATACAAAAGCTAACAAAACAGCAAGATTGGAAACAAGATCACCTTTATAGTGTTGCATATCTGTTTTTACAACCAAATTATCAGTCTTTTTAAAAGCATAATACAACAAAAAAACGATAATGGCTGTAAAAAACAATGAAAATAGCATAGCAAATATTGAAATTTCAATATCTAAATTATGATTGTTCTGAACGAGCTTCATTATACTTTTATAAAATAAAAATATTCCAATACAAGATATGATCAATCCTTGAGTAAAAGCTGCTAAACTCTCAAGCTTTGAGTATCCAAAATTAAAAGTAGAATCTGGACTTTGAGATGATTTTTTAAGAACAAATAAATTTAAAAAAGATACAAAACTATCAAAAAACGAATCAACAGCCGAATTAATAAGAAGTATAGAACTACTTAAAAAACCGGCTACTATTTTGACAATAGCCGAAATCAAAGCTATAATAGAAGCTAAAAAAATCGCCTTTGTTTCAAGTTTCATTATATTTTTAAAAATTTATTTTGGCTAGAACAATGAAGCGATCCATTTTGACGAACAAAAACCAAAGAATTTACACCAATTATCTCCAAATTTGGTAGAGCATTTTTAAGTTTTTGTATAACAATATCATCGTTGTCATCATTATAAGTAGGAACTATAAGAGCATTGTTTATAAAAATAAAATTTGTATATGTGCAACCTAACCTTTTACCTTCAAAAAATTTTGCCTTTGGAATTGGTAGTGAGATTAGGTTAAATCCGGTTTTTTTAAGCTCATCTTCCATTTTTTTTAGCTCTTTGAAATGTTCATCATTTTCATCATCACAACTAGCATAAGCTATAGTGTCGCTTGATATAAAACGAGCTAATGTATCTATATGATGATCCGTATCGTCACCTTTTATAAATCCATGTTTAAGCCATATAATCTTTTCAAGTCCGAAAAGATTTTTTAACTCTTTTTCAAGCATCTCTTTTGTTAAATTTGGATTTCTATTTTTATTAAGTAAGCAATATTCTGTCGTTAAAAGCACATCTTTTGAATTAAAATCAACACTTCCGCCTTCCAAAACCATATCAATGCTTTTTAGATTTTTATTTAAGAATTTATTTAATTTTACATTTAGAGCATTATCATTTGATGAACTAAATTTATCACCCCAAGCATTAAACTTAAAATCATAACTTACAAGTTCATTGTCCGATAAAACATCTATACTCCCATAATCCCTTATCCAAGTATCATCTGTGTCTATATTGTAAAATTCACAATTTTTAAACTTAGAAAACCTTTTTAACACTTCATCATCAGGACATATCAAAATACATTTTTCAAAAGCACTAACAGCACTAACTAACTCTTCATAGCTTGTTAGGATTTCCTCTAAATATGGACTCCAATCTGTATTTTTATGCGGTAATGACAAAAGTAAACTTTCTTGTTTTTCCCACTCTCCAAAAGCTCTAATACTCATTTTGTTTTACTCTCTTTATAAATTTTATAAATACCATATAATGTGATAAAAATCCAAAAAACTTCTATCAAAAAAGAACCCAAATTAAAATGCACTAAAAGTGAAATTATAAGCAATATTGCACCAACTAAATTTATAAGCTGATAAGCCAAACTCTTTTGATTTATCTTTTCAATTTGTAAAAGAAAATATGCACCAACCACACACAACATACCCAAAAAACCTATAATTTGAAATATATCCATTATACACCTTAAATTTTAAAGACATTATTTTATCACAAAGATTATAAAAGCTAAATTTACTATTTTTAGATACAATGCAAAATTTGATTTTTATTTTTTGGATTGCTAAATGGATATTGAGTTTATTTTAAAATTTTACCCTATGTATATTGAGGCTGGAATACTCACCATTAAGCTTGCATTTTTAGGTATATTTTTTTCTATAATTATAGGAATATTTTGTGTTGCTATAAGATTTTATAATATCAAATTTGCACTACCAATAATAACCTCATATGTAGAAATTTCAAGAAATACGCCACTTTTAATACAGCTATTTTTTCTTTATTATGGCTTACCAAAGCTTGGCATAAATATAGATAACTTTACTTGTGCTGTTATAGGGCTTACTTTTTTAGGTGGCAGCTACATGGCAGAAAGTTTTAGACTTGGATATGAAGCAGTTAGAAAATCACAAATAGAAGCTGGTCTTAGTCTTGGTTTAAACAATATACAAATTTTATATCACATAATAACACCACAAGCATTTACAATTTCACTTCCTAGCATAAGTGCAAATATTATATTCTTGCTTAAAGAAACATCAATAGTTAGCATAATAGCACTTGGGGATCTTGTGTATGTAGCAAAAGATCTTATAGGACTTTATTATAAAACAGATGAAGCTTTATTTATGTTAGTAATTAGTTACCTAATAATTATTTTACCGATATCCTTATTTTTAGGATTTATAGAGAGGATTGCTCGTGCAAGATAGTTTATTATTTAGCACACAAAACATAATACGACTTGCTGAAGGATTATTGGTTAGTATAGAAATTTCTATAATATCAATAATTATTTCAATAATTGGTGGAGTATTTTTTGGCATTATTATGAGTTTAAAAAATAAATTTATCTATATTTTTTTAAAAATTTGTTTAGAGGCAATAAGAATAATGCCAACCATAGTGTGGCTTTTTATATTTTATTTTGGGCTAGCAAGAGCTATGAATTTACACCTAAGTGCATTTAGTGCAAGTTTGATAGTATTTAGCGTTTGGGGTGTGTTTGAAATGATGGATATAGTAAGAGGAGCTATTGTATCAATCCCAAAACATCAATTTGAAAGCTCAACCGCACTAGGGCTTAATAAAATACAAATTTATATATATATTATAATACCTCTAGCCATGAGGAGATTAGCTCCTAGCGCTGTAAATTTACTAAGTCGTATGATAAAAACAACTTCTATAGTTGTATTAATAGGTGTTGTTGAAGTTGTAAAAGTAGGACAACAAATAGTAGAAAGAAATGTTTTTAATAATAATATGGCACCGTTTTTAATATATGGTGTAATTTTTATATTATATTTTTTAATATGCTACCCAATATCAAAATTATCTCAAAAACTTGAAAAACGCTGGATGTGAGGAAGAAAATGAATATACTAGAGCTTAAAAATGTTAATAAATTTTATGGACAAACTCAAGCGTTAAAGGATATAAACTTAAGTTTAAAAAAAGGGGAAGTTATAGTTTTACTTGGTCCTTCTGGGTGTGGAAAATCAACCACTCTCAGATGCATAAATGGGCTTGAAAATATTCAAAGTGGTGAAATAATACTAAACGGTGATATTGTTACAAAAGACTATAAAAATTGGACTAAAATGAGACAAAGAGTTGGAATGGTGTTTCAACACTATGAACTTTTTGATCACTTAAACGTCATAGAAAATATACTCCTTGCACCTATAAAAGCACAAAAACGAGATAAAAAAGAAGTAGAAGTTGAAGCTGATAAATGGCTAGAAAAAGTTGGTCTTATAGACAAAAAATATGCAAAACCAAAAGAGCTAAGTGGGGGACAAAAGCAAAGAATAGCTATAGTAAGAAGTTTATGTATGAATCCAGAAGTTATGCTATTTGATGAAGTAACAGCTGCTCTTGATCCAGAAATTACAAGAGAAGTTTTAGATGTGATAATAAATTTAGCAAAAGACGGAATGAGTATGCTTATAGTAACTCATGAGATGGGTTTTGCAAAATCTGTTGCTGATAAAATAGTCTTTATGGATGATGGAAAAATAGTAGAAGAAACTACTCCTAATGATTTTTTTACAAATCCAAAAACACAAAGAGCAAAAAAATTTTTAAATTTATTCACTTTTAATAAGTAATCTCAATTATTTACTTTGTTTGGTTAGAATTTCTTACTAATTTTAAACACAGGAGATACAGATGAAAAAAATAATTTCATTTTTAGCATTAGCTGTTGCTATATTTTTAGCAGGTTGTGGAGATAGTACAACAACACAAAAAGACAGCATTACTAAGATAAAAGAGAGAGGATTTATTCGCATAGGGGTTTTTAGCGACAAGCCACCGTTTGGATTTGTTGATTCAAATGGTAAAAATCAAGGATATGATATATATCTTGCAAAACGTATAGCTAAAGATTTATTAGGTGATGAAAATAAGATTAAATTTGAATTAGTTGAAGCTGCTAGCAGAGTAGAGTTTTTAGTGGCTGATAAAGTAGATGTAATACTAGCAAACTTTACAGTTACTCCTGAACGCAAAGAAATTGTTGATTTTGCATTACCTTACATGAAAGTTGCACTAGGCGTTGTAAGTCCATCAGGAGATGTTGTAAGTGACATATCTCAACTAAAAGATAAAAAACTTATAGTAAATAAAGGAACTACAGCTGATGCGTATTTTACAAAAAACCATCCCGAAATAAAACTAATAAAATTTGATCAAAACACAGAAACATTTGCTGCTTTGCTTGATGGTCGTGGTGCAGCTTTAGCACATGACAATACGTTATTATTCGCTTGGGTTAAAGAAAATCAAGGTTTTAACATAGGAATACAAACATTAGGAGATCAAGACTACATAGCACCGGCTGTAAATAAAGGAAACAAAGTATTGCTTGATTGGATAAATAATGAAATAATTAAACTTGAAGAAGAAAATTTCTTCCACAAAGCTTATGATGAAACATTAAAAAATATATATAGCGATGATATAAAACCTGAGGCAGTTGTTGTAGAGGGCAGTAAGATATAAAGAAGTATAGGGGGTTTAAACTCCTATACTTATACTATTTAGTCTAATTTATGGCGCATATAAGATGGAACATCTATCTGTTCTGAATACATATCATCGCCACTTACTTTTTGAAGCATTAAAATTCTATCTCTTTTATTATTTATGTTAGTATTTACACTCTCTTCAACTTTTTTATCTTGCTCTATTTCAAATCCAGTTGCAACTATAGTTACCTCTATTTTATTATTTTCAAAAGTATCATCTTCAGTTGTACCAAAAATAATATCAGCATCTTCATCAGCAGCGCTTTCTACTATATGCATAGCATCTGTTATATCAGAAAGTGGTGTGCTTGGATGGTGTCTAAAATGTATTAAAACACCCATAGCCCCATTTATATCTATATCTCCTAATAAAGGCGATTGTATAGCCTCTTTGATAGCTTCTTGAGCTGCATTTTCGCCAGTTGCTTCACCTACACCCATTATAGCCATACCTCTATGGCTCATTATAGTTCTAACATCAGCAAAGTCAATATTTACATAACCATTTCCAAGTATAACTGTACTCATACCGCCAACAGCACGAGCAAGAACATTATCAACAACTCTAAAGCTCTCATCTATACTTGCTTTTTTATCCATAACATTTCTTAATTTTTCATTAGATATAACAATTATAGAATCACACTCTTTTCTTAGCTCTTCAAGTCCAAGATTTGCTAATTTTAGTCTTTTTCTTCCCTCAAACTCAAAAGGCAAGGTAACAACAGAAACAGCCAAAGCTCCACTTTCTTTTGTAGCCTGTGCTATTATAGGGGCAGCGCCTGTTCCGGTTCCACCACCAAGACCAGCAGCTATAAACACTATATCTGTGCCTTCTAATACACTTTTTATCTCATCGTAGCTTTCTAAAGCTGCTTCTCTACCGACATCTGGTTTCATGCCGGCACCAAGACCTCTTGTCTTTTTTTCGCCAAGCTGAATTTTATTGTGTGCGTTTGAATTCTTAAGAGCCTGAGCATCGGTGTTTGCAACAATCAGATCAATATCAAGACTAGAATACTCTCTTATGATTCTATTGATCATATTACTACCGCCGCCACCTACTCCAATAGCTTTTATCTTTGTTCCATACAAATTATCATTTTCTTCCACTCTAAAACCACCACTCATATTTATCTCCTTAAAATTCATACAATAAAATTATATCTCAAACGGCTCAAAACCATTGAGTCATCCAGTGCCATATTTTACTAAATACACTTGGATTTTTTTCGTGTTTTATATCTGATATATCCAACAACTCATCTTTTATATCTTTTTTGCCATTATCTTGAAATTGTTCTGTGCCTTTTGTATATTTAAATCCAAATTCCTCTTGTTCTTTATTTTCTTCATTATTTAACAAGTTATCTTCTTCAAAAAGATTTTTCAAACGAGCTTTTGAAGATACTATTGATTCATTTTTATATCTCATCTTTTTCTCAGAATCAATCTCGTATGGAGTAAAGTGACCGGCTCCATACATACAAAGCCCTATAACACAAGAATTTGATGGATCTCTTATAACCTCATACAACCCTTCCATATTTTTAGGTTTTGCTATTCTTATTTGATATTTATCAAATACCATACTAGCCAATTCTTTAAATCCATCTAATTTTGTCATTCCGCCAGTAAACACAACACCAGCGCCTAGGATATCCTTATGTTTTAATTCGTTTTTGCTATTTTGAATAATATTTGACAAAAATACTAATGTTTCCTCAGCTCTTGCATATATAACCTTAGAGATAATATCCAAAGAAACCTCATTACTTTTATTCTCATCACCAAGTTCAGGAAGTTCTATCAAATCTGTGGATTTAGCAATCAAAGAACCATAGCCTATCTTTATCTCTTCTGCTTTTGGCAAAGGAGTATGAAGTGCTATAGATAGATCGTTTGTTATATGAGAAGAACCAACAGGCAAAAAGTCATTAAATATAATAGAATTTCCAGAATGGACAACAACATCAGAAACAGAGCCACCTATATCTATCAAAGCAGCACCTAATTCTTTTTCATCATCATTTAAAGTAGCTATAGAAGAAGCATAGCCTGATAAAACTATATTATCTATCTCTATACCGGCTAAATTTATTGCTTTTTTTAGGTTGTTTAAAATAGACTTTTGAACGATTATAATATGAGCATGAACCTCAAGCCTAGTGCCGTTCATACCCAAAGGATCTTCAATATGTTCTTGCTCATCAACTTTAAAGTTATAAGGTAAAACATGAAGCTTTTCATAGTCAGTAGAAACACTTGCATAATGATTTGCTATTTGCATAGCTCTTTCTATCTCACTTATGCCTATCTCGTGATTTGGTATATTTACAACGCCATTACTGTCTAAACTTTTTGTGTTAGCACCAGATATCGACACAATAACCTTATCATATCTGGTTCCAGCAACTCTTTGTGCATTTGTTAATGCATTCTTTACAGATTTAGAAGCTAATTCTATATTTGTAATAGCTCCTTTTTTTACACCGTTTGCTTTTTCTGTTCCTATACCTATTATTTTCATTCCATCATCGCTGTATTCAGCCATAACAGCTCTAACTTGGAAAGAACCTATGTCTATACCTAAAATTTTAATACTCAAAACAATTACCTTTTGATATATTCTTCTACTTTATAGCGTTTTTGCAACGCATTGGTTAAATCTTTTATAAGCTCATTGTTTTTCAATGTAGCAATATTTTCACTAACTAACTTTTTATCACTAACTAAACTATCAGGAAGCAATTTTTGTTCCAAAATTTCATATATAACAGCCTTGTTATCTAAAATAACATAACCTTTTTTGTTAGTAGAAGAAAACACATGATCTATAAAGTTTCCACTCTCTAACATATCTAGCCCATCTATGTCTTTTCGATCTGTTCTACTAATGCTTGCTACGCTAGCATTTTTCACATCAAAATTAGCAACTTCTTTTTTTACCTTAGCATCTAAAATTTCTTTTTCCTTTTCAAGCTTAAAAGCCTCCAAAACTTCATCTTTTGCTTCATCGTATGTTTTTGTTTTGGATTTTTCTATCTCGTTCAATTTCAGTATTATATATCCATTATTGTAAATTATAGGCTTAACAACATCTCCAACACTTAATTTATTTAAATTCTCTATATCAAAAGGTGCTTTGCTTGCAAAAAAGCTAATATCTTCTATTGTTTGAACTTCACCTTTTTTAAGTTCTGTGTATCTCTTTAAAGCAGCAGTTTTATTCTCCTGTAAAGCATAATCTCTTTTTACAAGATCCTTAGCTTCTTCAAAAGATTTAATTTTATCTTCTGAATTTCTATAGCTATCTTTGTTATCTTCATAGTAGCTCTTTAAAACATCATCGCTCGCTTTTAGATCACTATTTGGTATAAAAATGCTGCCAAATTTATATTTATCTTCTGTCATATAGTTATTCTGATTTTTTTCCCAAAATTTCTTCATTTCATCTTTAGTTATAACAATCTCATTATCATTTATAGTTACTATTTTAAAAGCAACTTCATCTTTCATATTAAATATAGCAGACATCATAGAAATATCATCATCATTAGCTGACACCCTTATAGCTTGTGATAATTTTTCTATTAAAATAGAACGTTTTAGATTTTTCTCAAAATCTTGTGGGTTTATTCTTGAGCGCCTTAATACATCTTTGTATATTTTTTCATCAAAAACACCATCTTTTTGAAAATTACTATCTGATACTATATATTTTATAATATCATCATCATTAACACTCAAACCTATATCATCAGCAAAATTTAAAAGCAAAGAGTCTCTTATGCTTGCATCAAGAGCTAAATTTTGAAGCCCCATATCACTTGCTTTTTCTTCACTTAGCTGACCATTAAAAATATTATTATAATAACTAAAAAGTTGAGAGTATTTTTCGTTTAACTCTTGAACACTTATATTTCTATGACCTACTTTTGCAACAGATGTTGATCTATTTGAGTTAAAATCATAAGCTCCCCAACCCACAAAACCAGCTCCAACAAAAGCTATAGTGCTTATCCAAATTGTAACTACAAGATATTTTTTATGCTTTTGCATCCATGTTATCATTTTTATTCCTTAATTACTGTTATAAAATTATGCGATTTTACCTTTTTTAGGCTTTAAATAACGTTAAATTATACTAACTAACAGCTTGTTAGTACTTAGCTTTTGAGTAAAGTTCAATAAGTTTACAACTATTTTCCAAAATAGCAACATCTTTTGCGAGTTGCTCTGCTGTTCTACCAAAAGCATAAACCCCATATCCTTTTATAAGTACTAAATTTGTCTGCTTTTCAATCATATATCTATAAATTTCAGTTTGCGCCCTTTCATACCAATCTTCAAATTGCTTAGGATCATAAACTAAAATTTCATTAAATTTCATATATCCAAAGTAGTCTTTTGGGTGAAGGCTACTATATTTAAGGCTATAAGCAGTAGCATAATGAGGCATAGCATAGCATATATATTTGGCTTCATTTATATTTTTATAAATATTTGAATGTATATACGCATCTATACTTGCTTCATTCCATCTATAATCTTGCTTAGATGACAATAAAATCAAATCATCATCCCCCAAATCATCAAAAATAGCATTTTGCCTATTAATCAAAAACTGGCTTCCTTCTATTCTTGTCGATATAGAACCATGAAAAACACCAAAAAAATTCTTTCTAAACATAGAAAGCGAAACTTTTTTTAACTTATCCTTAGAATACTGTAAATCCATAATAATATCTCCAGAAAATTTATATAAAACAATAAAATACATAAAATTATACACAATTTATTTTTTTAAGTAAAATTTTGATACATTTATATAAAAAATAAAGGTTTTATATTTTGCAAAGTCCTCATAAAAGTGTATTATTAAATGAAGTTAAAGATATATTTTCAAACCTAGATGGAACTTTTATAGATTGCACATTGGGTTATGCTGGACACTCTTATGCGATACTAAAAAATAATCCTAATTTAAACTTAATAGCTTGTGATAGAGATAATGAAGCTATCGAATTTAGCAAAAAAAAATTAGAAGAGTTTAAGGATAGAGTAAAAATTTATAAAAGTAATTTTTCTGAGCTTTTAAACAAAATAAGCGATGATGATAAAAAAAACATAAGAGCGATACTTGCTGATATAGGTGTTAGTTCGCTTCAGATAGATAAAGATAACAGGGGTTTTTCTATAAATTCAGATACACTTGATATGAGAATGGATCAAAACAATCCAATAAGTGCTTTTGAAATTGTAAATAATTATTCTTACGATGAGCTATCAAGGATATTTTTTGAGTATGGAGAATTAAAAAATGCAAGAAATATAGCACAAAAAATAATAACAGCAAGAAATGAAACTCCTATAAAATCAGCAAAACAACTAGTAAAAATAATAGGAACAAATAGCATAAGAGGAAGAAACGTTTCGCAAGCCATACTTGCATTTCAAGCAATAAGGATAGAGGTAAATAAAGAGTTAGATGAACTAAAAAATTTATTAAATCTAATTAAAAAAAGTGGTATAAAAAATTGCTTAGTTTGCATAATAAGCTTTCATTCACTAGAAGATAGGATAGTAAAATCTACATTTAAAGACTGGCAAACAAACTGCATTTGCCCACCAAATTCATTAAGATGTGAGTGCGGAAACAATAATAGCATAGGAAAAATACTAACAAAAAAGGCAATTCAACCAACAAAAGAAGAGATTTTTGAAAATTCAAGAAGTAGTTGTGCTAAAATGCGTGCTTTTATGATAAGGTAAAAAAGTGAACATACAAGAAGACAGAGATGAGTTATTAGAACTTTATAAAAAATCAACATCGCAAGAGGAAAATTTAAGTTTAAAAACGCTTTGGGTGGCATATTTACTACTATTAGTTTGTCTTTGCATCCTTATTCCAAAAATATACATTGCAAATGAAATATATTATACAAGCAGAGAGATATCTGACATAAACAATAAAAGAGATGTTTTGCTTGAAGAAAACAGAGCCTTAAAAATCAAACTTGAAAACATGAAGTATAAAAATCAAGTAATAGACCCTCTTTAAATCAAGTCAAAGATGATGTCTGATATAAACGCATAAGCTCCTTATAAAAGTCGCATTCTGTTCTTTTTTCAAGCAATCCTGAGTTTGGAAACAGCTCATCGCAAAGAGTTTGAATATCTTTAAATCTGTTCTTAAAAATATTGCTTAAAATTATAGCCGATATATCAGAACGTATAAGTATGGCTGGTGGCATTATTCCATTAAATAAAAGCGATTTTATTGTGTCAGGATGGTATTTTATATGGTGATGTTGCCCATGAGGACAAGTCTTTGTACTAACTATAGTCTTGCATTTATCACAATAAACCAACTCCGGTAAAACTATAACATCCATATTTAGATCTTTTATGTATTTATCCAAAACTGTTTTTGGTTGATTTTGATCATAAAACATACCTATTCCGTGATGATTTTGTCCTATAACAAGCTTATTAACACCTAAATTACAAGCTGATATACACTCCAAAACTGGATTTTGATGAAGGGCAAAAATACTTGTTTTAAAAGGCATAATAACAACACGATTTTTAGGAAGATAATTTTGTATAAAATACTCAATAGTTTCTTGTCTTAGTTCAAAATTAATGCTATTTTTGCCATGCGATTGGAGTAAAAAAATTATAACCAAATCAGCCTTGTCTATAGCCATTCTTATAAGTCTTTCGTGGGCTCTGTTTATTGGGTCAGCTGTTAACATTACAGCAGTTATTTTTTGTGTATTTAACTCATGCTTAATGTTTTCTATATGTTTTTTTGCATTCTTCACTTCATTGCTATAAATTTCAAAACTACCAGACACACACCATTTATCTGTATCTTTATTTTTATTTAATCTTGTGTTAAAAATATTTAATTCATACTCTTTTTTATTTTTAAAAAATGTTTCTATATTTATATAGCCAACATTTTTATTTTCACAGATTAATTCTAATTTATCAATGTTTTTCAAATCACTATCATCCATATCAACAGAAAAAATAAAAGGATATGGCATAGGTTCTTGCATAAAATAGCCATCTAAACTTACAGACTCTATTTCTTCCTCGTTCATTAATTTATTGAATTTAGAAAAAATTTTATTTTGTATAAGCTCAAGTGTATAAAATATATCTAAATCAATATTTATACTTTTACTTTTTCTTTGTGATTTCATACTTCTTTCTCTTTTCCCAAAGTGATTTTCTTGATATGCCTAATTTTTTTGATAATTCTGTATCTGGAAATTGACTTTGATATGTATTTATAATATATTTTATATATTCATCTATCGTTATTATCTCATCTATTTTAAAACTCTTGCTGTCTACACCTAACTCACAAACATCAAAATAAGACTTAGTATTTAAATTTGTAGTAGAAAATATAGCTTTTTTTTTCTGGCATATCAAAAATAATTTTTCACATTCAATATCATTAAGAACTTGAATGCCAGATATATACATATATTCATTTTCTAAGGAAATTATCTCTTTTTGCACTTGATTATAATCAGTAGCAAAAATAACTTTCAAAGGTTTATCTATAAGTCTTATGTAACTAAAAACAAAATTATCAGCATAGCTTATCTTTGGAGTTTTTAAAAGCAGTGGAAGTTTTATCTTTCTTATGTCAATATTTGGGATATGATACTCTTTTAAGATATTAGTTATGTAATTTTGATAAGAATCAAAATTGCTTCTCATTTTTTTATATTCAACAAAATGGTTTATCTTTCTTACCAACTCTTCTATCATAAACGGTTTTTGAATATAATCACTAGCTCCAGCAGAAATTGGCTTAGACACAGTGTCATTGCTAATATAAGCAATTAAAAGTATTATAATGGAATTTTTAAATTTTTTTATCACAGGGTAAAAATCTTCTCCTGTAAGCGTAGTAGAAAGCAACACAACATCAAAATTTTCATTTTTTAAAGCATCGTTTACACTTCTTGCTATTTCACATTCATACCCTATATCTGCTAATTTTGTAGCTATAGAACCAGCCAAGTAAATTTCATTTTCTACTATCAAAACCTTCATTTTTTGGTCCAATCATAATATTTTAAACTCACGCTAGACATACAAGCTATGCCCTCACCTCTTCCTATAAAACCTAGTTTTTCTGTAGTTGTAGCTTTTACATTTATCTTATTTGGCTTGATACCCAAAACATTAGATAAGTTAAATTCCATTTTTCTTTTAAACTTAGATATTTTTGGTTTTTCTGCCAATATGGTTACATCAGCATTAACAAGCTCAAATCCAACACTTTGTATCTTTGTATATACCTCTTTGAGTAATTTCATAGAGCTGATACCTTTGTATATTTCATTACTATCTGGAAAAAGTTCTCCTATATCACCAAGACTGCTTGCTCCTAGCATAGCATCTATCAAAGCATGTGTAGCCACATCGGCATCGCTATGACCTTTTAATCCAAGCTCATACTCTATCTTTTCTCCACAAAGCCAAAGTTCATATCCCTCACAAAGCTCATGAACATCAAAACCATTGCCAACAAAATAATCTTTCGATGGAGAATCAAGTTCTAACTTAAATAAATCATCTTTTGTGGTTATCTTTCTAGCTCTTTCATCACCTAAAATTTGCCAAACACTCCCCCCATTTGATTTTATAGCAGAGCTATCATCAGTATAAACTTTATCAGTATTAAGTGCTTTTAATAAAATACTAGCTCTAGAAAGTTGTGGCGTTTGAATAAGTTTTATCTTTTCTCTTTGTATGCTTTCATTATCATAATAAGCTGTATCAACAACGTTTAAAACTGGAACAACACAATCAGCCAAATTAGATGATTCTATAATTTTTGTAAGCATATCTTTTGTTACACAAGGTCTTGCTATATCACTAACTAAAACAAATTCTGTTTTTACATGCCTTAATGCATTTTTAAGACTCTCTTGCCTAGTTTGACCGCCTAAAACAAATTTATATTCAGGTGCAAATCTTTGCATATAATCACACTCTTTTGAAACTACTATAATTTCTTTAAATGTGTAAAAAGAGCTTAAATTTTTTGTAGCAAAAAGCCATAATGGATCATCACCAACTCTTAGCCATTGCTTTTTAACTGGCATCTGAAAGCGTGTAGAGTCACCTGCTCCAAGCATAATCAACGTCATATCAAACAAATTAAATCCTTTTAGAAAGTGTTACAAAATTATACATATTTTAGCTTGTTAAAACTTTATATATTATTTTTAAATAATAAAATTGTAGCTAAAATTTGAAACATCAAACCAAGCTATAAAATTATTAAGTTTCAAAAAGGTAAAATTGTATGAGCAATAATTAGTTATAACCAATAAAGTAAGGACAGATGATGAGAGAACAATGGGTAAAAAAACGACAAAACGACAAGACGCCTACTCAAATGTATTACGCAAAAAATGGCATTATAACAGAAGAGATGAAATATGTAGCTGAGATTGAACAGTTAGAACCTGAGTTTGCAAGAGATTGTGTAGCAAAAGGTAGAATGATAATACCAGCAAACATTAACCATAAAAACCTAATACCTATGGCAATAGGAATAGACACAAAAACAAAGGTAAATGCAAATATAGGAAATTCTAGTCTAGCGAGTGGATATAACGAAGAGCTTGAAAAGCTTGAGCTATGTCTAAAATACGGCGCTGATACGGTTATGGATCTATCAACTGGTGGCGATCTTGATCTTATAAGAGAAAATATAATTCAACACTCAACCATACCTATAGGCACTGTTCCTATGTATCAGATAATCCATGATATAACAGACCTTGATAACCTAAATCCAAAAGCTATGCTTGAGGTATTAGAAAAACAAGCAAAACAAGGTGTTAGTTACTTTACTATACATGCTGGATTTTTATTAAAATTTATGCCATTTGTTGCAAAAAGAAAGATGGGTATAGTTAGTCGTGGCGGTAGCTTAATGGCTACTTACATGATGAAACACCACAAAGAAAATCCATTTTATGAAATCTTTGATGAAATTTTAGATATTTGCGCAAGATATGATGTATCATTATCGCTAGGAGACAGTTTACGTCCTGGCTGTTTATACGATGCTACCGATGAAGCTCAACTAAGTGAGTTAAAAGTTCTTGGTGAACTAACATTAAAAGCTTGGGAGAAAAATGTCCAAGTTATGATAGAAGGACCAGGACATGTGCCTTTAAATCAAATAGAATACAATGTAAAAATTCAACAAGAGTGGTGTCATAATGCTCCATTTTATGTTCTTGGGCCACTTGTAACAGACATAGGTGCAGGATATGATCATATAACAAGCGCGATAGGTGGTGCATTAGCAGCTAGTCACGGTGTCGCTATGCTTTGTTATGTTACTCCAAAAGAGCATTTAGGACTCCCAAATGCATCCGATGTAAGAGATGGAATCATATCTCACAAGATAGCAGCACACGCAGCAGATGTTGCCAGAGGTAGAAAAGGTGCAATAGAACGCGATCATGCTATGAGTGATGCTAGATATGCATTTGATTGGAACAAACAGTTTGAATTAGCGCTTGATCCAGACAAAGCAAGAGAACTTCACGACGAGAGCTTACCTGAAGAGGTATTTAAAGAAGCTGAGTTTTGTTCTATGTGTGGTCCAAAATTTTGTGCTTACAGAATATCAAAAGATATAGCCAAGCTTGAATGTGAAAGCTATCCGGAAGAAAATAAATAAAATATAAAAAACAAAATTTTATTTTTAAATAATTATTATTTTTTGTTTTTAATATATTTTTAAACTTTTGATATAATTTAAACTTCAAATTATATAAGGAGAAAAAATGCTAAATAAAGATGAAATTTTAAATCGTCTAAAAGCTGTATCATACCCAGGTTTTGATAAAAGCATAGTTGATTTTGGATTTGTAAAAAATATAGAAATAGCAGATAAAATAAAAATAGACATAGAAATAGTAAGCTCAAATCCTGAGGTTGCAAATACTTTAAAAGCTGATGTTGATAGAGTTTTAGTTGGTAACGAATATGAGCTAAATATAATTCAACCAAAAATACCAGAAGAAAAAAGTAACTCTCAAAGTGGTAAAAATTTAATACCACAAGTAAAAAATGTAATAATGATAAGCTCTGGAAAGGGTGGTGTTGGAAAAAGTACAACAACACTAAACCTAGCCATATCAATGGCAAAACTTGGAAAAAAAGTAGGCTTACTTGATGCCGATATATATGGTCCAAATATACCTAGAATGCTTGGAGAGGTAAATACCCAACCATCTGTTGTTGGACAAAAATTAAAACCTATACAAAGCCACGGTATTGAAATGATGAGTATGGGCGTTCTTATGGAAGAAGGAATGAGCCTTATTTGGCGCGGTTCTATGATAATGAAAGCTATAGAGCAACTTTTAAGAGATGTTTTATGGAGTGAGTTAGATGTATTATTTTTAGATATGCCTCCAGGAACTGGTGATGCACAACTTACACTAGCTCAAAGTGTTCCTGTAACAGCTGGGGTTTGCGTAACAACACCTCAAGTAGTAGCCCTTGATGATAGTAAACGTGGGCTTGACATGTTTGAAAAACTCCATATTCCAATCGCTGGTATAGTTGAAAATATGAGTGGTTTTATATGCCCTGATAATGGTAAAGAGTATGATATATTTGGAAAAGGCACAACCGATGAGTTGGCTAAAATTTACAAAACAGATATACTAGCTCAAATACCAATAGAACCAGCAGTAAGACTCGGTGGAGATAGTGGAAAACCGATAAGTTTTTACAATCCTGACTCAGTAACTGCAAAAAGATATCAAGAAGCAGCTATCAAAATTTGGGAAAAAATAGAAAAAATAAACCAAGATGGTGGAGCAGATAACTCAGAAATACAACCAGTGATGAACGGCAAATCAGCTTGTAGTCAATAAAACAATTAAAGCCCTATTTATATGGGCTTTAATATTATCTTTTATAAAAACTCATAATCATCTTAGGATACAAAACAAGGGCAGATATAAGCATAAGCCCCATAACTAAAACTGTCAATAATCCAAAATAAATAGTAGGTATAAAGTTACTAGTTATCATAACACTAAAACCCAAAATGATAGTAAAAGATGTATAATACATAGCATAACCTATACTAGAATGCGCTTGTTTGATACTATCTACTGTGTTTTTTGTCTTTTTTTCATGCAAAAATCTATGAGTATAGTGAATAATATCATCAACACCTATCCCTATACTTATAGCTGCTATTGTTATACTCATTACATCCAATGGTATACCAAATACTCCAATTATTCCAAACAAAACACAAAGTGGCAAGACATTTGCGATTATAGCAAGTGAAGCTATCTTTAAATTTCTAAAAATAAAACAAAACAGAACAAAAAGGACAAATAAACTTATACTTAAAGTATCTATCTGTGATGTTACTAAGTTAAGCAACACATTATTATAAAGAACCATAAGTCCTGCAATACTAACTTCAACATTATCATCTTTTGTTAGCTCATCCAGCGATGATTTGAGATTTTTTAAAAACTCATCTCTTCTTAAATCTTTATCGCTATCAATAATTCTTAAAGAAAAACGAAGCTCATTATCTTTAACATTAACATAAGGGGTTAAGAGTATGTTTTTATATTCTAAAGGAAGTTTTTCATACATTGCTGCAAGTAAAAAATCATCAACTTCACCATTATTTAATTCTTTAATGACTTTTATTAAAGTCCCCAAAGAACTAACAGAACCAACAAATCTTTGTTTTGTTAGATGATCGTGTATCTTTTCTGCTATACGAGTATGATAACTATTAAACCAATACTTTGCATCATTTGCATCTTTATTAAACTCGCTCTCAAACTCATCAAATTCATCTTGTGTATCTTTTTTTTCTTCTTTAAATTTAACAATAATATCAAGAGGTATAGTTCCACCAAGATTTTCATCAATAACTTGCATGCTTTGTCTAATCTCAGTATTTTCTTTAAAATAACCAATAAAACTATTTTCAACTTTTACTTTACTTATTCCAAAAACACCAAAGCAAAGTAAGATAGAGCAAACTATATATATTATTTTTTTATCTTTTATAGCAAAATTAGCACAATACTCTGTTATATGAAATTTGTTTTCAAATGTCTCTTTTGGAGGTATTTTATTTATATTTGAAATAATACTACTAAAAACCAAGAAAGCTAATAACAACGATATACTAATACCAGCACTCATCATAAGCCCAAGCATAACAACTGGTTTTATATCGGCACTCATAAGAGATGTAAAACCTATGATAGTTGTTAAGATCGCCCAAAAAGATGGACTAGCCTTATCTCTCATGGTGATATAGACTAATTGTTTTTGTGTAAATTTTGGATGTTTGATATAAAATTCCCTATAGCTAACTATCAAATGTATTATAATTGATATGCTTATTATCAAAACCAAAGAGACAAAATTTGATGAAACAACTGTGATCTCCCAGCCAAAAAAACCAAACACGCCCATAGAAAAAAGAACACTTAAAATACATATAGAAATAGGCAAAACCACCCAAATAATCTGCCTAAAAAATAACCATAAACTAATGCATAATAAAATAGTAACACTAATACCGTAGATAAAAATATCATCTTTTACAAAGCTTACCATATCATCAGCTATCATATTTGCACCACCCAAAAATAAAACATTATCCTGGTTATTAAACTTAGATATAGTGCTTTTGATTTGTTCTAAGTTTTGATGTTCTTTTATGCGTAGTTCATCTCTATACTCTTTAAATTCATTCTTGATTTTTAGAAGTTTTTGCTTTTGCTCGTTTGTTATAGTTGAGTTTGATTCAAATGCTAATAATAAATTTCTTTCACTAAGCAATTTATTAAACTTAACATCTGATTTTAGATTTAATACTATTGCTGTTGTTTTAAGATCTTTACTAATTAAATTTTGACTATAAATAGGGCTATTTTTAAACTCATCTTCAACCAACTTCTTATCAATATCTTTGTCTATAAGCGTTGGAGTATGATCTAAAATACCACCTATTCCACCTTTTACACTCTTTAACAGTGGGACATTTATTATAGAGACTACACTTGTCACAAGCTCATTTTTTTCAAGTTCACTACTTAGGCTAGATATTAGATTTATGCTTTTTTCTGATAAGATACTATCTTTAGGTGTATATGTAACAACTAAAAAATTTGGAGATACATATCTTTTTGATATATCACGCCATATAGACAAATCTTTATCATTCTCTAGTAAAAGTGTTTCCGAAGATGCATCTATTTGTAGCTTTGTAGAATAATATCCAAAAAAAATAGTAGCAAAAAAAACAAAAGCTAATATGATTTTTGAATATACTATTGTGTATTTTAATACTTTTTTCAACTAATTAATTCTCGTTTGATTTATTTAGCTTTTTCATTAAAACAGAAAAATCTGTATTTTCAAGTAAATCTCCAAATTGACTTCTATATGTTTGAATTATACTTATACCAACAATGTCTATATCATAAACAAGCCAGCCACGCTCTTTTGCATTATAAAATTTATATGTAAAATTATACACATTTCCGTTATCAACAACCTCACCTTTAAGAAAGTATCTATTTTGTTGAGGCTCTATGGCATCTTTTAAGACAATATCTTGACCTGCATAATTTTTAATTTTATCAATATAATTATCTTTCAAATTTATCTCAAAAGCTTTTGCAAATTCTTTTTGTTGTTCTTTACTTAAAGCTTTATAGTTTCTACCCAAACTTATTTTTGCCATTTGTTCATAATCAAATATAGGATCAAATTCAGCAAAAACCAACTTCAATTTTTCATCTTCATCTAAGCTTTTATTGCTTAAAACAGCTAAAGCATTATCCATTTTTTTAGATACAATATCTCTTATCTCGTTTTTTTCAATGCAAAAACCAAAAGTTATTGTAAACATTAAAACCAGTATAAATTTTAAAATTTTCATATTATTCCTTTATCAAAAAATCTCGCCTTTGCTCATAGGCATCACGTAAAAATGGATATAACTCTATCGCATCTTTTCTAATTTCTTTATACGGTATCTGTAAAGAATTTGAGTTTAGTTTTCCAAATACTTTTACACCACTGGCTACATCATCTTCTCCAAAATATGTAGTAGGATCTGAAAAATAATCTCCAGCTATACCAAACATATCTCTTAAATTTGAAGGTCCTAGTATAGGCAATACCACATGAAATCCTTTTCCTATTCCCCAATATCCAAGAGTTTGACCAAAATCTTCATCATGTCTAGGTATTTTATAATAAGTTGTAGCTATATCGCTAATGCCACCAAATCCCATAATTGTATTTGCTACAAATCTAAGTGTTTCGTCCCTAGCATTACCAAATTTAAATTGTAAGATATTATTTACAAAACGGATTGGAAAAAGTAAATTATCAAAAAAATTGCCTATAGCAGTTCTTCCTTGTTCTGGAACGACAACCTTATATCCATAAACCACAGGATCAAAAATATTTAGGTAAATAAAATCATTTACATTTGTCATAACCCTATTATAACCACTTAGTGGATCAAATACTACTTGCTTATCATCAGAAAATTCGTTATCAAAATCATCAAAATCATCAGAAAACGACAAGCTAAATGTAATAAGAATGGCAAAAAATATTTTCATAAAATCTCCAAAAAAATTATAATCTATTATTATAGCTTATTTTATATTTTTTAATTCTTTTAAATCTTTAAAACATATCTTCTGACAAGTAAATGTGTTAAAAATATTACAAAGAATAATTGAAAAAATAATCCTAAAATAGGGATTAAACAGACAGCGTAAAACGCAAGACAAGATAGCATAAATAAAAATCCACCATTTTCCAAATAAGCTATTTTAAATTTAATCTCATTTAGTATGTTTGAACCAACATCAATAAGTAAAAATTTATAATAAAGATAAAAAAACGGCACACTTATAATAATAAAATTTACAAATGGCAAAAACAAAAATGGCAAACAAACAATAAAAATAAAAATAAATTTAATCAAAATAGCACACATACTTTTTGTTACAAATATGAAATTTACAGGATTTTCTATATCTATATTATAATGCCTTAAATTTATCTCTTTAACAACCATAGGTGTTAAAAAACCAACAATTATTAAAGATGAAAACACACTAGCCACCAACACAAAATAAGCAACCAAAACATATATGATTGAATAAAAGGTCCACTTAAATAAAACACCTTCTGTTATGGCTTGAAAAAAACTATACTTATTTAAATCAAAATATTCATATCCCCATCCTGACAATGTGTCTATAATAAACTCGGTTAAATTCACACTGGCAAAATAAGCAGAAAAGCCAAAAACAAGGACACTAAGCAAAAATGGCAAAACAGAAAGGAGCATTATCTTCTTACTCCAAAAATCAGCAAAGCTAAGTCTAAAAATATCTATCATTTTATTTTTGCATATTCTTTTTGCAATGCATCATAAATCTCATCAGTGTTTATTACACCAAGCTTTATAATTTCACTCATTACAACATTATCTTCACGGTTATCCCATATTTTTTTATAAGTTCCCTCTTTATATCCATTATCTTGTCTAAATTTATTTAAGACATTTTTTGCAACATAACATTCATATAAAGATTCTAAATTTACTCCGCATTTTAAGGCGACTACAAAATACTTCTTTAAAATATCAAACATATCATACTCAAAACTACTACATTCATTTATAAGTCTTTCTATATCGTTTATTATCTCATATATGCTTTCATTTTTTACATTATAAGCCTCTTTACAAAAATCATCAAAACCACTAGAAAAAACTATATCATTGCAAAGTTTTTCTATATCACCCAAGCCTTTTATATGGTATTGTTCAAGCATTAAACTCATTATAAAATGCCAAATATCAACAACTTCTACTCTTAAATTTTCTTCATCTGTTTGAGATGATATATCTTTCCAATGTTTCCAAGCAAAGCTATCTATAAGCTCAGCACACTCCATATATATACATCTTCGCCAACTTATAATCTTATTTTTATTTGTATAGCCATTTTCCCATCCAAGACCATTGGTATCATCATTTAGCTTTTGTTGCATTTTTATCATATTAAAAATCAATTCTTTTGTTTGCATATTTATCTATCCTTTCAATTTTAAGCCCAATTTTATCAAAATAAAGTAAAAAATTGATATAAATCATTTATTTTTTAAAGCATATAAGTATAATAAGGCAAATTTTATTCAAGGAGAAAAAATGAGAGAAAATGATTTAGTAGTGTGTAATGTTTGTGGAATCAAAAGTACAGAAGATGAAAACGCTGTATTTGTAAGAGCGCATAAAAACAAAGAAGAGGTTGATATATGCACTAACTGCATTCCTAGTGTTATTCATGGTTCTGGGAATGTAGTTAGGTCAAACGAACAAACAAAAGCTGATTTATAAGATAAGGCTAGACATAAAACGAGAATTTATTTGTCTTATCAAGTAAATTCTCAAATAATTTTTGTGTTTTTATAAGCAAATCTCTACTAGCTTTATTTTTTGCCAATAAATCATCAAAAGCTTTAAGGGTGCTATCTGCGATAAGATTTGAATGATTTAAATCTCTAGCTTCCGGGAGTTTTTGTTTCATTGAATTTGCTAGATTTGCTATTTCTTGATTTGAAAAATTCATACCCTCGTTTACATTTTTCATAAATTCATCTATTTTTGGCGAAATTTCTTCCAATGCCTTTTTTATCTCAGCCATATCATTTGCATCCAATCCATCGCCTACATAAGAAAACTCATATCCATATTCGTGCTTTAAACTAAGAGATGTAAAACTAGTATTTCCGTCTGTTGCATTTTTATACTCTACATTTTTATTATCATACATTGCAAGATTTATTTTATCTCCAGAGCTTGTTTTGAAAGAAAAGTCAAAAGAGTTAAAATTTGATTGTGAATATAATTTAGTTTGCATATTATTCCTTGAAAATATTTTATATACATATCGGCAAAAAATTTATATTTTTAAGGCTTCAAAAATTAAAATTATAAAAATGTATTGTTTTAGTAAACAATATAAAGTCAAACATTAAATATTAATTTATAGATTAAAATAGTTTTCATCTTTTTTTAAAATATCAACAAAAAGATTTAAATTTTTTCTAGCATCTACAACACTTATAGCAGAAACAGCAAAAGAAAATATAGGATCATCTGTCCTATATACCCCTTTTAATTTTCTAAAGAATTCGCCTAAAATACCAACTTTACTTTTTGATTTTTCTTTATCATAAATATCTCTATCACAAAAGCTATATGTAAAAGTGGGCATCATAACAATTCCTTCTTTTCAACAATATCAAAAAAAAACTTTACATATATTTGACAATAATTTATCGTAATCTATTAATGCTCTTCCAAACTCAAAAATACTACTGTGAATACAAATATAATCCCCTCTTTTTATCCCTAGATTATACAAACATTCTAATAAATCTTTATCGGAGAATTTTTTACCATTATGTATAAAAAGTTCGTTCATTGTTCGTTCATTGCTTCTTTGATCATATTTTCTATCTTATCAAAACTTTCAAAATTTTCTATTTTAATAAATTTTGAGTCAAGAGGTTTTCCTATAATTGTATCTATCTCTACTATTATCTTCATAATATCTATAGAGTCTAAAATACCAGATGTAATCATATTTTTAGCCGTTACATCTATGTTTGGTTTTCCTATTTTTTCAAAAATCCTTTTTAAATGATTCATATATTTTCACCAATCCTTTTCTGTCTATCTTACCATTGGCATTTAATGGCATTGTTTTTAATTTTATAAATTTATCAGGCATCATATAATTTATAAGCTTATTTGATAGTAATTGTTTGATTTTCATCTCATTTATACTTGATATATAAAAACAAATTAGCTTTTCTTTAAAAATACAAGCAGCAAAATCAACACCTTCTATAGATAAACATGTATTTTCTATTTCTTCTAATTCTACTCTATGACCTGCGATTTTAATCTGATTGTCAAGTCTTCCAATGCATACAAGCTCCATATTTTTATTATAAAATCCAATATCTCCTGTTTTATAAATTTTTTCTTCATATAATTTATTATATGGATTTTGTATAAAACGCTTATTTGTTTCGCATTGATTGGCATAGTATCCATATGAAATCGAGCTTCCTCTAACACATATTTCTCCTTTTTTGCCAATATCTCGATTGTTTATTATTTTACCATCAGCATTTAGCAATAAAATATCAAAATTTCTTCTTGCTTTACCTATAGGAATAATATCATCATCGTTAAATTTCCTATTTATTACAAAGTAGGCACAATTACTTGTGATTTCTGTTGGTCCATACAAATTTACAAACTTAGCATTTGGAAATTTGTTGATCCATGCATTAAATTGTTTTGTTTGAATTATCTCACCTCCAGAAAATATCTTCTTTAGATCTGGCAAATCATATTTATACAATGCTCCTGAATTAGATATTATAGAAAATACCGAAGGAACTAGGTTTATTGTTGTGATACCATGCTGTTTCCAATATGATAACAACGTATCTGGAAAAATAGACATAAAAGAATCCAATAAATGTATAGTAGCTCCGACCTTAATACCTGAAAATATATCAAATATAGATTTGTCTGCATATAAGTTAGCACTATTAGAAATAACATCTTTTTCATTAAACTCAAAAGTGCTACACACCCAGTCTATATACTCTATTGCATTTTTGTGAGGTATACAGACTCCTTTTGGCTCCCCTGTCGTACCCGATGTAAATAAAACATATAATAAATCCGTATCTATAACTTCATTTTCTGCAATTTTAAGCATTTTGTCATTTATTAAAAAACTATCAAAATCTTCACAATAAATTGTTTCTATATCCAAAAAATTAAAATCAAACTTTTTACTTGTTATTAATAGTTTTGGTTTTAATGTTTTAACTATTTTTTTTATACGATCTTCTGGATTTTTAATATCTAATACACAATAAAAATTGCCACTTCTTGCTGTTGCAAACATACTTCCTATACAATCTATTCCTTTTGGCAATAAGATCAATATAGGCATCTTTTTAAGGCTAAAACTTAAAATTTTGCTTGCTATTTTTGAGGTTAATAGATCAAATTCAGCATAAGTTATATACTTATCTTTGTCAAAAAAAAGTATTTTATCTTTGAAATTCGGTAATGAATTTTCTAAGAAATTATATATATTAACTTCTTTCAACATACTTCCCTTATAAGATTATTTTGTTTTAGTTGTTCTATAATTTCCCTTATTTTATATGCTTTAACTCCTATCCTATCAGCAATATCAATGCAATCATTTTTGCCATTACAAAATGATAAAAATTTTTTATATATGTATTCATTCTTATTTTCTGTATTAGAATTTAAGGTAGGGTATAACCCATATTTGCCAAGATGTGGTTCACAAAAAGTAGTGGTTATATATTTTTTATTTATTTCAATGGTTTCAACAATTTCTTTCATAGCTTCTAGGCTATTTTTTAAAGCATTTTCGCTTACAAAATCCAAATTATCAAGTGAAGTATGATATTGTTTAAAATTTCCGTATTTTGTTCTGCATATCCCGCAAACCGGTAAATCAACAAGAGGACTGCAATATTGTCTTTCATCGCTTCCAGCTTCATTGAAATCAAATTCTTTAAAATTATTTTTGTCTTTTAATACATGAAAAGCTACCTTATCAGCCATAGTGTCTTTATCTGGAGAGTGTATTAATGAATAATTCATATTATCCCCCATACAAGTTAAAACAAAACCAGCCTTTGTATTATTTTTTAAATTAGATAAATTTTGATTTATATATACTATAGAGCCTATAGTTTCTGGAACAAAGACAAATCTATAATTATAAGATAATCCTTTAATATTATTTAGTTTTTTTATCCACTTTAACAACTCAACAGCAACTACAACACCACTTATAGAATCATTAGCCAATGATGGATGACAAATATATGCAGAAATCAATATTTCATCTTTTATTGATTTATTTTTGCTATTTAAAACGTATTCTGCGTATACCAAAGAACCATTTTTATTGTGTTTAGAATCCACAAAAACTTTATAAATACCTTGCTTTAATTGATTTCTTTCTTTTTGAGATATACAAAAACCCCATCTTTTTTTATAATAACTTGTTACGTAAGGTATAGCTTCTTCTATTTCTGGTAAGGAGTATAGATTTTGTTGTAGTTCATTTAAAGAAATATATTTATTTATAGGCTGAGAATAATTTAAAACATGTAAATTATTCTCCTTAAAATCACATATTTTTTTTCCATCTGGAGTTATTATATATGCTTCGTTTATATTCCATTCATCTGGCACAACCCAGTCAAAAACTTTGGTTCCACTTTTAATTTTATACAGTTTTAATTCATTATCGAGTTCTTTGTTTATTATTTCCAAGCTTTCAACTACACCCTTACCTGTAATTGAACGTGATATTGGAAATAATTTTTTGATTAATTCATACATATATCTTTGCTTTTATTTGGATTTATTAAATGCGTGATTATACATTAAAAACGTTTTTTTTTTTTGAAATTTTGCAATTTTTTATAAAATTACTTTATATTTTTAAGGATTCAAAAGTTAAAATTACAAAAAGGATAAAAATGTGTTGTTTTGGTGTTAGGGTTTTTTTGCTATTTTTTATAACTATTATGAGTTTTGTATCACATAAATTTTATAATCAAATTCCAGTAATTGGATACTATTTTATATTTGCAAATATAGTTTCTATGATTATTTTTTCACTATTTTTTAACAATAAACTTCCGACATTTGTAAAAAAAGGTGCCGTTCACTACTTTTCACTTATAGGTGGTGTTATTGGTTCGTTTTTAAGTATGATTTATTTTAAACAAATTTCAAAAAATAGTTTTTTCTTTATAGAGTGTTTTTTGCTTACATTTTGGATAGTCCTTATAACCTTAACTGTAAAAAATTTAAATAATATAAATTTATTTTTAAATGGATTTTTATCATGATAGACAAAAAAATAATCAATTTTTTAAACTCTCAACATCTATGTAGTATTAGTGTAGTTTTAAAAGATGGCACCCCGCACTCATTTTCTGCATTTTATGCATTTGATGAAAAAACAAACACTATAATCATAGCCAGCAATGATGACACATCTCATATACAAGCATTAAATTTTCAAGATATAGTATCTGGAACAATGGCAAAAAACACACTCGTTGTAGCAAAGATACAGGGGATTCAGTTTAAGGGAAAGATGAGTTTTACTAACGATAAAAATGATATATACTTTAAAAAATTTCAATATGCAAAAATACTAAATCCAAAGCTATGGCAGATAAAACTATCTTGGATAAAATATACAGACAATACACTTGGTTTTGGGAAAAAAATTATCTGGCAAGATGAAAATTAAGGCTTTTTAAAAGCCTTAATAATAAATTTTAGTTTCTTTCTTCATACTCTTTAAATCCAAACTCCCTTACAACAACAGCTTCTTTATCTTCACGCAAATATACCAAATCAGGTAATTTTACCCCATTAAATGTTGTGTTTTTTACTATTGTGTAATGGATTTGATCTTCAAAAATAACCCTATCCCCTACTTTTATCTCTTCATCAAAATTATAATCAGGCTCTTGCACACTAAGACCGACTATATCACCAGCCAAACAAGTATTTGCACCAAAACGATAACTAAACTTACCGTTTTTACTCTCACCTCTTATAGCTGGTCTATAAGGCATTAAAATAGTATCTGGCATATGGGCTTCAGCTGAAACATCTAAGATAGCTATGTTTTTTTCATTTTTTACTATATCAAGCACACTAGCTACCAAATATCCACACTGCCAACCAACAGCTTCGCCTGGTTCTAATATAACCTCAACATCATATTTTTCTTTGAAATTTTTAATTAGTTTTATCAAAAGTTCTACATTATAATCTTTTCTTGTTATATGATGTCCTCCGCCAAAATTTATCCACTTCATTTTACTTATATATTTGCCAAATTTTTCTTCAAAATCAGCCAAAACAAATTCCAAACTCTCAGCACTCTCTTCACATAAAGCATGAAAATGCAATCCACTTATACCATCAAGTAAATCTTCTTTGAAATTTGCCCTTGTTATACCAAGACGACTATATCTAGCACAAGGATTATAAGCATCAACTGGAGAGGCTGAACTTTCCGGGTTTATCCTAAGACCACACTCTACATTTGAGCTTAAAGCCTTATCTTTAAATTTTTGCCACTGAGCAAAGCTATTAAAAATAATATGGTCTGAAATTTGTAAAATTTCATCTATATCATCATCTTTAAATGCTGGAGAATAAGTGCAAATTTTACCACTTAGATATTTTTTTGCAAACTTTGCCTCGTATAGTCCACTAGCGGTTGCGCCATCAAGATAACTATCTACCAAATCCATAGCCCCACTAAATGCAAACCCCTTTAAAGCAACCAATACCTTAGCTCCGCTTTGTTCTTTTACATATTTTAAAAGTTCTAAATTTTTGCGTAGTTTAGCTTCCTCACATACATAAGCTGGAGTTTTTATTTCATTTTCTTTCATATTTTATACCTTTTATTTTTTAGTGATTATATAAAAATTTTCTTACTTTTTGCTACAATAATAAAAAATCACAAAGGAAAGATATGGTAAAAGTTGAGTTTTTGGGACCTATAAATAAACCAAGTTTAGAATTAGATGTAAAAAATTTAAAAGAATTAAAAGAGATTTTAAACAAAGATGAAGAGCTAAAAGTTTGGCTAAAAGAGTGTGGTGTTGCAGTAAATGATGAGATAGTAACAAACTTAGATACAGAGCTTAAAAATGGCGATAAAGTAGTGCTTTTAGCCCCTGTATGTGGTGGGTGAGGTAAAAAATGGAACTTTATAATGGCTCATTAGATATATGCGAAATTCAAAATCGTTGGTATAAACAAAGCACTCAAAAAAATTGTGGTGCATTAATAACATTTGTTGGCATAGTAAGACAAGAAGATGGCATAGAGGCTTTAAGCTTTGATATATACGAACCAATATTAAAAAAATGGCTTGAAAAGTGGGAAGATATAGCAAAACAACAAAATGCTAGTGTCTTTTTTGCCCACTCAAAAGGCGATGTAAAAGTAAGTGAAAGCTCATATATAGCTGGTGTTTTAAGTCCTCAAAGAAAAGTTGCATTAAAGCTTATAAATGACTTTGTTGAAGACTTTAAAGCAAATGCCCCTATATGGAAATACGATGTCGTAAAAGGCGAAAGAATATATGCAAAACAAAGAAGTCATCCCGTTTTGGGTGCTGGAATTTTAGGAGATTAGATGGAATTTATGAGTTATGAAGATAGTTTAAAAATCTTAAAAGATAGTATCGTTAAGTGGGATAGAGTAGAAAAAGTAGCTATCACACAAGCCTTAGATAGACACATAGCAATAGATATTATCGCGAAAGACAACTACCCAAAACATCAGACCTCAGCTATGGATGGATATGCTTTTAAATTTCAAGAAGATATCAAAGAACTTGAGCTTTTGGCTGATTTACCAGCTGGAAGCAACAATACAATCACCATAAAAAATAACGAATGC
Source organism: Campylobacter pinnipediorum subsp. caledonicus (assembly GCF_002022005.1). Lineage (NCBI taxonomy): Bacteria > Pseudomonadati > Campylobacterota > Epsilonproteobacteria > Campylobacterales > Campylobacteraceae > Campylobacter > Campylobacter pinnipediorum. The sequence continues at coordinate 984,048 of NZ_CP017258.1, forward strand.
ATAAAAACATTTACAGGATCATTGATAACCCAAGGTGCGGATACACTAATTCCTATAGAAAATGTAAAGGTTGAAGGTAAAAAAGTAAGGATAATAAATCCAGTAAAAAAAGGCTTTGCTATACGAAAGATAGGAGAAAGCTATAAAAAAGATGAGATACTAATAAAAAAAGGAACAAAGCTAGGATATGCCGATATAGCACTTTTGGCTGAGCTTGGAGTATTTCATGTTAGTGTATTTGTAAAGCCAAAAGTTGCTGTTTTAGCAACTGGAAGCGAGATAAAAGACTTAGGCGAACAGCTTGAAAACGAAGCACAAATTTATAGCTCTAACCACATAGGTATAGCTATGATGGTTAATAAAATGGGTGCTGATACAATGATATGTGAAATAGTAAAAGATGAACCCGAACTTGTAAAAAACTCCATAATTAATGCACTAAAATCAGCTGATATACTAATAACAACTGGTGGTGTTAGTGTTGGGGATTATGATTTTGTAAAGACTGCATTAAAAGATGAGTTTGATGTGATAATAAATGGTGCTTTTATAAAGCCTGGAAGACATATAAAAATAGCAAAAAACAAAGAAAAATATATATTTGCATTACCTGGTTTTCCGTATTCGGCTATGGTAATGTGTGTGCTATATGTAAGAGTGCTTTTAAACTCTTGGTTTTTACAAGATGAGCCTTACATTAAGGCTATAATGGATGAAACTTATGACAAGAGATCTCCGTTTTTGGAGTTTACGGCTGTAAATTTAGAATACAAAAACGGCAATGTATACGCAAACCTAAATGGCAAAAAATTTGGAAGTTCGGCCATAGTAAATAACCTATCAAATAAAGCAGCTTTGCTGGTTGTACCAAAAGATACAAAAACGATACAAAAAGGCGAAATAGTAGATATACTACTAATGGTATAATCTTAGTGTCTAGCAAACTAGACACTTTTTTGTAAAAATTAAGTTCATATTTCTAACTAACATTAAATTTTATAAAATAAAAAAATATGCTAAAATTAAAATATATCAAACAACAAAAGAGATAAATATGAGTGGTAAAAAAGAATTTATACCAAATAAGTTACCTATCAAGATAAGTATGTCAGATAATTTATACAAAGCATTAAATACTGCTTCAAGAAGTTTAGGAGAGCTAAACGGTTTCATAAAGACTATACCAAATCAAAATATACTTATAAACTCACTTGTATTACAAGAAGCAAAAGATTCAAGTGAGATAGAAAATATAATAACAACTCACGATGATATATTTATAGCTCAAATAAATGATGATAAAATAGCTCGAAACACAAAAGAGGTAATAAACTATGAAAAGGCATTAAAATTAGGTTTTGAGTTAATACAAAAAGATAAACTACTATTAAATCGCCATATATTAAGCATACAAAAAATACTACAATCAAATAACGCAGGTTTTAGAACCCAAAGTGGAACAATTTTAAAAAATCCAGCCACGGGAGAAATTAAGCATATACCACCACAACATATAGATAATATAAATGAACTTATGGATAATTTGCAAAACTATATAAATGATGACTTAGATGACCTTGACCCATTGATAAGAATTGCCATAATACACTATCAGTTTGAAACCATACATCCATTTTATGATGGCAACGGAAGAACCGGCAGGATAATAAATGTATTATATCTAACAAAAATGGGGCTTTTAGATCTGCCAATTTTATACCTAAGTGCTTATATCATACAAAATAAAACCAAATACTATGAGCTTTTAGAAAATGTTAGTAAGTATAATAATTGGGAAGATTGGATTTTATATGTTTTAGTAGGTATAAACAAAACATCTATAGCAACAATAAAGCTTATAAGAGATATAGAATTATCAATTAAAAATTTCACATCTATATTAAAAGAAGAAGCACCAAAGATTTATAGCAAAGATTTTGTCGAACTTTTATTTTCATTCGCTTATACTAAAATTCAATCAGTAGAAGAAAAGTTAAACATAAGTAGACAAACTGCATCAAAATATCTCAAAACTTGTGAAGAACTAGGTCTTTTAAAATGTATCAAATTAAACAATATGAGTTATTATGTAAATTTATCTTTATTTGAAATTCTTAAAAAGGGCATAGTATGTTAAAATTTATTGATTTTTTTAACATACAGATATATCTTTGTTAAAATTTATTGATTTTTTTAACAAAAGCTATTTTGCAGACTTTACACACAAAGTTTACAAAATCAATCAACATTTAAAACAGTTGTATATCTTTAAATTTATATACTTTTTAGTAAAATCCAAAAAAATATTATCAAAAGGATAAAATTTGCAAGCACTAGCATTAAAATATCGTCCAAAAAATTTCAGTGAGCTTATAGGACAAGAAGCTGTAAGCAAAAGTCTAACTTATGCTTTAAAAGATCAAAGAATAAGCCACGCTTATCTGTTTTCAGGACTTAGAGGAAGTGGAAAAACTTCAAGTGCTAGGATATTTTCAAAAGCTTTGGTTTGTGAACAAGGGCCAACTCCAACACCTTGCGAAGAGTGTGCGCACTGCAAAATGGCAAATGAATCAAGGCATATGGACATAATAGAAATAGATGCTGCAAGTCATAGAAAAATAGATGATATAAGAGAGCTTATAGAGCAAACAAAATACAACCCTGCATCTGCAAGATATAAAATTTTTATCATAGATGAGGTTCATATGCTAACAAAAGAGGCATTTAATGCCCTGCTTAAAACACTTGAAGAGCCACCTCCTTATGTTAAATTTATCCTTGCGACCACAGATCCATTAAAACTACCAGCAACTATTTTATCAAGAACTCAACATTTTAGATTTAAACAGATAAACAAATATGCTATTCAAAAACATCTTGAATACATACTATCAAATGAAAATATAAGCTATGAAAAAGAGGCGATTGAAATTTTAGCTCGTAGTGGATCAGGCTCTTTAAGAGATACTCTAACGCTACTTGATCAAGCCATAATCTATAGCAATAACAAAATAACACAAGATAGTGTTGTTGAGATGCTTGGACTTCTTGAACCACAAAGGATAGAAGAGATATACAATATAGTTTTAAGTTCTGATAAAAACAGACTAAAAGAGCTTATAATGGAGCTTGAATCATACGAAGCTGAGATGATTATAGATGAGCTTATAACAAACCTAAAAGGCAAGTTTTTAAACAACGACCCTAGATTTTCACTACTTGTTTATGAGAGATTTTTTAGAATTTTTGCACAAGCTAAAGGTATGCTAAATACAACAAATGACAATAACTTTGTATTAAGTATAATGCTTTTTATGATGATAGAAGCATTAAATTTACAAACCATAGATGAAGCTATAAGCACACAAAAACAACAAACACAACAACCTATAATACAAACTCAAACAATACAGGAAATAAAACCTGAAAATATCAAAAAAGAAGAAAAACCAAAAGATGTCTATACTGTATTTTTAGAAAAAATTTATTATAGGGATTTTGATCTTGGAGAGTGTTTATCAAAAAATACAAAATTTGTTAGTTATGAAAACAATGTCCTTAGTATAACATCAAGTGCTAGCGGAAATGATCAAATGCTTTTAAGAAATAGCTCAAAGATAATAATGCAAATTTTAAAAGCAAATTTTGGAGAAAAAGCAACCATAAAAATAGTTCCAACATCAAAAGAAGCTATCAAAGAAGATGTAGAAATTCAAAAAGTGCAAGATACAAAGCAAGAAGTAGAAAAAAATAATAATCTATCAAGCTTATTAGATGAAGAGCTAGCAAGACTAGATGTAAAAGAACAAGTGCCTATAAAGATAGCTCAAAAATCAGAAACAAAACTAAGTATACAAGATGAAATTCTAAGCCTAAATGCAAACAAAACAAAAGAGGAACTTGAAAGAAATAGACAAGAAAATCTTATCAGAGAGGCAAAAAGGCTATTTGGCGAACCAGAAATTTCAAAAATACAATAAAATCAAAAAAATAACTTTATACAAATAATAGTCGCTATAATGCCAATAAAAAAGCTTATAGCACTATAAGTTATAAGTTGATTTTTGTGTATTCTTTTTGTTTTTTCCATCTGCTTTTCGTGATGTTTTTTTACCCCTTCAAATGTTAGATTCATTATCTTTTCATTTGTTTTGGTTAGTTTTTCTGTAAATTCCTTAACCTGTTCGTTATTTATGTATTGCATAGTTTTTATAGTAGTTTCGGCTAATTTTTCATAGTCATTTGACTCCTGCCAAATCTCAACTAAGTCATTGTTTTCTATAGCTTGTTTTAGCTTTATAGTATCATCTTGCAACTCATTATTTTGTAAAGAAACTACTTCATTGCTCATATTATTCTCCTAACAAAGATATTTTACCTATGCTTTGAGTAAATTTTACCTTTTGCAGCTCACTAAGATTGTATTTTATCAAACCCTTAGGGCTAATTATTACGATGGTAGAACCAAGCTCAAAATTTCCTATCTTATCACCTTTTTTGATAACCAAATCATCATATTTATATATATTTACATCATTTGCTTTTGCATTTGTTTTTATCCTACTATCAAAGACAAAATTCATCTTTCCAACATTTAAAGCACCTACAAATACAAGCCAAATTTTATGGGTATTTTCTATCTCGCATTCAAGTATCACACGTTCATTTTTTGTATAAAGACTGCTTATTTTTTTTAGTTTGCTTATGGCTACACTATATAATCTACCAGGAACATATATAGCTTTTTTTACCTTTATATCAAATGGCGAATGATAATGATGATAATCACTCGGACTAAGATAAAGATTTAAAAAATCATACCCTTTTTGCATATCATCATCACTTATAGCATTCCAAAGCAACTCACTTACACTATATTGCATTCCTTTTACACTAAATGCAAGATCGCCTACGCTACTACCACAACTAAGACAAGTGCCATCACAAGGGCTTATAAATGAGCTTTTATCACTATCGATATCTCTTGGCTTTATAAACTCTCTTGTAAAAAGCTTATTTAAGCTCTCGTAAGTGTCAGGATTCCAAAACTCACTCATATCTATCTTAAAATAGCTTACATACCATCTATTTATCATCTTTTGTATGACTTTTGGAAATTTACAACCAAAAATCGCACCAAATAAATTTGAAATCATCTTATCAAGCATTACTATCTCCATATAAATTTAATACAGCTATCTCACTTTGTGCCAAAATCCTAACAGGTGGACCCCAAAAACCGGCACCAGAGCTAACATATATCTGCATTTTATCATTATGTTGATAAAGACCATATAAATAAGGCTGTTGCAATAGTACAAGAAGTCCAAAAGGAAAAATTTGTCCAGCATGTGTATGTCCACTTAGCACAAGGTCTACATCTTTATCCATATACTCAACAAATTTTGGCTGATGAGACAACAACACAACTGGTTTATCATCATTTACGCCAGACAATGCTTGTTTTAAATCAGGCTTTAGATAATCAAATCTATATCCACTAACATCATAAACACCGCACACATTTATATCATCTAACTCTATACAATCATTTCTTAACACATTAACCCCAAGGCCTTCTATCTTTGCTAAAATCGCATCTACCCCGTGATAATACTCGTGATTTCCTGGCACATAAAACACACCGTATTTACTCTTTATGTCTTTTAACGGGTCTAAAAAATCCCCTATTTCATCGGCTTTCATATCCACCAAATCCCCAGATATAGCAACGATATCAGGCTTTGTTTTGTTTATATCATTTACAATACCTGCTAAAAACTCTTTTTGCAAAAAAGTACCTATATGTATATCTGTTATAAGGGCTATTTTTATATCTTTTTTTAGATTTTTTATCTTGATATTTTTCTCTTTTATCTTAGGTGGCATTATGGCCGAAAATAGACCTTTTAGGAAAAAGCTAACAAACAATATAACAAATGTTATATCAAGACAGATTTTTACAAACTCTCTTCTTGAACTACTAAATTTTTGCTTATTTAAGATAGTTGAGCCTAGATGATACAAAATGCTTATAGCAAACAAAAACCAAGAAAACGCCAAAAAAGTCGCACTAAATATATAAAAAGATGAGTTAAAAAACACAAATCTTAGCTGAGCTATAAACAAAACTTCAAGGATACAAACAAGTATAAAAAAGATTCTTACACTAAAAATATGATTTTTTAAAAAAGCTATCTTTGAAACAAAAAATTTATAAGAATAAAAGTTCATAAAGCACATAGCTATAAGAAAAATAAGTGTAAAAAACATTTAAATCCTTTTGTAAGTTAATTTTATTTGAATTATTATACAAAACAATTAACCAAAAATATCTTTATATCCGATAAGGTGTTTAAAATTTAGATTAAAACAGTATAATGTTGCTTTTAGTTCATTGGGGTGCTTTTATGGCTGAGATCATACCCGTATAACCTGATTTGGATAATGCCAACGTAGGAAAAAGATAGATTTCATTTTAGCACTTGCATTGACAGTTTAAAGGTTAGTGTTGAAACAGAAATTTAAAAGCTTATTAAATTTTTTATACAGATATAGTATCATATGGTTTGTTTTGCTTATATGGCAAATAATGGCGAGTTTACAGATCATACCTGAGTTTTTATTGCCATCGCCCTACTCTGTCATCAAAGCTTTTATAGATGATTTTAACCTTATAATGTATCACACAAAATACACTCTACTTGAAACATTTATAGGCATAAGTATAGCTATAGTTTTGGCATTTTTACTATCCATACTAATGGATACATTTAAAATTTGCTATGATATTTTATATCCGCCTATAATCATCACGCAAACCATACCAACCATAGCAATAGCCCCACTTTTGATAATATGGCTTGGATATCATATGACACCAAAGATAGTGCTTATAGTGCTTACTGGGTTTTTTCCTATACTTATAGCTTTGATAGATGGATACAGATCAGTAGACAAGGATAGCTTGACACTTTTAAAAAGTATGGGTGCTACAAAGTGGCAAACATACTGGCATGCAAAACTTCCAGCAAGTTTAGGGTATTTTTTCGCTGGGCTTAGGGTCTCAATATCTTATGCCTTGATATCAGCTGTGGTATCTGAGTGGCTTGGTGGTTTTTATGGGCTTGGGGTATATATGACAAGGGTAAGAAAGGCATTTGCACTTGACAAGATGTTTGCAATTATCTTTTTTGTATCTATACTAAGCTTGGTTTTAATGGCGATTATAAACTACATACATAAAAAAGTAGTTAAATACTAAAACAAGGAGAATCAAAATGAAAAAACAGATATTTTTTATACTATCTATGTTGCTATTTGTAGGGCTTAATGCTAATGATGATATGAAAAAACTAACTATCGTCTTAGACTGGGTTCCAAACACAAATCACACAGGTCTTTTTGTCGCAAAAGACAAAGGGTATTTTAAAGATGAGGGTATTGATGTAGATATAGTTCAGCCATCAGAAGATAGCTCATCAACGATAGTTGGATATGGCAGAGCAGAACTTGGGGTTTATTTTCAGCCAAATATGGTAAAAAGACTTCTTAAAAAAACTCCTATAACAGCAGTAGCGGCTATACTTCAACACAACACAGGTGGCATACTAAGCCTACAAGAAAGCAACATACTATCACCAAAAGATATGACAGGTAAAAAATACTCAACTTGGCAAGATCCCATAGATGATGCAACCATAAAATACATAGTAGACAAAGATGGTGGTAATTGGGATAAAATAAGCCTAATACCTGGTGAATCAACAGATGCAACAACAGCTTTAAGGCTTAAAATGTTTGATGCAATACTTGTTTATCAAGGCTGGGACTATATATACTCTAAGGTAAAAAATGTAAAAACAAATTTTTTCTTACTTAAAGACTATGCAAAAGAGTTTGATTACTATGCTCCTGTTATTATAGCAAACAATGATTTTTTAAAAAATAGCCCAGAGGTAGCCAAAAAAGCACTAAATGCTATCAAAAAAGGGTATGAGTTTGCCGCCAAAAATCCAGAACAAGCAGCTGAGGTTTTGATAAAAAATGCACCGGAAGGAGATGCTAATCTTATCAGAGAGAGTCAAAAATTTGTATCAACACAATACATAGCAGATGCAAAATCATGGGGCATAATAGATCCAAAAAGATGGAATGCCTTTTATGAATGGCTATACAATCAAAAGCTTATAAAGGAGCCTTTGACAAACCAAGGCTTTACAAATGAGTTTTTAAAGTAAGTCATGAAACTAAGACTAAAAGAGATATCTCATTCATTTGGCGATACACATATCTTAAAGAATATAAATTTTCATATAAATAAAAATGAAATAGTAAGTATCATAGGTCCAAGCGGATGTGGTAAAAGCACTATCTTTAACATAGCAGCAGGACTTATAAACCCAAGCTTTGGACAAGTCTTGCTTGATGATAAAGACATAACTGGCAAAAGTGGAAATGTGGGCTATATGCTACAAAAAGACCTGCTTTTGCCATTTAAAACAGTCCTTGAAAATGTAGCCCTACCACAGATAATAAAAGGTAAAAGCAAATCAGAAGCTTACAGCAAAGCTATGTCGTATTTTAAAGAATTTGGTCTTGATGGCATGCAAAACGAATATCCAAAAATGCTATCAGGTGGTATGAGACAAAGAGCGGCTTTGCTTAGGACTTATCTTTTTGAAAAAGATCTTATACTACTAGATGAGCCATTTTCGGCACTAGATGCGATGACAAAAGAGAGTATTCACAACTGGTATCTTGATGTAGTAAGAGATATGAAGCTAACCACACTTTTTATCACTCACGACATAGAAGAAGCCATACTCTTATCAGATAGGATTTATATCCTAGATAAAAAACCAGCAAGCTTATCACAAGAGATACTCGTGCCACTTTTAAGACCAAGAGATGCATTAAGTGATGATATTATAAAGATAAAAAGAGAGATAAAAAATAAGTTTTTTAGCATTTAATCATCAAGCACTTTCATAATGCTTGATGATTTTTTAATTATAATCAGTATGTAAACTCAAAATCAAGTTTGAAATTTCTTCCTGGTGCGTTAAATCTATTTATACCAAGACTATCTGTTTTTCTAACCATATTCATAGTTCCAAAAGACCTGATAGATCTAGCTGAGTCCCAAGTGATGTATTTTTCATCCGTGATATTGTATGCACCAAGTCTAAATGTAAGATTTTTCTTAGGTCTTACATAGGCTATCATATCTAAGATATTGTATTTATTACTTAGCCAGTGAGCCGATGAGTCTGTGACTAATTTTCCATTTATATAATCCCTATCATCTGGTGGAGTATTTGGTTTTTCATTTTTCCAAAACATATTATATGTTTCATTTGGTTTTTTAGCTTTCACACTTGTAAGATAAAAGTCCACACCAAAGGTATCATTTGGAGCTGTATAGCCAAAGCTATATATTGATTTTTTAGGTTGTATAGCATTCATAGGAACATTTCCATCTTGTTTTGTAAGTATACTTCCTCTTTGATTTGTAAGCTTATATCCTATATAAAATCCTGATAATTTGCTATATATATCTTCAAAATTTAGCCTAGAGCTTATCTCAAATCCATTAACAGAAGCATCTTGTCTATTTACATTTTGATAGATATCAAAGTCAAGAGAGCTATTGGTTTGAGTACCGTTATTATTTTGATTTCCTTGATTTAATTTCTCTGTTCCTTTGTATTCTAAATCCAAAAAGTCTTTATACTCTGTCTTAAAAATACTCATAGTTAAAAAGCTCATATTTTTATGCAAAGTAAGGGCTATCTCTTTTGTCTTTGCTATCTCAGGTTTTAAATCAACATTTGGCTTTATAGTAAAATCAGGATGTTTAAACGCAAGATAAAGCTCTTCATGAGTAGGCACCCTAAAGCCTTTTGAGTACTTAACCTGAACCCTTACAAACTCTGTTGGATCAAGTGTCGCTGCAAGGGCATAAGAGTTGTTTTTAAACTCTCTAGGCTGAGAAAAATACTCTATATTTTTTTGGGGGTTTGTTTCGTTTTCTTTATCAACAAGTTTATTGTATTCTACATCTTTTAAATAGTTCTTATAAGTTTTATCTTTTTCTTCAAATTCTTTAAGATCTTTATTTAATTCAGCTTCATCAATAACTTTTTTATCAGGAGGACATGTATAAGTATTTTTATTATTTTCTTTACATGATTTAAAATATTTAGGTTTATCCCTAGTTGGTTTATCCCAGCTATTTGCTTCATCTGGTGCTTTCTCCGGTAATTTTCTTTTTGGTTTTAATGGCACAAAAAGACCTTTTACCATATCATCAGCTATTTTTGGTGTTCTTCCTGGTATGTAGTTTGGTCTATACTTCACCCTATCATGTCTAAATCCTATATCTAGTGAAATTTGATCACTAAAATGTATCTCATCTTTTAGATACAAGGCACCCTCATCTGACTCAACAGGTATTAAAAAACTTGTAGGCTTTTCTGTCTTTGGACATTTCAAGGCATTACCTATATCAGTAGACTTTTCTGAGCAGTCACCATCAGAGTCAGCCCACCATTGAGGGTTTTTTGCATTATATCCAGCTTTATTTATCATGCTTTTTTTGGTACTAGCATGAGATAGTCCGTATTGTAGATAATGTTCTAAATTTTTTAGTTCTAAATTTTTTGTAAAATCAAGATTAAATTGCTTGGTATCTGTATTTAGATCTCTTTCTTTCCATTGATTTTCTATAAAACCTGGTTGATTTGGGACAAACACATATAAATCCTCATAAGGAGCTGTTACATCATTACCAAATCCGCCTTTGTATTTATATTCTGCTAATATTTTTTTATATCTTCTATTATCCTTATCTACTTTATCTTCTATTGTAAAATCAAGATTTTTACCATTTTGTGAAATATTTTGCTTTTCTTTTTTTGTCAAATCTACTTCTACTGTTTGTCTTTTTCCTGGAGCATAGTCGCTAGTATCATCTACAACTAGCTTTATCTTTTTATCAGGAGAGTCACAGTCATACAAATCACAATAAAATTTATATTCGCTTAATCTTTTTGTAGCAACAAATTTATTATAAGTGTCTTCTTCTTTGTGATTTTTTACCTTTTTAAGACCATTTTCAGAATGCAAACTTAACTCTTGATCGTCTTTATCTACAGTCTTATTGTCTTTTATGTGAAGGCCTGCATGATTTTGTATATTTTGACAACTTGGTCCCTCGCAAGTCTCATCAGTCCTAGCTCTAGCCTTTATCTTTTGATCTGAGTAAGTGATTTTTATACTATCCCAAAACGGCATTTCACTAAAAACTTCATATGTAGCACTAAAGTTTTTCCTTGTTGTTGTATCATTTGTATATCTTCTATCAGCTATTACTTTATCAATTCCTGCTGTATTTGTAATATTTTTAGGTGTAAGAGTATAAGAAAAATCATGCCCTTTTGAATTAACTTTCCCATTATCATAAGCTATGCTTATCCTTGCATTATCTGCTGGCTGAAAGCCAAACTTAAGCAAGGTACTTTCTTTTTTTATATTGTATGGATCGGCTTTTTCTCTTTCTCTACCTAACACACTATCATCATACTCATCATATCCATAGTTTTTTGTTTCTCTTAGTTTTCTTTTTGTGTTTATCAAAAGTACATCAAACCACTTGTATCTAGCAGCTAAGGTATGAGAACCATATCTTTGAGAGTTTGCTGTTGATAAACCTGTTTTAAATCCATAAAAATAGTCTTTATCTAGCAGATAATCCCTTGCGTCTTTTGTCTCAAACATAACAGAACCACCCAAAGCTCCTGAACCAGTTTTTATAGAGTCAGCTCCTTTGGTGATGGTAGCTTGTTTTAGGGTTTGTATCTCTACACCATTTCTTGTATTGTTAAAGTTACCATATCCTTCAAAGATTTCTTTAAAACCTTGGGAGCTTAATGTCTCTGCTTGATGAAGGCCATCTATGGTTATAGCAACCCTGTTTTCATCAACACCTCTTATAGCATAACCACTAGCACCAAATCTACCTGTCTCTACTACGCTTACTCCGGTTTCATATTTTACTAGATCTCTTGTATCTTGAACTTGTTCTTTTGTAAGTGTTTTAGCACTTTTTACTCTTTCACCTACTTTTTTTTGCATAGGATCGTTATCTGATTCACCAGTAACTGTTACACTATCTAGCTCAATGCTATTACTTTCTTCTATATCAACAGCTTGTAAATTTACGTTTAGACCAAGCATTAATATAGTAATCATAGAAAACCTAAGTTTGTTCATGGATGTCCTTGTTGTAATTATGATATTTATTATTTAATTTCAAGTAGATGATAATAAATATTAATTTAAATACTGGTTAAATTTTAAACAAAAAATCAATTTTTTACTAATTTATGACATAAAATTTTAAATGACTGTAAATTTGGCTTTAAAACTAGATATAAAAACATTAGCTTTTATGTAAAAGTTACTTATTTTTTTGATGCTTAAGATCAACAATCATAAACGCAAAAGAGATAAAAACCAAAATAACAAGCACTAAATAATTTAATCTAAACCAAAATATTTTAGTTACATTTTTAGAATCTTTAGCTAGTATTGCTTTAAATTTTACGCTATTATTTGTAGATATGGTGATTTTATCGCCTTTATAACCACTTAAGCTTATTCTTATCATGTTTACCCCGATATCCTTAACATATCCATCCATAAAAGTTGATTTTTTATAAGAATAACTTGTAAATACATCATTGCAATCACGAGGTTTTATAAAGATATCATAAATTCTATCAGGATATATCTCCAAGATATCTCCATCTTTAATAGAAAAATAATTAAACCGTGGTCTTAAAGTTTTAAAGCTCCACCTAATCTCTTTATCTTTATTGTTTTGAGTATATTTAAAAACAGCCAAATACTCTTTATCAAAATCAAATACTTTTTTTGAAAACAACGCAAATTGATTTTTATTAAATTTATGGTTTATATCATTTTGTTTTGTGATGATAACCGTGTCATCTATCTCTTTATTGTCCCTAAAAATTTTAAAACTTTGCATTTTTATATTTTCAATATTTGGATTAAACTCTATGCTTATAGGATTTCCCATAATCTTACAAGATGGAATCGGATCTGGTATCTCACCACTAAAATAAGCAAGCGCTGGATTTTTATATGGAAATTTAATATACTCTGGACTTTTTGGCATAGTAGCTATTTTAAAGCTATCTTGTTGTATTTTATAAATATTATTTTTATATACATTATCTATATAATAACCACTATTTTTAAAATCACCACCTTTTAAACAGATATTGTTTACATATGAATTACCTATATTATAAACATAAAACTTTTCATCACCAAAAGAAACATTCGCAAAACCTATCTCGTTAAAAGAATAGTTTAAAAAACCAAAACGATGATATATAGCGCTGAGTAAATTATCAATGGAGCTTCTTATATTTATTTGATTGTTTGATATATTTTCTATAACATAGCTTGAGCTATAGCCAGCAAACATAGCCCTTTGCGCTACATCTTCACCAGTAAAACCACTTAGATCTTTTTCTTCATCGTGCATACTTACGCTAATTTTATCTTTATTTTTAAGAAGATAATTGGCATGGTTAGTAGCAGAAATTTCTAAATTTTTATTTATACGAAACCAACCAAGGCCATTATCTTCTTATTGTATTTATATAATCAACACTGTCAAATACATTGTATTCTTTTGGTGCTTTTGCAACTAAAAGTTGCTTGTCTTTTGAATTATAAAAACCTAATATATCAGATACTATATATAAAATCAGAAGAAAAAATATAATAGTAAATTTATATTTTAGGACCGGCTTTAGCGAATTCAATGCCTTCTTTTACATCCTCATATCTTTTAAAATTTTGTTCAAACATAAAAGCTAACTTATCTCTTGAAGCCATATACTCATCTTTATTAGCCCAAGTGTTTATAGGATTTAATAACTTTGTGTCAACTCCATCTAATTGTTTTGGGATAGCAAGATTGAACTTTTCAAAATTTTCAAATTCACAAGATTTTATACTACCGTCAAGAATAGCATTTATGCAAGCTCTTGTGGCTTTTATGCTCATTCTTTTACCAACACCATAAGCACCACCGCTCCAGCCGGTATTTACAAGATAAACACTTACATTATGCTTATCTATCTTCTCACCTAATAGCTTTGCATAGACAGTTGGATGAAGTGGCATAAATGGCTCTCCAAAGCATGCACTAAATGTAGCAACAGGCTCCGTTATACCTCTTTCTGTTCCGGCAACTTTTGCTGTGTAACCACTAAGAAAATAATACATAGCTTGTTCTTTTGTAAGCTTTGAAACTGGAGGTAAAACACCAAATGCATCTGCTGTTAAAAATATTATATTGCTTGGATGACCTGCGCTTAAGCTAGGTTCGTGATTTTTAATATGTTCTATCGGATAGCTTACACGTGTGTTTTCTGTTTTGCTACCATCTGTATAATCAACAACACCATCTTTATCCAATACAACATTTTCTAAAAGTGCATTTCTTTTGATAGCTTCATAAATTTCAGGCTCACTATCTTTGTCTAAATTTATACATTTAGCATAGCAACCGCCCTCAAAATTAAACACACCTTCATCATCCCAACCATGCTCATCATCGCCTATAAGCTTTCTTTTAGGATCTGTTGATAGTGTTGTTTTTCCTGTTCCACTAAGTCCAAAAAACAGAGCTGTATCTCCATCATTGCCTACGTTTGCAGAACAATGCATACTTAGTTTTCCTTCAAGCGGTAACCAATAGTTCATCATAGAAAAAATTCCTTTTTTCATCTCTCCGCCATACCAAGTACCACCAATAACTGCAACATTTTCCTCAACATTAAAGATAACAAATACTTCTGAGTTTAGACCATCTTTTTCCCACTCATCATTTACACATTTGCAAGCATTATAAATAACAAAATCAGGTTTAAAATTTTTAAGCTCTTCTTCATTTGGTCGTATAAACATATTTTTAACAAAATGTGCTTGCCAAGCTACTTCAGTTACAAATCTAACTGATTTTTTACTCTTCTCGCTAGCACCACAAAAAGCATCTTGGACATATATATCTTTACCGCTTAATTGTTTTTTTGCTTTTGATATTAGTTTATCAAAAAGCTCTTTTGTCGTGGGCTGATTTATTTTACCCCAAGATATATATTTATTTGAAGGGTCTTGATTTACAAAATACTTATCTTTTGGGCTTCTACCTGTAAAAATACCTGTATCAACTACAAAAGTTCCATTTTCACTAACAACACCTTCGTTGTTTTTAATCTCATGCTTAAATATATCTTCATAACTTAGATTGTGATAAACACTCTTGATATTTTCCAATCCAAGCTTATTAATATCACTTAACATAATTATTTCCTTTTTTTTATTTAAATATTGATAATAATACACCGGCAGCAACAGCTGAGCCAACAACTCCGGCCACGTTAGGACCCATAGCATGCATCAACAAAATATTAGTGCAATCCTCCTTAACACCTTCTTTATTTACAACCCTAGCAGCCATAGGAACAGCACTAACACCGGCTGCACCTATCAAAGGATTTATTTTTGTTTTTGAAAATTTATTCATTATTTTTGCCATTATAACACCGCTAGCTGTTCCTATAGCAAATGCTATAAGTCCCAAAACCAATATACCAAGTGTATTTGGAACTAAAAATTTTTCAGCCGCAAGTTTTGAACCAACAGAAAGACCTAAAAATATAGTGATGATGTTTATAAGTGCATTTTGCATAGTATCACTAAGCCTTGATACTACTCCACACTCTCTAACTAAATTTCCAAATGCCAAAGCTCCTATAAGTGGTGTAGCATCTGGTAAAATAATAACACATAAAATAACAAGAGTTAAAGGAAAAAATATCTTTTCAATTTGACTAACTTCTCTTAATTGAACCATTTTTATTTTTCTTTCTTTTTGAGTTGTTAAAGCTCTCATTATAGGTGGTTGGATTATAGGAACTAAAGCCATATAAGAATAAGCAGCAACAGCTATAGCTCCAAGCAAATCAGGAGCCAGCCTAGAAGCTAAAAATATAGCAGTAGGGCCATCGGCACCACCTATGATACCTATAGCAGCAGCATCTGAAAGTGAAAAATCAAAAAATGATGTATACTGAGATAAAGCCAAAGCACCTATAAGAGTAGCAAATATACCAAACTGAGCAGCAGCACCTAGCAATGCTGTTTTTGGATTTGCAAGAAGTGGACCAAAATCAGTCATAGCCCCTACTCCCATAAATATTATAAGAGGAAATAATCCAGTAGAAATTCCAAAATTATAAATTATCCCTAAAAAACCATCAGGTCCAGCTATATCAGCTATAGGTATATTTGCAAGTAATCCACCAAATCCTATAGGAATAAGAAGTAGTGGCTCAAAACCTTTTTTAATCGCTAAATACAAAAGTAAAAAGCATATAAAAAACATTATAATTTTTCCAAAACTTTGATTAAACTTTGATATAGGGTTACCATCATGATCTTTTACATCATCGCTGGGATTTAAAAAAGTATAAATCCCAGTAGTTTTGTAAAAATTGGTAAATAATTCGCCAATACTCTTTTGTTTGTATTCAACTTTGCTGTTTTGAGAAGTTTGTTCGTTGGCAAAGGTATTTGTAAAACAAAAGCAACAAATAAAACTTAGTAGTAAAATTTTTAAAATAAATCCTTTTTTAAAAATCATTACTTAAACCTAGCCAAAATTTGACCATTTGCTACACTTTGTCCTTGTGAAACCTCTATGCTAGATATGATGCCATCTTGTGGAGACACTATCTCTATTTCCATCTTCATAGCTTCAACTACAAATACAACTTGTCCTGATTTTACGTTATCGCCAGGATTTACAAGTATTTTAAAAATACTACCAGGAAGACTTGAAGTTATACAAGCCGAGTCATCAGATGATGAGTTTGTAAATTGGTTTTGATTTGTTTCTTGACTTGAAACTTGTTTGATTTCTTTTATCTCAACACCATCAGCAAAACCTTCACTAACTTCAACATTATATCTACTTCCATTTACAACAACACTATATTTTCCAATATTTGAATTATTATTGCTATTACTTGGTGCTATAGCTGTTTTTACTGTGTTATCTATCTTTCTTACATTTACTTTAGCTTCACCTTTTAAAAATGCGATACCTTTTTCTTTACAAGCAGCAACTATAAATAAATTCTCATCAGTAACTTCTATATTTTCTTTTTCTAAAATTTGCTGAGTATATTTAAGGGTTTTTGTTTCATCAAGATCTGCTAAATCAATGGCATGTTTTGTAGTAGGTTCTAAGCCAAGCTGCTCACTTGCTAGTTTTACTATGTTTTCATCTGGTTTAACTGGTGTTTTACCAAAATAGCCAAGAACCATTTTTCCATATCCATCGGCAATTTTTTTCCATTTTCCAAACATTACATTATTAAAAGCTTGTTGGAAATAAAACTGGCTAACAGGTGTTACACTTGTTCCATATCCTCCAAGTTCTACAACCTCTCTCATGGCATCTATAACTTCTGGAAATTTATCCAAGATATTATTATCCCTCATCATTTGAGTATTTGCAGTCAATGCTCCACCTGGCATAGGA
This sequence comes from Campylobacter pinnipediorum subsp. caledonicus, assembly GCF_002022005.1. Lineage (NCBI taxonomy): Bacteria > Pseudomonadati > Campylobacterota > Epsilonproteobacteria > Campylobacterales > Campylobacteraceae > Campylobacter > Campylobacter pinnipediorum. The sequence continues at coordinate 1,001,701 of NZ_CP017258.1, forward strand.
GAAAAAGGTATTATAGGGCTTACCTGAGTAGCCTCAGGCGGTATAAAATAATCTTTTAAACAATCTTTCAATGTATTTTCATATGTTAAAATTTTATCTATATCTAAACCTAGATCATAATCTTTGCCTTTTAAAGTATGAAGCATAGTAAGTATGTCTGGCTGTGATGTTCCTCCACTTACTGGACTTGCAGCTAAGTCTATACCATCTGCTCCGGCTTCTAAAGCAGCTAAATAACAAGCTATACTAACACCAGCTGTTTCATGTGTATGAAGTCTTAAATGTGTATTCTCTGGAAGCAATTTTCTTGCCATTTTGATAGTTTCATATACTTTTTGTGGATTTGAAGTACCACTCGCATCTTTAAAACAGACGCTATGATAAGGAATACCGGCATCTAGAATTTCTCTTAATATCCTCTCATAAAAAGCAACATCATGAGCGCCAATACATTTTGGAGGAAGATCCATCATAGTTACAACTACCTCGTGTTTTAAACCATGATGGAATATCCTTTCTCCTGAATATTTTAAATTTTCAACATCATTGAGTGCATCAAAATTTCTTACAGTAGTAGTTCCGTGTTTTTTAAACATCTTAGCATGAAGGTCTATTATTTCACGACTTCCAGTATCAAGTGTCACTGTATTTACACCGCGAGCTAAAGTTTGTAAATTTGCATCTTCTCCTACTATCTGTCTAAATTTATCCATCATAACAAAAGCATCTTCATTTAGATAAAAATAAAGACTTTGAAATCTAGCGCCCCCACCAAATTCAAAATGTTTTATACCTGCATTTTTTGCCGCTTCAACTGCCGGAAAAAAATCATCCATAAGAACTCTAGCTCCAAATACAGACTGGAATCCATCTCTAAAAGTTGTATCCATCACATCTATAAATTTCTTAGCCATCTAAATGCTCCCTTAAATTTTATCTTTTTTTAAAATTAGATATAGCAACACTAATAGCTGCAACCAACTCGTTGTTATCCTCTTTTTTAAAACATATTGTTTTGTTATCGTTGTCTATTATTTCATTTTTTATAAATTTATTTATAATCCTACCTTGAATGCTAAGTGTAAAAATCATAATAACTAAAAATAAAAATACGGAACTCATACCAAGAACCATAAAACTAAAACCCTCAGAAACAAGATTTATATTCATAATTCACTCTTTCTTAACTAGTTGAAAAAAATTATGTTAATCATAATAGCAAGAATGCTTATTGGTGCAACAAATTTTATAATAAAATACCATATGTTAAATACTAATTTTGTTGTATATGGAGCAAAAAGTGTTTGCAATGCCTCTTTTTTTATAATATAACCAACAAAAACAGCTCCACCTATTCCACCTATAGGAGAAAGTATATTAGAAGCAACATAATCAAGAAAATCAAAGAAATTCTTACCAAAAAATAAAATGCTATCTCCAACATCTTTTATATATGATAATATACAAAATACCCCTATTATGAATATAGCTAAGCTAACTATAAAAAGTGCTTTTTGTCTTTGTATTTTAAATTCCCTAATCATAAAAAACACGAATGGCTCTATAAGAGAAATAGCAGAAGTTATAGCAGCAAAACTAAGAGATATAAAAAACAAAACTGCTAATGCATTTCCAACAATACCGAGCTTTGAGAATAACGTAGGTAGCGATATAAACACAAGACCTGGTCCTTGAGAAGGCTCTCCTCCAAACTCAAATACAAATGTAAATATAATAAGCCCCATCATTATAGCAAGTAAAATATTTATAGCTACTATACTTATAGTAGATGTAACAAAGTTTGTTTCATTTGACAAAGATGCTGAATATGTAATGATAATAGACATACCTAAAGACATCGTAAAAAATGCAAGACCAAGAGCTAAAAATAGTGAATTTAAAGTTATTTTACTAAAATCAGGAATAAGCAAAAACTTAGCCGAATCAACAAATCCATCCATTGTAAAAGAATAAGCAAGCATCGCCAAAAGAGTAATAAAAAGTCCTGGCATCATCCAAAAACTAATCTTTTCGATACCGCTTTTTACGCCTTTAGAAAGTATAACGATACAAATCAAAAATGCTAATATAAAGAAAAATATTTGTCCATAAATATCAGTTGTTATAAAATCCATAAATAATGTTTTAGAGCTTTCAATATCACTAGGCAATGTTAAAAAAGATATATATATGTATTTTAAAACCCATCCGACTATAACAATATAATAACTAGCAATAATAGCAGCTGTAATCATAGTAAGCATGCCGAAATATCCCCATATTTTTTTATTTTTAGGAGCTAGTTTTCTAAATGAATTAACACTATCACTTTCGCTAAGCTTTCCGATACTAAGTTCCCCTAAAAATACAGGAACTCCTATTAGAAAACATATAAAAACGTAAAGCAAAACAAACGCCGATCCACCATTTTCTCCAACAATATATGGGAATTTCCAAGCACTACCAAGACCAACAGCAGATCCAGCCACTGCTAATACATAACCTAACTTACTAAAATACTCTTTTGCCACTAAATTATTCCTCCAATCAAAACTAAAAATACACAAACTGGCGCTACAAAACGCAATAAAAAATACCAAATTTGAAATATATATTTTCCCATATAAGGTATAAACAATTCCTTTAAACTCTCATATTTCATAAAATATCCAACAAAGACACAAAATATAATACCGCCCAATGGAAGCATGATATTTGAGCTTATAAAATCTAATAAATCAAAAAAACCTTTTCCAAAAAATACTAAATCATCTTTTACCCCATCTATGTTTGATAAAGCACATAAAACTCCGAGTATATAAACAAAACTTCCTACTACAAATATAGCTTTTGTTCTTGTTAGATTGAAATTTTGTGTTAAAAATAATATACAAGGCTCAACCATTGAAATAGCAGATGTAAGACCCGCAAAAACAAGCGCAAGAAAAAACACAAAGCATAAAATATTACCAAGGAATCCAAGCTTTGCAAATAAAGTAGGTAATGAAACAAAAGCAAGTCCTACGCCATCGGCTGGAGATGAATTAAATTCAAAAACAAATGTAAATACTATAAGTCCTATAATTATACTTATTACTACATTTAAAACAACAACATACAAAGATGATGTAAATAAATTTGTCTTATTATTAAGATTTGTAGAGTAACTAAGAACGGCCCCTATTCCGACGCACATAGTAAAAAAAGCAAGTCCTAAAGCCATAAAAATAGTATGAGAGTTTATCTTAGAAAAATCAGGAACCAATAAAAACTCAGCAGCCTTAGAAAAGCCATCCATACTAAAAGAATAACCTAGCATTAACATTAAAAGTAAAAAAATTGTAGGTATTAACCATAAATTTATCTTTTCTATGCCGGCCTTAACACCTTTTGTTAATACAAAAAAATATGCAATAAATGCTATAGTAAAATACAAAATCTGTTCAAAAGAATTTTTTGAAATAAAATCATTAAAAATCTTTCCAGAAATGGCAATATCATTAGGCAAGGTAGAAAAAGATAAAACTACATACTTTATAACCCAACCTATTATAAGAGTATAAAATGATGCGACCAAAACACCTGTTATCATAACTATGCCGGCAAATTTCCATATATTTGGACCTTTGGTAGCTAATGTTTTAAATGCATTAACAGTATCTTTTTGTGAAATTTTACCCATAGCCATCTCAGCAAAAAATATACTAAGACCAACAATCAAAGCAAAAATAAGATAAATAAGAACAAAAGCTGATCCACCATTAACCCCTACCATATATGGAAATTTCCAAGCATTTCCAAGACCTATGGCAGCCCCAACTATAGATAATATAAAACCTATTTTAGAAAATTTATCATTCATTTGCATTACTTATAAATTTGATATATCATAATTAACAAAATAGCTACAGGAGTAACAAACCTTAATAAAAAATACCAAATTTCAAAAAATGTTTTATTCATAAATGAGCTAAATAAAATATAAAGCCCATCTTTTTTGACAACAAACCCAACAAAAAAACTAAATACTATAGCGCCAATTGGCATTATTATGTTTGATGTCAAATAATCAAGAATATCAAAAAATGGATTACCAAAAACCTTAAATGAAGTAGGCTCATAAAATGATAATATACACATAAAACCAAGAATATAAACAAAACAAGCTATGTATAACAAAGCTCTTTTTCTGGAAATTTTTAGTTTATTTATAAGGTAAAAAGTAAAAGGCTCTATCATAGAAACAGCACTTGTTATACCAGCAAATAATAATGAGATAAAAAACATAAAAGATAAAATATTTCCTATAATTCCTAGCTTTGCAAATAAAGTTGCAAGACTTACAAAGATAAGTCCAGGTCCGCCTTGTGTAGTATCTCCACCGTATTCAAATACAAATGTAAATACAACAAGCCCCATCATAATACCAACTAAAATATTGATAGCTATTATTGATAATGTTGATTTAACCAAGTTTGTTCCATCTGGTAAACTAGCAGCATATGTAGGAACAGTGCAAACACCCATAGAAAGTGAAAAAAAAGCAAGCCCTAATGCTTGAAGTATGATATCAGGCGTTATTTTGCTAAAATCAGGGACAAATAAAAATGAAGCGGCTTTTATAAAACCATCACTTATTGATAAAGAATAAGCAAGCATGATTATAAGCAAAATAAAAAGACTTGGCATCATCCAAAAATTTAACTTTTCAATACCGCTTTTTATGCCTTTTGAAACAACAAAAAAAACCATTAAAAATACAACGCTAAAACATAAAAAAGAATTAAAAAATTCATTTGAGATCAAACTATTAAATGCTTTTCCAGCCTCTTGTGTTGTAGTAGGAAGTTTATAAAAACTGAGCATAACATATTTTAAAATCCACCCTATAACAAGTAAATAAAAAGATGCTATCAAGATGCCACCTATCATAAAAAATCCAGCTAAAGACCACTGTTTTTTGTATTTAGGTGCAAGTTTTTCAAAAGAATGCACAGGATCTGTTTCTCCTAATTTTCCTATACTTAATTCTGCTAAAAAAGCAACAAAAGCTACAAAAAATGTGAGTAGTAGATATATAACTATAAAAGCTGAACCGCCATTATTTCCAACCATAGTTGGAAATTTCCATGCATTTCCAAGGCCAACCGCAGAACCAGCCATAGCCAAAACAAATCCTATTTTTGAAAATTTATCTGTCATATAACTCCCAAGATATTACTTAATACAAAAGTAACAAAATATCATAGTACGATACCATAAAAAACTTTTGTTTTATCTAAATAATAAATATTTTTTTAATACTTTTATACACACTGTGTTTTTTTGAAACAAAAGATATTAATTATCGCGTATTTATCCCTTATATAACTATCAAGCAAATAAACTACATTAACAAATAAAATACCATTTTATCCCGCAAAAAAATACAACAAGCAAAACTATCTATACTATAAACCCTAGTAGTGCAAAAACTAGATTTGATATAAATGTAAATAATAAAAATGTGCTTGGTAAAAAAAATAAAAAGTAGAGAAAAATAGTTGATGTGTAAAGTTAAATTTTATTTCAAAAGTTGAGAATTTGAAAACATTTATTTAAACATGCGCACAGCTTGCTGCATCAAGCAAAACCAAGCGGTAGCAATAATAATAAAATAAATTTAGCAATTATTAATTAATCCATAATATATCTATGATGTAATTTTTAAATATAGATGGTTATAATAGCTATCTTTTTTTGATTATTAAAAAACGTTTGTTTACAATTAATAAATAAAAAATTCATTATCATTATTATTTTTAATATATAATAACAAAAAAATTATTTTTTTTATTTTTTCAAGGAGATATAAATGGGTAGACCTCAAAAACCTTTTAACATTGATGTAAGGTATCCAAGCGTAGAACATTTGCGTATAAAAGCAAAAAAAAGAATGCCTCGTTTCGCATATGATTATTTAACAGAAGGTTGTAACGATGATTTAAATGTTACTAAAAATACATCTGAAATCAGAGAGATAGAAATGGTTTCAAGATACTTGACTGATTTTAGAGATTCAGATCCTCAAGTGGAGTTATTTGGTGAAACTTATGACGCGCCATTTGGTATAAGTGCTGTTGGGCTTCAATCTCTCATGTGGCCTAAAACTCCACAATATTTGGCTAAAGCAGCAAAAGAACACAATATACCTTTTATGCTTTCAACAGTTACAACTATGTCTATAGAAGAAACGGCTAAGATTACAGATGGTAAGTTTTGGTTTCAGCTTTACTATCCAAAAGACAAAGACCGCCGCGAAGATATTTTAAAGCGTGCATGGGATAATGGTTGCAAGGTTCTATGTCTTCTTTCTGATGTTCCTACTTTTGGTTATAGACCAAAAGATGTTTACAATGGTCTTGGTATGCCTCCTGCTATGTATATAAGAAATATATTAAACGCTATGACTAAACCAACTTGGGCCTTTGAAACACTTTTAAATGGTGGTATGCCTCGTTTTGAGACATTAGAAAAATACATGACAGAAAAGATGAATCTTCAACAACTTGGTATGTTTATGGATGATTTCTTTGATGGAAAACTAACAGTTGATAGGATAAAAGATATTCAAGATATTTGGCCTGGAAAAATAGTCATAAAAGGTATATCAACTGTTGAAGATACCCAAACAGCTATAGATTTGGGTGTTGATGGCATCATAGTATCTAACCACGGCGGAAGACAACTAGATGCTGGTCCAACGAGTATAAAAACGCTTCCTGATATAGTAAAAGTAGGCAAAGGTAAGATAAAAATCATGATAGATAGTGGTATGAGAACAGGACCTGATATAGCAAGAGTTATAGCTTCTGGTGCTGAGTTTTGTTTCTTAGGAAGACCATTTATGTATGGAACTGGAGCTCTTGGCTCTAAAGGCGGCGATCAAGTAGCCCAAATCCTAAAAAGAGAGTTTATACAAGTTATGCAACAGCTAAACTGCCCTAAAGTAGAAGATCTACCAAATTTCTTATACAAAAAATAAGATACTTAGCCCACTTTTTTCGTGGGCTAAAGCATATAAATTATATACTTATAAATTAAAAATATACTAACTTTTAATTATCGCAATATGATTACTTTTTTATATGTATATATTTTATAATATTTTTTAATATATGCATTTTTTAGAAATTTTATAAAAATAAAATAGTTAATAGCATAATAAATTTCTCTTTCATCTTCATATCTTCTGCTTTTATTATTCGCTCTTTCTTATCTAAATCTATATCTTAACATTTGGCAAACCTAGCATTGCTTGGGCGAAGAGCATAGAGTATGACATAAAACCCTGTACTCATTTATACTAGATATTAAATCTTTGAATTTATCTATATCTGTTATTGCTTTTCTTACAAAGGCAAAAATGCGTTTATAATATCTTTTCTTGTTATGTTGTTTATATCTACCGTAGCAAATTTTGGCAATATAAACCTATCAAATATGCTTTTTATCCTTTGCAGGTGCTTAGGTGTTATATCGTTTCTTGTTTTTATATACTCTTGATAAATTGTTTGAAAATCTTTGTAATTTTGCTCTTGTAAAATATCTATACCATTATTTACTAATTTTTGTAACTCTGTTCTTTTTTTCTCTTGCTTCGCTTAAACTCATTGTTGGATATGTTCCTATTGTATGTCGCCTACGTTTATTTGTCTTTGGACTTTTATATATAAATACAAAAGTTTTATTTCCGTTCGGAGCGACTTTAACTAACATATTAAAACCATCACTTATAAAGTATGGCTTATCTTTTGGCTTTAAATTTTTGATTGATATTGCAGTTAATGTATTTGCGATTTTTGGCATATTTTATCCTTTACTTGTTGACTAAATGCAAAATTTAACTAATTATTTTTTAGTAGTCAATAAAACAGTCAACAAAAAAATATTAAAAGAATTGAAAAGCATAGCAAAGCATTGAAAGGTATAAAGGCTTTAAAAGTTCGATTTTATAAGGCTTTGTGAAAGGTTTTGAAAGGTATTTAAAAGTATTAGTGGCGGACAGAGAGGGATTTGAACCCTCGAGCCCCGTTAAGAGCTGCACCCTTAGCAGGGGTGTGGTTTCAGCCACTCACCCATCTGTCCATTACCAAAGATGAATTGAGATTATAGCTAAATAACATAATTTTTTGCTTAAATTTTTAATTATTTTATAATTTTATTTTATAAATACAAAAATATATTATAAAATAATCATATAAAATTATATTTTTTTGATATAATCTTTGCATTGGATATCAATCTAAAATTTAAAACGTTAAGGAAATAAAGTAATGAAATCAGTAAAAATTATAACATCGGTGGCATTAGCTTCTGTATTATTTGTTGGTTGTGCAACAATTCAATTACAAACAAATGCAAAAATGAGCCAAAGCATATTTATAAATCCTGTCGCTAGTAGCAAAAAGTTAATTTTTATTGCGACAAAAAATACAAGTGGCCAAAATGTAAACATACAAAATCAAATAGAAAATCTTTTAACACAAAGAGGCTATAAAATAGTAGATGATCCGGAAATGGCAACATATATTTTAATGAGCAATATACTTTACTGTGATAAAAAAAGCGAAAATAATGCAGCTGGAGCCGCAGTAACAGGTGGAGCGATAGGAAGTAGCATTGGCGCATATAACCATGGCTCTATAACAGGAACTATTGCAGGTGGAGCTATAGGAGCTGCAGTAACAGGCATAATAGGAAAACTAACAGAAGATACAATATACCAAATGCAAGTTGATATTATCGTAAGAGAAAAAGCAAAAGGAAAAGTTACTGCAAACAAAGGAAATGTTTCTGGTCAAGCAAGTGTAGCTGATAAAAGAAAATCAGGATTTTTAAATGAATTTGGTGGAGAAATAAGAAGAGATGAGGCTAGTGGAAACTTTAATTCAAACTCAACAAATTATGACAACCAAGTATTTGAAAGAGATTATGTAGAACAAAAAACAACAATTTTTGCAGAAGCTACAAAAAGTGGTCTTAATTTAAACGAGGCTATACCAATCCTAGAAAACAAAATAGCTTCACAAATAGCTGGATTGTTTTAATAACCAAAAAAAGGGCTTTTTAAAAGCCCTTTAAATTTTAGTATACTATAACATATGCTATCTGAGAGCCGTGAACACCTATAATAGTTTGAAGCTCTATATCTGCTGTTCTAGATGGACCAGTTATAAAGATTGTATTTGTTGGCAACCTTCCACCCTCTTCTTCCTTAACTTTATGCAAAGCCTCGCTCAAGCTTTTAACTATAGTATCTTTTTTAACAAGCATTACACATATTTTTGGAGATAAGCTCATCATTCTTGGCTGAGTCTTGCTAGAAGCTATACAACAAGTACCATGAGAGCTAACAGCATATCTTGCACTTATAATAGACATATCAAAATCAAAAATTTGTTGTTTAAACTGCTCAATAGGCTTATCGAATTTAAATTTCTTTTCTATATCTAAAGTTTCTGCATCGAAAGGGAGTTTTTCATCTGAATATATAAGATGTTTTGCGCCTTCTTTTTTGATTATGCCATTGATTTCCTCAGCTAATTTATCTTCAGTTGTTTTTATAACAATCGATCTATTTTCTGTGATTCTATCTATAAATTCCTTATACATATCGCCACTTGGCTCTCTTTTAATAAACTGAACTGGATCTGCTGTTGGAGCGTCATCAATCATTTGCATATTATGCTTACCACTTCTTATGCGGTGTAAAATTTCTTCTTTACTCATAGATTACTCCTTCCATTTTTGATATAACATCATTTGTATTAAAGTTAAATGGTGGCAAATCCTTATGCTCAAACCATAATTTTAGCACAGGAATATTTTTACCTTGTGATTGGATTAAGCCATTAAATATCCTAGCACTTGTCATAGCTGTACGCCACATAAATCCACTTGTAGCTACCATAGTAAAACCTTTAAAGCCCATTCTTTCAACAGCACTATGATTTATATTATCTGCACCATAAGGAGGATTTTTGCCATCTCCTACTTTGTCTCTTCTTAGTTTTCTAATCAAATCAGCTAAAGGAATTTCAACAGGACAAACTTCGCTACATCTTCCGCAAAGCGAACAAAGCGAAACAACATCTCCATTTATATCCATGCCAAATATTTGAGGGCTAATAACCGCACCTATAGGACCAGGATATACTGACTGATATGAGTGTCCACTAATCTTATCATAGACAGGACAGAAATTCATACAAGCGCCACAGCGAATACAGCGAAGAGCTTCATAATAATCCTCATGGGCTAGCATATTTGTTCTATGATTATCAAATAAAATTATATGACACTCTTTTGGACCATCAAGCTCACCTTCTCTTCTTGGGCCTGATATAATATTATTATAGTTTGCTATAAATTGACCTGTTGCAGATGGAGTCAATAAACCAACTAGGTTAGATGCATCTTCAATAGTATCACATACTTTTTCTATACCGCAAATTGATACCAAAACATCTGGTATAGTAGTAGACATTCTACCGTTACCTTCATTTTCAACTAACCATATAGCACCTTCTTCTGCTATAGCGAAGTTTGCACCACAAATACCTATAGTTCCGGTTTTAAAATGCTGACGCATATAATCACGAGCAATTGCATTTAATTTTTCTGGCTCATTTTCTAACGGAGCGCCTATTTTTTCATGAAATATCTCGCCTACTTGATATCTATTTTTATGAATAGCTGGAACAACAATATGAACAGGTTTTTCATCAACTAGTTGTATAATTACCTCTCCAAGGTCTGTTTCAAGAGATTTTTTCCCTCTTTTTTCTAGATAATGATTTAACCCAACTTCTTCTGAAGCCATTGATTTTTGTTTGATAACTTTATCAGCACCTTTTTCTAGCATAAGCTGATAAACTATTTCGCATACATCATCGCCAGTATTTGCCCAGTGAACAATCCATCCGTTTTTCTTAGCTTTTTCTTCAAACTTCAATAGTCTTTCATCTAAGCGATAAAGACTATTGTTTTTAGCATGTTTTGCACTATGTCTTTGTTCTTGCCAGTTATTATATTTATTCTCTATAACACGAGCCCTATTACCTTGTAATAAGTGCATAGCATCACCTAAATTTTTTCTTAATTGTTGATCATTTAAGCTTATATTTACTATATTTTCATGATTATTCATAGTGCCTCTCCTTGAATACGGTTCAATAAGAAGTCATAAAGATGTATTAGTTTTACATCTGATTTTTGGCGTTTAAGTGTGCCATATATATTTAACATACATCCACCATCCGCACTGACTAAATACTTGACACCTGCATTATTTATATCATTCATTTTCTCTATAGCCATGGCATGTGAAATTTCAGGCTCTTTTACAGAAAAGGTTCCACCAAATCCGCAGCACTCTTCTTCATATTTTAACTCAACAAGTTCTACATTGCTAAGCTGTTTTAATAGATTCTTAGAACTATCTATACTTTTTGCAACACGAAGTGCGTGACAATTTGAATGCCAAGTTATCTTAACAGGCTCGCCTTTATCTTCATACTTAACACCTAAGACTTGATCAAGATAAACACTCAATTCAACGACACGTGAACTAAATTCTTTTATCTTTTCTTCATTTTTATCGCCATGAAAAAGCTCTAAATAATCGTGCTTCATTACCCCCGTACAAGAACCACTTGGAACCAAGATAGGATAATCACCTTTAAACAAATCAGCATTATAAAGAGCTATTTTTTTACTCTCTTCAAAATACCCTGTATTATAACTAGGTTGTCCGCAACAGGTTTGATCTTTTTTATAGATCACCTCAATACCCTCTCTTTGAAGTAACTTTATAGCACTTACCAAGGTTCTACCCATAGTAGCAGAACCAAGACAAGTAGAATAAAGATAAACTTTTTTACTCATTATACTCTCCTTTATTTTGATTGGTTATATAACACCTAATAAAACATAACCTACACCTACAGCCAAAACGGTGTAAAATAAACACGGTAATAAACTATATGTAAGCAGTCTTCCTTCGCCTTTACCAAGCAGACCAACTGTCGCACATACAGCAACTATATTATTTATACACACCATATGTCCAATAGAACCGCCAACATTTTGCAATGCTAAAATAACTTGGGTGTTTAAACCCACCAATGAAGCAGTTTCATACTGAAGACCTCCGAATAAAATATTTGATACAGTATTAGAACCAGAAAAGAAACTCCCCAATATACCTATCAATGGAGAAACTATTATATAACCTTGACCTGATAAGTCAGCAAAGAACTTAGCCATAATCTTAACCATTGTAAAGCCTTCTTGGGTTCCATATGTAAATTTAAAATCTTTTAAAATATAAACCATTGCAACACCAGCTGCCAGAGGTATAACAGCTTTTGAAACTTGTCCAAAAGTAACACTCCAAGCAGATTTTACATCTTCAATTTTCATTTTATGTAAAAATATTATAATAATGGCAACTAAAATAAATGGTATAGTTCCTGGTAAATAAGCATACTCAAAATCATAAGCTGTCCCCGAAACATCCATAATTGCTGGAAATTCTATTTTTAAGCTTTTTAAAAAATCTTTTAATCCAAATTGCGGAATACGAGTAATAACAAGAACAAGAGATATAATCACATAAGGCAACCAAGCCATAAATAGTGACATATTTTGAGTAACAGTTTCTTTTTTTTCTGAAGATGTATTGATAGGAGCCTTCCAAAAATCTGGCCAAGCTTCAATAGGCTCAAAATCCCATTTATCTTTTGGCACCAAAAATCCAATTTTAGCAGCTAAAACTAATATACCTAAAGATATAAGACCACCAAGCAACGCAGGTAACTCAAAACCAGCAAATTTGGCCATTAAAAAAAATGGAACTATAAAACTAATACTAGCTAATAAACAAAATGGTAAGACTGGAAGCACATCTTTAAAACTTTTGTTTTTACCAAAAATTTTAACCATCATAGCAACAACCAAAAAAGGCACAAATAAAGCACAGACTGAATGTATAGTAGCTGTATATATGCTAACATCTTTCATATAAGCATCCAATGTTGCGGGATCAGGCAAAAAAGAATTTAAAGCCTGTTGGATACCAAAAGTTGGAGTTCCAACTGCACCATAACTAACAGGTGAACTATTTAAGATAAGAGTGGTTATAGCTGCACCAAAAGCAGGAAAGCCAAGTCCCACCAAAAGCGGAGCTGCTAAAGCTGCTGGAGCACCAAATCCAGCTGCACCCTCTATAAATGCACCAAATGACCAACCTATAATAATTACTTGAATACGACGATCTGTCGTAATCTTTGTAAAGCCATTATTTATAGCATTCATGGCACCTGAATACTTCATAGTATTTAATATAAGGATCGCTCCGAATATAATTACGAGTATATCAAAAGCTTTAAGAAAGCCAAACAAAACCCTTGCACTAAGTTCGGTAACACTAGCACCAAACGAAAAATATGAAATAAGCAGAGCAAAGGCTAAAGCGACACTAAGTGAAAGCTTTGAACTCTTTTTAAAACCTATCATCATAACAAGTATTACAATAATAGGAAAAAAAGCTAAGAAAGAATACATAAAATCTCCTTATATTAAAATCGTTTTTTATTTATTTATATTTTAATAAAAAAACCAAAAAACATATACTAAATGTGTAATTATTTTTAAGATTAAAATTAATATGTGAATATTGGTAACATAAAATAATCAACAAAATTAACAGTATTGTTATTTAAACACACTTATGCTAATTAATCATGTTTATATTTTAATAATCAAAATCAAGAATGTGCCACTAAAAGTAACATTAGAAAAATATTTAATTTACATTTGTATTGTAATATTTAATAATTTTATTGTGAATTATAAGTGAAATATAAAGAATAGAACTACCTATAATTAATTTAAACAAATCTGTGTCTTTTTGCCAAAATAATAAATTTACCAATATAGCAGCCGGTATTAAAGCATTATTCATAATAGCCAAAACTCCGCTATCAACATCACAAGCGCCTTTATTCCATAAAAAATAACCTATTCCACTTGCAACAACGCCAAGCCAAATCAATGTTAAAGTCTGAGTTAAATTTGGATTTACTTTTTCAAAATTCCCAAATAAAGCAAATGCTATCAAAACAACTATAAAAGCACCAAAATGAAAATATCCAAATATATCCCTTTGATTAAATCCATTAAATTTTTCAATTAAAATTTTATATAGGCTCTGACCTGCTCCAAAGCATAAGTTTGCACCCTGAACTAACAAAAAACCTTTTAATGAATTATTATTTATGCCGTCATATTTGATAATAAATGCTCCCAAAAAAGCGATACCTATACTAACTAAATATAATTTTTTAAATTTCAAAGAAAAAGCATCATAAACCAAAGTAACATAAAATGGGGTAAAAATAGTAAATAAAGCTACTTCTGCAACACTTAAATACAAAAAAGAATTATAATAAAACAAATACATCAAACCAATCTGAATAGCACCTATAAACATAATACTAAAAGATAATTTTAATGGTATATTTTTAAATTTTGTAAATGGCAAAAAAACAATACTAGCCAAAGCAACACGAACAAGAACAAAAAAATAGCTATCTATCTTTCCAGCTAGAAACTCACCTATCAAGCTAAAACTAAAAGCCCATATAAAAGTAACTAGAACTAAATTTTTCACTATATTTTTTCTCGTTCGTAAAATCTTTTAAAGTATTTATCTAGCTTATACGCAAATGAAAAAAGTGCTGGAACTATCAAAAGTGTTAATATAGTAGAGCTTATAAGGCCTGATATTATAGCTATAGACATAGGCGAGTTTGCTTCATAACCAGCACCTTTTGAAATAGCAAGTGGAAGCATAGCAAATATCATGGCAAAAGTTGTCATCAAAATCGCATGAAGCCTCATAATTCCTGCTTTTTTTATAGCTTCATTTAAATCAATTCCGCTATTTGCATATTTATTGGCAAAATCAACTACTAAAATAGCATTTTTACCAACCATGCCAAAAAGCAAAATAGAACCAACCATAACAAAAAGACTAAAAGAATTTCCACTCATTAAAAGTCCAACAACAACTCCAGCAAAAGCAAGAGGCATAGATATCATGATAACAAATGGCAAAACAAAACTCTCATAAAGAGCGGCAAGTATCATATAAATAAGTAATGCGCTAAGGCTTATAGTAAAGATAAAAGCCTCATTTGTATTTTTCATAAGCTTAATAAAACCGGTATATTTCTTGCTATATCCTTGCGGTAAAATCTCAGGCATATTTTTATCAAGATATGCAGATACATTACCAAGCGGTATATTGTCCAAATTTGCTAAAATTTTTAATTCATTTTGTTTGTTATATCTTGGTATAAACAAAATATCTTTTTTTATCTCAAAATTAGCGATATTATCTAAAGTAAAAAATTCGCCAAAAGCATTTTTTACTCTTATTTTCTTAAGCTCTTGTATATCTTTTTTAAACTTATCATCAAATCCTATCACGATATCATATTGATTAACACCATTATCATACAAACTTATAGTATTTTGAGAAAAAGATGTGTTGATTATCGTAGCTACTTCGTATTTACTAATGTGAAGTTTTGAAAGCTTTTCTCTGTCCATGCTGATTTTTATCTGCTCGCTTTTATCTTCATTTTTGCTTTTTATATCAATAACGCCACCAAAATCAGTAAGCATTTTTTTGACTTTTAAAAATATATTTTCAAGCTCATCAAAACTATCGCCAGTAACTATAACCTGAATAGGTTCATTATCACCGGTATCAACTATAGGCAAATCAGTAATGCTGATATTTAAATCAGAAAAATCAAGTTTACTTCTATAATCAGCCATTATATCTTTTTGTCTTTGATTTCTTTTAGATACAGGAACCAAATGAGCATAGATTTTAGCCTTATAAGCTTGTTTTGCATCATCATAACCAACAAGTGTATAAAAATACTCAATACGTTTATCCTCTTTGATTGTATTTATGATAGGTTGTAATTTATCTTGCATGAAGTCAATTGATGAACTTGGGTCTGCTTTTATGAAAATATTAAACTCGCTATTATCTTCACTTGGCATAAAATCAATACCAACTTTTCCTGCAAACGATATACAAAAAGCAAATATACAAAAAGTAATAATTATAAAAATAACCTTAAATTTCAAAATAAGATCTAAAACCTTACCATATGAATTATCCAAAGCTTCAAATAAAAAACTACTTTTATTATAAAAATAACTTTTTTTTGTATTTAAAAATCTAGTGCAAAGTGCCGGGATAAGCATTATACAAACAAAAAAAGAAACAACAATTCCACCAGCAACACTAATAGCAAAAGAGTTAAAATATCTACCAACAATACCATCCATAAATGCTATCGGAATAAAGACACAAAGTAACACTAATGATATTCCAAGAACACTAAATGCTATCTCACGAACACCATCAAAACCAGCTATAAGTGGATTTTTTTCACCATTTTCTATTTTCTTTGATATATTTTCAATGACAACTATAGCATCATCGACAAATATACCAATCCCGAGCGTCAAAGCTACAAGAGTTAAGCGGTTTATGTCATAACCTAAAATATCCATTATAAAAAATGTCCCTATAATACTCACAGGAATTGCAATAGTTGATATTATAGTTGATGAAACACTTCTTAAAAATAAAAAAACTATCAAAGCAGTAAGAAAAATACCAAGAACCATATCAGAAGCCACTTGCTTTATATGTTTTAAGACAATCTCACTCTCATCAAAAGCTATATTAAAATCAAGTTCATCACCAATCAAATATTTAAAATCTTTTAAACTTTCTTTTATGGCTTTTATTGTATTTATTGTATTTATGCCGTTTATTTTTTTAATTTCAAGCATAACACCATCTTTACCATCCATAATCGCCAGACTATCTGTTTTTGCATAAGAAAAGGAGACATCAGCTATATCTTTTAAAAACAAGCCATCTTTGATTCTTAAATTTTTTAGCTCATCTATACTTTTTGCATTAAAATCAGAACTTAAAACTATTTTTTTATCATCTGTTTGCAAATTACCAAGAGGCATTTGAAAATTTTGTAAATTTATGATTTGTGCCACATCTTTAGCATTTAAATTAAACTTATTTAATAAAAATGGATTTAGTAAGATATTTACTTGTGGCTTTAAAAATCCTACTTTATTTATTCCACCTACCCCATTTATTCTTTGCAAAAATGTTATAGCTTTTTCATCTACAACTTTCATTAAATTTGTTGTATTTTTATCTTTAGAACTTACAAAAATACTAAAAATTGGCTTATCGGAACCAGATACTTTTTCTGTTATACTTTTTACTGGCAAACCAGCTTTTGAAATTTTATCCCTTATATCATTTAAAGCTATTTCAATATTTTTTTCAAGATCAAACTCAATTAAAACAACGCTTAGGTTATCATAACTAACAGAATTTATATTTTTAATACCATCTATTGAAGAAACTTCATCTTCAAGTTTTTTTGTAATTTTGTTATTTATATAGTTTTTATCGCCTTTTGCAAATGTTGTAATTTTAACAAGCGGAATTTCAACATTGGGAAACAAACTTATGCTCATTGTTCTTATAGATATAATTCCAAAAACAAAAAGTGATAAAAAAATCATCAAAGTAGTAATTGGTCTATTTATAGCAAATTTATACACTAGTAATCACTTTATTTTTATAAAACCTTCACCATAACTTCCGATTGTTAAACCATCAGTATAGGCTTCAGCTTTAAATTTTCTAGTTTTGATATCTATTATTGGATAAATAGTTGATATTTTTACTACTTGTCTATCTCCATCTTTTTTATCAAAACAAAACTCATCTCCAACTTTTATCTTGTCAATATAACTTCCATCTATATACATTACAATCTTAACTTCAGGATAAGATACGAGTTCTAGCACACTAGAATTAAGTGCTATGACACCACTTCCGATTTCAGTATTTTTAGCAACTATAACTCCACTAAAAGGAGCAATAAGAGTCTTTTTAGAAAGTCTATTTTTTATATTTTCAACCGCTATTTGAGCTTTTTTTACAACAATTAAAGCATTTTCATAATCAAATTTTACCTTTTCAAAATCATATTTTGATATATCGTCTTCAACTTGTTTAAATTTATTTAAAGTTTGTAATTTAAAATCTTTAACCAATTTTGCATTTTCAAGCTCATTTTGCGCTATCTTTAAAGCTATTTTTTCATCTAAATCATCAAGCAAAACAAGCTTATCACCTTTTTTTACAACACTAGAAACATCTACATTTATTTTTTTTACAATTCCATTTGCTTCAAATACGAGTTTTGAATCCTTAACGGCCAAAACATCAAAATTTGCATATATTTGCTCATCAGCAAAAGAAAAATTTAAAAAAATAAGTAATATAAAAATAAATCTCAAAATCCTATCCTCTCTAAAATATCAACTCCACTTTCAAAATAATATTCAGCTTTTTTTATCTCAAGCTCATTTTTAGCTGTTATCAAACTGCTTTTAGCCCCAAATTCATTAGCAAGTGATAACAAAAAGTCATTATACCCAACAAGTCCTGATTTATACTTATTATCTATCGCTTTTAAACTTGTTTGAGATGATTTTAAATAAAGCTCATTTGCTAGTATTTTATCTTTTAAATTCTGTATCTCTTGTTTTATGTTTTTTAAACTTAATTCATTTTCTCTTTTTTTATAATTTAGATTAAGCATTGCTTGTGCTTTTTTTACTCTTTGAGTCTCTATTTTTTTAAGATTAGATCCGAAATCAAAAATTTTCCATTTAAATCCAATCATAAACTCATTATTTTTTTCCCAATCTTCTTTTAATAAATCATCAGCATAAGATTTAAAAATAGCAATATTACTATTAAGAGAACCTCCTAATTTACTCTTTGTATACATAAATGTATTTTGTAAAAATATATGTGGCAAATACTCAGAATAAGACTCTTTTATACTATCCTCAATAGCAAAAAGTTCTTTACTCATGGCTTTTAACTGCACTTTATCACTTGAAATATTATAATCAGGTTCTTTTAAAGATATAAAATCAAAGCTAGAAACATCTGTATTTGATAAAAGATTGATTGAATTTTTTATTTTGTTTAGTTTTTGTTTTAGTTCAAGCTCCTCGCTTAAACTCAGGTAATACTTAGCTAAAATACTTTCATACTCGCTACTTGAACCAAGTCCAGCATCTTTAAATGATTTTAAACGCTCCAAAGTAGCACTCAAATAGTTTTTCTCACCCTCTTTTGCTTTAATTATGCCAACCAAAGATAAAGCATTATAATAAAGCCTAACAATATTTAAAGATAGATAATTTTTGTATTCATCATTTTTATAAATTTCACTTTGATTTAAATTCGACAAAGCTCTTATCCTGGCCTCTCTTGCACCACCATCATATATCAAAAAATCAAGTTTGGCATAGATGCTATTTATCTCTTTTGGTCTTAAAATCAACTTTTCATCTGAGTTTGTTTTATACCCTCCTCCTATTGAAATGCTAGGAAGATAACCAAGTAAAACATTTTGTTTATTTAACTCAGATTTCACAACATCATATTTTTTTATATTTGCTAATTCTGAGTTTTGAGTGTTTAAAATAACATCTTTTAAACTTGTAGCATTTAAAACCAAGCAAAATAAACATAAAAATAAAAATCTAATCATTTATATACTTCTTTCAGTGAAAACTTTCAACTAAATTTCCAACTAGTAAATTCCACCCGTCAACCAAAACAAAAATAAGTAGTTTAAAAGGTAGTGATATCATAACGGGTGGCAACATCATCATACCCATAGACATAAGAACAGAGCTTACAACCATATCTATAACTAAAAATGGCAGATAAAGCAAAAAAGCTATTTCAAAAGCTGTTTTTAACTCACTTATCGCAAAAGCTGACATCGCTATAGTAAGTGGAATTTCATCTATATTTGCTGGATTTTGTAAATTTCTTATCCTAAAAAAAAGTGCCAAATCTTTTTCTCTTGTATTTCTAACCATAAATTCCTTAAACGGCTTTATACTTTTATCAAAAGACTCTTCATAACCAATCTGTTCTGCCAAATAAGGCTTTATTCCATTTTCATAACTCTGCTTTGCAACTGGTTCCATTATAAAAAATGTAAGAACCATAGCTATAGATATCAAAAGTGTAGAAGGTGGCATTTGCTGAGTACCCATAGCTTGACGCAAAAATGAAAACACTATGACAAGTCTTAAAAAACTTGTCATCATAAATATAAGACCTGGCGCTAATGTTAAAACCGTTAAGGCTATTAAAACATTTAAAGAAGTTACTAATTGTGTTGGGTTGTTTGGAGCTGTTAGGCTTAAATTTATCGTTGGAATTTCAACATCAGCTGAAAATCCAAATAGACCAAAAACAGATAATAAAAATAGTATCCTCATATTAAAATTTAATCCAATATACTTTTACGAGCAGCTTCTTTTTTCTCTTTATCCAAGGATATAAACTTTATCTCTACTCTATTATTTTGAACTCTACCCTCTTGTGTTGAGTTTAGGGCTATGGGCTCATAAGATGCTCTTCCTGATGCTATTAGCTTTTTTGCCTCAACACCATCTTTTAATAATTCATCAACAACACTCATTGCACGAGCTGTTGACAACTGCCAATTGTTTTTATAAATAGAATTAAGATCCGGCTCTAAATCATCAGTATGACCAACAACATTTATATCAATATATGGTGGCAACTTTGTTGCTATCATAGAAATGCGTTTTATAAACAATTTTGCATCGTCACTTTGTATCTCAGCCTTACCATGCTCAAACAATAAACTAGCAGGTAATCGAATAATAAAACCGTCCTCGCTATCTTTCATAACAACCTCAGGAGAGCCAGTAGCATTCAAAAGCTCATTTATAGCCTTTACAGCTTGAGAAAAGCTATTTTCTGATTGTGATTGAATCTTTTCTTTTTTGATTTTAGATTGAAGCTCTATCTCTTGTTCTTTTTGAGTTTCCGGCCTTGCACCGCCTTCTAAGACACTCATAGCTCCTGCTAAAGAACCAACAGCCATTTCAAGCTTTTTTGCATCCATAGTACTCATTGATAATAACAATACAAAAAAGCATAGCAAAAGTGACATCAAATCACCAAATGCAGCAAGCCATTCAGGCATACATTTTGGGCATTCGCTTGGATCTATTTTTTTTGCCATATCTTACTCAAATTGTGATTTTCTATCTTTTGGAGGTAAATAAGACAACAACTTACTTTCAAGTGTTCTTGGATTATCTCCAGCCTGAATTGACATAATACCTTCTAATATAACTTCTTTTTCTAGCATTTCATCATTATTTCTAATAGATAATATATTTGCAACCGGACCACCTATAATATTTCCAATCATAGCACCATAAAGTGTAGTAAGCAACGCAACCGCCATTGAAGGACCAATAGCACTAGGATCTGACATGTTTAAAAGCATAGCAACCAAACCTATAAGTGTTCCTATCATACCCATAGCACCAGAAAAACCACCAACTTGTTCAAAAATTTTAATATTTGAACCATGCCTTGAACTTGTTTGATCCATGTCTATTTCAAGCAAAGATCTTACAGCATCTGGCTCATTGCCATCAACAGCCATGGATAGACCTTTTTTTTAAAAATTCATTAACTTCATTATTTACATCATTTTCAAGAGCAAGTATTCCATCTCTTCTAGCTTTTGTAGAATAATCAACTATTTTTTTTATAGTTTCAGCTAAATTTACTTGACCTGGCTTGACAGCAACACCATAAAATGTAAAAATCTTTTTTAATTGTTCCATTTTAAAACCAACAAGCAAACAACCAGTGGTTCCACCAAAAACAATCATAACTGATGGTACATCAACATATGGTCCTATACCAACACCTATAGCCATGGAGCCAAAAAGTAAAACTACTATCAAAACCCAACCGACAACGGTTCCTAAATCCATATCAACTCTCTTTAAAATTCAGATAAAAACAATATTTTATTAGCTTTTAGTTAAAAATAGCATAAATTCAAATATTTATTTGTCTTTTTTTGATACAATCAAGGACTAAGTTTTGAAAAAATACATTATTTTAAGGTTTTATAAAGTGAAAGAAACTTCTATAATTATACTAGCGGCTGGTCTTGGAACAAGAATGAAATCAAAAACCCCAAAAGTTATGTTTGAAATTTGTGGAGTAAGCATGATATCTCACATACTAAACAAGGCTTACAAAATAACAGATGATGTATGCGTTGTGTTGCATCACCAAAAAGATATGATACAAGAACATATCCTAAAAAACTATCCGAATACAAAAATCCATATACAAGATTTTGAAAATTTTCCAGGAACCGCAGGTGCGTTAATAGGAGCTATTTCAAAAACAAAAAAAACAATAATTTTATGTGGAGATATGCCACTAATAACACAAAATGAACTTGAAAATCTAGCAAAAAGCGATCTTGACCTAACAATAAGTAGCTTTAATACCGAAAATCCTTTCGGATATGGAAGAATTATAAGCGAAAATAATCAAGTTTTATCCATAGTAGAAGAAAAAGATGCAAGTGAAAATGAAAAAAAAATAAAAAGTGTAAATGCTGGATGTTATGCATTTAAAACAGATGCTTTAGAGAAAATTCTACCACTTATAAAAAACAATAATGCACAAAATGAATACTATCTAACAGATGCTGTAAAAATAGCAAACAAACTAAGACTGAAATGTGGCATTATGGAGGTAAAAGAACAAAATTTTATGGGTATAAATGACAAATTTCAACTTAGCATAGCAGAAAAAATAATGCAAGATGAAATAAAAAAAGATTTGATGAAAAACGGCGTATTAATGCGTATGCCAAATACAACATATATAGATTGTAGAGCTAAATTTGAAGGTGAATGTGTCATAGAAGAAAATGTAAGCATAATAGGAGAATGCTTAATAAAAAATAGCATTGTAAAAAGTTCTAGTGTAATAGAATATAGTGAAATACAAAACTCAAGCGTTGGTCCATTAGCCAGAATAAGACCAAAAAGCAAAATAAAAAACACGCGAATTGGAAATTTTGTTGAAACAAAAAATGCAAATTTAGATGGTGTAAAAGCTGGACATTTAAGCTATCTTGGTGATTGTGAAGCGCAAGAAGGAACAAATATCGGTTGTGGTTTTATAACCTGCAATTATGATGGCAAAAACAAATATCAAACAAAAATAGGCAAAAATGTATTTGTAGGTTCAGATACTCAAGTAATAGCGCCTGTAACAATACAAGATGATGTTATGATAGCTGCAGGAAGCACGATAACAAAAGATATTCCAAGTGGAGCATTAGCCGTTTCTAGAACAAAACAGATAAATAAAGATGGGTTTTTTTATAAATTTTTTAAAGAAGAAAAATGATGTTAAAAGATAAAAAAATTTTACTGGGTGTTTGTGGTAGTGTTTCATTTTATAAAGCATACGAGCTAGTATCAAACCTTAAAAAGCTCGGTGCTGATGTAAAGGTTATGTTAAGTGATGGGGCTTTGAAATTTTGCAATCCTTTATCCTTTGAAGCTATCACAAATCATCCGGTTTTATGCACAGGAAACGAGGATTGGCAAAAAAAAATAAGCCATATAGAGTATGCAAAAGTAGATCTTATTTTGATAGCTCCAGCTTCTGTAAATACTATAAATAGCCTTGCTAGTGGGGTTTGTTCAAGTATATTTATGCAAACTCTAATCGCTTCAAATGCACCTATGATAATAGCACCTGCGGCAAACAATAAAATGTTAGAGCATTTTTCTACGGTAAAAAATTTAGATTTTTTGAAAAAAAATGGCGTAAAAGTAGTTGAACCTGTAACAAAAATGTTAGCTTGTAAAGACATAGGAAAAGGTGGTTTGGCAGACATATCAAACATACTATATGAAGTAAAAAAAGCTTTTTTTAATCAAATTTTTAAAGGAAAAAAAGTAATAATAACAGGCGGTGCAACAACTGAAAAAATAGATGATGTAAGAGCCATCACAAATCATTCTAGTGGAAAAATGTCAAAAGCCTTATCTGATGCTTTTTTCTTTTTAGGCGCAGATGTTATGCTTATCTCAAGCGTAAAGTATGAAAATTTACCATATAAATCTTGTGAGTTTAAAAACACAGATGAATTATTATCTTTATGTAAAGCAGAATGCAAAGACTCTGATTTATTAGTCATGTGCGTGGCTGTTAGTGATTATATATGCAAACAAAATTATGATTTTAAGCTTAAAAAAAGTGAATTAGGAAAAGAGTGGAGCTTAGAGTTAAAACAAAATATTGATGTTTTATCAAGTCTAAAAGACTTCAAATGCAAAAAAATAGGCTTTAAATTAGAATACGATAAAAATAGTGCTTATAATAATGCAAAAAATATGCTAATAGACAAAAACCTAGATGCTGTTTGTCTAAATATAATAGAAAAAGAAAATAGTTTTGGAAGTGAAAAAAATAAGATAAACTTTATAACAAAAGAAAAAGACACACTTTTAGAAATTGACACCAAAGAAAACATAGCTATAAAAATAGCAAATTTGGCAAGTGAGTTATGATTTCAAGTATTCAAAAAATACAAAAAATAACAAATAATAAAATAAGCACAATATCGCTAAATACATCATTGCCAGTAAGCTTGTTTGTAAGTGAGAAAATATCTTTTAATAGATATATTTTGAAATTTAGAAATAAAGATTTGGTAACAAAAAGCGCAAAAAGGCTTAAAGTTGGAGCTAAATACTGGGGAGAGATAAAAAGCACAAGTGATAACATAGTCATAAATAATCTTTATGAAAAACCTGATTTCTTGGATTGTGGTTTAGAAAATGGTATTTTTTTGATTGAAAGATTTGTTAGTGAAGAAAACACCAAGTGGTTTCACAAAGAAATAATAAAAAATCTCTCATCAAATATAAGCAAAGATGAGTTTGAAATTTATACAAATATGCTACTAGCTTTAAATCAAAAAATAGTTCATATACCATTTATATACAATGATAATTTCAATCTTTTTCAATTCAAAAAAGATAAAAATAAATCACATATTTATTTGGTGTTTTCAAATTTTGCACCTTTACTTTTTGAGTTTGTTGATGGAATTTTAGATACAATTAAAACCCCATTTCAAAAAGTATCTAGCGTCTTAAAAGAAAATTTTTCATGCAAAATAGAAATTTGCGATATAGATGCGATATGGAAAAAAAATAGAAATTTAATTGATTTTAAGGGATAAGATGAATGAATTAAACCATTTAGCCATTATTATGGATGGCAATGGAAGATGGGCAAAAAAACGCGGTTTTTTAAGGACAAAAGGGCATGAAAGCGGTGCTTTAGTGGTTGAAAAAATTTGTGATTTTTGCATATTAAATAAGATAAAAATCTTAACTCTTTATGCATTTAGTACAGAAAATTGGAAAAGACCAAAAAATGAGATTGATTTTTTACTAGATTTGTTAAAAAAATTTTTAATTTCAAGAAGAGAAAACTTTATAAAAAACGGTATCTTTTTTAATACAGTAGGAGATATAGAAATCTTCAATGATGATTTAAAATTAGAGATAAAAAAATTAAAAAATCTAACAAAAGATAATAAAAAATTAAAATTTAATCTTGCTATAAACTATGGTGCAAAAGATGAAATAATAAGAGCAACAAAAAGCTTAATATCTCAAAAAAAAGAGATAAACGAAGAAAACTTAAACGAGTTTCTTGATGAAAAAGAGCAAATAGACCTACTTATAAGAACCGGCGGTGAACAAAGACTTTCAAATTTTATGCTCTGGCAGGCAAGCTATGCAGAACTTGCCTTTACAGATACGCTTTGGCCCGATTTTGAAAAAGAAGAACTACAAAATATAGTTGACAATTTTAAACTAAAAAATAGGCGTTTTGGTGCAATTTAATATATATATAATCAATAAAATGGCAAATTTACGCACTAAAATATTATATAACTAGGATAATTATGGATAGCCTTAATATAACTTTGTCTATTTTTTTATTTATTTTTGGAATTTGTTTTGGATCTTTTTCAAATGTTTTAATATATCGTTTGCCAAAATTTCAAAGTGTAAGTTTTCCAAGCTCACATTGCACAATATGCAATACACCATTAAAATGGTATCACAATATACCTATTTTTTCTTGGATTTTTCTAAAAGGAAAATGTAGCTTTTGTAAAACAAAAATAAGCATAGTATATCCAATAGCAGAAATAGCTGGTGGTTTTTTTATGCTTATTGGGTTTTATAAAGAAGTTGGCATTTATGTTTTTGATGTAAAAGAGCTTATTTTGGCATTTATCGTTGGTTTGTCTTTTATAAATTTACTTGCACTATCAGTTATTGATATAAGATACAAAGCTGTTCCTGATCAACTTTTATATACGGGATTAGTCCTTGCATTTGCATACGCGGTGCTAAAAAACATAACTCAAAATGATAATTTTTACGATAATTTATTATGTTCTTTTGTGTTTGCATTTGCATTTTGGTTGCTTAGATTTTTAGTTAGTTTTTTTCTAAAAAAAGAGGCTATGGGAAGTGCTGATATTTTTATAGCTGCTGTTATAGGAGCAATGCTTGGATATAAGCTTGGATTGGCAGCTGTTTATCTATCAGCTGTATTGACTTTACCGGTTTATGCGATAGTAAGGAAAAAAAATTACGAATTAGCATTTGTTCCATTTTTAAGTTTAGCATTATTGCTGGTTTATTATTTTGATGATTTTTTTCTAGCTATAATAAAGATGATTTATGTCTAATATAAACAAATATCTTTTAAATAATTTTATAAGCACATTTGCGTCTTTATTTAGTACACTATTTTTAATAATGTCAATTGTCTTTTTTATACAAATAGCAAGAATCACGTCATATATAGAAATAACATTTTTTGAACTAGCAAAATTATATCTATTTTTGCTTCCTAGAATATTGTTATTTGTAATTCCTATATCTTTTTTTGTAGCTATAGCTATGACACTTTTTAGACTATCAAAGGAAAACGAGAGTATCGTTATATTTACACTTGGATACTCTCCGGCAAAGATAAGTAAATTTTTTATATGGCTATCTGGTATTTTTACAATTTTTTTATTAGTTATTGCTATCTTCTTTATACCAAAAGCAGCAGAATTAAACTCTAACTTTATAGACTACAAAAAAACAGTTGCCAAACTAAACCTAAAAGGTGGGAAATTTGGACAAAAATTTTCAGATTGGATGGTGTATATAAACGATGAAGCAAAAGACAAAAATGGAACAATCTATAAAGATATAATAATGTATAATCCTCAAAAAGATGCAAACCGCCTTATAATAGCAAAAACAGCTACAATATCAAATCTAAACTCAATGATTCAGCTTGTTTTGGAAGATGGTAAAATTTATGATATAAAAGATAACATTTATCATCAAAGTAGTTTTAGTTCAATGAAAATAAGAACAGACCAAGACAACAAAATAAGTAAAGTTGGAAATTTCATTCACTACTGGCTACAAGCAAAAACAGATAAAAAAAGAAATAAAGATCTAAACACATATATCTTAATATCACTTTTTCCGTTAGCTTCTGTTTTATTTGCGATAAGTTTTGGAATAGTAACTTACAGATACGATAAAGGTAGCGTTTATACTGGAACTTTTGGTGTTTTGTTTGCATACTTTGCGATAATTATGCTTTTAAGCTCTTATTCGCAAATAATAATACCTATAGTATTTTTTCTATTTATGATGTGCGGTTTTGCATTTTATAAATACAAAATAGTATTGAAATATTGATATGAAAATTCAGCTCATACTAAGCTATGATGGCTCTAAATTTCAAGGTTCACAAACACAACCTCATAAAAATTCTGTTGAAGATGTTTTAAAACAAGCATTGTCACATGTAGGTATTTTTTCAAAGATAGTTTCTAGCTCTAGAACAGATAAAGGAGTTCATGCAAACAATCAAAGCGTATGTGTAGAGTGTGGGGAGCATTTCAATGATTTTAATAGATTAAAACAACTAATAAATCGCCATTCACACCCCTTTATACACATAAAATCAATAAAAAAAGTAGATGATAGTTTTCAGGCTAGATATGATGCAAAAGCAAGAAAATATAGATACATCATAAGCCATGATGAATTTGATGTTTTTAGAAGTAATTATTGTCTATTTTTACCAAAAATAGACATAAAAAAGGCAAATGAATTACTAAAATTATTTATAGGTGAACATGATTTTAGTTTATTTATGAAGGTAGGAAGTGACACAAAAAGCCCTATAAGAACAGTGTATAAAGCTTTTTGTTATAGTCATAAAAACAAAACTATTATAGTTTTTAAGGCGAATGGTTTTTTAAGAGCGCAAGTAAGACTTATGGTATCTGCTGTATTAAAAGGCTTAAAATATGATAATGGAAAAAATCTCATACAAGATCAATTACAAAATAAAAAAATTTTTACAAGAATGCCGGTATCTCCGAACGGTCTTTATCTAAATAAAGTTTTTTACTAACTTAATTTATCATAAAACTTAAAAAAATTAAATAATACTTTTTAAGTTAAAACTTATTTTAACATTTTATTAGATATACTTAATTAAATATTATACAATCAAAAGGGCTATATAATGGGCATTTTTTCAAAATTTATACACTCATATAAAGATGGAAACTTAATAATTCAAATAATAATAGGTATGGTTTGCGGAGCTATGCTCGGTTTTATAGCATTCAAATCTGATTCACAAAGCATAAAACAAATAGTTATGAGTATTTCTATACTCGGAGATCTATTTGTAGGTGGCTTAAAAGCAGTAGCGCCAATACTTGTTTTTGTTTTAATTGTATCTGCAATATCCACAAGAAACATAGATAGCGAATCAAAAGGTTTTAAAAGTGTAATTTTTTACTACGTTGTGGGAACTTTAGGTGCAGCGCTTATAGCTGTCGGAGCTAGCTTTTTGTTTCCAGTATCATTAACTCTTGATGGAGTTGATGCCGTAAGCAAAGCCGCTCCAAAAGAGATATCCGATGTTTTAAAAACACTTCTTTTAAAAATAGTAGATAACCCAGTAAATGCGGTAGCTAGTGCCAACTATATAGGAATTTTAGCTTGGGCTATAGGATTTGGGGTAGTCTTAAGACATTCATCAGGCGAAACAAAAACAATGATAATAAATGTTTCTGATGCTGTTACAAAAATAGTTAGATTTATCATAAGACTTGCTCCATTTGGAATTTTTGGTATAGTTGCTTTTAGTGTATATGATAGCGGCGGAAGCTCTTTGTTGGAATATGCAAAATTATTGATTTTACTAGTTGGTGTAATGCTTACAGTTGCATTGGTTGTCAATCCTCTAATAGTATTTTTATCACTAAGAAAAAATCCATATCCTTTAGTTTTTACTTGCTTGAAAGAGAGTGGAATAACAGCATTTTTTACTAGAAGTTCTGCAGCAAATATACCTATAAATCTAAATTTATGTAAAAAATTAAATATAAAAGAAGAAATTTACTCTGTTTCTATACCGCTTGGTGCAAGTATGAATATGGCTGGAGCAGCTATTACTATAAGTGTTTTAGCATTAGCAGCTGTAAATAGTGTTGATAGCATTAATGTAAGTTTTGCAAATGCATTTATGCTAAGCGTTCTTTCATCGGTATCAGCTTGTGGTGCATCAGGAGTTCCAGGTGGCTCACTTATGCTTATACCTCTTGCTTGCTCACTATTTAATATACCAAACGATGTTGCTATGCAAGTTGTGGCGATAGGCGTAGCGATAGGCGTTATACAAGATTCAGTTGAAACAGCACTAAATAGCTCATCTGATGTATTATTTACAGCAGTAGCTTCTATGAAGGATGAAAAATGATTTGGGACTTAACAGCATTATTTAAAGATCAAAAAGAGCTTGAAAGTTATCTTTCAAATTTACAAAAAGATGTTAAAAATTTTAGCGAGACATATAAGGGCAAGATTGCAAATTTAGACGAAAAAGACTTTATAAAAGCAATGAATGAGTATCAAAGACTTGTTAGTTCTATTTCTAAAATAATGACTTATGCATTTTTGATTTTTGCAAAAGACACAAAACAAGGTGCTTTTTACTCAAAATACGAAGAAGAATGCAACAAGATACAAGAGTATATTTTATTTTTTGAATTAGAGTTCAATACTTTAGAAAACAAAATTCAAGATAAATTTATAGCTTCTTGTAGTGATTTTTCTTACTATCTTTCAAATCTCAAACAGCACAAAAAGCACCAGCTTAGCTTAGAACAAGAACAAGTATTGTTAAGAACTTCAAACACCGGAGCTCAAGCATTTGCAAGGCTTTTTGATGAAACTATGAGTACTATAAAATTTAAGTTTAAAGAAGAATTACTAAGCGAAGAAGAAGTTCTTAGTAAACTTCATAGCCAAGATAGAGAAGAAAGAAGACTAGCTGCTATAAGTTTAAGTGATGAGCTTACAAAACATCAACATCTTTTGGGTTATATTTACAATATGATAAAAACAGATTTATCTACAAGTTGTGAATTAAGAAATTTTGAAAATCCAGAAGACCCAAGACATCTAGATAATCAAATAAGCAAAAAAAGCGTAGATGCACTTATAAAAGCTTGCGAGAACAACTTTGAACTCTCTTATAAATTTTACAATAAAAAAAGAGAAATCTTAGGCTACGAAAAACTTTATGATTATGATAGATATGCACCGTTATCTCAAAACAAAACAAAATATGAGTATAACACAGCAAAGGATATAGTCTTAAAAGCATTTGGAAACTTTAGCTTGGAGTTTCAAAAAATAGCACAAGAAGCATTTGATAATGGCTGGATAGATGTATATCCAAGCGATGCAAAAAGAGGTGGTGCATTTTCTCATTCCGGCTCAAGTGATGCACATCCTTATGTTTTACTAAACTATACAGATGAAAGCAGAGATCTTTTTACATTAGCTCATGAACTAGGACATGCAATACACCAAAAACTAAGCTATAGTGTTGGATTTTTAAACTCAGATACTCCACTTACTACAGCAGAGACAGCATCTGTTTTTTGTGAGATGTTAGTATTTGATTATATCATCAAAGATATAGATAAAAAAGAAAAACAGGCACTTTTAGCAAGAAAAATAGAAGATATTTTTGCAACATTTTTTAGACAAATAAACTTTACAACATTTGAAAGAAGAGTTCACTCACACAAAGGTGAAATATCACTTGATACACTAAATAATATATGGTATGAAGAAAGCACAAAAATGTTCAAAGATAGCATTGTGCTAAATGATTATTATAAAATATGGTGGAGTTATATACCACATTTTATACATTCGCCATTTTATTGCTATGCTTATTCTTATGCACAACTTTTAGTTTTAACTTTATTTGGACTTTACAAAAGCAACAAATGTGAAAATTTTGTTGAAATTTATACTAAATTTTTAAGCAGTGGTGGAAGCAAGAGTCCAAAAGAACTCGTAAATATGTTTGGTTTTGACATAGATGATGAAGATTTTTGGCTTATAGGGCTTAAACAAATTTCAAATATGGTTGATGAGTTTTTGGAGTTATAAAATGCTAGAAAAAGTTTCAAATGATGAAAATTTTGGATTATTGATGAAAAGACATATTTACGAATGTTTAGATTATCTTTTGCAAAACGGCATTGATTTTTATATTTTTTCTGATATATCACTGATAAGCTTTGCACCTGAGCTACCAGAAGAGATAAAAAAGACATTCAAAGCACCTATTGTTATGTTTGTTCTGTCAGGATATACATTTCAAAGTGCTATACTATCAAAAGAAGAGATTAGTTTCGAGGCTGGATTTGGAAAAGATAATTTTGCATCCGTTGTAAAAGTCCCTCTTAACGCTATAGTTCAAATTGGAATTGAAAATCAAGGAATTTTAACAAACATTTCAAATCCAAAAAAACCAATTTCGAAGACAGATAATACTCAAAAATCTCTCTCTATATTTAAATCAAATCCAAACAATAAACATATTATAAAAAAATAAAATATATTCAATAATTCAAAAAAAAATAAATTTGAATTATTGAATTTTTAATAAAATATTTAAAATTTTAAATCAATATTGTATTTTTATTTATATTTTTAACCAGTATTTAAATTAATATCTATTATCATATATCTTATTTTAAAGAATGAATATCATAATTACAATAAGGATAAATATGAACAAGCTTAGGTTTTCTATGGTTGCTCTATTAGTTCTTGGTTTTGGTGTAAATTTGCATGCTGCAGATATATCATCAAATCAAGTTGAACTAGACAGTGTAACAGTTACTGGTGAATCAGAAAATGATCCTACTCAAAAGAAAGTAGGAGAAAGAGTAAAAAGTGCCAAAACACTTACAAAAGAACAAGTCCAAGATACAAGAGATCTAGTAAAATATGAAACCGGAGTAAGTGTAGTAGAAACAGGTAGATTTGGTGCTAGTGGATACTCTATAAGAGGTGTTGATGAAAACAGGGTTGCTATAACCATAGATGGCCTTCATCAAGCAGAAACATTAAGCTCTCAAGGATTTAAAGAACTCTTTGAGGGATATGGTAACTTTAACAATACAAGAAATGGTGTAGAGGTAGAAACACTTAAACAAGTAAGAATAACTAAAGGAGCTGACTCTATAAAAACAGGTTCAGGGGCTCTTGGTGGTTCTGTTATGTTTGAAACAAAAGATGCAAGAGATTATCTACTAGATAAAGACTATTTTTATGGATTTAAAACAGGATACTCTACTGCTAACTCACAAAAATATAACTCTCACACATTAGCTGCAAAACACAAGTGGTTTGATATATTGTTTATTCGCACGGATAGAAAAGGACATGAAACTAAAAACTATGGATACGATGAGTATGATGATAGTGTAGTTGCAGCAGAAAGAGAAAAAGCTGATCCATATACCATCAAAAAAGAGAGCAATCTTTTAAAATTTGGCTTTAGCCCAACTGATACTACAAGAGTTACCGCTGGGCTTGATTATTATAAAGATAACCCAAAAGGTCATGATTATTCTTATAATCTTAGTTTAAGTCAATTTTCTGATACAGTTGAAGAAGAAAAAAGATACACAAATGATTTATCTACTAGAAAAAATTATTTTGTAACTTTTGAAAATTTTAATGAAACACCTTTTTGGGATAGTGCGAAGCTTACATTATCACATCAAAAGACAAAAACAAGAGCAAAAACAGAAGAGAGATGTTTTGGCGATAACTGCAGAGATATAAACAACCAAGCTGGTTTGCATTTGGATGAAAACAATAACTACTTAGATAAAGATAATAAATTACTTAAACTTGTAAAAGAAAAAGACCCTGCAAGTCCTTTAGGACCAGAGTATATATATTTAAAAAGTGATGATGGAACTAAATACAAAGAAGGAGATAAATTTAGAACTTCAGGCAAAGATGCTATAGCTACAACATTTGCTTTTGATTGTAATTTTTTTAATTGCGAAAAACCTGTAAATTTAATTTTTGAAGATAAACCTATAAGTATAGATTTATCTTCTAAAAACGAAACAATATTTGATCGTAGTTATGAAGGTTGGGATAAAAAACAAAGAAAAGATATTTATCATGTAACTGTTGAAACTATAAATAAAAACAACAAAATATATAAAAAAATAAATTCGATACGCGAATATACAAGTTGGGATGGAACTGAGAAAAAAGATCAGGACAACTCATTTTATATACCCTTACCATACTCAGCTGGATTTTCAAAAAATGATTGGAAACAAAGAGATTTAGATAATGAAACCAAGCAAGTAAATTTGGATTTTGAAAAAAGCATAGACACTGAAAACATAGATCATTTTTTAAGCTATGGTGGTTTGTATGGTATAAACAAAAAAAGCATGACAAATATAGAAGGAAGCAATGGTTCAAATGTCAAATGGTGGGCTAACTCCTATAAAGAAGATTGTAAATCAGGCGGAAACACTCTTCAATGTCCTATTTTTTCAGGAGAAGAATCTTTTTTAGTCCCAACAACCAAAACACAAAAGGCATTTTATATAGCAGATGATATAAAAATAAATGATTTTATAGTATTAAAAGGAGGATTTAGAAAAGACTTTATAAAATATAGAGTAGATTATGAAGAAGGCAAGAGTCCAAAAATACCAGATGGATTTTTAGGAGCATTAGCAAAACATGACATAGAAAAACCAAGATACACAGATCCTAAATATATTGGAACCGATCCTAAGAAGAGTGGAGAAAATCATCCACAATATTTAGCTGATCGTAAAAAGTTTATAGAAAGTGCCAGGATAGACAAAAAATATAAAGGAAATATTTTTAATCAAACTTCTCATTTTATAAGTTTAGATTTAGATCCGATTGATTTTCTAAGAGTTCAAGGAAAATACTCAAAAGGTTTTAGAGCTCCAACTCCTGATGAATTGTATTTCAACTTTAGATTTCCAGGATTTATAATTGTTCCAAATACAAAATTAAAACCAGAGATCTCAAAAACAAAAGAAGTGGCACTCACGCTTTATAATAATTTAAGCTTTATAACAGTTAGTGGTTTTGAGACAAAATACAAAGACTTTTTGGATTTTAGATACGTTGGTGCAGCAAAAACAAACAAACATGTTGACAACGGCATTGCATTATCAACTGATTTAGTCGGATACCAAAATGTAAATAGAGCAGTTGCAAAAGTAACAGGTATAGAAATAGACTCTAAGATAAACCTAAAAGATATAAAAGCTGATTTGCCTGGATTTTATTTTGGTGTTAAATATACAAGACAAAAAGGTAAGATTTTAGTAACAGAAGATGGTAAGGATGTGTTTAGACCAATGAATGCTATTCAGCCAAATAAATTTGTCTATAACATAGGTTATACTGCACCTAATGATAAATTTGGAGCAGATATTTTTATAACACACGCCAATGCAAAAAAACCAGGAGATACTTACAATATGTTTTGGCTTAGCGAGAAAAGAGAAGACATTATAGTAAACAATAAAAAAGTACAAGACTCATCAGCCCACTGGTTAAGCAACAAATACACAACTATAGATCTTATAAGCTATGTAAGACCTAGAAAAAATATAACATTTAGACTTGGTGCTTATAATCTAACTGATAAAAAATACATCAATTGGGAAAGTGCAAGATCCATAAGATCATTTGGAACAACAAATAGAGTAAGAAAATCAGACAGCCTTGGTCTAAATAGATTTAATGCCCCTGGAAGAAATTTCAAACTTGATTTTGAAATAACATTTTAATCAAAAAGCCGGGCATCTTAGTATGCTCGGCTACATCTAAGTACAAATCCTATAACCAACACCTGATATGTTTTCTATCAAGTTTTGATCTGTTTTAAGTCTTATTTTTTTAACAACCATTCTTAAAGCTTCATTGCTCATAGCTTTATCATTCCAAACAAAATCCTCAATAACATCATAGCCAACTGTCTTATTAGCATTGCTTGCAAGTAGATAAAATAGCTTTGATTCTATCTTTGTCATCACAACTTCTTCTTTGTTTTTAAGCAAAATTTTATCAATCAAATCATACTCATAGCTATCTTTTATAAGTATTTTATTTTCATACATTCCTTTTGTGGCCATCAAAATAGTTGTCTGAAGTTCTTCTATCTTAAAAGGTTTTCTTAGGTAGTTATACGCTCCAAGCTCTATACTAGCCAACATATTTTCACTTGTATCGTATGATGTTATAATGATTGATTTTAGATGTGGTGCTCTTTTTTTGATCTCTTCAAGCATTTCAAGACCATTTAGATTTGGTAGGTTTATATCAGTTATCACTATATCAAAATCTCCACTAAAATACTCATTAAAACCTCCAAGACCATCATCTACACTTACAATCTTTTTGCAATAAAACTGCAAAGATTGGGTTATAGCTATCCTTGTGTTTTCATCATCTTCAACAAGCAATACAGAGATGTTTTTGAGTTTTGAAAGTATATTTACATCTATCATTTTATACCTTTTTTGCTATTTTTAGTAAAAATATGGTTGGTCGCTTGGATTGTGCTAAAATCAAATCACCATTGCATTTTTTATATGCTATAAGTTTTGATATATAAAGACCAAGCCCACTACTGTTTTTAGTGCTTAAAAATGGCTTGAAAATTTTATCCTTATAATCATCAGCTATACCACCTGCATTATCTATAACTCTTATTAAAAAGTGCGTTTCATTGCTTCTTACAGAGATTACTATTTTTGCATTTTTTCTTATTTGATTAGACAAAAATGCTTGTTTTGAGTTTTGTATCAAACAAGCAATTATTTGCTTAAATTCATTCAAATAGTTTTCGCATTCTAAATCAATCTTATTTGATACATTTACTTTTATATCTATTTTTGAATGCTGTGAAAAAAGTATAAAAATAGTATCCAAGATGGCTTGTTTTACATTAAAAATTTGCTTTTTATCCTGAAATTTGTAAAAGTTTTTAAAAGTATTCATAGTATCATTCATATAGTCTATATTTTTCAAAGACCTAGAAATATTATCATAAAAAATATCATCGGTTAAAGCACCTAGCTTTTTAAACTGCACTAAATTTCCAAGAAAAATACCAAGTGAGTTTAAAGGCTGTATCCATTGGTGAGATATAGAAGCTATCATCTGACCAAGTTCTGCCATTTTTGTTTGCGAAAAGAGTAAGACCTCATACTCTCTTTTTGTTTTTTCAAGCAATTCTTCTTGCTTTTTTATCTTTTTGTTATAAAAAAATGCAAGTGTAAAAAACAGAAATATACTGATCGTATAAATAACCAAATTCATTAAAAATTGTTTATTTATCCTAGCATATATATTGTTTTTAAAAGTTTGTGCGACTAGTATAAGATGAGAATTTGATAGTGTTTTAAAAGTTAAAATTTCATCATCTGTTTCATAGTTTGATGTTTGTTTTATACTTGGGTTTTTTATGTCAAAGTTTGCTTTTTGTAGCTGAAATTTATCATTTGGGTGAAATAAAATATTGAAGTTTTCATCCATCAAAAAGACATATCCACTATTTTCTAACCTCAAATCCAAAATTTCATTTTTTACATCATTAAAAGACAAAATTCCACATAAAACACCTTTTATCTTTGTCTCATTTTTTACATTTTGACATATTGAAATAACAGGTATATTTAGACCTACATCTACATATGGTTTTGTTATATAAAACTTATCTTCTTTTATTGTATTTTTATACCAAGGGCGATTGGTTGGTATATAGTTTTTTGGTTTATTAAAAATTTTACTTGATATAGTTATGTTGTTTTCATAACCAACATAAACACTTGAAAAACCGGCTATCTCTTCACTTTTTTGTAAAACATCTTTGATGGTTTTTTCATCTTTTATGGGGTCATAGTTTAATATTATAGTATTTATAGCAAAAAGGCTTAATTTTTTATCATCTATCCAGCTCTCTATTCTATCGCTTGAGTTTTTTAGTATATTTAGTTGTTCGTTTATCAATATCTCTTTGACAAACGAACGATTTAGATAGTAATTGACTATCATTAAAGAGAGAAAAATGATAGAAAAAAATATAAAAACACGATTTTTGTAGATATTTTCTATCATCAACTCCCTTTATTTATCACCAAGCTCCAACCGGTGGATGTTTTAACTCATAAAGAGTTTTTCCAAGCTCTTTATGTCCCACATTTTTATGACAAGTAACACAATCCAATTTCTCTTTTGGATCATTTTTAAACTTAACATAAAGATTATGCATATCTTTTATGTTTTGATTTGTTGAATTTATATCTAAAATAGTTTTATGACAGCTTAAACAACCGGTATCAAAAACAAATTTAGATCTATTTTTTCTATTTTCTTGCCATTTTGCATCTTTTGCATCATTAAATGCCATATGCGTAACTTCATTAAAGCCATTTAATGCTTTTTGGAAGATGTATTTTACATGATTATCGTGTGGCAAATGGCACTCTACACACTTTGCTTTAAAGCCATTTTTATTTGCACCGCCGTGCGAACTATGAGCATAAGTATCCACAAAAGGATCCATCCACTCATGACAAACAACACAAAAAGTATCTTCTTGCGTAGAATGAACAAGTGCATTCCCACCAAAAAACACCACAAAGGCAAACACCAAAGCAAAACAAATTTTTAAAAGTATATTTTTCATAATGTCTCCTTATGGCACCAATAGTTTTTTCATACTGTCTTGTGAATGACACATAACACAGTAGTTTTTAGATGGTTTGTGTGTTTGATGACAAAGATTGCAATCCATATTTGGATAGTGTGGACTTGCATGAATATTATCATCATAACCAAGATGGCCGGTTTGTTCAGCTAACTTTTTATAACTCTTATGACAACTTAAACAATCATTTGTTGTCAAGTTTTTATACTCTTTTGGATTTTGCTCTTTATGACAGCTTTTACAATCAAAATGTAATTTATCATGGGCCTTAAATGGATAATTTTCTTTACTAAATTTATCTACTTCTGCCGCAAATAAACTAACACCACAAGCAATCAAAAGGATTAAAAATATATTTGATATTTTTCTCATTTCTTATCCTTTCTTTGCCAAATTTGCAGCATTTTTACCTGCAATTCTTCCAAATACCAAACAATCAGGTATAGCACAACTTCCAAGCCTACTAGCACCGTGAGGTCCGCCCACAGCTTCACCAGCTGCAAAAAGTCCTTCTATCGGTTTATCATCGTTGTCATACACCCTAGCCTCAGTATCTATTTTAACACCGCCCATTGTGTGATGAACTTTTGGTAATGCTCTCCATGCATAAAATGGTGGCTTTGTAAGATCAGGTATTACATCTTTAAATTTAAAAAATGGCTTTCCAAACTCTTCATCTTTGCCATTTCTAGCATATTTTGTGTAGTTATCCACACTTTGTTTTAACCCTTCATAAGGAATATTATAAAAATCAGCAAGTTCTTTTAATGTATCAAAAACCTTAATAACATTTTTATGAATGCCTCTATAAACATTGGCTTTTGTTGTTCCTTGCGCGCCTACACTATCACAAATTACCACAGGATGAGTTATGCTTCCATCAGGGTTTTTATGCATTTTTAAAATAGCATCTGAACGAATTTTTCTATCCGCCAACTCGTTTACAAATCTTTTTCCAGTCCTTGCATCAACCATAATTCCATAAGAAAAAGCAGGTATTGCAAACACCGGAGCTATACCAAAACCTTTTTCATCAGGGCTTCCCCAAGGACCGAGTTGAATCCATTTTAAATCAACTGTCTTAACGTTGTTTCTCATCATTGTTTTTAGAGCATATGCGGTTGCACCATAGTGGTTTGTACAATCAAGCTCAGGTGTTATAGCAGGGTCTATCTCTTGTCTAAATTTAACATCATAAGAAAAACCGCCAGTAGCCATAACAATACCACCTTTTATCTTATAAAATTTAACTGTTCCGCTTTTGTTATCAGCTTCATCTTTGGTAGTATCAAAGTCAAAATCATAATTTTCTCTAACTTTTGCACCTATGATTTTACCTGATTCATCTCTTACAAAATCATCTAAAATAACTCTAGTTCTTATTGTTGCGCCATTTTTCATAGCAAACTCTTGAAGAGGTATTGTTATTTTACCACCTGAGTTTATTTCAGGCCAAATTGTTCTAGGAACGCTATGTCCGCCAAATTGGCCTAAAGCATTTCTATAATAAACCCCCTTTTGCAAAGTCCACTCATAAGCACTGTTACCATTTTTTGCAATAACTTCAACCAAATCCATTCTATTTAGTCCAAGTCCGGCTTTTAAAATATCTTTTACGTAAAGCTCATAAGAGTCTTTTATACCTCTATCTTTTTGAAAGCTTGAGTTTACGACAGCAATAGCTCCACCATTTATAGCTGAGTTGCCGCCAAGAACAGGCATCTTGTCTATCATTAGTGTTTTTGCACCCTCTTCTATAGCCTGACAGGTTGCAGCAGATCCAGCAAAACCGGATCCTACAACCAACACATCCCACTCTTCATCCCATTTTATGCTATTTTCATTAGCAAAAAGTGATGTTTGAGTCATTGATGCTGCACCAAAGAGCATCATACCATTTAAAAAATCTCTTCTACTAGCCATTTTTATCTCTTTTTTATTTATATTCTTTTAAAAATTTAGCTGAGTTTCTAAAATCATCAGTTAAAGGTCTATCTATATCCATGAATTTAACAACTTTTCTATATTCGTTATATAACTTTTCTGTCTGTTTAGATAGTTTTAAATTTGGATTTTTTTGTTTTCTAAGATCAATTGCTTGAGCTGCATGCATAAGCTCCATGCCTAAAATATGATAGTAATTATTTATCTGTTTTTGAAGTTTTTGAACAACAAAAGGTGCATTAGTAGCAACATCTTCTATCTCTCCAGCAACAGGTGTATAATCAAGTGAAATAGGATTTGCTAGATATTCATTCTCTCCGGCTAAAGCTACAAAAGGTTTTTGCATTGCACCAAAGGCATGAACTGTTTTATCTGTACCTAAAAATCTAGTAAGATGGGTAAAACCATCATTTGAAAGTTTGATAGTTCTTAAAGCACTTGCTTTTGAATTATGAGCCAATACAATAGAGGCTTTTTCAAACTCAACTACCCATATAATTGGTTCAAAATTTGATGTTGGAACAACAGCACCATTCTTAGTAAATAACTTAGTCTCTTGGAATTTATCAGTTTCTGGATTCATTGAAAGAGAAATTCCAGGATTATCATCTGATGTATTTAATTGAATCTTCATCAAATTTTCAAGTGTATTTATAGTGCCTTTAAGAGTTGCAAAAAAGTATGAAGCATCTCTATAGCTTAGTGGATCTTGTAAAGCTCTTTCATTATCTTGATCCCACAAATAGCTATCTTTTAAAATTTCTCTTATCTCTTTTGTTGTAGATATAAAGTCAGGAAAAGCTCTAAGTTCTGAAGCTTCTTTTGTAAAAGGAGCAACATTACCATTAAACGCTTCCAAACTCAAAGCAAATACAAGTTTAGAAAGTTCCAATGTATGTTTTAAATCCTCAACCGCTATTGAAGCAAGTGCAGCAGAGTAAGCATTTGAACTTAATATACTAAGGCTATCTTTTCCAAAAGGTGATAATTTTTTCAAACCAGCTTTTTTTAAAGCCTCACTAGCTGGCATTTTTTTACCCTTATAATAAACATCTCCTTCGCCAAGCATAGCAAGCCCAACATGACCTAAAATAGTAATATCTGCTTCCCCCATAGAACCTTTGCTAGGCATTACTGGAATTATGTCTTTGTTTAAAAATTCCTTATATAAATTTACAACATCACTCTGAACTCCAGCGCCAGCATAAAGCATATTGTTAAGTCTTGTAGCAAGAACAGCGCGAGCTGTTTTCAACGGCATATCTTCACCAACACCACCACAGTGTGCATGAATTAGTCCTATGTTAAATTTAGTAGAAGCACCTATAACTTCTTTGTCTAAATTTCCTTTTGCATCAACAAATTTTTTGTCTTTATTTAGACCAACACCTACGGTTAATCCATAAATTTTCTGACCATCTTTTGCAGCCTCTAATAAAACATCGTGTGCTTTATTTACTTTAGTTAAAGCATCTTTGCCAATCTCAACTTTTGCACCATTTGATATCAAAACTATATCTTTTGGCGTTACACTATTGCCATTAAGCAATATACTTTGAGCGTTTAAACCAAGTGCTAAAACAGCAGCTAAAGATAAAAACTTAAAACTTCTCATATACCCCTCCTAAATAGATTATAAATATAATTTTAAATAAAAATAATTTCCAAAAAGTAATTTTTGTGATATATTATAAATTAATTATATAATTTTTTAATTAAAAAAAATAATTTTAGAATTTAAGATTAAAGAAATATGCAGTAAATTATACTTATTTATATATTTTTTAAACAATTTATAAAATAATTATTTAAGAGTAAAAAATTATGTTTTAAGTGTGTGGTATAACAAGAAATATTATTAAATGTAAATTTTAGCTTGTCATACAAAAAGCATAACAAGCTAATAAAAATTATATTAAGGTTTTAAATAGCTCAACGCTATCTAATTGTTCCCAAGGATATTTTGAGTTACCTACTTGACCAAAAGCAGCAACTTTTGCATACAAAAATGTATCATCACTTGGCTTATCTAAACCAAATTTATTTATTATCCATTTTGGAGTAAGAGAGAAATTATCCATAACAAAATTTGAAAGTTTGTCATCATCAACAGATGCTACATTTGTCCCCATAGTATCAACACTAACAGATGTTGGCTTTGCGACACCTATCGCATAGCTTAACTGAACTATACATTTTTTTGCAAGTCCGGCAGCTACTATATTTTTTGCTATATATCTTGCAGCATAAAGACCACTTCTATCAACCTTAGTATAGTCCTTAGAGCTTTGCGCTCCACCGCCTATTGGAGCATATCCACCAAAGCTATCAACTATAAGTTTTCTACCAGTTAAACCACTATCGTGCAATGAGCTATGATTTACATATCTACCTGTAGGATTTATATATATAATAGTCTTTTGTTTATCATAAAGATTGGTAGGCAGACCAGAATCATCTATCAAAGTCTGAATAAGCTCTCTTAACTCATTTATATCCATGCTTTCAACACAAGGAGCTGAAACAACTATTGTATGTATACTTTGTGGCTTACAATTTTCAAAATTATCTTTAGTGCCATAATCAATACTAACCTGAGTTTTGATATCAACACCTAATTTATCAGGGTTTTCTTTTGCAAATTTATATACTTTATCGCAAAGCATTCTTGCATAAGTTATTGCAGCCGGCATATACTCATCGGCTTCACAACTTGCAAAACCAAACATAATACCCTGATCTCCGGCTCCTATCTCACCATCTTTTTGATCAACACCTTGGTTTATATCAGAACTTTGTTGATTTATATAAACACTTACATTAATATCATCAGGATGTAAACACTGTTCTTTTGTAAAATAAGGTAATCCCTTATAGCCTATATTAAAAAGAGCATCTTTTACGATATTTTCATAATCTTTTTGCTCTAATTTTAACTTTGAGTTTATCTCTCCACCTATAACTATATTTTTTCCTGCTACAAAAACTTCACTAGCTACACGACCATTAGAATCAGCCATTAAAATTTTATCAACTATACTATCTGCTATTATATCTGCGCATTTATCTGGATGTCCTGGGCTAACAACCTCTGAAGTAAAAAGATACATAAAAACACCTTTTGTTATTTAAAAATTTCGACATGACATTATAGGGGTTTTAAATTTAATTTTTGGTTAATTTTCCTTAAA
The DNA here is from genome assembly GCF_002022005.1 of Campylobacter pinnipediorum subsp. caledonicus. Lineage (NCBI taxonomy): Bacteria > Pseudomonadati > Campylobacterota > Epsilonproteobacteria > Campylobacterales > Campylobacteraceae > Campylobacter > Campylobacter pinnipediorum. The sequence goes on from NZ_CP017258.1 coordinate 1,045,144, forward strand.
ATAAATTTATTTTTAACTCTAATAAAAAATATTTTTTATATAAATAACAATAAGTTTTGAAACTTTAATAAAAAATCTAGCATTTTTTGTATAAAATAATAACCAATTTATAAGTATAAGGATTTAATGTGCTTTTCACCAAAGCTAGCGAATATGCCCTGCTCTCTTTGATATTTTTATCACAAAAAACACAACCGATAGATGTTGATACAATGTCAAATGAATTGCAAATTTCAAAGAGTTTTTTGGCAAAAATTTTACAAAGCCTTGCAAAAGATAAAATTTTAAATTCATTCAAAGGTGCAAACGGAGGATTTTCTTTAAATATAAATCCATCTGAACTTACAATAAAAAAAATAATAGAATGTGTAGAAAAACGCCCTACGACAGTTTTTGAATGTTCAAATTCCATAGATGACTGCCCTAGTAATCAAGCAACAAGCTGTCAAATATGGACAACACTAAATTCTCTACAAATAAAAATAGACAATATGCTTGATAATATAACCTTGCAAGATATAACAACAAAGTAAGTTTATGGCAAAAAATAAAATTTTAGTTCTTGTAGCTCCATTTTTAGCGCCCATAATAAAATTTAAAAGCTTAAGTATAGTAGGTCTTATTGTTGCTATTTTGGCAATAATAATAGTTCCATTACCAAGCGGAGTTCTTGATTTTTTTTTGGCTCTTTCTATATCTATATCTGTTTTAATAATACTTATTTCAATCTATGTCCCAAAACCAACAGACCTTAGCACTTTTCCAACTCTAATACTTATCATAACTCTATTTAGGCTATCTTTAAATATAGCAACAACACGTATGATACTAAGCAAAGGACACAATGGTCCAGAAGCTGTAAGTGATATCATATCTAGCTTTGGTGCGTTTGTTGTTGGCGGAAATTATGTGATAGGAATCATAGTTTTTTGTATCTTGGTTCTTATAAATTTTATGGTTGTAACCAAAGGTTCAACCCGTGTTTCAGAGGTTCAAGCTCGTTTTACACTAGATGCTATGCCAGGTAAACAAATGGCAATAGATGCTGATTTAAATGCTGGATTGATAGATGAAAAAACAGCAAGAGAGAGAAGACAAGCTATAATTAGCGAAGCAAACTTTTATGGAGCGATGGATGGTTCATCTAAGTTTATAAAAGGCGATGCGGTAGCCGGTATTATCATAACAATAATAAATATAATAGGTGGCTTTGCTATAGGCTCATTTCAGTTTGATTTAGATATGGCAACATCTGCACAAAACTACACTATATTAACGATAGGCGATGGCTTGGTTGGTCAAATACCAGCTTTAATAACATCAACAGCAACAGCGATCATAATAACAAGAGCAAGTAAAGATGATGATAACTTTGCAGAAGGAACATTAAACCAACTACTTGGGGATTATAAGACACTTTTTATAGTTGGATTTATACTATTTATTTTTGCTTTAGTTCCGGGTCTTCCTACCTTTTCACTTGGATTTATATCGTTTTTGTTTTTAGGTCTTGGATATATGGTAAAACAAGCTCAAGATGGAAATCTAATAATGCCAACCACTACTATGAGTGAATCAAAAAGCAAACCAGATGATCCAAACTCACCAACAGCACAAAACCAGACAAAGCCCATAAAAAAAAGCGAAGAAGAGATCGCAAGAGAAGAAGAAAATAAAATAAATGACATTTTAAAACTTGAAATTTTAGAGCTGGATTTGGGATATGGGTTATTAAAACTAGCCGATGTTGATCTAATAGAAAGAATTAGAGCTATGCGTAGAAACATAGCAACTCAACTTGGATTTTTAATGCCAAAAATAAGAATAAGAGATAATCTTCAACTACCACCAAATGAATATAGATTTAAATTAAAAGGTGTTATTATAGGTCAAGGAGAAATTTATGCTGATAAATTTCTTGCTATGGATAGCGGTCTGGTAAGCGAAGATATAGAAGGAATTCCAACAAAAGAACCAGCCTTTGGACTAGATGCACTTTGGATAGACACAAATATAAAAGAAGATGCGATACTAAGTGGTTATACGATAGTTGATCCAGCAAGTGTTATATCAACGCATATGAGCGAACTAATCAAACAAAACTCAGCCGAACTTCTAACAAGACAAGAAACACAAATCCTACTAGATAAACTCAAAAATGACTATCCGGTTATAGTAGATGATACACTCAAAATAGCAAGTATAGGTCTGATACAAAAAGTTCTTAAAGCACTATTAAAAGACAATATACCTATAAAAGATATGCTAAGTATATTAGAGTCTATAAGCGATATAGCCGAAGTAAGCAAAAACCTAGATATCATAATAGAGCACGTTAGATCATCTTTATCAAGGATAATCACATCAATTTATAAAAATGAAAATGGCGAGTTAAATTTTTATATCCTTGAAACATCTGCTCAACAAAAACTTATGGAAGCGGTTCAATATAAAGATGGCAACTATCATCTTATGATAAATGTTGCGCAAACATCTGCTATAGTTCAAGCACTAAGAAACGAAAAACAAAAAAGACCAATAAGTCAAAGTGGCCCGATGATACTATGTGTTGAGCCTAGTTTAAGAAAATTCATAGCCGATATTTGCTCTAATTTTAGTATAGATATAGTTATATTAAGCTTTGCGGAAATTTCGCCAAATACGCCATTTGAAACAGTTGGCGTTATAGAAATACAAAATTTATAAAGGAAACAAATGAAATTTTTTCACCTCTCTCATACTGATTTAGATGGGTATGGAGCACAATTTATAACAAAATACTATTTTAAAGATGTTATTTATTCAAACTCAAATTACGGAAGAGAGATAGATGATAAATTTAATACGATATTATCAAAACTAACAGATGAAGAGAGCATTATTTTAATAACAGATTTAAACTTAACAAAAGAGCAATGTATAGATTTTACAGAAAAGTTAAAAGACAAAAACGCAAAATTATTTTTACTAGACCATCACCAAAGCGGTGCAGAATGCGCATGTGAGTTTGATTGGTATTTTTTAGATTCTAGCAGATGTGCTACAAAAATAACTTATGATTTTTTTGCAAATATGCTTGGAAAAAATGAAGAGTTAGAACTTTTTAGTGATGTTGTAAACTCGGTTGATATATGGCTAAAAGAAAGCAAGCATTTTGAGATGGGAAAGGTATGTCTTGGACTTGTAGCAAATGCCAAGGATATAAACAAAGTAATGTTTGAAAATGAAAATAATCTTTATATGTTTCATCTTCTTGAAAATGCTAGAAAATTTTTCAATGATAAAAACGACTATATAGGTCTTGATATGGCTATACACGGAATAAAAAAAGATTTTTTCAAACAAGACAAAGATGAGACTTTAAGCAATTTAATATCAAATTATGTGGTAACCTTGCTAAGCAAAAAAAGAGAAAATTTAACAATACACTATAAAGACTTTAAGGGGATACTAACTTACAATATAGGCAACACATCTGTTATAGGAAATGATTTTTTAGTTGCAAACCCTGATTATGATTTTTTCTTAGATATCACAAATAAAAAAACAATGAGTTTTAGAGCAAATGGAAAAGTAGATGTTAGCTTAATGGCTAAAAATCTAGTTGGTGGTGGCGGACATGTGAATGCCAGTGGTGGCTTATTTGCTGGTTTTAAAGATAGTTTTGATTATAAAATTATCAAAGAACAAGTAACTGAGCTAATAAACAAAAAAACACAGGAGTAAAAATGAGAGAAGAAGAAGTTAGTATTGATGAATTGAGCTATGAGCTTAGTATGGTTTTAGAAGGTTTACTCTATTATGCTGGAGTTAAAAAATCAAACTTAGAAGAAGCTGCAAATATATATGTGCAAAGCATAGATGATGCACTCGAAAACTCAGAAGCAACCGGTGTTGATGAAGTGATTGAAATCATAGAATACATGAAAAAACATCATAAAAAAATTTTTGAAAAATAAAAAAGGAAAAAGCAATGATAAAAAAATATCTAATTAGTATATGCATGATTGGTATTGCATTAGTTGCAAATGATAATTTTGACAAAGCGACAGAACAATTTAACAAAAAAGATTATAAAAATGCATATTTAAATTTCAATAAAGCTTGTGAAGAAGGCATTAAAAAAGCTTGCACAATGAATGCTATAATGCTTTTTAATGGTAGTGGGATTGCAAAAGATAATGCTAAAGCTGAACAAATTTTTGAAAAAATGTGTAATGAAAACGAGGCTATGGCTTGTGAAAAACTTGGAGAAATGTATGCTTATGGACTCACAAAAGATAAACAAAAAGATGAAGAAAAAACAAAAGCACTTTTTAAAAAATCTTGTGATGGCGGATACAAACCAGCTTGTGAATTAGTAAAAGAATAATCAAAATGTATAGTTATAAACGCAAAGATTTATTAGGAACGATAGACCTTAGCAAAGATGAAATACTATATTTTTTAGACAAGGCTAAAGAATTTAAACAGCTAAATCTACAAGATATAAAAAAATCAGATAGTCTAAGAGGAAAGACAACAATAAATGCTTTTTTTGAAAACTCAACCAGAACAAGAACATCTTTTGAAATAGCAGCAAAAAGACTTGGTGCAGATGCTGTTAATTTTACGGCATCAAGTTCTAGTGTAAAAAAAGGTGAAACTCTAATAGACACTATAAAAAATATGGCTGCTATGAAAACTGATATTATAGTCATAAGACATTATAGTTCAGGAGCTGCGATACTTGCAGCAAACAATACAGAAGCTAGTATAGTAAATGCTGGAGATGGTCTAAACGAACATCCATCACAATCCCTACTTGATCTTTTTACTATAAGCGAACACAATAAAAAGCTTGATAAAAGCACAACAGTTGCAATCATAGGAGATATAGCAAGATCAAGGGTAGCAAGATCAAATATATGGGCTATGAAAACATTGGGTATAAATGTAAAACTATTTGCACCTGCCATGATGATGCCAAAAGATGCCGAAGTATTTGGTTGTCAAATTTGCAAAAATATGGAAGAGGCTTGTGAAGGAAGCGATGTTATAATAATGCTTAGGATCCAGCTAGAAAGGTCTGATGGTGATGTTGCATTTCCTAGCTCAAGAGAGTATTCTAAATTTTTTGGATTAAATAAAGATAGAGCAAAATTAGCAAATAAAAATGCAATAATACTACATCCAGGTCCAATAAACAGAGGAGTTGAGATAAACTCTGATGTAGCAGATTCTGATTGCTCTGTGATTTTAAATCAAGTTGAAAATGGTGTTGCTATAAGAATGGCGATCCTTCATACGCTAGCACAAAACAGGAACTAAAATGAAAATAGCTATAAATAATGGACTAATTATAAATCACGATAAAACACTCAAAGCAAATGTACTAATAGAAGATGAAAAAATAATATCAGTATCAAATGAAAATTTTGATGCAGATATACAAATAGATGCAAAAGATAAATATGTGCTTCCAGGGCTTATAGATATGCATGTTCATTTTAGGGACCCTGGGTATGAATACAAGGACGATATTATATCTGGTTCTCATGCAGCTGTTGCTGGTGGTGTTACAACTTGTCTTCCAATGGCAAATACAAATCCAGTAAATGACAATGCTTCAATAACAAAAGAGATGATAAGAAAAGCTAAAGAATGTGGACTTATAGACTTACTTCCAATAGGTGCCATAACTAAAAGTTTAAACGGAAATGAATTAGTTGAAATGGGCGATATGCTTGAAGCTGGAGCGGTTGCTTTTAGCGATGATGGCTTACCTGTAAGTAGTTCAAGTGTAATGAGAGCAGCGCTTGAATACTCAAAAATGTTTGGAAGTTTTTGTATATCTCATTCTGAGGATTGTTCGCTTTGTAGACAGGGTGTTATGCACGAAGGAAAGGTGTCAGCTATTCTTGGGCTTAAAGGGATGGCTAGAGAGAAAGAGGAAATTTCAGTTAGTAGAGATATGCTTTTAGCAAAACTTACCGGCGGTCATGTTCATATAGCACATGTTAGTTCAGCCTACTCGCTAAAAATCATACAGATGGCAAAACAAGATGGGATAAAAATAACCTGCGAGGCAACACCTCATCATTTTACTTTTACGGATGATGAAATTTTGCAAAACAAATACGACACAAATTTCAAAATGTCCCCACCGCTAAGAGAGATAAGCGATGTAAAAGCTATAAGAGAAGGGCTAAAAAATGGCACGATAGATGTTATAGCAACAGATCATGCGCCACATCACGATGATGAAAAATGCGTTGAGTTTGACAAAGCACCATTTGGAATAATAGGACTTCAAACACTCATACCACTAACATTAAGGCTTGTTGATGAAGGAGTTATTAGCCTAGAGCAAATGGTAGCGCTAACCTCTAAAAATCCAGCAAAAATTCTAAACCTAAAAGACAAAGGTGAGATAAAAGAGGGAATGTTGGCTGATATTGCTATAATAGACCCAAATTTAGAATACATATACGATAAAAAATTAAATCGTTCAAAATCAGTAAATTCGCCACTAATAGGCAAAAAGCTAAAAGGTGCAGCTATAAAAACAATAAAAAGCGGTCGTATAGTTTTTGATTTTTTCAAAGAGTGCTAGGAAATTCCTAGCACTTTATTTTATAAATTTTAAGTTCAAAAAAGATTTTATACATTTTATAACAAAAAATCTATATCTTTCTCTCCCATTCTAAAGCCGTTTTTATAATTAATTCAAGATTATCTCTTTTTGGTTTCCAGCCAGTAAGAGCCTTTATCTTTTCTGATTTTGCTATAAGTGTAGCTGGATCTCCATCTCTTCTTGGATTGTCAAGAACACTAAAATCAACCCCACTAACATCTTTTACCTTATTTATAACCTCTTTTACACTAAAACCTTTACCGTATCCAACATTAAAAATCTCACTTGAATTGTTTTGTATATATTCTAAAGCACTAAGATGAGCATCAGCCAAGTCATTTACGTGGATATAGTCCCTTATACAAGTGCCATCTTTGGTATCATAATCACTTCCAAATATAGCCATATTATCTCGTTTTTTTAGAGCTGTTTGTGTTGCTATTTTTATAAGGTGTGTCGCATTTGGATAGTTTTGTCCGAGCAAACCATCCTCATCAGCACCCGCAACATTAAAATACCTTAAAATAGCAAATCTGAAATTTTTATTTGAAACAGCGTAATCTTGTATAATTTTTTCACTCATTAACTTACTCATACCGTATGGATTTATAGGCAAAGTATTGTCTCTTTCGCCTACTTCAGAGACATCTGGTTCTCCATAAACAGCCGCAGTTGAACTAAATACAAATTTATCCACGCCAAATTCCTTACAATACCTTAAAATTTTAGCAACATTTGCTGTATTGTTAAGATAATATTTAAGTGGATCTTTTGTGCTTTCAAAAACCTCTATAAAGGCAGCAAAATGAATAATCGCATCAAATTTACCTTTGGTAAAAATTTCACTCAAATCATCTTCCAAACTTGCCTTTATAAAATCAAACTTTCCAACACTAAGCAAAGTATCAATAGCTTTTTTTGAACCTTTTGATAAATTGTCTATCACAGTAATATTGTGCTTATTTTCTTTTAAAAAAGCCTTTAAAGTATGGCTTCCTATATACCCTGCCCCGCCTGTTATTAATATATTCATTACTATCCTTTTTAAATTCTATCAAGTATGCATCTCATCATACAAGCACCATTTGCTTTTGCTTGCATAATAATATCTAAATTTTCAAAGTTTATTCCACCTATTGCATATACTTTTATCTTGCTATTTTGACAAATTTTTTCTAAAAACTCAACCCCTCTTGGGTTTTCATCTTTATGACTTTTAGTATCAAATATATGACCAACTATCACATAATCAACACCACAAGAATGATAGTTATACCTTTTGGTATATAATCAAGTATATTATCACTGCCTCCATCATCAACTCTTCTTAAAGCAAGTGTTACCATTTGAGCTTTTGCTTCGTTTATCGCAGCATTTAATAAACCCAAAGAAAACTTACCCGAACCAAGAATAAATCTAGATTTAAACTCATACTCTCCTATTTTTAAAATATCATCATTCACTTTTATCCCCTTTCAAGCGATAATTTTAGTATCAAATTAGCCATATTTCCGGCACATATACTAACCCTAGGACTCATAACGCCGATACTCATATCACTAACTCCATCACCACAAAGATAGAAATTTTCATTTATCTTTTTTGTTTTTATATCACCATCCAAGCCTGACATTCCACTACTAGCGATAATTAGTGAATTTTTGAAACTTAACAATACATAATTTGTCAAAAATGCCTTTTGAGAAGCATCATCAAATGCTTCACAAATAATATCAAATCCACTTAAAATTTCTTTTGCATTTTCTTGTGTTATTTTTTGATTAATATCATCTACACAAACATCATCAATTTCAGTTAATACACTTTTTAAAGCCTTGACTTTTGGCATACCAAGATGTTTTTTAAAATAATATTGTCTATTTAAATTGCTTTGTTCAACAATATCAAAATCAACAATGCTAAGATTTTAAGACCCGAACGAACAAGCATGACAGCTAAATTTGAGCCTATGCCACCAGCACCGCAAATTATTATTTTTTGTCTATTTAAAAGATACTCATCAACACTTTTGTTTAAAAAATCATCTTCTATTTTTCCATTGATAACTAACATATTAGCTCTTTTTAGATTATTTGTATCAGCAGATGAGAGATCTTCCTACGGTGGCATTACCCACTTCAGGTTTTAAGGGTTTAAGGTAAAAACCTATTCTCAGCCTAAGCTCCCCTGATACTATTTATAATTATACAAATTTTTTATTAATTCAAACATCTATTGTTTAATTTATTTTGTTTTGTATTATAATCATACTTTATTATTTAAGGATATATTATAAGCATAGCGGTTATAAAAAATAAAAACTTCAACCACTTAGCCTTTAAAAATATAATGTTTTATCTTAATTATATCACAAGAAAAAAATTATAATTTTTCAAACAAATATATTATTTTATAATATTTATTTTGATAGACTAAATAAAAATATAATTTAATTTTTGGAGAGATAATGCTAGAAAATATATCAGAAAATTTTACACAACTATGTAAAAATATGCAAAACTCAGATGGCTATAAAGACCCTATAGCATTTTCAATAGCAAGAATAACACGTGGTAAGGTTGACAAAAATGCCATATTGTCAGCTGATTATTCTGTTGTAAATTTCAAAGAAAACTTACTATCAGCAGCGGCTATACTTTTGGCATTTAAACAATCAGGAGTAAGTCTTGATTTTAGCAAAAGCGAACTTGTGCTGGATTTTACAAAAGATGTAGTTAAAAAGGCTTGGGAAATTTTTAGTGTTTTTGAAAATGAAATACAAAAACATAAAAATGTGCAGGTTATAAAAGCTGTATTTGATGCGATAAATAAAGATGAAAATTCTGACAAATTTAGAGCTGTTTTTATATTTGAAGATGAAAAACCTCAAAGTGTTGAAGTTGTATATCTTAAACTATACCTGCTTAGCCTAAATAAAGCTCCAATTAGATCGCTTTGTCTTGATGGTGCTTTTGGTGTGTTAAAAAATGTAGCTTGGGACATAAATAACAAGCCAATAGAGCTTGAATGGCTTAGAGAAAATGAGATAGAGCTTAAAATGAATGGAGCATATCCAGCCATACTAAGTGTTGATAAATTTCCAAGATATCTAAATCATATCATACCATCAGATAACACAAGAATACTAGAAACATCAAAAGTAAGAATGGGTGCTAGTTTACATCCAGGAACAACGATAATGCCAGGTGCAGCATATGTGAACTTTAATGCTGGAACAACCGGAAGCGTTATGGTTGAAGGTAGAGTTAGTAGCTCTGTTATCGTTGGAGAAGGAAGCGATGTAGGCGGTGGAGCATCTATACTTGGAGTTCTTAGTGGAACAAATGGAAATCCTGTAAGCATAGGTAAAAACTGTTTACTTGGTGCAAACTCAGTAACAGGAATACCTTTTGGAGATAGATGCATAATAGACGCTGGAATTGCTATCTTAGAAGGAACAAAGATATTTATAAACGAAAAAGATAGAAAACTGCTTGGCGATGTAAATCCTGATTTTAAATTTGACAAAGATACTTATAAGGGTCTTGAACTAGCTGGATTAAATGGTCTTCATTTTAGGCAAAATAGCCAAACCGGACAGATAGTAGCTAGTATATCAAAAAGAGCAATAAAACTAAACGAGGATTTACACTAAAATAATTTAAAGGGCTTAAAAAAGGTAAAAAGATGAATGTCGCTATTGTTATGTATGATAAGATGAATTTATTAAGTTTTTCAAATGTGCTTAGTTTTTTGCACTCTTTTGATGATATAAATATCAAAACTTGTGCTTTTAAGCAAGAGATAAAAGATGAATTTGGAGTTAGAATACATCCTGATGTATATGCAGAAAGTATATATGGAGCTGACGTCATCATAATACCAGATGGGATTGGAGCCCTTACACTTCGTTATGATGAGATTTTTTTATCTTGGATAAAATCAGCTTCAAAAACACAAATAAAAATCGGACTAAACTTAGGAACACTGATACTTGCCGGTGCTGGTTTTTTACAAGGTAAAGAAGCAAGTATAAGGGGCGGATACAAAAACGCATTAGGTGAGTATTGTAAAGTGAGCGATTTAAAGGCTTTAAAAAGTAAGGATATAATAAGCGCTAGCGAATGGGCAGATGAAATAAAAGAAAAGCTATATGAAATTTTTAAATAATTTTATTTCGTATATCGTTTAACATTTTGAAGTTTTTTTATCTCGCCCTCTAATGAAATTTGCTCTTGTTTAAAAATTTCACGAACCTCTAAAATAAGACTAGAAGCTTCATTTAACTCATCTAAGTTTTTAAAGTTATCTTTATCAAATTCAGATATGAGTTTTATCAAAGTATCTATGTCTTTATTTAAAAATGAAATTTTAAAACTCTTGAGCCAATCACTCATCGCTTGTAACCTCTCTCCAAGCCTCATTTAGTTGTTTAACAACATTTGTTATCTCATTTAAAATTTCAACATCATTTTTTATATTGGCCATTGCTAAAAGCTGAATTTGGCGAGTATAAAGCCCACTTAGATAGTGAGCCACATCGCCTTGAGAATAATCAAGAGAGTTTAAAAGCTCAACAAAGATAGCATTGGTTCTATTTATATAATACACTTTTTGCTCAAAATCGCCAGCTTCTATGGCTTTTTTTGTTCTAAAAATAAAACGCAATATTCCATCATAAAGCATTTGTATAAGCTTTGTTGGAGATTCTATACCTCCAACACTTGATTGTGCGTATGCTGCATAAGCTAGATTGCTATTTGTAGCCATTTTTACCTCTATTTTTTATTTATTTCAAAATCTATCATTGTTTTTAGTGTAGAAAACTGATTTTCCAAAGCCGTTATTTGCTGTGCATACAAAGCCCATCTCTCTCTCATTGTATCATACTTTTGATTTAAAGATGTTTCTATTTTTTCTTTTTCATCACTTAGCTTTTTACTCTCTTCATTAAGCCTAGCCTCATAAATACTCAAAGAACCATCTCTACCAACCAACTCATCTAATTTAGTATTTAACCTAGAAAACAAACCAACAATCTTAGTTTCACTGGCTGTAAGCGAAGTCTCACTCATACCTAATTTTTGAAGTTTATCAGCCTTTCCGGTTATATTTATAGATGTTCCATCGTCTGTTTTTAAAACAATGCTTTTTTTATCGATGCTTAAACTAGCATAAACACCATCTATCTTTGCTTGTTTTATAGCAGTAATTAAAGCTAGCGCATTATCTTCTGCTGTTGCATTATCTTTTGTTTCTAGCTTTATAGAGATATCATTTATTTTTAGATCATCTTTATCTATAGTAAACTTTCCAGTTTGAACCTGAGAATTTGCACTATAAGCCAGTTCTCCATACTTTGTATATCCAACAAAGAAATTTCTAACATCTTCTACACTACTTTGAAGCTTATCGTTTAGTTTCTTACTATCAAGATGCAAAACACCCTTTTCATCAAATGTTATACCGTATTGGTCTAAACTTTTTCCCTCTGAGTTTTGACTTGAAAATATTCTATTTAAGCTAGAACGTATAGTTGTGATATCATTTACACCCTGAAATGCGCCAGAGTCACCAGTCTTATCATCATATCCTGTTGTTATATTTAAATTTGCGATAAGAGTATTATAAGATGAAACCATATTCTCTAAGTTTTTGGCTATATCTTCTGTGTCTTCAACTACCGCAAAATTAGAAACACCAGTCTCTTTTAAATTTATAGTAACACCAGTGCGTAAATCATCAATGGTATTTTTATCTCTTACAACTTCCAAACCATTGTAGTCAAAAATAGCATTTTGTGCTGTTGTAAGTCTATTTTTTTCAAGGTTTGTTATTTTAGTAGTCTTTCCATCTTCTCCAGCAACCTCCTCTGCCTGATTATCATCCCAGCCAAGAGTCTTTAATATGCCATTCGTTATAGGTGTTCTTTGTGGTGTAACTGTCTCAGATGATGTGCTTGGTTTTGTTTTGTCTGTTGCTTTTTCTGTTGATTTGTCTTCATAAGAAAATGAAATTTTATTATCAGCTCCAACTCTTTGCGATTGCAATACTAGTTGATAAGGTTTATCTCCACCTACTTTTATTATCCTAGCCTGGACATCAAAACCAGCTGTTTTATTTATACTATCGGCTAGATCTTGTAGTGTCGCACCTTTGGCTACTTCTATCTTGTGAGAAACACCTCTTATTTCAATATTAAAGCTAGTATCCTTCTCAACACCCAGCAAACTTGCCGAGTCTTTAAATCTTGAAGATTGAAAACTATCTTTTTGTGCTACTTGTTTTACATCAAGATTAAAATTTTGGATATTAACACCTGGAATAACACTAACAGAAGCGCTAGAACCTGATGAGTTTACCTTTCTTTTAAAATATAAAGCCTCGTTGTTTAACTCTTTAAAACTGGCGTTTACATTATCCATAAGAGTCATTAAAGCAGATAATTCTTGTTTTTGAAATGAATTATTTTCTACTTTTTTCTTTATAGGATCTACCTGTGCTCTACTATCAGCTGCTTTTAATTTTCCTATTAGTTCATCATTTAAAGCAGCGCTACCTCTACTCCCAAGACCCATAATCCCTTTTGTGTTTGTTGTGCTTGAAACTGAATCAGTTGTTGGCATTTTTAACTCTCCTTGTCAAAAAGCAAACCTATGCTTTCTTTAAAATATCTTGCTATCCTTAACGCTTCTTTCGTAGGCAACTCTCTGATAACCGCTCCCGTATCAGCCTCTCTGACCTGAACAACCATAGTGCTTTCTTCTGCATTGTAGCTAAATCTAATATTTGTATTTAGTTGTTGCATTTGAAAATTTAGCTCAGTTGTTATATCTTTAAGTTTTTTATCCATTTCGCCAGAAGAAAGCTTATCAAGTTTATCTGGCTCATTGTTTTTATCTACTAAATTCTTTTGAATTTTAACACTCTCAACTTCTCTTGTTTGAGTATTGTGATTTGAATTTATTGATACTGAAGTATCTAGCTGTTGAGCTGCGGCTTTGAAAATTTCCATTTTCACTCCTTGAAAACATCATTAATTAATAACTATACTTTTAAAATCGGTAAAAAATCATTTTTCTTTAGGCTATTTAAATTTAAATTTGATAAAATGACAAAAATTATATAAGGACTTGTATGAAAATTTCATTTGAATGCGAATGCATTATACTGCAAAAAACCATGTTTTTGTTTTGTAGTGAGTATGTAAGTGAGCGATTTGAATGCGATTTTATAGTATCTGATAAAAAAATTCAAACAAAAAAACCGCTATTTTTAATAGGAACTGAAAATCAGCACATAAACTTACCATTTACAAAAAAAACACTTATAAACACTCTTGAAGAATTTTACTCCGCTATACAAGTTCAAAACATCACAAAAGATCAAGCAACAGATACTTTTGAAGAAAAACTGGATATACTTTTAAATAATTTCAAACAAGATATTGTTAAGCTTATACAAGAATCAAAACAATAATTATTAAATTAAAAACATAACAGGATATCAAAAATGTCAAAAATTTTTACAACCATATCTAGTGGAAAATTTAAAGGAAAAAAACTTGAACTACCTAGTCTAAAAACAACTAGAAGCACAAAAAGCATAGTAAAAGAGTCATTTTTTAATAGCGTAAGATATGAGTTAAGACCATTGGTTTTTATAGAAGGCTTTGGCGGAAGTGGCGTTATGGCATGTGAAGCTTTTAGCAATGGAGTAAAAAATGCATTAGCTATAGAGATAGATAACGAAGCCTTTAAGCTAACACAAAAAAACCTAAACTCCATAGATAATACAAATCTAAAAGCTATAAAAGGAGATAGTTTTAAGCTACTTCCTGACATCATAAACAAAAGCTCGGATAAAATTTTATTATATCTTGATCCGCCTTTTGATTTTAGAGATGGCTTTAAAGATATTTATAACAATCTTATCGATCTGATATCAAGTCTAAATAAACAAAATATATATATGATAGTCTTTGAGCATTCGAGTGATTTTAAATTTGAAGAAAGCTTGGCAACTTTCAAACTAATAAAAACAAAAAAATTTGGAGCTACTACACTTAGTTATTTTATATAAAACAACCCCTAAAAAGGGGTCGTTTATCTAGACATTAAAACTTATAAGAAAGTCCTACAGTTCCATTGTAGTATTTTGATTCTGATTTAGCTTTTACGCCAAAGTTTATATTTGTAGATAGATTATCAGTTAGTTTCATCTCTGCACCTGTTTTAAGTGTAAAGAATGTATGCTTATCTTTTTTAGATGCATATTTGATATTTTCTGTTGAGTTTACAAATGCTAGTTCTGTATCTTTCATACTTTTACGTAACTCTTTTTGGATACCTGGAGTTATGTATAAGAAGTTACCGTTTGCTATGTATTTTCTAAACTCTACTGCTGCTTTAGCTGATAGTGTTTTTACAGTAGTTCCTTTAAAGCTTACAGGAACTTTACCAGTTTCTTTAAAGCCTTTAGTACTTACATGGCTATACTCTAAACCAATCATTGGTTTCATAAAAGAGTTGTTGTTTGTATCAAATATATGACCATAATCAATACTTGCATCAAAGAATTTAGTATTATATTTACCATTAGCATCAAAGTCTGGATCTATAATTACTTTTCTATCTAGTTTGTTTTTACCTTTACCATAAGATACTTTAGCATCTATTTCGTTTTGATCAATATACATTCTAGTATAAGCACCAAAGTGGTAGTTATCTGATTTGGTTGTTAGTGTATTGCTTGATGACTTAGCATTAGTATATCCAGCATATCCACCAATTATCATATTATCAAATGCTTTATCATAACCTAGCATAAATCCATAGGTATTTGTATTTGCTTGAGATTTTAATTTAGCTTTACCACCCATGATATTTCCCCATAGGTTGCTGTCATAGTTAAATCTATTTGTATACTCTTTTACTACACTTGAAAGAGTATCTGCATTATCTGCAAATTTATTATCACTTAGATTTTTTATAGCATAAGCTAAAGCTAAATCATCATTTAATGGATTGCTTAGTTTAGCAAGTCTTGAGTTTATAGCTGAACCAACACTTGATAAAAGTGTATCTACTGTTTTATTGTCTTTAAACTCTTTTGAAACTTCTTCTAATGTGCTATTTATATTTTTAGCTAAAGTAGCTATGTCTTTGGCTTTAACATTAAGTAGTAAATTTTCAACCTCTTTATTATTAACAACAGATAATAAAGATGATGTTGTTTGAGCTTCATCTTTGTTTAGTTCTAAATTTTTATCACTTGATATAGCCTCTGCTCTATCTTTTTTGGCTTGATCTAGTTTTTTATCTAGTTCTGCTAAGGCTTTAGCTTTTGCTTCTGGGTCTTTTGCTAATTTAGCTAGTTCTTGGGCTTGTTTTAGTTCTTTTTCGGCTTTTTTTAGTTCTTTAAGTTTTTCTTGGGCTTGTTTAAGTTCTTTTTCGGCTTGTTGTGCTTCTTTTGTTTTTTGTTGTGCTTGTTGTTCTTGTTGTGTTATTTTTTCGGTTTTTTCTGCGATTTCTTTGTCATTAGCTTCTATTGTTTTAGTTTGTTCTACTATTTTTTGCTTTTGTGTTTCAACTTCTTTTTTTTGTTTTTCAAATTCTGCTTCTTTTTCTGTGATTATTTTTTCTTTTTCTTTGACTTCTACTTCTTCTTCTGTAATTATTTGTTGTTTTTCATTTGCTATTTTTTGTTGTTTTGTGATTTTATTAGTTTCTTCTTGTATTTTATCTCTAGCCATAATTATTGCTTCTAATTCTTTTTTAATTTTATCTGCATCTTGTCTTATATCTCCTATTAATACTCTTAAACCTTCACTATTATTTTTACCAATAATTTCATTTAGCCATGGTGTTAAAGCTTGTTTATTATTAGCGTCTTGTTGTTCTTTAAGTTCTTTAAACTTATTTTCTTGAACCAGACCTATTTTATATAGTTTTTCTATTATTTCTAATTTGTGAGGGGGTAAAAGAAATGAGAGTGATAAATTTTAGCGATTGTTTTGTTAAAATGCCTATATTGTGGGCTTTGGTGTGTTTTGCACTTGCATTTTAAATATTAAAAAATTACTACTGAAAATTCCCTATATTCCCAAAATACACTTTTTATCCCTAAAACAATAGAAAATAATAGCAATTTTAAAAGCATTAAAGCCCTTTTAATCGGAGTTTAAAAGCTTTTTAAAGGGTTACCTTATAATTGGAAAAACAAGCTAGAAAATGGCAATAATTGTATAAAATTTAGATAGTATTATGGTTAAGTTTTTACTGATTAAGGGACACAAATTAAATAAAAATGTCCCTTAATAAAACTTAATGTCCGTTAATACCTTTGTTAGCTCGTAGAATTGGGTTTTTAAATTAAGGGACATGTATTTTTAGTATTTAAAAAATAAATAAATCTTAAAAAAATATCATTTGATTATTAAGGGACATTTTAAGATTTGGTTTATATTTTTTTATCTTTTTTCTCTTTTTTATTTTTTTGATACATAACTTTATTATACAAATTGTCTATATCGTTTACCGATAATTTATCAATAGAAGTAATCTTTTTATTTAATTTTATATTAGCAAAATCACATAATTTTATGTCCATGTTTAGCATATCCCAATTTTTTATTATTGCATCGATTGTATACTGCTTAAAACGTTTCGCATTAATTAGCTTAAGCTTCTTTCTGTTAATTGATCTTTGTATATATAAGAATTTTTTTACTTCATTGTATTTATCTTTAGGTATTAGTGAATATTTTGGAACCTTAAATTTATTTTTTAAAGTTGTAAAAATTTCTTTATAATAATTTATTTTTTCATAATCTCCCATCATTGTGGCTATATCTTCTACAAAATTTCTTATGTTTTGTTGTTGCTCTTTTGAAATATGTATCTCGCCGTTATATTGATGATCTTCAATTACTTTTATTACTTTTGGTTTTTCTGATAATGTATAGTGATTTATATTTATATTCTCACCTATAATTTGATTATTATTATTTTCACTAATAGAGAAATTATTTGATGGGTTTTTTAAAAATTTTTCCAAAGAAAATTTTACTTTGTCGTTTTTCATGATAGCTCTTTTATTTTTAATAATTTTTCTTTTAAATCGGACAACATTTTTGGGTTTGCGTATTCTTTTAAAAGTTCAACAATTTCTAAAAAATCTTTATCATAACCATTGTTATCTCTTACAGAGATATTGTTTCCTGATATTTGTGTATTATTATTTCCAGTAATATTTTGGTATCCAAATAGATAATCTAAAGTTTCTCCACTAATTTCTGATATTCGCTTTAAAATTTTACTTGGTATATTTCTTTTACCATTTTCATATCGAATATATGTTTGTTTGTGGATACCTAGTTTTTCAGCCATTTTTTCTTGCGTATAACCAAAATCCGTTCTAACTTTTTTTAAAATATTATCCATTTGGTTTCCTTACTATTGACTTTTATTATCCGTTTGGATAAAATTACTTAAAAATTTGTTTAAATTGTATCTAAAAAAAGTTATTTAAACAAATTTTTAAATTAAATAAAGGTATCAATATGTCAATAAAAGATTATTTTCAAAATAACAACATTAATATATCAGCATTTGCACGTAAATACAATGTTGATAAAAATACTCTTTGGAAAATCATAAATGGAAAATTAACTGGAAAAAGAAATACCAATGGAAATACAAGAAAAATTTTTGAATTATTTTTTCAACTAGAAATTATAAAAGAACTCCCAGAAGCTTTAAAAGACATTAAGGCTAGCTGATGTTATATATTGAAACAAGAGTTGCTGCTATAGCTTTTAATATAGGTGTTGAAACATTAAAAAAATCTACTCAACGAAATTCAGATAAATATCCATTTATCAGAATAAAAGATGTTGGAAATAGATCTCGTGGTGGTGTTAAGTTATTGTTTGAAGCTAGTGTTGCAGATATTAGCTTACTTGTTAAAAATAACAAAGTAGATGAAGATGTTGGTGTTTATGTTTTTGAAAATAATGAGTGTAAGAGAGTTAAATTTAGTGAGATAAAACCACAAGAAAAATTAAGCAATAACGACAATGAAATAAATGATGTGTATCTTGATGCAAGTGATGAAGAAATACAAGATGCAAGAGAAAAAAGAGAAATAATAAAAGAATATGAAAAAGCAAAGATGAATTCTTTGTCATCTAAAAAGTTTTGTGAAATGCTAGGTATTAGCGAAGCAAGCCTTTTTAGATGGCAAAAAGCTTATAAAAACAAAGGACTTCGTGGTCTTATTGATCGCCGTGGAAAGAAAAAAGGTAGCTATAAGCTAGATGAGTGGATGAAGGAGTTTATATTAACTCAGTTTAGGGCTTATGGTGCTGGGGATTTTAATGTTACACAGGTATGGAAGGATTTACACGAAACTTATGGCAAAAAAACTGGAAAGTTTAACAGATATGAGTTTTTAAGTGGAAGTGTAAAGCCGTTGTTTGATACCGGTGTGATATCTAGATTTATAAAAGAGTATTATGCAAATAAACGATTAGAATACACATTAATTACAAAAGGTACTGATAAGGCAACAAGCTACCACGACCCAGCACACGGAAATCAAGGAATTTTCGTAACTAGAAGAAATCAAGTGTGGCAAATAGATAGTTCAAAACTTGATGTTATCGTAAGAGATGGCAAAGGTGGAGAGCAGATAAGACCTAGTATATTAAGCATTATAGATGTGTATAGCGGAAGATGTGTTGCGACTCTTGCTGAAACATCAAATGCTCTTAGTCTTGTTAGATTGCTTTGGAAAGCAATAAAAATACTTGGCAAGCCCGAATGTATAAAAGGCGACAACGGAAAAGATTATGTAAGTGAGCAATTTTTAAGTTTGCTTGAGGGTATTGGCATTGATTATGATGCAGCTCGTGCTTATCATGGTAGAGATAAAGGATATGTTGAAAGGCATTTTAAGACACTACAAAGAAGTAAATTAGCTCACACACCAGGCTATATAGGTGGAAGTTTAGCAAAACGTGAAAACATAGAGCAACAAACTGCGAAAAAAGAAAGATCGGCGAAAGATGAGTATGGTCATATAGTAAAAACTCATCAAAAAAATTTACTTACATATGATGATATGAAAATGCGTTTTGAAACGGTAGTGCTTGAATGGGATATAACTGCCATTAAACGTAAGAAAACAGCACCTATAGTAATGTGGAACAGTGATAATACACCATTAAAAGGTTTGGACTATGAAAGCTTTATCTTATATGCTGGTAGCAAAGGTATTTTAAAAGTTAGTAAAAAAGGCATAAATATAAACGGTGTTCATTATGTTTCAAGGCATTTGCCAAGTGTGGGAACTAGTGTAAGGGTTAGTATAAATATAGACAATATATCTGAGGCTTTTATATTTGATTTACAGGGTAAGTTTATTTGCAAGGCAAAAGATAGTGAAGTAATGAGCTTTAGTGCTGAAGAATTTAATGCTGCTACTAAGATATTTAAAGATGATTTAAAAGCAATAAGAAAGACTATCAAACAAAACAAGATAAGTGAGTTTAGTAGGCTAAATATAGAGTATGACTTAAAACTAGCAAAAGAGGCACACGAACTAGCACTTAAAAAAGAAGATAGGATTTATGATAGTTCAAAAATACAAGAGATAAAACAAAAGATGCAAGAACAAGATGAGATAAACAAGATAAAAGATGGGGCTTTTGATTATGAGAGTTATAAGCTAAAAGAGAACAAAACAAAGCATATGAGCCTTATAGATGTAGCTATAGAAAAAGCTAGTGGTGAGTAGAAGTTTTTAAAAGCTTTAAAAACGATTTTTAGGGCTTTTAAAAGGTTTTAAATTTAGAAAAAAAGGAGAGAAAATGCAGTTAGCTAATGAGATTAGCAGTTTTTTAGCAAAGACTGGAATGAGTCAAAACAAATTTGCAAATATATTAGGGGTAAATGGTGCATATGTTAGTGGTTATCTTAAAGAGGGTTCAAACTACAAGTATGCAGACAAAGTAGAGAACCCAGCAAAAAATTACATCGATAATTATATCGTAAAAAATGAAATTTCAGATGATGAATTGCCATTTTTAGTAACAAAAGATGTAAAAAGCATAAATGCTGTTATTAATTGGGCTGTAAAAGATAGAGATATGGCTGTGATAAGTGGTGTGGCTGGGTCTGGTAAAAGTAGAGCGATAGCTGAGTTTTGCAAAAAGCACCCTGAAGCTATACTAATAGAGGCTACTATAAACACAAGTGCAAAGACACTTTTAAAGATGTTGGCAAATAGGCTAAATGTGGACAGCAAGGGCAGTATAGATGAGCTTATAAGGGTTTGTGCTGATACATTAAGCAAGTTTAATAAGATAATCATAATAGATGAAGCAGAGCATTTACCGTATAGAGCTTTGGAAAGTATAAGAAGGCTTTATGACTTTTCTAAAAGTACGCTTGTGCTTGTGGGGACTAATAAGCTTTTGTTAAACCTAACAAGCTCCAAGAATGGAAACGAGCTAGAGCAACTTAGCTCTAGGGTGGGTAGCAAGTGGGTGCTTAGGGGACTTAGCTACTACGAGCAAAATAACAAAAACAATGATGATTTAAAAGAGCTTTGTTTGAAGTTTGGGATAAATGATGATAAGTGCATTAGCCTTGTTGAAAGCTTATCAAGAGGAAACTTTAGAAAAAGTGTAAAGCTTTTAAATAGGGCAAAGCTTTTAAGTGAGAATGCAAACATAGAGCTAAACGAACAAGCTATTAGCGAAGCTACAAAAATGCTTTTGTTAAATTAATGAAAGGATATGAAATGAAGTATTTAAGAACACAAGCTGCTAGATTGGAAGAGATTGTAAATGATTTTGTTTGCAATATGAATGCAAGGGGTTTTGAAATAAAAGTAAATAATGGACGAGTTTTTGGTCGAAAAATCAAAAATAGAGAGAAAAAAATCAATGGGGTAAGAGCTGATTATAGTGCTGAGTTTTTTATGCTTATTGATGATTTCATAATTCACAAATCAACAAATAAAATAGTTGATGTTGTAAGGAGATAGATTTGATTTTACAAAGGGCAAGTTATTTGCCCTTGATAAAGTTAAATTTTATTTTAAAGGAGAAAAATGAGAACAAGAGCAGGCAAATTTGTATATGTTGCTACACCTTATGCCGGGCTTGGACTTGATAAAATAGGCACATCTGTTGTTGGTGTTAAATTAGCAAAAGATACTTGCAAGATGATAAAAGATGCTGGTTATGTGCCGATAAGTCCTGTGCTTTGTTTTGACGGAGTGTATGATGAGCTAAAAGATAGAGATGATGTAATGCAAAACTGCTTATATTTTATGAGTCTTTGTGATTATGTATATTTTAGCTCTCATCCAGCTTCAAAAAATAGCAAAGGGATGAAGCGTGAGAGGCAAGAGGCTAGCAGGATTGGGCTAACTGAACTTAGCTTTGATATTAATTGTAAATTAACACCTGTGCTTGGGCTATGTTAAGAATAGTTAAAAAGGTAAAGCAAAAAAACAAATGCAAGATAAATCATGCTGTTTGTTTTATTTATGGATTTGTTTGTAAGCATAGATTTGCAAGAAGATTTAATTTTTTTAAGGAAGAAATATGAGTTTACATAAAAAACTAGCCAAAGGTATGCAAAAGAAAGGCAAAAAACAAAAAAGGAGTAAAAAATGATAGTAAAAATAGGCAAACAAGAGATAAATTTAACAGATAAAAAGCTTGGTAGAAATATTGAAGATTTTTGCGAGATAAAAGCACAAGTAGATGCTTTAAATAATAAGCTAAAAGACATAAAAGAATATATAGCCTTTAGGGCTAATGAGCTTTTAGCAGATAGCGATGCAAACACCATAAGCCTAATAGTGGATAATTATAATGGTGTGAAGGTTAACTTAGGGCAAGATATTGTTATAAAAGACAATGAGCTTTTAAAAGAGCTTTTGGGTGATAAGTTTGATATGCTTGTAAAAACTGAAGTAGTTTATAAGCCTGAGCGAAAATTAAAAGAATTGGCTCTTGATGATGATGGATTAAAAGAGTGCTTAAGCATAAAACAAAAAACACCAGCAGTTTCAATGTTAAGGGGGTAAAACCCCTTGCTTTTAAAGCCTTTTAATAAGTCTTTAAACGTGGTTTAAAGACTTATTAAAGAGTTAAAAAGGTGGCAAATGGATAGTAAAAGATTAAAGATTATAGCTGATTTGTTTGGTGACAGTAAGGGCTTTTTGCCACAATCAAAGCTAATGAAATTTGATAAAAAACTAAGTAGTATAAAGACTGATGAGCTTATAAGCTTTGCTATATTTGCTGATAGATTTAGGGGAAATTTTGTAAATAATGATCTTGTTATCCATAAGGCTTTGATGTTTTGGCATAAAAAAATGCTGGAAGAACAAGCAAGACCCGATGTGAAATACTTTAAAAACATAGATGATATGATAGCTTATTGCAAAGAAGTATATAAAAATGAAGAGCTTTGTTCCGGTTGTCCCGGTAAAGGTGGCAATGGCTTTTTAGAATTTGTTGTTATAAGAGTAGATAATGATGGGGTGCTTAGAAACTCTTTTGTAGTTACAGATAATGGAGTATATCAAAGACTTGATGCAAATGAGACTAATATAGTGTATAGATACTTATTTGATAATCAACATATGATAGGCAAGATAAAAAGAATAAGCGAACAAGAGTTTGCAAGACTAACTTACAAACAAGAAGAGCCAAAACAAGAGGAAGTGAAAGAAATGAGCCCTAAGGCTAGAAAGCTGTTGGCAAATTTGCTAGATAAAAAGGTGGTAAAATGACTAAAGAAACTGAGCTTAAAAAATACTATATAAAAATGATACATACATTAAAGCATAATTATTTTGTAGATGATGAATGTAGAAAGGCTTATCTGAAAAGTCGTTATGGTAAAGATAGCTTAAAAGAGCTAGGTATAAGCGAACTAAGGGACATTTTAACCCTTTTAGGATATAAAAAAAGGTATAATTCTTTTGTGTGCGTTGGTAAGGCAACAAAAAGACAGATAAAAACTATATACGGCATTTGGAATGAGGTTGCAAGAGATAAAAGCGAGTGGGCTTTGAGAAACTTTTGTTTTAGAATAGTGAAAAAAAGACCACTATACCTTGAATTTCTTGACACAAAAGAAGCTAGTAATTTAATACTTGCATTGAAAAATATGAAGAAAGAGAGTGATGCTTAATAACTTAGACCTGTTTGAAAACTTTTTCTATGATGTAAAAAAGTGTGAAGATATGAGTGAAATTTTAAAGGCGTACGGTGGGTCAAGTATATATGTGCCTAGTTTTAAAAACACTTATAGAAACAATGAGATCGTAGATGAATATTTAACCTTGTTAAATAGTGGTGTTGAAAATTCTCTAGCCATCAGACAAATAGCAAAAAAACATAATCTAAGTGTAAATTCTGTGTATAACATCACAAAAGATGCAAGAGAGCCTAGACTGTTTTAGTCTAAAAACTAAATAAAAAAGGGTGCAAAATGCAAGAAGAAATCGTAGACATATTAAGAGAAATTGATACAAGAATAAGTATAATTAAGAAAAAATTCTACAGTGGCAAAATTACTATAAATGATGAAACCTTAGTTATTTTAAAATATCTAAAAACACAAATAGATGATATGAACGCTGTTGGTAAATTGTTGGAGAAAAAATGACACCAAAAGAAATAATGCTAAGTATAAAAGACAAACATACACAAAGCCAAGATCTAAATACAATTGATTTTTTAAAAGATGTGTTTAAAGAGTATGACAATATAAAACTTTTGAAACTAAGAGCTGGTTTTGTAAGTGAGACCCAACGCATTATAGAAGAGCTTGATGATGTAATTGATGATAGCTCTATTGAGGTATGCAATGATTTTTGTGGTGTTTTTGCTAGTGCGTCCTTGATAAATCCATTAAGGACATTTAATAGTGTTGTTAATAAGGCTTATATAACAACAGTTTTAAATGTAATAACCTTACACGAACAAAAAGAAAAATATACTAAGACCCTAAGCACGGAAGAATTTGAAGAGATAGTAGTGCAAATACAAGAAAGCCTAGAAGATGAAGATGAGGACATACAAGAAATAGTAAAAACTCAAATCATAGAAGAAGTAAAACAGGCACTTTTGGAGCATAAGATTGTAGGAGATAAAGCCTATAAAAAACTAAATGAAAGTCTTATAGCTAAGTTTTTTATATATAAAAACAAGCTAAAAAACATAAAAAGCGAAAAGCTAAAAGATAGCATAAAAAAGCTTTGGGATGCCAGTGCTAAGTATCACGATATATACAAAAAAATAGTGGAAATGTCAGGCGATGCAGTAAAGCTAATAGGCTTTCTTAGTTAAAATACGATACAAGGGCATAAAATGCAAGAAAACAATATAGAAAAATTTGACATATTAACAGCTAAGATACTAGCAAAGCTTTATGCAAATTTTCCTGTGCCTGTTACTCTTATTTCTAGCGAGTTTGGTATAAAGGATGAAGTAGAGGAGTTTTTGTCAAGCGAAACCGTAACATTTATCAATGACAAAAACGATGAGAATATATTTTTTAGCTCTACCATAAAATGGCTACTGAAAAATGAAATAATAGATGCTAAACAAAACGGAAGCTCTAGCTTTTATGATGTTTGTCTTACTTTTAAGGGTTTAAAGTTGCTTAAAAAAGTACCAAAAAGCATAAACGAACAAGGCAAAAATATAGGCGAGTATTTAAAAAGTGGTGTTAAAAGTGCTAATAATGAGCTTTTAAAATTAGCAATAAATAGCTTATATAGCTACGGTGTAGATATAATAAAGTAATAAAATAGAAAAAAAGAAAATCTAATAAAACAAACTTGTAAAGAGTTTGAAAGCCAAAGCTTTGTTAATTTATGGTGTTTTTTATAAAATCCATCATAGCTTTTTCAACTAAGTCCTCTTGTTTTTTTACAAGCTGGTTGTTTTTTGTTATAGGTAAAAATGGTCTTGCTGGTATGTTCTTAGTGCCGTATTGATGAGATAAGCCATAAGCAAAGCCTTTAAATTTTGTGTTATTTGAAACTTTTACACTGTTGTTGCCGGCTTTTACTACCCAGTTATCTGATAAATTTCCATCACGCCTTAGTATTTTGTTTGATTTTTTGTGTTTTGCTTTGTATTTTATGGTGGATGGTTTTAAAGCTTTCCATTTTTTGCCCTCAGGGCTTGTTTCATTTTCAAAGCTATCTTCTATGGAGTTTGATAAGATGTTTCCTACTGTATGCATTAGCGGGGTGGTATTGTTTCCTAAACTGGCTAGCTTGTTTAGCTTTTTTCTTAAAGTTTCAAGACCTTTTAAATCTGTCATTTGATTTTTAATCCTTTTTTTGTTAGAATTTCACAAGTAAGGCAAGAGATGCTGGCAGATTTGGCAGCCAGATACTTACTTTATGTAACTATTTATGACTTGGGTTCGATGCCCGACCTTGCCTTATTTTAATTTTATATATCTTTTTTTATCACTCAATATTGATCTATAATTCCTCATAGGCACTTTATTTATAGTCGCTAGAAAATTATCCGTCTTAAATTTTTTCAAAACATAGTCCAAATTAACTACAGCCGAATTTACCATACTATCATCTTGTAAAGATGGATAAAAATATATTAGGTTTTCATTTTTGCTATCATAAAAGCAATGTTTTGCCTTATCAAAAACACCTACAACAGCTTTTATTTCACTAGCATTCGGTTCTTTATGGCTAGGCTTTGTATCTCTTAAAATATGTGAGATTGTGTTTTGGTATATTGAGATACTTTTTGCTTGTGGTTGTACACCTATGGTGTTTAATTTGTTCTCTATGGCTTGACTTAGTTCTCCAACCTGTGCTACTTGCAGTGCTTTATCTTTTATAATGTTGCCTTTTGCTACATTATCAACCATATTATCTAAGCTCTTTTGCCAAACATATAAATTTCTTGCTGTCTTAAAACTACTTAGATTATCACTTAGTCCAGCTTTTGTCATCTTGTTTTGCAAGATAGTATCTAGTGTATCAACCTTACCCGGGTTATATGCAAAATCTTTGCTAGCCACTGGTTTTAGATGTGTATTATTTGGTATTAAACCCCTTGCTTTTATCTCTTCTTCGCTAAGAACTTGCACTTTACAGCGACAACGCCAATCATTTGGTGGGTAGTTTGTATCCCAAAAGGGATCAGTCTTTGGTAATATAAGTCCGTGTAGATTTTTGTGTTTTGGTCTAGTTTTGTTATCAAGAACGGCTGTATATCTAAAATACTCTCCTAAAGATTGCATTTGCGAGTTATATCTAGCTTTTGCATAAGCTGTTCTCATATTTGTATCGTATATGGTTTTTAGCCTGCTTGAGCCTACATAAATTTCTTTTTCTTCTTTGGTCTTTGGATTTATTACCTTTGTTTTGCCAAACCAGCCTTTTTTTTGCAAGGTGGGCTTAATAGTCTTTTTCCATTCATCAAAGCCTACCCCGTCTTTGTAAGCATTGGATAAACTGTTTTTTATGTCTTTTAATAAATCAGCCCTTGTTATCTTTGCTACTGTAAATACTCTTTTATGAGTATCGTGCATAATCTCATCATAATCAAAGTGTAGTTCTTCTTTTTTTGAGCTTAGATAATTAACAACTTCGCTTGGTTCTTCCCAAAAGCTAAAGGCACTATTCATCAACAAAACCTGCTATGCTGGAGTTAGCCATAAGTTTAAACATATGCTTTTCAAGCTCTTCAAGTGGATAATCACTATAAAGCTTGTTAAATTTTTCAAAGGCTTCTTCATATGTAGAACATTTTGATAATATATCGTTTAATGCAAACTCTAGCTCTTTGTCTATATCTTGTGAGTGTTTGTTAAACTCTTTACTATCTAGACTTTTATCAAATCTATCAAGGTGTTTTGGCAATGTTTTATCTTTTAAAGATATTTTATTTGATATTGGGTTTTGTGGGGATTTTTCTTCAAGTTCTATATTGTATGTTGAAGTTATGTATTTTTGTGTTGGAGTAAAACCCATATCAAAAAGGCTTTTATCTCGTTCGGCTCTTTCTTTATTAACAAGGTCTTCATCAAAAAGCTTAGCCTTTAGTTCTTTGTTGTAGCCATTTACTTGTTTGAAAAACTCAATGGCTTTGTTCATAACAAATCTTAATATTTTAGCATCATTTGCTGCCAGGTCTTCTCTTATTTCATTATGTGTTTTGCTTGCAGCATATGAGCCACCACTCACATCACTTGTTAAGTTTGCCCCTAAAATAACCTTACTTATTTGATTATCAAAATATAAAGGTAGTTTTGAAAAATCAATGTTTGATGTTGGTTGTATTAAGTTTAATTCTTCATCTTTGTCAATTATGGCTGTATCTCCAGCTAACATAGCTTGAACTTCTTTTGCTAGTCCTTCTGGGTCAATATCTGTTTTACCTACCGCCCATGGGGAGCCAAATTTTTCTAAAAATCTAAACCAAAATTTTAAAGATGCATTTTTCATCTTTACAGGAAAATAGAGTTTTTTAAGAAGTCCATCACCGTATATTTTTCTAAAATTTGCCCTATTTAGTGCATAAATAACTTTGTTTTGTAAGATCTTTTGCTCTGATCCGTTAGCATTATAAACAAACTCACCAATGTCGTTAAATTTAAATTGCCTAAAATCCCTTTGGATAAGTCTTGGATATAAAAGATCTCCAATTTGTTTATAATTTACTTCAAATACATTAAGCCCGTAAAGGTATGTTTCTAGTATTTGAGACACTATGTCAGGGTTAAATATCTTGTAAAATTCGTTTTTTATCTCATCATTATCACAAAGTATTTGTATCTCTTTTTTCTCTGTTACGGCTTTTCTACTTACATCGCACTGGGTTACAGTAAGATCGCTTAGTATCATATCTATATCGGTGTCACTAATACTTGAAACACCTGCATTTACAACCATATCTATAAGTGTTGTATTGTGAGATATAAGGTTTATGCTTCTTTGTTTTTTTGTTTCATTTTTTAATCTAATCTTTTTTCTCATATTTTAAAGTCTCCGCCTTGCTCTATTTTTTGCTAGTTTTGTTAAGCTATAAGCTCCAGCAAGTGAATCTGGTGCATCATCGTTTTTAGCTTCAGGATATTCTAAAAGCTGAGAGATAAGCAGTGTTTGGCTTTTATGAAAAAGTATCTCCCCATCATCAATAGGAACTTCAAGCTCTTCTATCCTAAGACCTTTGTTTGCTACATTATTTACACCCTTTAAAGGTAACTTAACACCTAAATCAAAAGCTTTATCTCTTATCCAACCTCTAAAAAACTCCTGACCACCATTTGTTTCTATGGCTAAGACTCTGCATTTATACACCTGATGAAGTCTTATAATCTCTTTTATTGTCTTTTTTGTTTTCATAACAGCGACTATACTTTCAGCTATATAGATCTTAGCTTCTTTCTTATCTACGCCTAAAACTGTTATGGCTGTGTAGTCTGATTTTTTCTTCTCGCCAGCCGGATCTATATACATAACAAAATAATCAATTTTTGGTAGTTCTTTGTAAAAATGTAAAGACTCTTTTGTAAATATCTGTGTTTCGCTTCTTGGGTCGTTTTGTTGTTCTTTGTTAAAGGATTTTAGATTTTCAGCCCTTTTTTGCATAAGCTTTAGTATGTTTAATGCCTCTTGCCAAAGCACAACAGAGCCCTCATCCATAAGACTCTTACGCCTTATATAATACTCATCGCTAGCATCTCTTGATACATTTTTATATATATTGCTCCACTCTTCCCATAAATCCATTCGTTTTGGATATTCTATGATGGATTGGTATTTTTTTGCATTCCAAAACTTAAGCTTTAGCTTTCTTGCTAAAACACTATCTGTATGTAATATAGTTCCTATATAAAGCACATCAAGGCTTCCGTCTACACTACCAAGATTAAGCACAGCTTCATCAAGCCAAGCTTCAAGCTTATCTCTTTGTTCTTTGCTCCTAACATTTGTATCGTTTTCTAAATCATCAAGGATAGCTAAGTCCGGTCTATAAACTCCGTATTTTATACCCCTTAGTCTTTTGCCGCTACCAAAGGCTTTTAGTTTAACACCGTTTTTGGAGATAAACTCGCCTATCTTCCAGTTTTTAGAAATACCACAAACATTAGGAAAATCCATTTTTAAATTTGCATTATCTTCAAGCTCAGTCTTAATAGCCTCCAAACAAGCTTCAACAAGTTCCACAGAGTCTGATATTTCAACTATAAATTTCTTTTTATTAAAACAAATGCACCACAAAGGAAAAAGTTGTGAGCAATAAGTAGTTTTAGCATGTCCTCTTGGTGCTGCATAAGCATACTTATCGCCGCTTTTACTTGATGAAATTTTCTCAAATGTTGCACTTAAATCTTTATGTAAGGCACAAGCTCCATCAATGCTAAAATAATGTGGAAAATATGTTCTTGCAAAGTATTCAAAATCAAACTCAGCTTTTAAAACACGATCTTTTTTGCCTTTTGGATCTAATAAGCTATTTGATAAAATTTGTTCCTTTAGGTCTGTTTTTAGATCATCAAGCCATATTCCAAAATCTCTTCTTGTTAGCTTTGTTATGTCTGCTTTTGAATAGCCTTCATCTTGGTATTTTGTTTGGCTTTGTTCTAAGAAGGCATTTAGTTCATCTTTTGAAAATAGCACTAGGCACTCTCCAAATCTTCAATAGCTTTTATAAATTTCTCACTATCCATAAGCTCAACTAGCTTTTTAATACAGTCTTTGTTCTCATCATCTTTAAATCTATCAGCTATTAAGGTAATCACCTTTTTTGCTATGCTTAGCTTATATGCTGATGGGTCTTCATAGCTGGCAACCTTACTCATCTTCACAAAACTATCGCCTATTTTTGATAAAGCATCAGCTTTTTTAGCGGGCGGTATATCACTTTGTCTTATATCTTTAACGGCAAGTCTCATTTCATCTATAAAGTTTTGATATAAGGCACCTTTGTCGTTACTGCCTTGATTGATATAACTCAGTGTTTTTAGCTCGTCCCAATTAGCATCACTTGATTTATAATTTCTTATAGTCTTTGTTGTTTTGTTTAAAATTTCTGCTATTTTTTCTACACTAAAACCTTTTAGGTAAAGCTCTTTTGCTAATTCTTTTGATTTTATAGTATTTGTATTTTGACCCATTTATTGCCCTTAGCTGTTTAAATTTTCTAAATCCATCTTTTCGTTGCTGTGTTTAAATGCTCTAAGCACTGCTTTTGGCTCATCATTTTCCTGTATTGTTGTCGGTATCTTTTTAGCAGCCATTTTTAAAAGCAAACTATCACATTTATCTAGCTGTTCTTTTAGTGCTTCTTTTGGAAAGTTATTTCTCTTTTTTAATTCTATTATAGTAAGATCGCAACATATATCTTTTAGTAATGGTGTTGGCTCTTGTGGTATTTTTATAAATGATGATATATAAGATAAGGCATCATTTATACTATCATCTATAATATCTTGATTTATGTCCTCAGCACCTTCAAAATCACTAAGTTCTATTAGCTCCTTTAAAGATAGCTCTTTTAATAAATCATCATTGTTTATCATATGCCATCCTTTTACTTAAACCTAAAATGCACTTTTAAAGCTTTTAAAAGGCTTTTAAAACTTTAAAAATATATTTTTAATACTATCTATCCAGTTTATAGCTAAAAGGGCTTTATAGCCCTTTATTTTATTTATTCCATTTTTAGATCTATGATCGCATCAAGTCTATTGCATATTGGAAGTGGTCTGGACTCACTAACAATAGCCCAGCCTTTGCCCTTATCTAGCACTTCGGGTGCAGGTGCAAAAAACTTAGTCGGTGCTTTGCCAATGGCTGCTGTGTGGTTTGCCCTGGTGTATACTATTTCAAATATAGAATCATCAAGTGGGACGGCTACGCCTTTTTTACCACTCATATAGCTAGTAGGCTTGCCTTTGGTATTTTTATAACTTGCTTCGTAAGGCATAAATGTTTTACCAAAAACACTAAGAGATAAAACATTGTTTTTGTTAATAATCTCTGCTGTTTTGTTTTTAAACATCTCATCTTGTTGTGCTTTTTCAAGAAGCTTATTGTATAACTCGCCTGTTACAAGTGCTATGTAAGGCTTTGTAGTGCCAAGAACTTTTATCTGTTTTTGTTCTATATTTCTTACTAAATCAAGAAGGCTCATTTGCTCTGTTATTGTAATCTCTTCTCTATTGGCATTTAGATTAAATAAGACATTGCCCTTGCCATCCATAACCTTGCCAAAAATTGCACCTATAGCCATATACTCAATAGTATTTGTTATATTGCTCTTTTGCTTTGCTAATCTTTTACCAATAGCGGCTGATAAGCTTTTTGTCTGTTCTTTTTCTGTGTTTAATGTTTTTAGCAAATTCATTTCACTTGCTGGTAATATGTCTGATTGCGGAAACCTTGGCAAAGGCACAGATATGATAGTCTCATCATCATTTTGTGTTACTAAATGCTCGCCATTTTCACTAACACTTTCCAATATTATACCTTCGCCTTTGCTTATGATAATCTCGTGATTTGTTGCTAGAGTTGGCACCCATTTTTTAAAAAATGTATCTGTTATGAAATGCTCATCAACCTTTCTTTGGTTTATGATCTCAGTCATAGCCGTGATTGAAAAACGCTTTAATAATTCATCCATACTTTATCCTTTTATTACAATTTTTTGTTTAAATAATGCTATTTTTAGCTCAGATGCAATATCAGCAAGATTAAGTTCACCTGCTATTAAAACAGCACTCTCTCCTGCAGCTTCAATACCATCAAGCAAGACACCAAAGCAAGCATTTTGGTTTGATATTGTGCTTGTTTGATTTTCGCTTGTTAATTCCGCAAAGCTTTCGCCACCATTTATACTAAACACAATAGCTCCTGCTTTTAAGGGCTTTGATATTTCAATTTTTGCATTTATAGACATAAGATCTTTAGCAACTATGTCGCTATAAATTTCTCCTCTTTTTGTTTCGTTTGGCATTTCTACTCTCCTAATGCATATTTAACTACATCTATATCTTCACTAATGTTTTTGTTTGCATAAACATCGTTTGGGATATTTACTTGTTTTTTGTCTTCTTTAACACCTTTTAAAAACTCTTTAAAGCCATTTAAATCAGTATTTGCATATTTTAAAGCCCACTCTTTTTGAGTGTCACTTATTTTATTTGCAAAAATGGCACTTTCAACACAATCTTTTGCTAATTGTGCTTTTAGCTCGCTATTTTGTGTTTTTAGCTCAGCATTTTGTTTTAAAGATTGTTCTAATTCGGTTTTTAAAGCAACAATCTCATCATTTTGTTTAGCCAAATTTTCTGGCATATCGTTCTCCTTTGAAATAAAATTTTTATTTGCTCTAACCTCTTTTAGCTCATCTAAAAAAGGTGTATTTGTAAGTGCTACACTTTCAAGCTCACAACCAATCCAAGCACCAGTTTTTTTATCTACAGCTGCAAAGTTAAAAACCGGGCTTAAATATTTATATTCGCCGTTTTTAATGTATTCTTTGGCTCTTTTTGTCCACTCAACCATGCCATAAAGCGAGTTGTCTTTGATATTTAAAGATTTTATCCATCCAGCCGCAGGGGCTTCTACCCCCATAAGTGTTTGATGTTCATAATCAACAACAAGATCTATTTTCTTG
Organism: Campylobacter pinnipediorum subsp. caledonicus; assembly: GCF_002022005.1. NCBI lineage: Bacteria > Pseudomonadati > Campylobacterota > Epsilonproteobacteria > Campylobacterales > Campylobacteraceae > Campylobacter > Campylobacter pinnipediorum. The sequence continues at coordinate 1,078,464 of NZ_CP017258.1, forward strand.
CTATCAAAATTAATCTTCATCTTTTCAATATCTGCAATATCTACACGAAAAGTTCCTTGCGGATGACCTTTCCACTCGCCAACAACGGCAAGTAAAATTTCTACTAACTCGCCACTATCTTGCTTTAAAGCAATCAAGTCTGTGCCAAATCTCATATTATTCCTTTGTTAAAAAATTCGTTTTGTTCTGAAAGTTCGTTATCATCTAGTAAAAATTCATCTTTTTCCAAGAGTTCACTTTCTATCTCTCTTGTTAAAATGTGCGTATATCCATACTGGGTAATCTCGTTAAGAGATACCTTTAGGCTTTTTGGTTGTAATCTAAATTCATTACATAAGACAGAGTTTCTAAGCTTTTCATCTATTTTTTCACACAATAAAAGACCAGCATATCTGTTATTTTGTCTGTATTTTTGTGTTTTTGATGATGAAGATGTAAATATATGTATATTGTATATAACACTTCTTGATACCGGATTTATATATCTTTCACTTACAAACTCAACAAAGACATAGGCTTCTAGACCTTTTACTAAAAGTTCTAGCTCTTCTTTGTTGTCAAACTCGCCCATATAAGGAGAAGTATTTGGATGAACTTCTTTTATAGTTTGTATTAGCTCTTGTTCGTATGTTTCTATCATTAAAAACCTTTTTTTGCCGTAATTATGTATAAAAAACACAACAAGAATCTAGCAAAAAATTTTATTACAGTTTTTTAGCAAAATTTTTTTGCAAAAAACTGTAATAGATTTTGAGAATAGAAAAAGCATACAATGCACAGCAAAAAAATGGTGAAAATATGAAAAAACTATACATAAAACGCTTTAAAAATATAGATGACGGCACACTTGGTGAGTTTGTTTTAGCAAGTGATGATAAGCCTATTTTAAAAGGATATACATTAGAACCAGCCGGAGCTGACACTATAAAAGCAAATCAAGATAAAAGAATACCGGCTGGAGAGTATGGGGCTACTTGGTCTTATTCGCCTAAATTTAATAAAAAACTACCACTTTTATATAATGAGCTGGTATCTAAAGAAAGAAGAATACTAATACACTCCGGTAACTTTGCAGATGATACATTAGGCTGTGTTTTAGTGGGTAGTAGCTATGATGATAATGGCATATATCACAGTAAAGAAACACTAAATAAGCTCATAGGTCTTGCAAAAGATAATGATTTTATAGTTGTTATATCAAACAACAAGGGTGTGTGATGGGTTTTTTGTTTAAATTTATTAGCTCAAAGATGCTTAATATGCCTGTGGTTTGTGCTGTTGTTCTTATGATCGTAGTTCTTTGCCAAAATGTAAAAATAGCAAATTTAAAAGATGAAAATAGTGAGTTAGAAAAGCAAGCGAGTGGTTTAAGAAATGAGTTAATAAACTTATCAAGCAATCTAAGTGCTTGCAATGCACTTATATCTATACAAAACAAGGCTATAAAAGAAAATGAGATAAAACAAGAAAATAAGATAAGTAAAAACGAGCAAAGAGTGCAAAAAATCTATATAAAAGATGATAGTTGTAAGGCTGAGCTAAAAGCCTATAAGGAGCTATTTAATGAATAAATTAATGCTTATATGTTTTTTACTTGTGCTTATTTTAAGTGGTTGTGCAAACGACGTAAAAAACATAGAGCCAAGATATATATACAAAGATGTTTATGTGCCTATCAAGTGCCAATCTAGTATGCCACAAAAACCACAAAATAATGGAAGCTTTGAAAGCCACAAACAAATAATGCTTTATCTTTTAGAGTGTGAAAGGCTTTTAAAAGAGTGTTTAGGAGTTGGTGAATGAAAAAGGCATTTATTTTATTAGCTGGGGCAATTGCAGTATTTGCATTAAGTATCTTTTCATATACATTTTATGAGTGGTTATTTTACAACAAAGATATAGCTATGACTGCTTGGGCTTTGACAATTGGGGTTTTTAATGGGTTTTTTAGCCCTGCAAGACTTTTAAGCATTTTTAGGTTTTAGTATGGAGCTTAGCTATCTTTTTTATATCGTGATGGTTGGCTTGATGGGTTCTAGTGTGAGTTTTTTACATAACCCAAATAAAAGCTTTAGGGGCTTTTTAAATAGGGTTTTTGAAGGTTGTTTTGTAGCATATATTGTTTATGAAATAAGTTTTTTTAATTTTCATAACACGAGACTAAGTCTTAGCCTTTGTGGTTTTGGTGCTTGGATGGGTAGTGATGGACTTATATTTATAAGAGATATAGTTACTGATTTTTTTAAGAAAAAGGTGTAGGAAGTGGACTTTATAGAAGTAGGCATTATTAGTGAAGTAAAGGACGATAGAGCAAGGGTAAGCATTGGCTCTATGGTGACTGACTTTTTACCAGTAATTCAAATGGCAAATGAATTTGCTTGTGGTTTTGTGCCAACTAGGGTTGGAGAACAAGTTGTTGTTTTGCCTATTAGGGGTAGTTTAAATGCTGGTGTTGTGCTTAGATCTATCTATCAAACAGCTCACGAAGCACCTGGTGTAGACACAAAAGAACAGCTTTTTGTGTTTGAAGATGGTATAAAGATGAGTTACAACACAGCTTCAAGCACACTTACGATAAGTTCGCCAAAGCAGATAAATATAAAATGTGTTAATGTAGATCTTAATGCAAAAAACATTAATGCAACAGCACAAAATACTACTTTAAAAAGTCATAGCATAAGTTTTACAGGCGATATGAGACTTAATGGTAATTTAAATGTATCTGGGAATATAACAGATATAAAAGGTGATCTTACAGGACATAGCCACAGCGATAGTGATGGAGGCACAAGTTTACCACGATGAGAAGCGTTAAAAAAACGATAACTGCTTATCGTTTGTAGCTTCGCAAGGCAAGGCGATGTTGCAAAGCAACCGCCGAAGTAGTTTAAAAAAAGGAATACATTTGAAACATTTAGCAAGTATAGAAGAGAGCATAAAAGATATTTTGCTTACGCCACTTGGGGCAAGGGTTATGTTGCCTGAGTATGGTAGCAAGATTTATGAGCTTGTGGATAAGAAAGTAGATGATGTGTTTAGGGCTGATCTTGCTTGCTATGTTATAGAGGCTGTTGAAAAATGGGAAAAGCGTGTAAAGATAGATGAAGTTAGACTAGTAAGTGCAAAAGATTACAAACTAAGCTTTAAAATAATGCTTGTTGGTGGCGGTGAGATAGGAGTAAATATATGAGCTTTTTAAAAAAATTACCAGCACCAAAGATGATAGAAGAGCTTGATTTTAATAGTGTTTTAAACGATGTTAAAAAGCTTTTTAAAAGCTATTTAAACGATGATGAGATAGAACTGCTTGAAAGTGATAGATTTGCTGCATTGCTTGAAGTTATTGCATATAGAGAGTTATTGCTTAGAGCTAGAATAAACGAAGCTGTAAAATCAATGCTTCTTGGGTTTGCTAAAGAAAGTGATTTGGATAATGTTGTAGCTATCTATGGTATAGAGAGACTAAAAGGAGAAAAGCCTCACTCTAGTGTTAAATTTACACTATCAAGCACAAGAGAAAGCAACACATTAATCCCAAAAGGCACAATACTAGTAAGTGATGATGCCAAAAAAGCAATGTTAAAAGATGATGTAATTATTGCAAAAGGCGAGTTAGAAGCCGAAGGCAAGATGATACTTAATGAGTTTGTTAAAGAAAGCAAAGTAAAGTGCGAATTTATCCAAACACCTTTTCCATTTGTACTAAAAGCAAAGCAATTAAGCGGATTTGATGGTGGGACAGATGCAGAGAATGATGAGAGATTAAGAGAACGGGCAATACTATCACTTGAACGATTTAGCACAGCTGGTGCTAAGAAAGCATATATCTATCAAGCTATGTCAGCTACACCAAAAGTAGAGGAAGTAAGTGTAAGTAATGGTGGGGCTGGGGTTGTAAATGTGTTTTTAAAAACAACAGATATGAGCGAAAACACAAGGGAAGAGGTGGCAACATATTTAAACGCTGAAAGAAGAAGACCGTTAACTGATAATGTAGTGGTAAAAAATGCAACTATAAACGAGATAACTATAAGAGCAGAGCTTGAGCTACATGATATGTTTATGCAAGACGAAATAGACAAAAACATAAAAGAGAATAAGAAAAGCCTGTCTTTAGGAGAGGATTTAAATCTTAGCTATGTATATAAAATCTTGCATACAAGTGGGGTTTATAGGGTAAATTTAAGCGAACCTAGTGCTGATATAAAGATAAGTGATGATAGCTTTGTTAGGATAAATTATGAACTAAGTTATACAAGGGCTAAGCTATGAGCATACTACCAAAGCACAAGCAAAACTTAGATAAAAAGATAGATGAACTTTTTGGAATAAAAATAGATGAACTTGATGTAAGCACCATAAATATACTAGCTAAGAGCTGTGATGAGAGATTGTTAAAGCATTTAGCTGTCTCTTTTGATGTGGATATAGATGGGCTTAGTGTAGATGAAGCTAGAAAGATGGTTGCTAATGCTTTTGAAATTCATCTTTATTCAGGAACATTTTATGGTTTGGCTAAGGCTCTTAAAGCGTCTTATGCTGGTGCAAAGCCACTTGAATGGTTTGAGTATGATGGTGAGCCATTCCATTTTAAATTAGAAATTGATACCGGTAATAAAGGCGTTAAATTTAACGAGCTTCAAAAAGTAGATGAGGTAGCAAACACATATAAAAATGTGCGTTCGGTTTTTGATGGGGCAACAATAAAATTAGGCATAAATACAAATTTAAATACAGGGTGCCTTGTATCAACGGCTGAAGAGATAAAGATATATCCAACATCAATTAAGAATATAAGCACAAAAGACAACTACTTTATAGGGGCTTATGCAAAACTAGCTGAGATCATAAATATACAAATAATAAATTTAAAAGGAGAGCTTGAATGAGTGGCACAATGATAACTAATGTTGGGCTTAGTAAGCTAATACAAGCAACATCAAATAACAACACTATACAGCTTACACATATGGCAGTAGGAGACGGACAAGGCGAAATAAACCAAGATATGACATCTTTGCAAAATGAGAAACATAGATTTAGCATAAATGCAATAACTATAAACGTACAAGATAATCATATACTTGATGTAGAGGGCGTTATAAATGCTAGTATTGGAGGCTTTTATATAAGAGAAGCTGGTATATTTTGTGATGATGGTAGTTTATTTGCCATAGCAAAGGTAGCTGAAAGCTATAAGCCTTTACTTGATGAAGGAAGTGCAAAAGATATAACCATAAGCTTTAAAATTCAAGTTTCAAATACAAACTTAATAAATCTAGTAGTTGATAATAATGTAGTTTTAGCCACTAGAAAATGGGTAAGTGCTGAATATTATACAAAAACAAAAACAGATGAGTTATTTTTAAAAACAGAAACAGCAGAACAAAGATATCTTAAAAAAACAGATACAATAGATGCTTACACAAAACAAGAATCAAATAGTAAATTCGCACTAAGCTCAGCCTTATCTTCTTATCTTACAAAAGTAGATGCTAGTAGCACTTATGCAACTAAGAGTGAATTAAACAATAAAGCAGATAACAGCAGAAGCTATACTAAAAGTGAAAGTGATAGCCGTTTTGTAAAGAATTCTGACACAACAGATAGCCCAAATGCTTATAAGATAGCAAAATATAACAGTAACTCACATCTAAAAGCATATCAATTTCAAATGACTAAAAGCAGTGATAGTGGTATGAATAGTTCTAGTTACATACCTTATATGAACAGCGACGGCTTAATATTTAAATCAAGTATAAGTAATTTTAGAAATGCGATAAGTATATATAGCAAAAGTGAAAGTGATGAAAGATACACCACTAAAAGCGAAAGCAATAGCAAATATGCAACTAAGAGCGAGTTAAGCGATAGTGGAGTTCCGGCTGGAACTGTTATAGCATTTGCTGGCTCATTATCAAATAAGCCAGATGGGTTTTTGCACTGTGATGGGTCAAGTCTGAGCAAATCTACCTACTCAAAACTTTATCATGCCATAGGCACAACTTATGGTGGAAGTGGAAGTAACTTTAATCTTCCAGATTTTAGAGGTATATTTTTGCGTGGTGTTGGAGGGAATGCTGCAAGTTTAGGTACAAAACAATCGGACGAGTTTAAAAAACATAAACATAGAATACCTGTGGCGGATACTAGAGACCAAAATTATTATTGGAATAGTTTTAGAAGTAATAATAATTATAGACAAGTGCTTTTACACTTTGGCTCACAACAAGGGTCAGCAAAAACTGATAGTGATGATACTGCAGAAGGTGGGGTAGAAACACGACCACAAAACTATGCAATATATTGGTTAATTAAATATTAAGGACATATAATGAAAGTATATAACTATAATGGAGATACAAAAGAGTACTTATACGAAAATGAAGCAGAACTAAGCCCACTTGAGGAGGGCGTTTATCTTATACCGGCGAACGCTACTGAGATAAGACCATTAGATAGCAAGGACGGCTTTGCTGTATGTTTTAATGACAATGAGTGGGTTTATAAGAAGGACTTAAGAGGTAAGACTCTTTTTCACACACAAACACAAGAGCGGGTACAAGTTGAAATACTCGATTTTGATGAGAATGAATATACAGAATTAGAGCCGTTTGATGATAGTCATTGGGACGGCAAAAAATGGGTTAAAAATCCTATCACAAAAGAAAAGCTTATAAATGAATTTAAAGAAAAAGTTCAAAAGCACTTAGATAAGAAAGCACAAGAGCATGGCTATGATAATATTTTAAGTGCAAGCTCTTATGCTGGGTATGAAAATGATTTTCAAGAAGAAGGTAAAGCATTTGGTGTGTGGAAGGCTAAGGTGTGGAAGGCTGGGTATATGTTTTTAGCTGAAAAAGGAAATCAAGACCCTAATACGATAAAGATTGATGAACTTTTAGAAGACTTACCAAAATTAGAACTACCAAAAGCGAGTAAATAGATATGAAAGATATAAAGCGTGTAATCGTTAAGCCTTTTAGTAAAGACAAGTTTGAACTTATGCAGGACTTTATCTTTGATGGTGTAAAGATACCAAAAGGTTATAAAACAAATGGGGCAAACATACCTAGAATTTTATGGTGTTTCTTTCCTCCAAATAGTCCTGAGTATTTATCGGCTATTGTCGTACATGATTATTTATGTGATGTAGCTGATGGAACAATCAAAAATGATACGTTAAAAGATATAAGCTTTAAATACGCTGATGATATGCTTTTGAAAGCTCTTTTATCTTTAGGGGTTGGAAAATTTAAGTCTAAGCTATTTTATTATAGTTGTAGATTTTATCACAAATTTAAATATGAAATTTAATAAAAGGAGTGAATTATGGCAGCAAAATATGGTGTAAATGTAACCATAAGTGCCGAGGCGGCAAGACCTATAGCAGTAGAAAGTACTACACCTATAGGCATAGCAGGATATGAGGAAGTGCTAGAAGATGGGATACATTTTTATATGACAACCAAAAAGGCACTTGAGGCACTTGATGAAAAGTACGAGCAGAAAAAATCAAGCTCACAAACTTTTAAAAAAGGTAGTATCTATAAGGCTTTAAAAGCAATTGACGATCAAGCAGTAAATACTCAAATCATCTTATCTGTTTTTAGCAAAGATGATGATGAAGACACCACCGATGAAATAACTGCTTGCAAACAAGCTATAAATAACTTTAAGAATGCAAAGGCTAAAACAGCTTATAGACCAAATATCATAATAGCACCTGGATTTAGTCACGAAGACGCTATTAAGGGCGAAATTGAAAGCACGGCTAAAAAGCTAAAAGCTACTGGTATAGTAGATATAAAAGCAAATAGTGCAAGTGAGGCTATAGGTAAAATGGGTGCTTTTGGAACAAGAAGGCTAATAGCTGCTTATCCAAACGTAAAAACTTGGGATGAGGAGAATAATCAGTATGAATATACTCCACAATCAGCTCGCATTGCTGGGATGATAGCTTATGTTGATGGACAAAGTGAGTTTGGTTATAGTGATAGCTACTCAAACAGAGTAATGGGTGGTGTGTTTGGCACCGAAGTTGATATAGACTTTGAACTAGGCGAAACCTGCACGGCTGATGAGCTTCGTGGGGCAAAAATCTCAACTGTGATAAGAGAGCAAGGCTTTCGTGCTTGGGGCGGTGAAACAAGTGATATAGATACGATATGGCAAGATTTAGCAAGAGTTAGGATATTTGATCGCATAAGTGAAGCAGCTCAAAAAGGTGTGCTTTTTGCAATAGATAGAAAAGCCAGTGAGTTATATCATGCTAAAAGAAGTGTAGAAGAGCTTTTAAGATCACTAGTTGGTGCTAAGGTCTTGCTTGGCTTTGAGCTATCTTGGAGTGAGAAAAACACAGATGCAACAGTAACTGCTGGTAAGTTTTATCTTGATGTTAGAATGCAAAACAACCCTATAGTAAAACAGCTAACACTAGATTTTATCTATGTGGATAGCTACTCTAAGTTGTTATTGGAAGATTTGAAGTAAGGCTGTAAGGTGTGGTTTAGCTACACCTGCGAAGTAAAAACCTTACTTGGTGTGATTAAGATTTGTGAAACAAATCGTATCACAGTCCTTTAGGGGTTTTGAAAGGGCTTTAGCCCTTCATCGTAAAGGTGAATTTTATTCACCTGCGAAGTAAAGATAAATAAGGAATAAATGATGGCAAAAAGACAAATACCTCAAATAGTTCAAGAAGCTAATGTGTATGTTGATGGGCAAGGTTACCTAGGAGTAACCAAAAAGCTAAAGCTTCCAACCATAGAGTTTGAAACACTAGAAACTAAAGGTGCTTTGAGTGCTGAGTATTCAATGGGTGTATTAAAGGCAACAGAGATTGAGTTTACTATAAATAAAATAGATAAAAACGAGTTTAATGCACTTGGCATTAATGTGTTTAAAAACAGAGTGCCTTTACTGTTTAAAGCATCTATATATGAAAGCGGAAAAGAAAAGAAAGCACCACTATCTTTGGCAATTACAGGTGATTTTAAAAGCTATGAGATAACAGAGCTTGAGAGTGGAAAAGAACTTGAAATAACAGCAAAGATGTCAGCTCATTTTATAGATCTAAAAATAGACAATACACAACTAATACTAAAAGATGTAGAAAATATGATTTGTGTTGTTGGTGGGGTTGATTATATGGCTGATGTAAGAGCAAATTTAGGAGAATGAGAAGCGTTAAAAAAACGACAACTGCTTGTCGTTTTTAGCTTCGCAAGGCAAGGCGATGTTGCAAAGCAACCGCCGAAGTTAGAAGCGTTAAGGCAAGGCGATGTTGCTCTCCGCGGGTGATTGCAGAGCAATATCACCCTTGGTTACAAGCCTATAAATGCCAAGCAGTTGGCATTTATAAACGGCTTTCACCGCAGAAGTAAGTAAAAAAGGACAACAAATGAGAAAAACAACAGTTAAATTAGAAGTAAAAGGCGAAGAGATAGAAGTTTGTGCTCCAACAGTACGAGCTGTAAGAATGGCAAGTAATGATTCTAAAAGTGAAATAGAACAGTCTATTAAAATATGTGCTGTGTGTGCGAATATGACAGAAAAAGAGATTGATGAGCTTGATATGCAAGATTTTAATGCTATACAAAAAGTGGTGCAGGATTTTTTAGGCGTGGCAGGGGTTGTAGCTTAGAAGCTATAGCCCTTGTGGCTTATACACTTCACTTTGGTTATGAAGAGATAAATAATATGTCTTATGATGAATTTAGTGAGTTTGTAAAGATTTGTGAAGAGATTAATGAGAAGCATTAAGCAAACGACATAAATATCTAAAATACGGCGTTGTCTAAAGCAACGTTGTGCTTTAGGTGGGTGAGAGCCTTTAAACAAACGATAACTGCTTATCGTTTGTAGGCTCGCAAGGCAAGGCGATGTTGCAAAGCAACCGCCGAAGTAATAAGTCGCAAAGATGAGCTTGGCTCATCTGCTAAGTAAAAAAGTAAGCTATATGTCTTTGTAAGTATAATATTCTTGTTTTGCTTTGTTTTTACTAAATAGTTTTTTTGTAAAAAAGCCTAGTATAGGTAAAACAATCTCTTTAAAGGTTGCAAAGCAAAAAATAAGTATAGGTGATAAGAATAGATACACCAAAACAGACACAAAAAATGTAGCTAGAGATTTAATAAAAAGCTCATCTTTCGGTGCAAAAGGAACGTTTATGAATAATGCTATAAATATTATAGTAAAGCTTATAGCTATATATAAATTTAATTGTGTTGTTTCATCTAAATTTTTCATAGGCACATTATAACAAAAAAAGGAATTAAAATGCAAAATGCACTAATTGGCATATCTATTGGCTTAGCACTTAAAGGTTTAAGTTCTGTAAAACTTGGTGAGAATAGCTTTAATAAACTACAAAAGGCTATAGATAGTGCAGGAGAAAAAGCAAAAAAGCTAAATAGCATTTTAAACAAAGTAAAACTAAGCAATATAAAAATAGATGGCTTAGAAAGCAAAATGTCTAACTTTAAATCAAGTATAGCCGAAAAGCTAGCACTTGGAGCTTCTGTTGTTATGCCTATAAAATTAGGTGCTGAATTTGAAAACGATATGGCTAGAGTAAAGGCATTATCTGGTGCAAATACTGATGAGTTTGAAAAGCTAAAACAAACAGCTAAAGATCTTGGTGCTTCTACTACCTTTTCAGCTCAGGAGGTAGCAGAAGGTATGCAGTTTTTGTCTATGGCTGGTTTTAAAGCTAATGAAACCGTGCAAGCTATGCCAGGTCTTTTAGCACTTGCAAGTGCAGGAGCAACAGATCTAGCTACTACATCTGATATAGCCTCAAACATCTTAACAGGATTTGGTCTTAAAGCTAGCGAGATGGGTCGTGTGGCTGATGTAATGTCAAAGGCTATGAGTAGTGCAAATGTTGATACTACTATGCTTGGTGATACTATGAAATATGTAGCTCCAGTTGCTAGTGGTCTTGGGGCATCAATTGAAGAAGTCGCAGCACTTAGTGCAAAGCTTGGGGATGTTGGCATACAAGGCAGTATGGCAGGAACAACGCTAAGAAGTATGTATGCAAGAATGGCAGCACCACCGAGTGAGGCAAGAAAAATACTTGAAGAGCTTGGCGTATCAACTACTACCGCTGATGGAAAAATGAAAGATATGATAACTATCATCGGCGAATTAAACAATAGAATGGCTTTGATGAGCGAAAGTGAAAAATCAGAAGTTATAAAAAATCTTTTTGGAATGGAAGCAATTGGTGGAGCAACTGCTCTTTTAAAACAAGGGTCTAAAAACCTAAGAGACTATGAAGCACAGTTAAAAAAGTCACAAGGGTCGGCTAAAAAGATAGCAAAAGATCAAAACGATACAGCAATGGGTGATTTTAAAGCACTTGGGTCTGTTTTTAGTGGTATAGCTATAAATATAAGTGAGTTATTGTTGCCATCAATAAGGTCATTAACTCAAGGACTTACAAAAGTAGGTGTTTGGATAAATAGTTTTATTGAAAAACATAAAACACTTGCAAAGATTATATCTTATGCAGTAGTTGGCTTTATAAGTTTTAGTGTTGTGCTTCCTACTATTGGTTTTTTGATGATGGGTGTTAGCGTGGCTAGTCTTAGAGCGATGAATACTTTTAGGTTATTAAAAATAGCATCATCACTTTTATTTAGTGGGCTTGGTAAACTTGTTCTAGCTATCAGATCTCAAAATATAGCAATGATGATAGCTGGGCTTAGATTAAAGGCTGCTATAGTTTTAACAAGTGCTTACAATGTTGCTAATAAGGCTTTGACTGCTTCTTTTGCCATACTTCGCACTGGTGTGCTTGCTGGTGCTGGTGCTATGAAAATATTAAAAATAGCTCTTATTTCTACAGGTATCGGAGCGATTGTTGTTGGTATAGGTATGGCGGCTGCTTTTTTGATAGCTAATTGGGATAAAGTTAAGATATATTTTAATAAATTTGTGTCTTGGGCTAAAAGTACCTTTGGTGGTCTAGTTGAAAGTATAAAGAGCTTATTTAACAAGGTTGTAGGCTTTGTTTCATCTGCATTTAGCCCTACAGCAAATGTAATTAGTGGTGTTTTTGGTAGTGTAGCTGGTTTATTTAGCTCTATGTTTGATGATATAAAAGGTGCTTTTAGCTCTGTGGCTTCTTGGTTTGAAGGTGTGTTTGGTGGCTTGTTTGATTGGTTTAGTGATAAGTTTAGCTGGGTTAGTGATACTTTAAAAACAGTAACTGATAATATAGGTAGTGTTTGGAGTGGCACAAAAAGCTTTTTTGGTTTTGGTAATGATGATACAACAAAACAAATATCAGATCAAGAACCATTAGTAAATAAAAATAAAGAGTTTAAGCCCTGGTATCAAAAAGAAAAAGAACCTAAAAAAGCTGAAACATTTGCAACTAAGGCTATGAATGCAGTAAATCAAGCTATAAACATAAGCTTTAATGGTGGTATAAACATAGCTACAAGTGATGGTAAGTTTGATATGGCAGAGTTTGAAAAGGCTGTTTTAATAAGTGTTAAAAGGGCTTTAAAGTTTGAGGCTATGAATGAAAAAAATACAAGCATAGTGGGGTAAAAAAATGGTATTAAGTCTTGGAGATTTTAAATTTAACTGGGACCAGACAAATAGCATTGCTTTGCAAAGTGAGTTTGGCATAAGTAAAAATGAAAGGATAAATAACAATCCTGCCTTCTTTAGGCAAACTTTGCAAAGTCAAAGCATAACGATAGAAGGTAAAACTCTACCCTATAAAAGAGATAAACAAAGTGGTCTTAAAAAGCTTTATGAGTTAGCTGATAGCGGTAAGAGCCATATACTTGTAACCGGATATGGTAAGTATCTAGGTAGGTTTGCAATAATGAGTATAAATGAAAATCAGTCTATCTTTACTGATAATGGATTGTTTTTTACACAAAGCTTTAGCTTAGAACTTGTAAGGGATTATGAATGAAGATATATATAGCAAAAGATGGAGATAGGCTTGATAGTGTGGTGCAGGCTTATTATGGGCATCTTAGGTTTTTTGAAATGGTGCTTGAACTAAATACAAAGCTAAAATATGTGCTAAGTGCTGGGGATAACGTGCTTTTGCCAGAAATAAAAGAAGAAACAAAGCAAACGGAGAGTGCCTTGTGGTAAATGTTGGTGATTTTAAGCTACTTGCTAATGGAGCTGATGTAACTGCAAAGATAAGGGCTAATCTAATAAATCTAAGCTATGATGACAAAGAAGGTGATAAAAGCGATGAGATAAGCTTTGTTGTGAATGGACTTTATAAAAAGCCATTTTTTGGGGATAATTTGGAGCTTTGGCTTGGTTATGTAGACAGGCTTTATCATTGTGGTAAATTTAGTGTTCAAACAGTCGCAAAGGACTATAAAGCAAACACAACAGAGGTAAGAGCTACTGCTGTAAATTTTGCTAGTAAGCAAAAAGAGGCTAAAAGAAGGACTTGGGAAAACACGACACTTTTTAGCATAGCAAAGAAGATAGCTGATGAGAATAAGCTTAATTTTAAAGGTGTGGGTGCTGATATACCGGTACTGTCAAAACTTCAAAACAATGTGTCTGATATAGAGTTTTTATATACTCTTTCATCTGAACTTGGTTATCTTATGGGTATTAAAAACAATACTATTATAATCACTTCAAAAGAAGGTAAAGCCAAGGCTCTTAACGGTGCTGGTGTGAGTGCAAAAAATGAGAGTTTGCCTAGATTTGTAGTGTCTTTGAGTGAGTGTGCGAGTCTAATCATAACAGAGGCAAACAGGCATAGCTATGATAGTGTAGTGGTAGGATGGCATGATAACAAGAGCGGTAAAGACAATGAAGTAAAAGTAGGCAAAGGTAAACAAGTATATAAAATGCAAATACCAGAACCAAAGGCTGACAGCGAGGCTTTAAAGATGGGAGAGTCAAAGCTAAATGAGTTACAGCGTGGCGGGCTTAGCGGGAGTTGTTCCTTGCTTGGTAGAGAGCTAAGAGCTGGTGGAAAGATAAGTTTTAAAGGTGCTAGTGGTGTAGATAATATAGAATTTAGCATAAAAAGCGTAAGGCATAATCTAAGCACTAGTGGTTACTTTATAGATGTTGAGTTTGAGGGTTAGGAGCATAAAAGCCCCCTCTTATAAACAAGCAAAGCAATAATAGCAAAACTTCTTATAAACAAGCAAAAATATTTTATTTTGTAAGGAGTTTGTATGCAAACAACAAAAGCAGCATTTGGCTGGGTAGGCGGCAAAAGTAAGCTAGCAAAAGACATAATAGCTTTAATGCCTAAGCACGATAAGTATGTAGAAGTTTTTGGTGGAGCTTTATCTGTGTTTTATCAAAAAGAACCATCAAAAATTGAAGTCGTTAATGACATCAATGGTGAACTTATAAATTTACACAGGGTAATAAAAACTAGACCACAAAGCCTAAGTGTAGAGCTTAATAACATGCTAAGAAGTAGAGAGATTTTTTATCTCATAAAAGACAAAAAAATAAAACCAAGAAACAACATACAAAGGGCAGCTTTTTACTTTTATCTTATAAGTCTTAGTTTTGGGGCTAAGGGCAATAACTTTGCTATGTGTAAGGGTAGAAATTCTAAAAACATTTATCGGGATTTTACATTGCAGTCAAGAAAGCTTAAACGTGCCGTCATAGAAAATATGAGTTATGAAAGATTAATAAAAGAGTATGACAGCAACGATACTTTGTTTTATTTAGACCCGCCGTATGTGGGTACTGAAAGCTATTATAAAACACCAAAAGATTTTAATATAGCAGATCATAAAAATTTATCTTATATGTTAAACAATATAAATGCTAAATTTATACTTTCTTATAATGATTGCGACTTAGTAAGAGAGCTTTATAGTGATTTTATAATCAAAGAGCTAAACATAAGATATACACTTAATGCTAAAACAAATAAAATCAACAAAGAATTGCTTATTATGAATTTTTAGTATCATTACAAATTGTAATATTTTTAGATATTATTTGAAAATATGTTTAAATTCATTATAAAATTTAAAGGTATTACAATGAATATGAATGAGATAAATGAAAGACTTAAAGATATACTAGCCACCGAAGGTAGAAAGAATATAAAAGATGCTGATGTGGCTAGGGAGCTTGGTATAAGCCCAAACTCTTATGCTCAAATGAAGTTTAGAAATACTATCCCTTATAAAGAGATAATGGACTTCTTATCAAAGCGGAACATATCTATAAATTTATTCTTTTATAATCAAGACGGAGATAGCCTCAGTGGGTCAGAAAAAAGATATAAGACACTAAAGATGTTTAATGTAAAAGCTAGTCTTGGTGGAGGTGGATATAATGATGATGAAGAGTTTGAAGAGGTGGTAATGGATAAAAAGATATTAAAGCACTTTGGTAAGGGTAATCGTGGTGATATGTATGAGGTAGATATAATATCAGCTATGGGAGATAGTATGCAACCACATATATGCGATGGCGATTTATGTGTTATAGGTAAAGCAATGCCTTTTAAAGATGGTAATATCTATGCTGTAAATACTGATGATGGCTTAGTTATAAAAGAGTGTTATAAGCAAAAAGATGAGCTAATGCTTGTATCTTATAATCCAAGCTATACTCCTATAAGACTTAAAGAATATGAATATAAAATAGTAGGTATGTTTGTTGGACTTATGAGAAATATAATACCTATAAAATGATTTTTAAAAAGGTTTTAAAAGGTGTTTAAAATGATAGTAGTTTTATATGATATTTGACTTACTATCATTTTAAATGCAAGATACTTTCGTTTTAAATGTTCGGATACATAATTTTTGTTCATTTTGATTGCCAGCTGAATCTTGATATAATTCAACTAATTTATAATCAAGATATTTACTATCATTAAAAACTTCAATAGCTTTTTCAAGATCTTGTTTAGAGCCTTTAAAATTGTTACTACTTAATTTTTGAAAGGTGTCTCCCAATACATTATCTTTTTCAATTATTTCATTTAATTCTTTTGTTTTTCCACTATTGCCAAATGCTTGTCCTTCAGCTTCTGTTTTTTGTTGTTCTGCTTCTTTTTTTGCTCGTTCTGCTGCTTGTCGTGCTTGTTGTGCTTGTTGTTTTTCTTGTTTTGCAGTTTCTAGAGATTGTTTGGCTTGCTCTTTTGCAGTATTGGCTTCATCTCTTGCTTGTTCTGCTGCTGTTTTTGCTTTATTGGCTTCATCTCTTGCTTGTTCTGCTGCTGTTTTTGCTTTATTGGCTTCATCTCTTGCTTGTTCTGCTGCTGTTTTTGCTTTATTGGCTTCATCTCTTGCTTGTTCTGCTGCTGTTTTTGCTTTATTGGCTTCATCTCTTGCTCGTTCTGCTGCTGTTTTTTGTTGTTGGGCTTGTTCTTTTTCTTGTTGTTTTTTTAATTGTTCTTGTTTAAGGTTTTCAAGAAATCCATCTTTACTAACTTCTTCTAGTTTTTTTATAAAGTCTGATTTTTCTTTTTGTGCATTATTTATTTCATCCAAAGATGAACCACCATAAGCATTTATTGTCATCATTGCACCTATAATAGTTGCACTAGCAATCATTGAAATTTTCATTTTTTCTCCTTAAATAAATTTAGCTAGGTATTTTACCCCCCCCCATATTAAAATAAGATAAATATTTGATATAAATTTGTATGTTTTTAACCACAACCCTTGGTTAGAGTTGTGGTTTGTAGTTTAGTTGTGTTCTTAGAACTTGTATTTAAGTCCTACAGTTCCATCAAAGTATTGTTGTTTTGATTTAGCTTTTACGCCAAAGTTAACATTTGTAGATAAAGCATCTGTTAGTTTTAATTCTGCACCTGTTTTAAGTGTAACAAATCTTCCTTTTTTATCATCTGCTTTTAGTTTGATGTCTTTGTTTGAACCTATAAATCTAGCTACAGGATCTTTTACATCTTTGTATACTTCTGCTTCAAATCCTGGAGTTATATATAAGTAGTTTCCATTGTCTACATATTTTCTAAATTCTAAACCTAGTTTAGCATTTAAAGATTTTGAAGTAACACCATTAAATGACAATGGTAGATCTCCACTTTCTTTGAAAGCTTTTGATTTAGAGTGAGAATAATCAAGTCCTACTAATGGTTTCATAAATAAGCTATCGCTTAGATTCATTACATAACCATAATCAACTGCAAATGATGTATATGCAGTATCATATTTACCATCTTGGGTTAGCATTTTGCCATTAAGTATAACATTTCTACTTAATTTGTTTTTAGCTTTACCAAATGATACTCTTGTATCTATTTCGCTATTGTCTATATATGTTCTAGCATATAGACCAAATTGATAATTGCTTGCTTTTGTGTTGATTAGTTTAGAATCAGCTTTTGATTTAGCAAGAGTCATATATCCACCCACTATTGTGTTATCAAATGCTCTATCATAACCTATACTAAAGCCATGTAGTTCTGGATTAGAACTATCTTTTACTTTACCTTTTGCACCTATAACGTTTGCCCATATATTGTTGTCATTGTTAAATCTATCTGTATATGATTTTATTACAGATGATACACTATCACCATTATCAGCAAATTTATCATTGCTTAGTTTATTTATAGCAGATGCTAATGCTAAGTCTTCATTGAATGGGTTGCTTAATTTAGCAAGTCTTGTTTGTGTTGATAGTTGATTACTGAAATTAACCATATCTAGATTAGATACTTTGCCTATTTCGTTTGTTGCTGATTGGATTGAGTCTTCGTTTGATTTGATGAAAGATACTAAAGAATTTTTGTCTAAAATTAAAGCTTTTTCTGCCACATCATTAGAATTTACCATATCAAATATAATTGAGATAACATCTTTACCCATTGATGACAGAGGGGTTTTGGGGTCTTTTGTAAAGGCATCTTTTCTTAAATCTAAACTATCATTATATGCTTGTTCAGCATTTTCTAAATATTCTTCTTCAATTACTATGTTTCTGATGTGTTCATCATCGTTGCCCGATACTTTTTCTTTAGCTTCTTTTACTTTTGTTTTTAGTTTCTCTGCTTTTTTTTCTTCTTCGCCAGTAATAACAACACCAGCTGCTTTTGCTTTTGCTAGTGCTTCATCAAATGCTTTTTTCTTTTCAGCATCTGGATTCTTGGCTGAAGCTTCATAGCCATTTGCAGCACCATTTAAAACTTTTTCGATTTCTTCTAAAGCTCTTTTTTGCGCTACAAGCTCTTTGGGTGTAGATTTTAGAGTTATTTTTAATTCATTACCTTTCTTTTTATTATTATCTTCAACTTCTTTTATAAAATCTTTATGGTCTTCAAGAGCTTTTTTGAGTCGTTTCTTTTTTTCTTCCCTACTTGTATACATCACACTAATCATTTTATCATTTTGATTAAATTTATACAAATCATCTCTTATAATAAGAGCTATCACAGCATCTTTTACTTTTTTATCAGCATCAAATTTATTATTATAAACTGTATTAAAATCTTTTATATCTAAAGCTTCTTTTACTTTACTAGTATCAGTGATATCGTTAATGTTTTTGTTATCTTTTAGTTTTACTCCAGCATCCATAAGAGCTTTAGCTGCTTTTTTTGCATCTTCTAATTTTACATCATGAGAGTTCAATACAGATATGGCATCATAAAGTACTTTTGCATGTTCTGCATCTTTGATAGTTATCTCTACTTCTTTATTGGCACTATTATTGCCTATTTTAAGCTTATAATTAGTACCAAGAGCTTCTGCAGTCTCTTTTAGCTCTCTAGGCAGGTCACTTAATATTTTTTTTATAGCATCGGTGTCTTTTTTTAAAAATTCATTTGTGCCATCTTTGTTAATTTCATCGATATAGTCTTTTTCTTTTTCAATAACCTTATCTTCTCTTACTTCAACAGCTTCGTGGAATTTTTTGATAAAACCATCCATAAGACCAAGTACGATTTGTTTATTGGCAAAGAATGTATTGAAATCATCCTTAGTAGCCCCACCATTTAAAGCAAAATTCTTAGGACTCGGTTGATCTTTTATCGTAATCTCTACTTTTTCTCCATCTTTTGTAAGCTTGACTTTATTACCATTACCATCATCATATTCTATATAGTCCTTGCCATTTTCATATTTAATATCTCCTACATGCATCAGCCCTTGTCTGGCTCTATCAATTCGTTCTATCAATTCGCCTATAATTTTTGCATTACCATTATCGTGTTTTTCTGGATCATAATTTTTCAGATCATCTACATATTTTTTAAGCTCTTTTAGTGCAGATGAAATTTCCTTTTCTGATCTTTGAGATGTTTCTAGTTTTGATTTTTCTGCTTCATAATCCCCGCGCTGTTCTTCAGCACTCTGAGCAAATCCCCCTTGTGTTAATGCAACAGCAAATAGTGTCGCACTAGCAATCTTTGAAATTTTCATTTTTTCTCCTTTTATATAGATTATATCTATATTTAATATGCATTTATAGATATAAAAACTATATTTTACCCCCCCCCCTATTAAAATAAGCTAAATATTTGATATAAATTTGTATGTTTTATAATGTTTTATAAGATTAGTGTTGTTTATGTATTGTGTGATAACCACAACCCTTGGTTAGAGTTGTGGTTTGTGTAATTAAAACTTATAAGAAAGTCCTACAGTTCCATTGTAGTATTTTGATTCTGATTTAGCTTTTACGCCAAAGTTTATATTTGTAGATAGATTATCAGTTAGTTTCATCTCTGCACCTGTTTTAAGTGTAAAGAATGTATGTTTATCTTTTTTAGATGCATATTTGATATTTTCTGTTGAGTTTACAAATGCTAGTTCTGTATCTTTCATACTTTTACGTAACTCTTTTTGTATACCTGGAGTTATGTATAAGAAGTTACCGTTTGCTATGTATTTTCTAAACTCTACTGCTGCTTTAGCTGATAGTGTTTTTACAGTAGTTCCTTTAAAGCTTACAGGAACTTTACCAGTTTCTTTAAAGCCTTTAGTACTTACATGGCTATATTCTAAACCAATCATTGGTTTCATAAAAGAGTTGTTGTTTGTATCAAATATATAACCATAATCAATACTTGCATCAAAGAATTTAGTATTATATTTACCATTAGCATCAAAGTCTGGGTTTGTAGTTACTTTTCTATCTAGTTTGTTTTTACCTTTACCATAAGATACTTTAGCATCTATTTCGTTTTGATCAATATACATTCTAGTATAAGCACCAAAGTGATAGTTATCTGATTTGGTTGTTAGTGTATTGCTTGATGACTTAGCATTAGTATATCCAGCATATCCACCAATTATCATATTATCAAATGCTTTATCATAACCTAGCATAAATCCATAAGTATTTGTATTTGCTTGAGATTTTAATTTAGCTTTACCACCCATGATATTTCCCCATAGGTTACTGTCATAGTTAAATCTATTTGTATACTCTTTTACTACACTTGAAAGAGTATCTGCATTATCTGCAAATTTATTATCACTTAGATTTTTTATAGCATAAGCTAAAGCTAGATCATCATTTAATGGATTGCTTAGTTTAGCAAGTCTTGAGTTTATAGCTGAACCGGTATTTGATATTATAGCATCTATAGTATCGATATTGTTAAAGCCACTGGTAATATCTTCTAAAGATTTATTCATCACTTTACCTAACATAGCTATATCATCAGCTTTAGTTTTTAATAATAAATCATTAACTTGTTCATTATTAGTAACAGATAATAAAGATGATGTTGTTTGAGCTTCGTTGTTATTTAATTTCAAACTTTTATCAGCAACTATAACTTTTGCTCTATCTTTTTTAGCTTGATCTAGTTTTGCATCTAATTCTTTATTGAAATCTTCTATGATTTTAGCTCTTGCTTCTGAGTTTTCTTTTGCTTTAAGTGCTTTATCTGCTTTTTCTACTATTTCTTGTTTTTGTGTGATTATTTCTTGTTTTTGTGTGATTATTTCTTGTTTTTGTGTGATTATTTTGTCTTGTTCTGTTATTTTATCATCCAATGCTTCTAAATTTAGTTTTGGATATTGTTGGCCTTTTTTTATTCCTTTTTTTAATCCTTCAAATTCTATTTTTAATTTTTCGAAAACTTTTTTTGCCTCTTCAGCTTTTTGTTTTTCTTTTTCAGCTTTTTGTTTTTCTTCTTCAGCTTTTTGTTTTTCTTCTTCAAATTTCTTAGTATATCCATCTTTATTTTGTGCGACTTCTTTAAGTTCTTGTTTTCTATCTTGTATCTTTTTTTCTATATTTTTTATTTCATCTAAAGATGATCCAGATGTTCCATCACCATAAGCATTTATAGCTATCATTGTGCCTAATAATGTGCTACATGCAATCTTTGAAATTTTCATTTTTTCTCCTTTTATATAGATTATATCTATCATTTAATATATAAATAGATATAAAAACTATATTTTACCCCCCCCCCATATTAAAATAAGATAAATATTTGGTATAAATTTGTATGTTTTTAACCACAACCCTTGGTTAGAGTTGTGGTTTGTGGTTTAGTTGTATTCTTAGAACTTGTATTTAAGTCCTACAGTTCCATCAAAGTATTGTTGTTTTGATTTAGCTTTTACGCCAAAGTTAACATTTGTAGATAAAGCATCTGTTAGTTTTAATTCTGCACCTGTTTTAAGTGTAACAAATCTTCCTTTTTTATCATCTGCTTTTAGTTTGATGTCTTTGTTTGAACCTATAAATCTAGCTACAGGATCTTTTACATCTTTGTATACTTCTGCTTCAAATCCTGGAGTTATATATAAGTAGTTTCCATTGTCTACATATTTTCTAAATTCTAAACCTAGTTTAGCATTTAAAGATTTTGAAGTAACACCATTAAATGACAATGGTAGATCTCCACTTTCTTTGAAAGCTTTTGATTTAGAGTGAGAATAATCTAAACCTACTAATGGTTTCATAAACAAGCTATCACTTAGATTCATTACATAACCATAATCAACTGCTAATGATGTATATGCAGTATCATATTTACCGTTTTGAGTTAATACATTACCATCATTTTTTACATATCTATCAATTTTGTTTTTAGCTTTACCAAATGATACTCTTGTATCTATTTCGCTATTGTCTATATATGTTCTAGCATATAGACCAAATTGATAATTGCTTGCTTTTGTGTTGATTAGGCTAGAATCAGCTTTTGATTTAGCAAGAGTCATATATCCACCTACTATTGTGTTATCAAATGCTCTATCATAACCTATACTAAAGCCATGTAGTTCTGGATTAGAACTATCTTTTACTTTACCTTTTGCACCTATAACATTTGCCCATATATTGTTGTCATTGTTAAATCTATCTGTATATGATTTTATTACAGATGATACACTATCACCATTATCAGCAAATTTATCATTGCTTAGTTTATTTATAGCAGATGCTAATGCTAAGTCTTCATTGAATGGATTGCTTAGTTTAGCAAGTCTTGTTTGTGTTGATAGTTGACTACTGAAATTAACCATATCTAGATTAGATACTTTGCCTATTTCGTTTGTTGCTGATTGGATTGAGGTTTCGTTTGATTTGATGAAAGATACTAAAGAATTTTTTATCAATGATACCATGTTTTGATGTATTATCTTGTTTTTAAGAAGATTTTTATCATTCATACTAGAAATTATATCTTTAGCTGCTGAAGATAGAGAGTTTTTAGGATTTTCTATAAGGGTATTAGCTCTTAAAGACACACTATCATAAAATGTTTTTTCAGCTTCTTCAAATGCTTGTTGTGCCTCTACTACTACTTTAATTTGATCGTTACCATTATTGCCATTAAATACATTTAAAGCATCAGTTACTTTTGTTTTTAAGCTCTCTGCTTTTTTAGACTCATTGCCAGTATCAGTAATAACAACACCAGCTGCTTTTGCTTTTGCTAGAGCTTCATCAAATGCTTTTTTCTTTGCTTCATCTTGGTTGTTTTGTGTTCCATCATATCCATTTGCAGCACCATTAGCCTCTAAAACTTTTTTGATTTCTTCTAAAGCTCTTTTTTGCTCTGCAAGTTTTTTAGGATCTGTATTTAGGGTTATTTTTAACTGGCCATTTTGTTTTTTGTTGTTTTCAGCTATTTGTTTTGTAAATTTATTTTCTTGACCATCTTTGTCTTCAAGAGCATTTTTTAATTTTGTTTTTTCTTCAGTTATCTGTTCATTAAAATAAGAAGTCATTGAACTATCTTCATTAAAATTAAATAATTGATCTCTTAGTGTAAGGGCTTGCACAGCTTCTTTTACTTTTTTGTCATTATTAAATTTATCATTATAAACTTTATCAAACTCTTTTATATCTAAAGCATCTTTTACTTGTTTAGTATCAGTAATCTTGCTAAGATCTTGTCCTGCTTTTAGCTTCACTCCAGCATTCATAAGAACTTTGGCTGCAGCTCTTACTTCTTCTATTTTTTTGCCATTAGGTGTTTTTAATGTATCTATGGCATCAGAAAGTGCTTTTGCATGCTCTGCATTTTTGATAGTTATAACTACATCTTTTTTATTATCTGCACCATTATCTTTGTATAAAGTAAACTTATGGTTAGTACCTAAAGCATCTGAAGTTTCTTTAATCTCTCTAATCAAATCTTTGGATATTGAGTTGATAGCATCCATATCTTGCTTAGAATACTTATATGCATCAACAGTAAGCTCATAAATATAGTCCTTTTCTCTTTCAACAACCTTATCTTCTCTTGCTTCAACAGCTTCATGGAATTTTTTAATAAAACCGTCTATAAGACCCTCTATAATTTTCTGGTCATTAAAGAATCTTTTAAAATCATCTGCTGTTGCCATACCATTTAAAGCAAAATTCTTTCCTTTACCATTTTCTAAAGTTTTTATAGCAATCTTAAACTCAGCTCCTCCTCGTGTAAGAGTAATCTTATTTCCTTTTTTATCCTCATATTCGATATCATGCTTGCCATTACCATCATAATCAACACCTTTTCCTATATGATTATTTATAGGTTTTCTAGCATCTTTAATCTTTTTAAGTATTTTATATACTATTTGTGAATCACCAGTATCATGATTCTTTGGATCATAGGTTTTAAGTTTATCTACATTTTGTTTAAGCTCTTGTAGTGCAGACGAGATCTCTTTTTCTGCTTTTTGAGATTTTTCAAGTCTCATTTTTTCTGCATCATAAACATGTCGTTCTTTATCAGCATTAAGCAGTTCATCATCATCCGCAAAAGCACCAGTAGCGATAATAGCACCTAATAATGTGCTGCACGCAATCATTGAAATTTTCATTTCTTCTCCTTTTAAAAGTTAAAATTCAAGTATATATTTTACTTTTGGATAGATTAAATTTAACTTAAATGATATTTTAATGTTTATTTCAAAAGATGGAACAGTTCTTGCTTGTATGCTTAAAAAATCAAAAATAAGGTCTTATATGAAAAAGATTATTTTTCTTACGCTTATCTTAGCGACATTTCAAAGTGTTTTTGCTACTCAGATAAAAGATATAGCAAATGTTTTGGGTGTAAGAGAAAACCAGCTCATAGGATACGGACTTGTAGTCGGACTAAATGGAACCGGCGATGGCTCTACATCTGAGTTTACGATACAATCTTTATCAAATATGCTACAAACAGTAAACGTCAAGATAAACCCAGATGATATAAAATCAAAAAATACAGCAGCCGTGATAGTAACAGCAGCCTTGCCTCCATTTGCAAGACAAGGCGATCAGCTTGATGTTACGATATCATCTATAGGAGATGCAAAAAGCCTTCAAGGAGGAACACTTCTAATGACACCTTTAAAGGGTGTTGATGGCGACATATATGCATTAGCACAAGGTTCGCTTAGTATAGGCGGAAAGATCTTAGGTAGAGGTGGCGATAAACATATGACAGCCGGACTTATACTAAATGGTGCTTTGGTAGAAAAAGAGGTAGCTTATGATATATACAATCAACAAAGTTTTACTTTAAGTCTAAAAACTTCAAATTTTAAAGCGGCTATGGATACACAAAATACCATAAACTCGGCTTTAGGGACAGAAACAGCATCAGCAATAGATCCAAAAACTATAATCATAAAAAAACCATATGAAGCAAACTTGATAGACATAATAAGCACTGTGTTAAACCTAGATATAGACTATACTACTGATGATAAAGTCGTTATAGACGAAAGAAGCGGAACGATAGTAAGTGGTATAAATGTAAGCGTGGATCCTGTCATACTAACACATGGCGATATAACTATAAAGATAGAACCAAATTCATATAACAAAAAAAGCGAGACTGATTTTGATTTGCAAGATGGCTCAGCTATATCCCCAAAAACAAATTTACTAAGGATAGAGGATCAAAAAACAACACTAGCAACAGTAACAAGAGCTTTAAACAAACTTGGTGCTTCGCCTAGTGACATAATAGCGATTATTCAAAATTTAAAGCGTGTTGGTGCGATACACGTGGATGTAAAGGTAATGTAATGTATACAGACAATACTCTAGCTATAAATTCATTTAATAGCATAAATACAGATAGATTAAAATCAAATGCAAAACAGGATAAATTACTAAAAGAACAAACAGATGCTTTTGAGTCTTTTTTGGTTAAAGAGGTGCTTGATATAGCATTAAAAGAGGATGAAAAAAGCTCGATCTTTCCAAAATCAGCTGGATCTGACATATATAAGTCAATGTATAATGATACTATGAGCAAGGCTCTTAGTGGTGGGCTTGGGTTTAGTGAGCTTTTATTTAATTTTTTAAAAGAGAGGTCTTAAGAAAAAATATTTTATGCCGATTTGGTTTTTGTAAATCAAACTAAAAGGTTTTAAAATGATAGGTAATGTAAGTGGTTTTTCATCAAGCTTAAGCACAAATATAGCAAACAAAAGCTTGAATACAAACAAAGATAATGAAATACAAAATATATCTAAGCAAGAAAATACAAAGTTGCAAGATATAAAAGATGCTATCAAAGATGGCACATATAAGATAGATATGAAAAAAACAGCAGGAGCTATACTAGATACTCTTGTATGATTATGAAGGATTAAGATGTTAAATGGATATTTAAACGAAGCTATTATGACTCTTGAGGAATTGATAGAGATCACAAAACAAGATATTTTAAATATAAAAGAGGCAAAACACTCACTTGTAGATGAGAGTGTAAGAAAAAAAGGGCTTCTTGTAAAAAAATTTGAAGAGACAAAGAGAAATATCGATAAAGAGTTGGTTAAAATATCACAAACATCATCAAGCATAACAGAGACTTTAGACGATGAAGCAAAGTCAAAACTTGTAACAATGCGCGAAAGGCTTGAAAGTCTAAACGAAGTAAATAAAAAATATGCAAAACATGTAGTTGTAGTAAAAGAATTTTTTGATAGTTTGACAAAAGAGATGTTTGACATAGACTCAAATACATATTCTAAAAATTTAAATACAAATACCTTATATAAAGCAAAGGTTTAAAAATGGCAAATATTTTTATGTCTTTAAATACAGGTGTTTCGGGACTAAACGCCGCACAAGTTCAAATATCTACAACTGGAAATAATATAGCAAATGCCGACTCCACATACTATACAAGACAAAGAGTTGTCCAAACCTCAGCGATATCTTTGTATAATGTTGAGGGTGGTGTTGGTACGGGAACACAAGTAGAAACCACTGTAAGAATACACGATGAATTTACCTATGCAAGACTTAAATCAGCATCATCAAATTTAGAAAATACAGCTTTTAAACAAAGGATCATGCAAGAATTAGCACAAAATTTTCCGGATTTGCAGGATTCTGGAATAAGCAGAGATATGACAAATTATTTTAATGCATGGAATAAATTTGCTTCAAATCCTAATGATTCGGCACAAAAATTAAACCTTATAAATATGACTTCTGTATTTACCAAAGGCATATCAAGAACAGCTACAAAACTTGATGATCTTCAAGCAGAAGTAGATAGACTAATGAAAATAAATGTTGAAGAGGTAAATAAAATAGGCGAGCAAATAGCAAACCTAAACAAAGAGATAAGAAGAGTAGAATCAGGTGCCGACTCGGGCATAAAAGTAAACGCAAATGATTTAAGAGATAAAAGAGATGAGTTAGAACTTGCCTTATCAAAACTTATAAATATAGATACTTTTAAGAGTGATTTAAAAAGCAATACAAGAGTAGACAGCGGAATCACTGATGAGGGAAGGTTTTATAACCTAAATATAGGTGGTGTAAGCATAGTAGATGGTGTTAATTTTCATCCTCTTGTTATGAATAAAGCTGATTCAAAAGGACAATTTACTGGAATTTTTTATGAGATGCAAGATGGCAGACTGATAAAAATGGAAGATAAAATTTATAATGGCAAGATAGGCGCACAGCTTGATCTTCGTGGTAGGCACTATGATCCTTTGGCTCAAAAATTTACAGAAGGCTCTGTTCAAAAGTATATAGACAACCTTGATACACTTGCAAAAACAATCATACACAATACAAATAATATCTATGCACAATCAGCAGTAGAGATATCAAATACCAAAGAATTTGACTTCTTGGAAAATGATAAAACATTGATGAATTTTAGTAAAGATGTTCAGAACGGGACTTTTGATGTTATCGTATATGATAACACAGGAAAAGAAATAGCCAAAAAAACAATAGATGTTAATGGAACAACAACTATGAATGATCTAACTTATGGAAACTCTATAATGCACGATTTTAACTCAAACTCAGATGATAATAATGATAACAATATGTCAAATGATGTAAATGATTATTTTGAAGCATCTTATTTTTATGATAAATTGTCAAATAAAGGAACATTTGCTGTTATACCTAAACAGACAAAAGGACTTTATAGCATTGCTTTTGTAGATCACGGAACAAATGTTCCAGGCGTTCTTGGACTAAATAGATTTTTTGATGGTGAAAGAGCAAGAGATATGGCTATAAATAGTGATTTTCTCTCAGATCATACAAAGCTTAGAGCATACTCAAAACCTGTTTCAGGAAACAATGATGTTGCTAATAAAATGGTTCAACTACAATATGATAAATTAAAATTTTATTCGCATGGAATAGCACAAGATAGAGATGATACTATAGATGGGTATTATAGATTTTTAACGACAGATATAGCAAGTGATACAGAAGCAAACAACAACTTTAATGAAACAAACACATCTCTTTTTAAAACAGCAGAACAAGAGTTTCAATCTATAAGTGGTGTTGATACAAATGAAGAATTGACAAATTTAATTAGATTTCAGGCTAGTTACGGAGCAGCAGCAAAGATAGTAACAACTGTAAATCAAATGTTGGAAACACTGCTTACCTTAAAACAATGATTAAAAATATATTAGATGGTTATGTTTTTGATAAAAACAGACAAGATGAGCTATTTTCTTATGCTGATCCTTTGCAAATAGCGACAAAGCTAAAAGAGCCTGTTTCTTGTCTTTTGTGTGCTTTGTTTGCATATGGAAATGCAAAACTTATAGTAAAGTTTTTAAACTCTCTTGATTTTTCTTTGCTAGATGAGACAGAAAAAGAGATAACAAAAAGCATAACAACACACAAATATAGGTTTCAAAATACAAAAGATGTGCAAAATATATTTATAACTTTAAGTAGATTGAAAAAAGATTTGGATATAGAGCATATACTTAAAAAAGGTTTTAAAAACGGTGGAATGTGCTATGCTATAAACGAGCTTATAAAAGAAATTTATAAACTAAACCCGTATAAAACAGATGGGTATGAGTTCTTTTTTGCAAGGCCTTTTGTTAAAGAGCCAAGATCTCCATATAAAAGATACAATATGTATCTAAGATGGATGGTAAGAGATACTGATATAGATTTGGGACTTTTTAAGAGTTTGGATAAAAGAGAACTTTTAATACCCCTAGATGTTCATACACATAGAGTTTCGCTATCTCTTGGGCTTGTTAAGAGAAAGACTTATGACTTTAAATCTGTTTTAGAACTCACAAATAGACTAAAAACATTTGACAGAAATGACCCTATCAAATATGACTTTGCCCTTTATAGGATAGGACAAAGTGGGGAGTTAAAAAATGTCATATCTATGCTAAATCAGCAACACTCTTAAAATTTTAGACTCTATTAAAATACTTATATGATACTTTGTTGATTTTTACGAACTATTTTTAGTGCTTTTAAATTTAAAGAAATTATACCTTCTTAATAAATCAAATTTATAAAACAATCCAAGGTATTATTAGAAAGTGCAAAATCAAATACTTAAGATAAAAGTCAATAAATTTTAAAATGTTTTAAAAGTAAACACAATCAATAAATAGTTTTTTATAATATATCTTTATAAAATTAGATATCAGTTAAAGCTTGCTGGATAAACCCAACAAGCTTTTTAAATTTATTTTATAAAAGTTCCTGTCTTTAACTCAAAGAATGCATGTCTTAGCTCTTCTTCAGTGTTCATAACTATAGGCCCGCCCCAAGATATGCTTTCATCTAGTCTTTTAGAACCCATAAACAAAAATTTTGCTTTTTTATCCAAAGCTTTTATAGTTACACTATCGCCCTCTGTAAGTTTTACAGCTGTTTTTTCTCTTATATGCTCACCGCTTACCTCTGCATCAGATAAAAGCGTAAATAGCATAATAGAATCATCGCTTTTTGTATCTATAGTTATACTAGCATTTGGCTCTAACTCTATATCATAGTAGTTTAGAGGAAGATATTTTCCTTGATAGCCTTTGTGATCTTTGTATTCCCCAGCAAGTAGTCTTACCATACCACCATCAAAAGGTATCTCTTTTATCTGTTCATTTTTTATCGCATTATACTCTGGTTTTACCATTTTGTATTTGGCTGGTAAGTTTAACCATAACTGAACGCCCAACATTCTTTCACTAGCCGGAAGTCTCTCTTCGTGCAATATACCAGAACCAGCAGTCATCCACTGAACTTCGCCATCGCCTATTGTATCTTGAAATCCTAAGTTGTCTTTGTGCATCATTCTGCCTTTAAAAACATAACTTACTGTTTCTATTCCTCTATGTGGATGCATAGGAAAACCTGCTGTATAATCATCGGGATTTACACTATCAAAAGAGTCTAGCATAAGTATAGGATCAAACTCATCCGTTGTTGCGTGTCCTAAAACCCTAACAAGTTTTACACCTGCACCATCCATAGTTCTAAATCCATTAACCTGAGTTTTTACTTTTCTTTCCATCGTTTTCTCCTATTTTTTATTTAATGAAAGTATCGTATTTTATTTTTAAATTTGGATTAATGCAGTATAAATAAAATCTTAATTAAGAAAATATATTAATAAGAGTTGTTTAAGCTCGTTTTTATGGAGTATTATCATAACTTATTTATTTTGATACAAGATTTTAAACAAGTTTGTATTAATAATCTGTTGTTAGTGTAAATTAAATTTTCTAAAATAATGGATATTTTGATAAAAAAGGGTTAAAAATAGTAAATTTAAAACCCTTTAAAAAAGATATTTTATAGTGATAAATAATGCTCTATCTGCTCTTTTCTTAGAATTCTCATAAAGTTCGTACTACCTTCAACACCAGTAGGAAAACCAGCTGTAACAAGATATGTTTTATCTTTATCTATTATTTTATTTTTGACAGCTTCTTTTACCATTATCATTAAAAGTTCTGTTATGGTATTGCACTTTGGTAATACAAAATTTGCAGAGCCAACACCCCAAGCAAGTGTTAAAGAACCAGATATTTGATGATCGTGAGTAACTGCTATAATATCCATATTAACCCTATTTCTAGCTATTTTTATAGCTGATTTACCAGAGCCAGTTATAGATATGATAGCATCCGCATTTAGCCTATATGCCAATGCCGCTGCACTTGAAGCAATCATATCTGTTTCATCTAAAAACTCAAACTGATCAAATTTATTGTATGGATATATCTTTTGTGCTTGAAGTATAGTATTACTCATAGCTTTTACAACCGCTATTGGGTTTATGCCAACTGCGCTCTCTTCACTCAACATAACAGCATCTGTCCCATCTAAAACTGCATTTGCCACATCACTTATCTCTGCTCTTGTAGCTGTTTCATGCTCCGCCATTGATAGCATCATTTGAGTTGCAGTTATAACAGGCTTGCTGGCTATATTTGCTTTTTTTATTATTGATTTTTGGATGGTAGGCACTTCATAATAAGGAATCTCTATACCAAGATCTCCACGAGCTATCATAATGCCATCACTTACTTTTATAATGTCATCTATATTTTCAACTGCATCAAATTTTTCTATCTTTGAAAGCAATCTTGATTTTGAACCTAATGAGTTTAATATATCTTTCGCTTTTTTTACATCATTGGCATTTTGAACAAAACTAATAGCAACAAAATCAACTTTTTCTTTTGCTCCAAATTCCATATCTTCTTTGTCTTTTGGTGTAATAACATCTATACCAAGTCTTGTGTTTGGGAAATTTACACCCTTATTTGAGTTTAATACACCACTATTTTTAACTACAGTTTGAACCATGGTCTCATCAACACTTACAACTTTAACTCTTATATTTCCATCATAAAGATAGATATATTGATCTTTTTGTAACATCTTTAAAATTTGTGGCTGATTTATAGATGTTTTATAGTGATTTTCAGCTACCTTAACACCAAGTATATCTTGTGTGTAAATATCAAGTCTATCATTTGGTTTTAATTCAAATTTTTCTTCTAATTTTCCTATGCGAATTTTTGGACCACATATATCTTGAAGTATTCCTATTCTTATATCTAGTTCTTTTTCAACTTCTCTTACTTTTCGTATGTTTTCTTTATGATACTCATGTGTTCCGTGGCTAAAGTTTAAGCGAAACACATTTACACCAGCTAAAACCATCTCTTTTATAGTATTTATATTGTCGCTAGCAGGCCCTAAAGTTGCTACAATTTTTATCTTTTTATCCATTCATTGTCCTCATTTTGTATTATTTTTTATATTATAATACAATATTTTATTTTAAAAGCACATATAAGTATAATTTTACAATGATAATCAATATGCACCTAAGGCATATTTAATAAAATTTGAATTATTAAAACTTATATTTTTTAAAGACTACTCACTAAGCAAATTTAAGATAAAGTTTCATAGTAGAAAATCTAAATTATCATGTTTAATCGCTTTTATTTAGATTTTTAACTACATTTTTAAGTGTAAATTAAAAATGTATTTTAAGGAAAAACAATGACAAAAGAGGATAAAAACAATGTTTTAAATGCCAGAAAGATCTATTATCTTCTATTTTCAAAATTATTTGTATTTAACAATACAAAAGATAGATACGATGGTGTTTTAGATATTTTGAACATAATAAAGCAATCGCCTCTTGATGAGACAAGCTCTATTGGAATAAATAATTTTTTAGAAAATTTTACTGATTTTGATACTTTGGCCGATGAATATGATGATATATTTCACGCCCCTCCTAGACCTTTACACAATACATTTTCTTATTATGAAGAGGGCTATAGCTCTGGCTCTGCTTGTGTTAGAGTTAGAAAAATTTTATCAAAAACAAACATTAGAAGAGACGAAAAAGAGTTTAAAGAAAATGAAGATAATATAGGATTTGTATTTTCACTAATGTTTGATTTTATATCATACGCATTAAATAAAAATGAAAAATACGAAGAGTTTTCAAAAGAGTTATTTAAAACCACTATAAATCCTTTTATTGATGAGTTTATATTAAATTTATATAACCATCAAAACTCTAAAAGTTACAAATCAATATGTTTAATACTTCAATCATTTATAGAATTTGAAAGACTATATTATGGTATCAACAAACCAAATTATGAAAATGAAAAAAATATAAAAACTCAAAATGGAATTTCAAGATCTGAAATGATAAGAAGAGAAGCAAATAGAGCAAGAAGAAAAGCTGAAGAACAAATATAAAAATCAAAGAAAGGAAAAGTATGCAAAAAAATAGACGCGAGTTTTTAAAAAAACTTATGGTAGGGACATCTGTTGGACTTGCTTCTACAAGTGTTTTAGCCAAAGACAAAGCAAAAAAAACAGAAAAAGGCGAAGAAATTTTATACTCAAGAAATAAAACTTGGGAATTTTATTATAAACAATCAAATTAATTTTAGAAAGGATGTATTATGCAAAACGATTTAGCTTTATCTCGTGTTGGTAGGCGTTCGTTTTTAAAAATGGCATCTCTTGGTATGGCTGCTGGAGCAACTGGAATTTATGCCAGCGGAGTAACTAGAGAAGCTACTAAAAATGAATTAAAAAATCCATTTCCTGATTCAAAAATGGTAAAAACAGTTTGCACGGCGTGCTCTGTTGGATGTGGTATAATGGCTGAAGTTTCAAACGGTGTTTGGGTTCGCCAAGAGGTAGCTCAAGATCACCCTGTAAGTGCCGGTGGTCACTGCTGTAAGGGAAGCGATATGATCGACATGGTTCGCTCACAAGTTCGCTTAAAATACCCTATGGTAAAAGAAAATGGAAAATGGAAACGCATTAGTTATGAAGAAGCTCTTGATAGAATAGGAACACAACTTAAAAAATACAGAGATGAAAATCCTGAACAAGTTATGTTTTTGGGTTCTGCAAAAGTAAGCAATGAGCAAAGTTACTATATACGTAAATTTGCTGCAATGTTTGGGACAAATAACCTAGATCATCAAGCTAGAATTTGACATAGCACAACAGTCGCCGGTGTGGCGAATACTTGGGGTTATGGCGCTATGACAAATCATCTTGGAGATATCCAAAACTCAAAAGCTATGATAATATTTGGAGCAAATCCTGCAGTTAATCACCCTGTTGGATTTAGACATTTCTTAAAAGCAAAAGAAAACAACAGATCAAAACTAATAGTTATTGATCCAAGATATACAAGAACAGCTGCCAAGGCTGATTATTTTGCTCAAATAAGACCAGGAACAGATATACCATTTATGTATGGAATGCTAAATTTGATATTTGAAAATGGCTGGGAAGATAAGAAATTTATAAATGATCGTGTTTACGGCATGGATGAGATAAGAAAAGAAGCAAAAAACTGGACACCTGATATAGTAGAAGATGTTACTGGTGTAAAAGCTGAATTATTAAAAGAAATTACAGAAGTATATGCAAAAAATGCTCCAGGAACTTTAATATGGGCAATGGGACTAACTCAACACTC
Source organism: Campylobacter pinnipediorum subsp. caledonicus (assembly GCF_002022005.1). NCBI lineage: Bacteria > Pseudomonadati > Campylobacterota > Epsilonproteobacteria > Campylobacterales > Campylobacteraceae > Campylobacter > Campylobacter pinnipediorum. The sequence goes on from NZ_CP017258.1 coordinate 1,112,626, forward strand.
AATAGGAAGCTCAAACACTCGTATAGCACCTATTTTACAACTTGCACTAGGCAATATGGGAATAGAAGGCGGTGGCTGTAATATTCTTCGTGGTCATGACAATGTCCAAGGTGCAACAGACATGGCAAACTTACCTGATAATCTACCTGGCTATTATGGAATAGCAGAAGGTGCTTGGAAGTATTTTGCAAAGATGTGGAAAGTTGATTTTGATTGGCTTCAAGGAAACTTTGTAAAACCAGAGTGGATGAATAAACCAGGATTTACATTAGCTCGCTGGTGGGCTGGTTCGCTTGGTGGTAAAGATGGTAATGATCCTATTGAAAATAGCGGAACAAATTTAAAAGCGCTATTTGTTATAGGAAATGGAATCACTTCAACAGCTCAACAAGTAAAAGTTCAAGAAGGTCTTGATAATCTTGAATTATTGGTTCTTGCAGATCCTTTTGTAAACGAAGCAGCTGTTATTACTCATAAGAAAGATAATATATTTTTATTACCATCAGCTACACAATTTGAATCTAGCGGGACAGTTGTTGCAACAAATCGCTCTGGACAATGGAGATTTCAAGTAACAGATCCTCTATATGAAAGCAAACAAGATCAAGAAATTTTATTTGAACTTGCAAAAAGACTTGGATTTTACGAAGAGCTTACAAGAACAATAAGAGATGAAAATGGTAACATCCAATGGCCAGAAGCAGCAACAAAAGAAATAGCAAATACCATAAAGACAATAGGACTTACAGGATGGACTCCTGAAAGACTTAAAAATCATGTATTAAACTGGGATAAATTTGATGAAAAAACACTTCTTGGAAAAGAAGGGACCGATGTAGCTGGCGAATACTATGGTCTTCCTTGGCCTTGCTGGAGTACATCACACTGCGGAAGTCCAAATTTATACAATGTAAACTTACCTGTAAGTAAAGGCGGAATGGGATTTAGAAATCGTTATGGTTTGGAGCATAATGGTGTAAATTTATTAGCTGAAGATGGATCGGCTCCGGTTGATTCGCCTATAAATGGTGGATATCCAGAGATAACAAAAGACAATATAGAAAAAGTTTTAAATATCAAACTTACAGAAGATGAAAAAGCAAGAATGGGTGCTAATTGGAAAGTTGATGATAGTAATATAATAGCTGAAAAATGTATGCAAAAAGGTATAGCTCCTTATGGTAATGCAAAAGCTAGAGCTATAGTTTGGACCTTTATAGATCAAATTCCAAAACATAGAGAACCTATACACTCTCAAAGATCTGACTTGGCAAAAAAATATCCTAGTTTTAACGATAAGCCAAATCATTATAGGGTTTATACAAAATATGAAAGCTTGCAACAAAGCAAGGACTTTGCAAAAGACTTCCCTATAAATCTAATCACAGCTCGTCTTGTAAACCTAAATGGAGCTGGAATGGAAAACAGAGCAAGTAAATATCTTGCACGTTTAACACCTGAGATGTTTGCAGATATTCACCCAGAATTAGCACAAAAAAAAGGTATATCAAATGGTGATATGATATGGATTCATTCACCTGAAGGCACAAAAATAAAAGTAAAAGCTAGACTTGCTCCATCTGTGCTTCCAGATATGATTTTCTTACCATTTCACTTTGCGGGTGTAATGCAAGGTGTTGATATGACTGATAATTTCCCTGAAGGAACAAAACCATACGCATCAGGTGAAAGTGCAAACACAATCGCAAACTATGGTTATGATATCATAACTCAAATCCCTGAAACAAAAGGCGGATTATGCCGCATAGAAAAAGCTTAAGGAGCGATAAATGAATCAAAGCTTTACTAGATTAAAATTTTATTGCGATACAGATCGTTGTATAGATTGTAATGGTTGCTCTGTCGCTTGTGATGAAGCTCATGAGCTACCAATAGGAATAAGAAGAAGAAAAGTTGTAACACTAAATGAAGGCATACCAGGAAAAGAAATATCTACATCTATATCCTGTATGCACTGTGAAGATGCTCCTTGTTCTTTAGTTTGTCCTGTTGATTGCTTTCATACAAGAGAAGATGGGGTCGTGCTACACGATAAGGATATATGTATAGGTTGTGGATATTGTCTTTATGCTTGTCCATTTGGTGCTCCACAATTTCCTAGAGATGGTGCTTTCGGTGTAAAAGGAAGTATGGATAAATGCACAATGTGTGCCGGCGGTGTAAATATACAAACAAATTCGGAAGAAGAATTTGAAGAGTATGGTCAAAATAGAATAGCAGAAGGAAAAGTTCCTGTATGCGCAGCTATGTGTTCAACCAAAGCTTTACTTGTGGGAGAATCTGATATAATACAAAAAATTTACGAAGATAGAGTTAATGCTAGGGGTTATGGAATAAAAGACATAAAAGAGTCTCTAACTTGGAAAATAGCTTACTACAAGAAGGATAGAATATGAGATTATTATCTGTATTATTTTTTATCGTTAATGCCTTTGCACTACATATACCTGATGGAACAAATCAATATGATAGCAATGTTTGGGCCTCAGCTAGAGTAGAAAACATAAAGGGTTACGAGGGTGGTTTTGGTGAGCTTTTCACTTTTTTGCAAGGAAATGAATATTTTGCTTATAGCGTTATTATAGCTGTATTGGGAGTGCTTATAGGCTTTACACTACATTTTTTGGTTGTTGGGCCAAAGCATTTTAGCCACGATGGCAAAAAAGTATATGCTTTTAATATAATAGAAAGAGTTATGCACGGTATAGCAGCTGTTTCTTGGATAGTATTAGTTCCAACAGGTATAATAATGATGTGGGGAAGTGCATTTGGTGGCGGAACCTTTGTAAGACTTATGAAAAATTCTCACGGAATAGCGACTTTGTTCTTTGCCTTTTCAGTAATTCCTTTGTTCCTTTACTGGACAAAAAGAATGCTACCGGCCATTTATGATATAAAATGGTTGATGATAGTTGGTGGTTATTTATCAAAGAAAAAAGCATGTATTCCGGCTGGAAAATTTAATGCAGGACAAAAGGCTTGGTATTGGATAGCTATACCTGGTGGAATAGTCATGATAGCGACTGGAGCAGCTATGTATTTTCTAGATTTTAAACAACCTGGCGTTGCAACTTGGCTTGGAATAAGCCAGATAGAACTACTTAGATTATCAGCTATTATTCACAATGTTTTAGGTGTTGTATGTGCTGTATTTTTCTTGGTTCATATATATATGGCTGCTATAGCTATACACGGCGCTATTTGGTCTATGATAACTGGATATAAAGAAGAAGAAGAGGTCTATGTTCTTCATCATTATTGGTATCAAGAACTTATATCAAAAGATCAAATACCAGTATCAGAATACGAAAAAGTTTATCCTAAACTAAAATAATTTTTTAGCTTCACCAAAAAATGGTGAAGCTATCTTTCAAGGGAATACGTGGAACCTATTTTTAAAACGCAAATAACAAAATATATCGGAGATGATTTCTCTAATTGTGATGATATATTAGTAAGAGAGATAAAATTAGACATTATAGTAAATGACAAAAAAGTTGGCTCTATGATGGCTACGCCGGTTGATTTAGAAGCACTAGCCGTAGGATACTTACTTAGTGAGAATATTATATTAAATCACAAAGATATATCTGATATAAATTTCAATGAAAAAAAGTTATGTGTAGAAATAAAAGCAAAGATAAATGAAGAAAGCTTAAAAACATTAAACCACGAAAGCATAATAATAAGTGGCTGTGGTAGAAGCGTTACTGCAAATGTAAATTTAGAAACACTAAGTGCAAAGCTCATAAATCAAGATATTAAATTCAAAAGAAGTGATATATCAAATCAAATGAGTGAGTTTTACACTCAGTGCGAATTATATGAAAAAACTGGCTGTGTGCATACAGCAAAACTTTTTACAGATAATCAAAAATTTTATATAGGAGAAGATATAGCTCAACACAATACGATAGACAAAGCTATCGGAAAAGCTACATTAGATAATGCTGATTTAAAAAATAGCTTTTTGATGGTCAGTGGAAGACTTAGCTCTGAAATGGTTGTAAAAGCTGTTATGAACTCAATACCATTACTTGTTTCAAGAACAGCTCCAACAAGTCTTGGTGTTTTGATAGCTAGAAAATTTAATCTAACTTTATGCGGATTTGCTCGTGGTAACAAACTAAATATTTATAGCTGTGAAAGTAGAATTTATGCATAAAGAGATAGAAGAACTAATAATAAAATTTAAAAACAAAAATGGAAGATTAGACTGTGGAGTTGCATTTAAAATAGCAAAAAAATTAGATGTTGATATCGGTGAAGTTGGAAAAACAGCTACAAACATTGGCATCAAAATAGACTCATGCGAACTTGGCCAATTTGGCAAATTAGAAAAATCAGATGGTAGTTATATAATATACAATAATCTCAAACCAAAGATTGATGAAAAAAGCAGGATAACCTGCAAGGATGCAAGAGATGCTGGAGTTGGGGTTGGTCTTAAAAAGATAAGATCAACACTAAAAAACTATAACATAGATGTTAAATACTGCCAACTTGGATGCTTCAAAGAGAAGAAAGGTAAAAAAATGATAGTAAAAACAAAAACTTGGATAGAAAACAGCGACGGGGATTTGCTTTTTGGTAAGGGAAAAACTGAGATATTGGAAGTGATAGCCGAATCTGGCTCTATGTCAAAAGCTGCTGAAATTTTAGGAATGAATTATAAAAAATGCTGGAGTCATATACAAATTTTATCAAAAAATATGGGAGAAGACTTAGTAAACACAAAGCAAGGTGGTGGAGATAATGCCGGCACAACTCTAAATCCTCGTGCATATGAGCTTATAAAATCATACAAACAACTCCAAAGAGACATAGAAGAGTATGCAAATAAACGCTTTAAAGAACTTTTCTTGAGCGATCAAGAAGACAGAATTAAAAAAGACAAAATTTAAAGAAAGGAAAAAATATGTTTGTAAAATTAAACGATAGAGTGTATCTAAATACAGATAAAATAACTCGTGTAAAAATAGACAATGTTCAAGATGGAATACGCATACGTTTTTATGAAGGCGTTGCTCAAGTTGCTAAAAGTGGTAAATTTGAAACTTTTGAATCAGCACAAGCTTGGCTTGAGAAATATTTCGTAAAATCTTAATTTAAATTATAGCTAAAAAAAATTTTTAGCTATAACCTGCTACAATTAATCCAAATAAATATAATACTTAATTTAAAGGGCAAAAATGAAATTTGATATAGTTGCTAAAGATTCTAATGCTAGAGCTGGTGTTATACAAACAGCACATTCCACGATACAAACTCCTGTTTTTATGCCAGTTGGAACTGTTGGGGCTGTAAAAAGTCTAGATGCTTTAGACATGAAAGAAACACTAAATGCAAATATCATACTAGCAAATACATATCATATGTATCTACGCCCTGGAAGTAAAATCGTAAAAGAGTTTGGTGGTCTTCATGGATTTACAAAATTTGATAGAAGTTTTTTGACTGACAGCGGTGGTTTTCAAGCATTTTCATTAAGATCAAACACAAAAAACGATGATGGCGGAATTAAATTTAAAAGCCATATAGATGGCTCAATGCACTATTTTACTCCAAAATCCGTTCTTGATACTCAGTATGATTTTGGTAGTGATATAATGATGATACTTGATGATTTGGTTGCACTTCCAGCCGATAAAAAAAGAGTCGAGTTAAGCCTACATCGAACCATAAAATGGGCAAAAGAGGCTATTGATTATCATAAGTTCAAACAATCTCAAGGCATAGGGGTTAATCAAAATATATTTGGAATAATTCAAGGCGGAACAGACTATGAAGCTAGAAAAAAATGTGCGATTGAAATTTCACAAATGGATTTTGATGGACTTGCGATAGGCGGACTTAGTGTTGGTGAAAGCAATCAAGAGATGTATGATACAGTTGAGGCTGTTATGCCATTTATTGACAAAAACAGACCAAGATATCTAATGGGAGTTGGAACACCTGAGGATTTGGTTGAAAATGTTGAGCGTGGAGTTGATATGTTTGACTGTGTTATGCCTACAAGAAATGCAAGAAATGGGACTCTTTTTACAAGTTTTGGAAAGATAAACATAAAATCAGCAAAATTTATAAATGATCATATGCCAATAGATCCTGAATGCCAATGCTATACTTGCAAAAATTATTCTCGTGGGTATCTAAATCATCTTTTTAAAGCAAGGGAGCTTACATTTTTTAGATTAGCGAGTTTGCATAATTTGCATTATTATCTAAATTTAATGAAAGAGATTAGAGAGTCTATAATAAAAGGCGAATTTACTAAGTTTAAAATAAAATTTTATGCAAAAAGAAATATACAAAAATAATAACTATTTTTTAAGCTTTTAAATTTTTAAAACAAATTTTTGGTATTTTTTAAGCTATCTTTGGATTTTCAAGATAGCTTAACTGTAAAAATTGCCAAATAAACATCAAAAACTATATTTATTTTAGAAAAATTTATTCATCCTAAGAGCGTTGATTTGACTCTTAGATCAAATACTTTTTTGACTTATCAAAACACCTTCTATCATCTTTTTGATATCGCCATCAAGTATCGCATCTGTTTGAGAGTAAGCCTGTCCACTACGATTGTCTTTTACTTGCTGATAAGGGAAAAGCACATAAGAACGAATCTGATGCCCCCACCCTATTTCGCTCTTTTCGACACTAGTACTAGCCTCTTGTTGTTTTATAAGCTCAAGCTCATAAAGCCTTGATTTTAGCATTTTCATAGCCGTAGCTCTATTTTTATGCTGAGATCTATCATTTTGACATTGCACTACTATACCTGTTGGGACATGTGTTATTCTTATTGCACTTTCTGTTTTATTTACATGCTGACCACCAGCCCCACTGGCTCTATATGTATCTATTTTTAGATCTTTTTCATCTATATTTATCTCTATGTCATCATCTATTTCGGGACTTACCATAACACTTGAAAAACTAGTATGACGCCTACCAGCACTATCAAAAGGGCTTGTTCTAACAAGTCTATGAATGCCATTTTCAGCTTTTAAATACCCGTAAGCATTCTCACCCTTCACAATAAAACTTACATCTTTAAGACCTGCTTCATCACCCTCTTGAAAGTCAAGAGTTTCTACCTTAAACCCCTCTCTTTCACAAAAACGAAGATACATTCTATAAAGCATACTAGCCCAGTCATTACTCTCTGTTCCACCAGCACCAGGATGTATGGAAACAATAGCATTCTTGCTATCATCATCTCCACTAAGAAGCATAACGATTTCTAAATTTATAATATGATCTTGTAAATTTTGTGCATCATCAAACAATGACTGTATAGTTTCAGTATCATTTTCTGAATTTGCTAATTCATAAAGATCCTTAGCATCATCAACAGCCTGTTTTGCAGAGTTAAATTTATCAAGCATTGAATTAATCTTTGATTTTTCTTTTGCTATAACACCAGCTTTTGATATATCTTGCCAAAAATCAGGATCATTTTCTAACGAATTGATCTCATCAAGTCTGTTTTTTAAGCTATATGGTTTAACAACCTGAGCGATATTTTCAACCTTTGTGTTTAGTGTTTTTAATAATTCCGTATATTCATAATTATCCAATTTCATTATCTCCATAATTTTTTTGCCTATTTTACCAAATTTAATTTTTATTTTGATAAAATGACAGGTTAAAATACAAAAAAAGAGTGAAAAATGAAAATAATAAAAACTATTGAAGAACTTAAAGAATTTAGATCTAGTCTTGATGGCAGTGTTGGATTTGTCCCTACAATGGGTGCTTTACACGATGGGCATAAAAGCCTTATACAAAAATCAGTAGATCAAAATGATCATACGATTGTGTCTGTTTTTGTAAATCCAACACAATTCTTGCCCGGAGAGGATTTAGAAAAATATCCAAGAAAAGAAGAAGATGATACAAAAATTTGCGAAACCTGTGGAGCTAGCGCTATTTTTATACCTGATGCAAACATTATGTATTCTGATAAAGAGCCATTAGTTTTAGCACCAAATAAATTTGCAAATATACTAGAAGGAAAGACAAGACCGGGTCATTTTGATGGTGTTTTAAGGGTGCTTACTAAATTTTTCAACCTAGTAAAACCAAACAGAGCATATTTTGGAAAAAAAGACACACAACAACTTTTAATAATACAAAACTATATAAATACAATGTTTTTGGATATAGAAATAATTCCTTGTGATATAGTAAGAGAAAGGGATGGCCTAGCTCTTTCAAGCAGAAATGCGTATCTTAGCGAAGAAGAAAAATGTATGGCTCTTCGCATATCAAAATCATTGCAAAACACTTTAAATTTTGTAGAAAATGGAGATCTTGATAGCAGATCTATCAAAGAAGAGATGCTAAGGATATTAGAGCCTTTAAAATTAGACTATGTGGCAATAGTAAACAAAGAACTTGAAGAGATACAAAAAGTAGAAGAAGGAAACACCATAATACTTGTAGCAGCTTATGTTGGTAAAACTAGACTTATTGACAACATGTGGATATAAGAATGCAAAAAGTTCATCTAATATCACTTGGTTGTAATAAAAATTTAGTAGATAGCGAGATAATGCTTGGTCGTTTAAAAAACTATAGCATAACAGATGATGTAAATAGTGCTGATGTTATCATAGTAAACACATGTGGTTTTATAGAATCAGCAAAACAAGAGAGTATACAAACCATACTTGAAGTAGCAGAAAGCAAAAAACAAGACGCTACTCTTGTTGTAACTGGCTGTTTGATGCAAAGATACAAAGAGGAGCTTATAAAAGAACTACCTGAAGTTGATTTGTTTACTGGTGTTGGGGATTATGATAAGATAGATGAAATTTTACTAAAAAAGACAAATTTATTTAGCCCTGATACATATCTGCAAAGCACAGAAGACAGAGTTATAACAGGTTCAAATTATCACGCATATATAAAAATTTCAGAGGGTTGTAATCAAAGATGTAGTTTTTGTGCTATACCAACCTTTAAAGGAAAATTAAAATCAAGAAATTTAGAAGATATTATAGATGAAGTAAAAAAGCTAGTTCAAAAAGGCTTTTATGATTTTAGCTTTTTATCTCAGGACTCTAGCTCTTTTTTAAAAGACAAATCAACAAACGATGGCTTAATAAAGCTTATTGATGCCATAGAAAAAATAGATGGTGTAAAAAGTGCAAGAATACTATATCTTTATCCAAGCACAACATCAAATGAGTTAATTTCAAAAATAATATCTTCAAATGTTTTTCATAACTATTTTGATATGCCTATACAACATATAAGCGACAATATGCTAAAAACAATGAGAAGAGGAAGTGGTGAAAAGAGGCTAAGAGAGCTTTTGGATATAATGAGAAAAGCACCAAATTCTTTCTTAAGAACTGGAATCATAATAGGACATCCAGGAGAAACCAACGAAGACTTTGACACACTATGTGAGTTTTTAAGTGAGTTTTCATTTGATAGAGTTTCAGCATTTGCTTACTCAAAAGAAGAAGATACAAAAGCTTATGAAATGGAGCAAGTTCCAACAAAAATAGTATCTCAAAGATTAAGCAAAATAGAGAAAATCATAGACAAGACAATATCAAAAAGTCTTGATAGTATGATAGACAAAGAATATATCGTAACACTTGATGGAGTAAGTAGCGAAGGAGAGATGTTTTTTGGAGCTAAACTTGACATATGGGATAAAGATATAGATGGCGAGGTTTTGATAAACGAAAGTGACATTAGTGATTTGCAAGTAGGAAAAAGATATATTTGCAAAATAACACAAAGAGCCGATAAAAAGTTACTTGGGACTATTTTAAAAGAAGTTTAAATTTTGATTAGTAAAAATTGTTTAACTCATCTAAAAAATGGTAAAAATTTGCTAGCATTTTCTTATGGTGTTGACAGCGCGGCACTTTTTTACCTTTTAGAAGAGTCAGGTATTAAATTTGACATAGCTATCATAAACTATAACACTAGAGAAAATAGCACAGTAGAAGCAACAAGTGCAAAAAACTTAGCATATAAATTTAATAAAAAATGCTTTTTAAAAAGTGTTAAACTTCAAAATAAAAACTTTGAAAGCGAAGCAAGAAAGATAAGATATGATTTTTTTAAAGAAATTTGTATAAACGAAAAGTATACAAATTTGATTTTAGCACATCAGCTAAATGATATGTTTGAATGGTTTTTAATGCAATTTAGCAAAGGTGCTGGACTAAACGAACTAATAGGAATGCAAGAGATAGAAAAAAAAGAGTATTATACGCTCATAAGACCAATTTTAAACATACAAAAAGATGAACTTAATAAATATTTAGATAAAAATAATTATAAATATTTTGTTGATGAAAGTAATTTTTCAGACAAATATACAAGAAATCATTTTAGACTTGAATTTTCAAACCAATTCATAAAACAATACTCAAACGGAGTTAAAAAAAGTTTTGAGTTTTTAAACCAAGACTACAATCAGCTAAAACCAAAATATAAAAAAATAAAAGATGATTTTTATCTAGTCTATAATGACAAAAATGCAATAAGAGGCATAGATAAAGTTTGCAAAAAGCTTGGTGTATTGATGAGTCAAAATCAAAGACTAGCAGCACTAAAAGATGGTGTAATAAGCGGTAAAATTGCCATTGGTATAAAAGATGATATTGTATTTATATCACCTTTTGTAAAAGATGCAATGGATAAAAAATTTAAAGAAAAATGCAGAAAAGCTTTAATCCCAAAATTAATAAGACCTTATTTATTTCAAATAAATTTTGAAATAGAAAAATTAAATTATAATAAAATTTTTGATACAACAGATGTTATAGCTGTTTGAGATTTTAATATATGCTTAGTTTTTAAACCAAATTTTTTAGTAAATAATTCTATTTCTCTTTGAGAAAATCCACCCTCAGGACCTACAAATAAAAGCTCATCTTTATATAAGCTTATATCATCTCCTCCGAAATTAACAAGGGCTATATTATCATATTTCAAAGAAAAATCATCCACACTATCATAAATTTCAAATTCCATCAAAGCATCTCTACCACATTGTTCGCACGACAAAGCGCAAATATATTCAAATCTTTTAATATCTATTTTGAAATTTGCTTGTGAAAAATCAGTATAGACAAAAATAATCTTACCTACACCAAGCTCGTTTAAATAAGGCAGTGTTTTTTCTATTGTTTTTGGGTCAATGACAGACCAAGCTATCTTAAAATCATAGTTTGGCTTTTCATTTAAACTAGCAAAAACAAGGGATAAGGAGGCACTTCTTCTTTCAAGACTTTCAATTTCATAAAGATATCTTTTACTATCTTTTAGATTTCTTACCTCTATCCTATCGCCTACCTTAACTCTTCTTGCTTTTAGATGTAAAAATGGCTCATTTTCAACAATTAATCGTTCATTTCCGGCATTTTTATCATACAAGAACTGCATATCACAATCCAGCAAAAAGCACAAAAAATATCTCTCCTAAAATTTGGAAAAATGCAAATTTTCTAAATTTACCAAGTTCATTTAAAGGAGCATATTTTTTTAACTTCTTATATCCAATTATATTTAAAGTAACTAAACCAATAAAAGATATAATCATTCTAGCTATATGCCAAGTTAGACTAAAATTTAAAGCAACAAGCATTAAAACACCTGTAAAAAACACAACAGCAAAAGCTAAGTGGTATAAAGGTAGAAAATACCTTATCCTAAGCACATAATTTTTAGTATTTATGCCTATTTGTGTTAAGACCAAATGTATAACAACAAGTGTTAAAAGCAAGTGCATCATTCCTTTATGAAAAGGGTAAATGGCTGAGTGTAATTCTTGTAAGTGTTCGATCATTCTTGTTTCTCCATAACTGGTTCCGGTGGGAAATTTTCATCAATAGTAGTATTTGTTTCACCTTGAGATATAGGAATATCTGTTGGCACCTTATCATTTGTATTGTTTATATTATTGGTTTTATTATCATTACATCCTATAACAAACATAAAAATCATTAGAAATAAGCTATAAAAAACTTTTTTCATCAAACTTCCTTTGGATTTAAAATTTTAGTTTTTGTCTTTATTTTATCAAAAAGGTTCTTGTCCTCCCATTCATCTATTATAGCATCTGAAAACACTATATTATCTAAGCTTATGATACCCATATTTTCATTATAAGCATCTTGTTTAAAGCATTGAGCATATCCTGTATCTGTTTCGTGAACTATTATACTATCAAGAGTTACACCCTGCTCTGCATTTTGCATTATTGTATTTTGTAACAAAGTATCTATAATAACAAAAAATATTCTACAAAATTGTTCAGCAGATGGATTAACAGGTATACTTACCCATCTTGCAGAGTGTTTTTTTATGTCATCTATATACTCTTTGTTGTCTAATGAATATATAGTCGTACTATGATCAAAGCTATCAATTATGGTTTTAATATTTTTCTTCATTAAGCCAAAGTCATAAACCATACCGGCATTATCTAAAAAATCTGATTTTAGCAAAACTTCTGCTTTGTAACTATGTCCATGAATACTTGTTCTACAACGCTTAGAGCTACAAAACCTAACTATATGTGCATTTTCAAATTTAAAAAGCTTTCTAATTATCATTAAACACCCTCTTTATTATCCCAAATCCTAATATGCATACGATCACTATAATTAAATCCATTTTTTATAGCAAAATTGGCTACATTTAAAGCATTTTTTTCTAATTCGATTTTATTTGAACCCATTGGCATACACCAAACATCTTGATTATAAATTTTAAGTATGTCATTAATCTCATCAAGTTCTTTGTCTTTTCCTAAAATAACAAATTTATAAAAACTATCATAAGAATTTTCACAAATAGCCTTTATGGCTTCTTTATTTATTCTTTTTTCATACTTTTCACCACTATTTTTAAGCTTAACACTCATAGCAAAACTACATTTTTTATAAATTGGAAATTTCTCAAAATCAACAAAAATACTAGAATTTGTTTCAAATTGAATCTTAAAACCACTATTTATCAACTTTGAAACTAAATTAATAAAGATTTTATTTTTATGATGCAAAAGAGGTTCTCCACCTGTAATAACTATCATAGGCAGTTTTTTCAAACCTTTTATTCTTGCATTAACTAAGTTTAAAATTTCATCTTCAGTTTGTATCTGAGTAGCATCAAAATGAGATGTAAAAACAGCTCTAATTGTATCACAGCCAATTAAAGTATCACCAGTCTTATTAGATATTTGTTTTACATCAAAGCCGTAACAATTTAAATTGCACCCAAAAAATCGTAAAAAAATAGCAAGGTGACCTTGATATTTTCCCTCTCCTTGTATGCTTATAAACTCTTCAACCAAACTCAAACTAGCCAATATCACCCACCAGTTTGATAAAATGCTCTGCTTGAAGTTTCATTTTGTTCGCCTATTTCCCACTTATTTTTTTCAGGTTTGTTTATCAAAACCTGTCTTAAAACCTCTGCAGCACCAGCAACATCACCCTTTGTAACAGCATCTTTTATACTCATAGCATCTTCAAAATATAAACAAGGTATCAAAAACCCTTCCGCAGTTAGTCTTATTCTATTACAACTTTCACAAAAATCGTGCTTATGTGGATCTATAATCCCAAACTTATAACCATCTTCAAGTTTATATATAGAAGCTGGTGCATTTGGTAATTTATCATCTTTTGTAATTTTGTATTTTTTTGAAATTATAGATAGTATCTCATCGCTTTTTAAGCCTTTTAACTCATCATTTGCATGTGAGTTTTCCATATACTCTATAAATCTAATCTGACAATTTCTAAACTTAGCAAACTCGAGCAAATTTATAATCTCGTTATCGTTAATGCCTTTTAAAGCAACGGTATTAATCTTAACACTAAGACCAGCATCTAAAGCTTCTTCAAACCCAGCTAAAACTTCATGCAAAACACTCTTTTGAGCTATAATTTTCGCAACTTCTGGTTTTAAGGTATCAAGAGACATGTTTATTCTTTTAAGACCTGCTTCTTTTAGTCTTTTTGCATAGTGTTTCAGCATAAATCCATTAGTAGTTAGGGCTAAGTCCACATTTGGATTATAATCATTTATCATCTTTATAAATACATCCAAATCTTTGCGAAGTAATGGCTCTCCACCAGTTATACGAATTTTTTTTACACCTTCATCAATTGCAACTTTTATAAATAAAAACAACTCTTCAAAACTTAGTAAATTTTCTTTTGGGGTCCATTCAAATGGTGTTTTTGGCATACAATATCTGCAACGAAAGTTACACCTTTGGGTAACAGATACACGAAGATAATCAACAACTCTACCATGGCCATCTATTAACATAACCAGAACCTCTTTATTATTTTTTATAATACATATCTATAAAAGAATATATTTAATGCAAAAGTAGAATAAAAATCTAAACCATATAACAATTATTTATAAACATATGGTTTAGATTTGATAATTAAGCCAAAAGTCTATCTATCTGAGATTGCAAATTTGCAACATTATGGCTTTGAGCCAATATAGAAGCATTAAGCTTTAATTTTTCATTGTTTTGTTCATTTAAATTTTTAGATATATCATTATTTTGCAAACCACTTTCACTTTGTCTTAAAGCAACATTTTGCTTTAAAGATGAATTTATATCAGCAACTATACCGTTTTGGACAGAACCAATCTCTCCTCTTAATCTATTAACATCATTTATAAAATCATTAATGCCATTTTGATTGGATATATCCAAATTATTAGCACCAGATCTTACGCTATTTTCTGATAGATTGATATTTTGAGTTGCATTTCCAGTATAAAAATTTGACATATCACCAAATACATTTTTGCCATTAAATGTCGAGTTATCTATGCTTTGACCTATAGACTCTTTTAATCTATCAGCCTCACGGTTTAATATACCGCGTTCTCTATCTGACAATGCTGGGTTATTACTTTTAACAGATAATTCATTTAATCTATCAGCAGTTTGAGTAATATTATTTAAAGTAGAGTCAGCAATATTTAAAGCACCGATTGCATCATTTGCATTAGCTATACCTTGATTTATTACATTAGCTTGTGATAATAAACTATCAGCTATGGCAAGATTTGCACTATCAACACCACTTAACGCACGATTAGCAGATATGTTTTGCAAAGCCTTATCTTGTGCCTGTTTAGCTTTATCGGCACTATTTAAATATTGAGTTGAAGATATATTGTTTACTTTCATATTATTCTCCTTAGTTGCATATATCATACATCAAAAAATATAAATTTATCCTTTATTTTTGTCATTAATCTTTTTTTCAATTAAGTTCAATTAAATAGTTAAATAAAAAATTGCAACTAGAATTATAATTATTTTTTACACAGACAAAAAAGCTTCAATAATAAAATCATAAACAATTTTATATCCAACACTTAAAATATAGCAAGTAAAGCATTATTAAATACCAAAAAAACATAAAGGCATTCAGGATAAAATACCAGAAAATTACACTTAAATATTTTTGTATATTTTTTTAAATTTTCTTTCGTATCTCTGTTTTTGACTTATATTCCCCATAACTCCACCTTGATGAATATACAATACATCGTTTTTAAACTTATCTAAATTATTAAAAAGCGTTATAAAACCAACTGGATCATAGATTAGATCAAATTCTATATTCGTTGATTCTTTTAACTCTTTATAAATTTCAAATAACTCAATCTTCAAATCACCAAAATGATATTTTTTAGGAGGTTTTAAAATTTTAACTTTGGAGTTAGAAACTAAATTTTGTATTTGCAACTTTAAATATTCATCATCGCCAACACAAGGACAGGTATAAACATCAAAATCTATATTTTTTGACAAAAAACTAGCACTTGTACCTGTTCCACTTGGTAAAAAAATATCAAATTTAAGTGAATTTTTTAATGCAAAATTTTTTATCTCAGAAGCCTGGGTCTTAAAACCATATTCTGCCTCAGGAATAGCAACACCCTCTTGAATAAAAAATAAATTTTTATCTTTTGCTATTTGTTTTGCATAATATTCTCTACTATCTTTTATATAAAGTTTCATTCCATTTTCAAGTGAAGCTAAAAAATTTCCAACTGGATTTTTTTGTAGATTCTCGTTTAAATAAGAAACCACATAATGAAATTCTATTTTTTTTTAATTTAGCAAAAACACTAAGAGAATACATAGCATTTGATTGACTAGAGCCGTGAGATACTATACCTTTTATTCCTAGATCATTTTGTAAAAAATACTCTAATTTCCTAGCCTTATTGCCATTAAATTCACCAAGCAAATCATCTCTTAAAATATAAAACTCAAAATCTCTAAATAAAATCTTTTGTATCATTGTTTTTGTTCTAAAAGTTTTTCTATCTGTTCTAAAGCATCTTTATTTGATATCGAAAATTTAATCTCTATGCGTCTTGAAGCCTCTTTATCTTCTTTGCCATCCTTTAATACAAGATTATTAAAACTTCTTCCACTAGCCACCAAAAGTTTACTTAATTTTTTATCAGAATTATAAGAATTAATAAATCTCATAACTTCGTAAGCCCTGCGCTGAGATAACTCAAGATTATACAAATAACTTCCGTCACTATCGGTAAAACCCTCTATCATAACTTGATCAATATTTTTGCTTATATCTGGATCATTAAGCAAAACATCAAAATATTTTTGCAGTGTATCTTTTAAATCAGATTTTGCTTCATCTTTCAATTTTGCTTCATTTTTATTAAATAATACAGACGAGCGAAGCTTTAATGCACCAGATACTGGATCTATTTCTATACTTTTTCCGAGCTTATCTTTTAGAGCTGTTATAACTTTAACCCTTATACCGGTTAAGCTTTTAATGTGATTTTTGGTTATATTTAAATCTTTTAATAACACATTATACTTATCATCTTTATCGCTAATTTGATAGGTTAATTCATCTATTATTTTTAAATTTTGATTATTTTGCATATTTAAATTAGTAGCATTAACTTCTGCATTACTAAGCTTGTTTTCAATAGATACTATTTTTGAATTTAGATCGGCTATATTCTCACTAAGCTCATAATTATTTGATTTTAATCCGTCTATATCAGCCATATATTCACTATTTGTATCTGACAATATCTGTAATTTTGATTTTAAATCTGCAACAACTGAAGTTAAATTTTTATTCAGTTCCTGAAGCTCAATATTATTAGCATTTGCTTTTAGAATTTCATTTTTTAAAATAGCATTGAGCTTATCAAGGCTTAGGTTTTTGCCTTGTTCATCCTTTAAATTTTCTAGTGTTTTTATAATAGTTTGCTCTTTGTTGGCTAGTATATTTTGAGACAAGACATATTTAACCACAATAGCGCCAACAATAAGCATAAAAACAAATAACAAACCCGCCATTAAATCAGCATAAGATATCCAAAAAGTTTGGTTATTTTCTTCTTGATTATTTTGAAATCTCATCTTCTAAATTTGAACTTTCTATATTTTGCATAACCCTTTGAACTTCACCATCTAATTCATTAGCGTTCTTTTTTAAATCCTGCAAAGCTATCTCTCTTTCTAGCTCTGACTTAGTTAGAGTTTTTTCTTGTTCATAGACTTCTTTAAAAGCAGATATTCCTTCCAATAGACCGACTTTAAATGCTTGCATGGCATTGTTTTGTTCACTAATAATCTTAGTGGCAAATTCTTTTAAACTTAAATCAAGTGTCTTAAGATTTAAATCGAATTTATTAACACTTTTTTCAAAACCATTAACCTTATCTTGCATAAGTTCATTTAGTCTATTATATTCAGTAGAAAATGATTTTTGCATATCTTTTAATGATAGGTTTAAATCGATAGTAGCTTTTAGTATTTCTGTGTGAATTTTAACAAATTCATCTTGTCTTGAGCCTGCTTTATTTAAAAGTCTAATATTTTGATCAAATTTTATTTGGGATTCACTTATCATTCTTTGTTCTAAATTTTGTAGCTCAGAATATGATTTAAATTTATTACCGACAACATTATCTAAATTCTTAAAAAAATCTTCGTTGCTTATTCTTGAAAATACAGATCTGATATCATCAAAATGTTCACCGGCAACACTCATAAATCTTTGTTCCAGCTCATCTTTTTGCCAAAAAAATTCTTTACTTAACTCTTTTTGCTCTCTTGAAAAATTATCAAATTTAGTTACACCAAATTTTTCAAAAAACATCCACCAAATAGCCAAAAATATACCATAAATTGATACATAAAAGGCAGTGCCTACACCATTTAACAGTATACCTATTTCTTTTTCCAGTCCAAGAGAATCACTTGAACTAAAAGATGGCATTGAAATAGCTATACTAATAAAAGTTCCCAAAATTCCAAGCATAGGAAATATAGAATATCCCATACCAGCAATATGTGAATTTCTTAAACCTTTTATATAATTACTCAAAAAATCATCAAAGCATACATTTGATTTTTTTACGCCTGAAATTTCAAGTAAATTTGATACTATAAAATCTTTTAAGCTACTCTTAAAATCAGCACTCTTTTTTGACAACACAGAAAAAGCAAAATCAGCATTATGTCTTGCAAAAAACAAAGCTATGACGAGTATCATACCCATCATAATAAGGCTATGAATTTCTATGTTAAAATTTATAACATTAAAATATCCTAGCAAAGCAGCAGTATATATCAAAACTGGCACTAGTACAATTTTAATATATGTAAAAATTGAGCTATCAGACTCTGGTTTTGGTAGTGTTAAATCAGAATAATCATTTCTAATGGCCATCAATTAGTTCCTATTTAAGCAGTTTAAGTCTGAAAAAGCAATCTGCAAACGCTCCACCATACTCTCTTCGCCAGCTCTCAACCATTTTCTTGGATCATAGTATTTTTTATTTGGTTTATCTTCACCATCTGGATTTCCTATTTGAGCTTGCAAATAATCCCTATTTTTAAGCTCATATTTTCTTACACCATCCCAAAAAGACCACTGCGTATCGGTATCTATATTCATTTTAATAACGCCATAACTTACAGCATCTTTTATATCTCTTATCTCACTTCCACTTCCTCCGTGAAATACAAAATTCACAGGTTTTTTGTTGCTTGTATTAAACTTATTTGAAACATATTCTTGAGAATTTTTAAGTATCTCTGGTCTTAAAACCACATTTCCGGGTTTATATACACCATGGACATTACCAAAACTAGCAGCTATACTAAATTTATCGCTAATTTTGCCAAGCCTTTCATAAGCAAGAGCTACATCTTCTGGTTGAGTATAAAGTAAAGAATTATCAACACCTGTGTTGTCAACACCATCTTCCTCTCCGCCAGTAACACCGAGTTCTATCTCAAGGCTAATGTCAAGCTCACTCATTTTTTTCAGATACTCTTCACAAGTTTGTAAATTTTCCTCTAAACTCTCTTCGCTTAGATCAAGCATATGAGAGCTAAAAAGAGGAATTCCGAAACTTTTTTTATGCTCAGCAGAAGCTATTATAAGCTCATCTATCCATGGTAATAATTTTCTAGCAGCATGGTCTGTATGTAAAACAACAGGAACGCCATAAGCGTTAGCTAAAGAGTGAACATGTTTGGCACCAGCTATAGCACCAAGAACATCAGCATTTTTACATGATTTTCCTGCATAAAAGCTAGCACCACCATTACTAAATTGAATTATAACGGGTGAATTTGCAATTTTAGCTGCTTCCAAAACAGCATTGACAGAATCACTACCAACTACATTAACAGCAGGTATAGCAAATCCTTGCTCTTTTGCATAAGAGTAAAGCTTTGTTACATCATCTCCTGTCAAAACACCAGCTTTAACGATATCTAAAACACCCATTTTAATTCCTCTTTTTTAATTAATTATTTATATTGAACTTTTGCTTTTGAGCGAAGAGTATCTGTTTTTTGTTTAATAACTTCTTGAAATTTTTGCATTTTAACATTTTGCTCAATTTGTTCTTTAACATCTTTGAAAGGTATAATTCCAGCTGGTTTCATATCTTCTTTTAAAATTATATGATAACCAAATTGTGATTTAACCGGATTTTTAGAAACTTCACCCTTAGTCATAGAAAAAACAGCATCAGCAAAAGGTTTTACCATTTGTGATTGACCAAACCAACCAAGCTCTCCTCCTCTTACAGCAGAACCTTTATCTATAGATTTTTCTTTTGCAATTTCTTCAAATTTTTTATTTAAGGCATCACCTTTTAATTTTTTAAGTGATGAAATTATAGATTTAGCATCTTCTTCTTTTTCAACTAATATATGTCTTGCTTGAACACTTGCTGGTTGATTAAAATTTTCTTTATTTTCATCATAAAATTTTTTAACTTCAGCATCATTAACTTTTATAGTATCAAAAATCTTTTTAAAATATAACTCTCCAGCTATATTTTCACGAGCAATATCAAGAGCTTTTTTAAACTCAGGATCTTTTTCTATTCCTGATGATTTAGCTTCTTTTAACAATAATTTTCTTCCAACTATATCATCTATAACTTTCTTTTTTAAATCATCGTTTAACTTTGAAGTATCTACACCAGGCATAGCTTGGCTTAAAAGAATCTGAATATCATCATCTGTTATATTTTCTCCATCAACAGTAGCAACAACAGCAGCACTCAAACTCATTGCCGCAACAAAACTTAAAGCAGTAAAAAATATCTTTTTTTTCATGATTATTCCTTGTAAAATATTTTGGTTTTTAAAATTAAAAGTGGATATTATACATTAAGTTTATAAAATTTTTGCTAAAATTAAAAACATGAATAAAAAAGATAGAATTTTAATAATAAAAAATAGATTTTTAAAACACTTTGAAGGTGCAAAAAGTGAATTAATTTGGAAAAACAACTATGAACTTATAGTTTGTGTTATGCTTTCAGCACAATGCACAGACAAAAGAGTAAATTTAATAACTCCAAGGTTATTTGAAGAATACCCAAGTATAGATGATTTGGCAAATGCAAATTTAACATCCCTCAAACTTTTAATAAACTCATGTAGTTTTTTTAATAATAAAGCCACCAACCTAATAAAAATGGCAAAATCAGTTGTAGAGTTGCATAATTCAGAAATTCCTCTTAACGAAAAAGACTTGATAAACTTAGCAGGTGTTGGACAAAAAACAGCACATGTGGTTTTATTAGAAGCAGTAGGAGCAAATGTAATGGCTGTTGATACACATGTTTTTAGGGTTTCTCATAGATTAAATTTAAGCAATAAAAAAACTCCCGAGCTAGTAGAAAAAGATCTATGCAAAACATTTAAAACAGAGCTTGGAAAGCTTCATCAGGCTATGGTATTATTTGGTAGATATACATGTAAAGCTATAAAACCGCAATGTAATGAGTGTATATTAAATGATATTTGTCAAAGTAAAACATAAAAAATAAATAGGTTTTTAATTGGGGTAAAGAATTTAACATCGGTTCAAAAGATATAGATAATAAATATAAAAAGTTAGTTGAAATTTCAATAAACTCAGAAATGAATTGTCATATGAAAAAATAATAAATACCCCTTCTTAATAAAGGGGTATTTTAATTAAAATATACTTATTATATAAGCATATATCATCATAAACAAGAACACAAGTCCTGTAATAAGCATGGCAAATCCAGCAAATTTTGCTATCGGCTTATACCAAGCATAATTTTCATTTTCATGATATAACCTTTTAAGGTCTCCATTTTTAACCAATCTGTCATACCAATGCTTTCTCTCTTGTTTAATCTCTTCTTCTGTTAAAGTTCCACTAAATATAACCATATCCATAGGGAAACGATCAGCTCTAAAGTGGGTATTAAAGAAGTGAATAGCAAATATAAATCCAGTAGCAAGCAATGCTTCATCTGAATGGACTAATGTGCTTAGGTTTATCATCCAACCTGGCATAAAGTTAGAGAAGAATGTAGGGAACCATAAAACAAGTCCACTAAATCCAATAATAAACATACCCCAGAATACCGCAATATAGTCAAATTTTTCCCAATAAGTCCATCTGTCAAATTGTGGTCTTTCTCCCTTTCCAAAGAACCATAAGAAGTGAGCTTTCATATCTTTAAAGTCTTGAATTCTAGGCATAAGAGAATCAGCATCAAACAAGCGACTAAAAAATCCTTTTCCTTTTCTTGTCTGAACCACAATAATCTCAGCAATATGGCTAAAGAATACAGCAAACATAACAACAGCAGACAAGTGATGTATAAATGTAGCTACTTCAATACCACCCATTAATTCTATCATTTTGTTAGCCCATGGAGCTGTATAGAATTTCTGTGGTAATCCAGAAAATGCAAGTCCTAAGAAACTAGAAGCCATAAATAAATGCTGGATTAGGTGTAAAGTACTAAATCTCTTGACTGTCATTTTGTCATTATGAGCTTTTTGTTTAGCTTCTTTCCACTCTTTAGGATACGCCATTCTTGTTTGGATAAGTTTCATTGACCATAACAATGTGTGAATTCCAAAGAATAAAAATACAACTATCACAAGTCCTGTCATAAATACATAAGCTGTATGTAGTAATGGATATTTTTTAGCATCTGTGTGGTCTGCGTGAGCTATAAAACCAACGAAATTTATATTTGAGTCAACATGGCACTCACCACAAGTTTTAACTCTGTTATTTATATGTAGCGTTGATTCTTCTTTGTCCATATTTAAAACATTATGCGCACCGTGACAATCATAACAAGCAGCAACTCTTATTGCATCGCCGGGCTTATTAAGTAAAAGCGCTTTACCGTGAAATGTTTCATGGTATAAACTTTGTTGTTTTTCATGACATACACCACAATTTTCTTGGCTTAATTGCTTTAATTCTTTATGAACTTTACCATTTTTATCAGCTATATGAACACCGTGACAATCTGTACAGTTTGGTAGTTTTCTACCCTCTTTTAAATCTTGTGTAACAAAAGGACTATGCACACTTTTTTCAAAATGAGACTTTTCCTTCTTGTGACAAGTTTTACAATTATCATTCACAAACTCTTTATCTCTAAAAAGCTCCTCTTTATCTTGCTTTGTTGCATACACTACTTTTGGTGATGTATGACAATCTCTACAAGCAGGCAAATTTGCAAACAACAAATCATCGTGAATACCATCTTTGTAATTTTGTATTTTTTTCTGGGTTAATCTCTCAGTCTTATGAAAAATACTATCTACTTTTCTACCTGATAAAGCCCAAGCATCAATACCTTCTAGCATATAATAAAGATTATTATATCCATCTTTTTGCAAGATAATCGCAATCTCTGTTGGTTCAACAGATGCTGAGTTTAAACCATATAAAACTATTTTTATATTTTTATTATCTGGTAAAAAACTTAGCACATTACTTACATTAACATTTATAGCATTAGGAATATGCCTTTGTTTATAAACTCTTTCATCGTTTGCATCCAAAAAATATACATCTTTCTCTTTGCTTAATTTTTCTGCTTCATTTAAACTTATAGGATTAGCACCATCTAAACTTAAATTTATCTCCATAGGCATAGAAGCAAAAGTATCAGGTAAAATGATGAATGCAAATATAATAAAAAATCGGGCTATAAATTTCATGGCCGTCTTTCTCCTTAAATTATTTGTTATTAAAGAGAGAGAATCATCTCCCTCTTTTTGCTATTTTGACCTATTTACTCTTACCATCAATGATATCTTGAGCATAATTAGCGTATGTCAATGCTTCATCTATAAGTTTTTTAGCATATTTTGGTCCATGAACACCCCAAGAACCATCTTTTTTAATCCTGTCTAAGATATCTTGAGCTTGTTTAGCATAGCTTAGAACTTTTGTTTTTGACTCATTTGATATCTTTTTATTTTCAATCAAAGATTTATCTATTTTTCTAAGAATTTGCTCGATATTAGCATATCCATCTTTAACAGGATTTTGCCATTTCATAACATCTTCATATATACTAGCTTGATCTTTATAATGAAGCTCTTTTGGAAGTGTTGATTGAATTACACTATGGCATCCACTTGCACCTGGTTTTACCAAATTTGGATCTTCAAAGCTTGTTCTACCACAACTCCACATAAGGTCAACAAAGAATCTTCCATCTTCACGAGCTAGTCTCCAGCCTTTAACCTTAGGATCCCTAGCTTTTCCAGCAGGTGGGTTTAGTGTCTTTTTATCTTTATCAACTAATATTTTCCAAATATGAGATGCTCTAACGTTATCAAACCCTGCAAGATCTGGATTTTGTATAGCTGGGAAGTTTTCGCAACTCATCATATTTGGCATATGACAACCAGTACAATTATCTTTAGCATGAGGTCCACCATATTTAAACATTTCGGCTTGAGGTTCATGACAATCTTTACAATTTTTCTTTAATCCAGTCAATGTATAAGAGTCTTTCCAGTCATTAGCTGTAACCTCATGTGGATCATGACAAGTGCTGCATCTTAATCCTTTATCATAATGCATACTACTATACATTTGAGAACCCTCTGTTCCGCAAGCAGGACAAGATGATTTAAAGTAAGCATTAAATTCTTTTCTTGGATTTAGCTTAGCATCATCTTCATGGTATTGAAATCTTTGATGACATCTTTCACAATTTGAAGCCATACCAGCACCTCTAGCACCATACAAGTGAGCACCAGCGCCATGACACTCTTCGCAAGATATGCCTTTTGAAATAGTATGTTTTCTAAGTTCTTTTGCATCCCCTAATGCACCCAAGAATTCCTCTTTGCTTTTAAAATCAAATTTGAAGCTGTGACAAACTTCACAGTAAGCACTTGCTGGCTGAAATTTAAATGATTTTTTATAACTAGCACCGTATGAGTTCATGCCCCATATATAAGAACCGTTTCCACCAAACTCTTCCATTTTAGTCGGGAAGCTTGGAACTACTTCATCTTTTATTTTTTGTGCAACTTCAGGAGTTAAGAATTTAGTCCAATTCAGAGAGAATTGATTACCACCAGCAACTATTTTTGAGTTTGGATCATCTAATGTACCATCAACCACATGGTAAGTTCCACGAACAAGCCATTTATCTAAAAAGCCATATTTTGTTCTAGGAGTTCCTATAATAGCAAAAACATCATCTGGTCTTACACCTTTAGCAAGAATAGTAACATCAGTGCCATACATACCCTGTTTTACATCACCACCAACTTCTTCTAATTCCTCTGGCCATCTTAATGTTTTAGCATGACGAGATCTTTCCCACTGGGCATATTGAGCTGGGTGACACTCACCACATTTTTGTGGTCCAACGAATTTATTTGGAAAATCCAAAAAAGATTCCATAGCAAGACGATAAGTAATAGCAGTTGGTCTACCAGCTTTTTGTGCATATTGCTTACCGCCACCAAAATCTACAAATTCTTCATCACGATTAGAAAGTTTATATTTTCCGATCAAGCGACCTTCTTTTTCAAACTTAAAAACAGGGTGATTTTCTTTCAAATAATCCCAAAAATACTTATCTTCTTTTGTCACATCAATTAAAGTTCTAGGCTTATAGCCATCATTTTGAAATGTATTTTTAACATCTTTGTCATTTGCTTGCAATGTAGAAAATCCAACAAACGAACAAAAGGCTACAATACAGGCTTTTGATAAAATATTTAATGATTTTCGTTTCATAATACGTGCTCCTTAGTTTAAGCAATTTTAAAAGACTCTAAAAAGTCTAACTTACCCCCAAACAACCACTATAATGCAAAGTGTAAATATTTCTTTTGCATTTAATTGCATTAATAATAAAAATTTTATATCCTCCTTTAACCTTTAACATTTATTTAATATAATTTTAATACTTTAAATTAAAATTTATCTTAATAAGATATTTTTTGTATTATTTCTTAATTGAAATTTAATTTCAAAAAATAATAAAATATTACAAAATTTTACATTATTTTTACATTGATATTATTTTTTTCATTAATTTATCGTTATTTTTACATTATTTTTACAAAGATCAAAAAATATATTTTTATAACAATAAATTAATAAATGTGTAAATTTGAAACAAAATACATATTTTTATAATTTAATTCTTATAAAAATATATTAATTATTATATTTATTTAATTCAATAAATATTAAAAATATATATAAAAAAATCATATAATTGTTTTAAAATACATACATGTAGTTTATATATATTATATATCCAAGGATATATTTATGTGTATATTTTAATTTAATTTTAATTTAATTTATGCTATTTTTATCACACGAAGTAGCGATTGTAATTTAATGTATAAAACATTAAATAATTTAATAAAAAACAAACAAGGAGTGACATGGAAACTAATTTTAAACAATCACATAGTTTTATAGTATTTAATGGTTCTATAATAGTTTCTCTGGCGATCTTGATATTATCAATGATTTTTCCGGAAGCAACTTTAAAATATCTAAAGGATATTCAAAATTTTCTAAGCATAAAATTTAGCTGGTTTTATACGCTTAGTATAACAGTTATATTCTTTAGTATTTTATATCTTTGTATTTCCAAATTTGGAAGCATAAAGCTTGGACCAGATCACGCCAAACCACAATATGATAACATATCTTGGTTTGCTATGCTTTTTTCAGCTGGAATGGGTATAGGTATAATGTTTTTTGGAGTTGGCGAACCACTTATGCACTTCATAAGTCCTCCAAATGCGGAACCTCAAAGTATTCAAGCTGCAAGAGAAGCCATGAAAATAACATTTTTTCACTGGGGCTTTTCAGCTTGGGCTGTTTATGGAATAGTGGCAATAGTTCTTGCATTTTTCGCATATAGACACAATCTGCCGCTTACATTAAGATCAGCATTTTATCCGATAGTTGGAGATAAAATTTATGGCAAATTTGGTGATATTGTAGATATTTTTGCTGTTGTATCGACTCTTTTTGGTGTTACAACATCACTTGGATATGGTGTTTTGCAAGTAAATGCTGGCTTTAATCATTTATTTGGAGTGCCAATTTCAACAACAACTCAAATAATATTTATAGCAATAATAACCGTTTTGGTTACCATATCTGTTTTATCTGGTCTTGATAAAGGCATAAAAATCTTAAGTAATACAAATATGGCTTTGGCTATATTGTTTTTATTCTTTATATTGTTTTTAGGAAACACAACAGAGCTTTTAAAAGCACTTGTTGAAAACACAGGAAATTATATCTCATCCTTTGTTGGTGATACATTCAAGCTATATGCGTATAAAAAACAAAATGATGCTTGGCTTGGTGGTTGGACTATATTATATTGGACTTGGTGGCTATCATGGTCTCCATTTGTTGGTCTTTTTATAGCAAAAATTTCTCGCGGTAGAAGTATAAGAGAATTTGTTGTTGGTGTTTTATTTGTTCCAGCTGGTTTTACATTTATGTGGATGAGCTTTTTTGGAAATAGCGCAATAAGTCTAGTTCAAGGTGGATTTACTGAACTTGTTGGAATGGTAAATAAAGATGTTTCCTTGGCATTATTTATATTTTTAGAGAAGTTCCCACTAAGTTCTGTTTTATCTTTAATAGCGACATTTATGATTATTCTATTTTTTATAACTTCTGCTGATTCAGCTGCATTAGTTATGGATATGTTATGCCTTAGAGGAAGCAATAAACAAGTAAAATGGCAAAGAGCTTTTTGGGCAATAATGATAGGTGTATTATCTGCAACTCTTTTATATATAGGTGGGCTATCAGCCCTTCAGAGCATGACAATGATAGCGGCTTTACCACTAACATTAGCCCTACTTGGATCTATATACGGATTATTTAAGGCTCTTAATGTTGATATATACAAAAAGGATAGTCAAAATACAATAGTAGCCTCATTTGCAAGAGGTGGTACATATGACTGGAAAGAGAGATTAAAAGGTATTATAGAACACCCTGACAAAGATGATGCAAAAGGATTTTTAAATACAGTAGCTCGCCCAGCCTTTAAAGAGGTATGTGATGAGTTTAAAAACAATAATCTAGATGCAAATCTTACATATAATATAAAAGATAACAAAATAGAAGTTGTTGTAAAACTTGGTGAAGAGCAAGATTTTATATATGGAGTAAAACTTATAAAAACGCAAATGCCTGAGTTTGCTTCAGATATGCTTGATATGTATTACAGAGGAGAAGTTTATCTTGCTGAGGGTGGTCAAGACTATGATGTTATTGGATGGAGCAAAGGTGCTATCATTAATGATATCGTTGAGCAATATGCAAAACATATACACTTTTTATATAAAGTTAGGCAAGATTTAAACTAATAAAGTTATAATATGAACTAAAAATTTTGGAGTAATTTTATGAGCGAAATTTTAATGATAGAAGATGATTTAGAATTAGCCGAAATTTTAAGCGAATATTTACAAAGTAATGATTTTAGTGTAACAATAGTAGCAGAGCCTTATCTTGGGCTCTCTACCTTAAATACTAAAAAATTTGATCTTATTATATTGGATCTAACACTGCCGGGCATAGATGGTCTTGAATTATGTAAAGAAATAAGAAAAGCTCATAATATACCAATTATTATATCAAGTGCAAGACATGATATAACAGATAAAGTAAATGCGCTTGATAATGGTGCTGATGATTATTTACCAAAACCATACGATCCGCAAGAGTTATTAGCAAGAATAAAAAGCCACCTTAGAAGAGAAAATATAAAAACAGAGATAGAAAACAAAGAAAAAAAAGACTTAATATTAAAAGAGTATGAACACGAAATACTTTTTAAAGATAAACCACTTAATTTAACAGTAGCTGAATACGATATATTAAGATATCTCATGATAAAACAAGGTGGAGCTGTAAGCAGAGAAGAGCTTATATACAACTGTGAAAGCATAAACGAAGATACAACAAATAAGAGCATAGATGTAATAATAAGCAGAATAAGAGCTAAAATAGGAGAAAATCCAAAAGAGCCAAAATATATCCATGCCATTAGGGGTATAGGATACAAGTTAGTAATTTAAATGCAACGCTCTTCTATATTTATAACAATAACAACTATATTTTTACTTGCATTTGGAAGTATACTAGTTGCATTCTTGTGGCTTATAGACTACGATAAACAAAACTATGCAAGAGAGCTAAATAACAAATACTCAAATGTAGCACAAACAAACATTTTTTATATGAGTGGAATAATAACTGAAGAAAAATACAAACAAAGTATGCAAAATGTTGATATGCCCGAGATAGAAGATGAAAAAACAAAAGATACGATTTTAAACAAGTCAACAACTATAGAGGAAATTTCTGATGATTTGGGAACTGTTGCTATATTACTTTATCAGAAAAATCACTATCTTAAAATAGTTCATCTTGATGAGATAAAACTATTAAAAGATAAAGAATTTCAACCATATAGATATGAAGTTATAAAAGTTATTTTTTGGATAATTTCATTTATACTACTACTTGCCTATATTTTTGTAATATATAAATTAAAACCACTAAGAAAACTAAAACGTCAAATAAATAAATTTGCACAAAACGACCTTGAAAATATAGAAAATGTAAGTAGCGGAAATGATGAAATTTCAGATGTTGCACAAGCGTTTTATGATGCTGTATTGCAGATTAAAACACTAAATGACTCTAGACATTTGTTTTTACGAAATATTATGCATGAACTCAAAACGCCTATAACCAAAGGAAGGTTGGTCGCTGAAATGATGGATCATTGTAAAAGTAAAGAGCGTTTTATATCAATTTTTGATAAGCTTGAAAACTTAATAAACGAATTAGCTGCTATAGAACAAACAACATCAAAAATAGAACTTGAGAATAAGACAACTTGCTTTGTAGATGATATAATAGATGAAGCGATAGATATAGCGATGATAGAAAAAGATAGTGTTGAAATAAAAGAAAATCAAAATCTAAAAATAAATGTGGATTTTAAACTTTTTAGTATAGCTGTAAAAAACATGATAGATAATGGAATAAAATACTCTACAGATAAAAAAGTGCAAATTATAGTAAATGAAGAAAACATCAAATTTATAAGCAAAGGGGAGAAATTAAAAAACGATCTTAATTTCTTTATACAACCATTTATTAAAGGTAATAACTCACAAAAAAGTTTTGGTCTAGGGCTTTATATTGTAAATAATATTTTAAACTCTCATAAATTAAATTTAAACTATGAACATAAAAATGGATTAAATATATTTATTTTTGATAATTTAAAAGTTATAATAAGAAAATAAAATCAAATTTGCATAGGAGAAGTTATGTCAGCAAAAAAATTTGAATCTAAAGATCTAAAATCATTAATAGACTTAGAAATTGCAGTTATAAAGAGATATTATCAACATACAAAAGAAGTCAACTCCTTTTCTTTAATATATTTCAAACTTCCAGATCCGATATATTGGTATGAAGAGATATTTGAAAGAATACTAAGAAATACAGATGCTGTAGTTAATGAAGGCAATCATTTTATTGCTATTTTATATGCAACAAATAAAAATGGAGCTAGCAAACTTTTAGCTGGAATCCAAGAGTTTTTAAATGAAAAGCCTATAGATCTTGTTATATCTTATCCAAACGACGGAAAAGATACAAACACGATACTAAATAAAATACAAGATGAAATAATAGACAACTATGGAATTTCACTTGAATGCTTAAAAATAGAAGAACCAATAGATATTTTTGAACTTTAATTTAAAATATATTATTTTATATTTGTCTAAGCTTTGCTATCTCATCGCGGATAGCAGCTGCTTTTTCAAATTCAAGCGCATTTGCTGCTTCAAACATCTGTTTCTTAAGCTCTTTTATTATTTTAGCTCTTTCTATAGCTGGCATTTTTTCTAATTTCTTAGCTTTTGTATACAAATTTGCATCATCATTTTGATGCAAACTATCTTCTAAATTTCTTGTTGCACTTTTTGGAGTTATACCATTTATCTTATTATATTCATCTTGTAGTTTTCTTCTTTGAGTGGTTATGTCTATTGCTTCTTGCATTGATTTTGTAATTTTTTTACAAAACATAACAACTCTTCCGTTCACATTTCTTGCTGCCCTACCCATAGTTTGTATAAGACTAGTTCTTGAACGCAAAAATCCTTCTTTGTCGGCATCCATTATCGCTATCAAGCTTACTTCTGGCAGATCAAGTCCTTCTCTTAATAAATTTATACCTATTAAAATATCATAATCTCCATTCCTAAGCCCACGAATAAGCTCATTTCTTTCAATAGCATCTATATCAGAGTGCATATACTTGACCATAAGTCCAAGCTCAGTATAATATCTACTTAATTCTTCTGCCATTTTTTTTGTTAGAACAGTGATTAAAACCCTCTCTTTACGAGCTATAACCTCTTTAGCCATATCATATAAAGTTTCAACTTGATTATCACTATCTTTGATATCTATAATAGGATCTAGCAATCCTGTAGGTCTTAGTATTTGTTCATAAACATGTCCTTTTGAAAGTTCTACTTCTAGTTCATTTGGAGTAGCAGATACAAACAAAAAATTTGCATTTTTATTTATAAACTCATCAAATTTCAAAGGGCGGTTATCAAGAGCTGATGGTAACCTAAATCCATACTCTACAAGAGTCTCTTTTCTACTTCTATCGCCAGCATACATGCCTCTAAATTGTGGCAGACTAACATGAGATTCATCAACTATAACCAAAAACTCACCACCATTTAAAAGCTCAAAATAATCAAACATCGTATAAGGAGTAGCACCGCTTTTAAGTCCCGTAAGATGCCTTGCATAATTTTCAACACCCTTACAAATACCAGTTGAAGAAAGCATTTCCAAATCAAACTCAACCCTTTGTTTTAGGCGTTGCATTTCTACAAGCTTACCCTCTTTTTGATAGAATTCAAGCCTATCGTTAAGCTCATCTTCTATGCCTTTAATTGCTGTTTTTAATCTATCTTCTCTAACTATAAATTGACTTGTTGCATAAAGGGTAAATTTAGAAATATCTTTTAGCTTTTTATTATCCAAGACTTCAAAATGATACATTTGTTCTATCTCATCACCAAAAAACTCAACCCTCAAAGCTTCATCACCCCAATAAGCAGGATAAATATCCACAACATCGCCATTGACTCTAAAATTTCCACGATCAAAAAAAGAATCATTTCTTGTATAACCCATATCAACAAGCCTACTTAAGAGCTTTTTTTGACTTATCTCATCACCAACATTAAGGTATTGAATCATACCCTGATACTCACTAGGGTCACCAAGGCCATAGTTGGCAGAAACAGAAGCTATAACAATAACATCATCGAAACTAAGCAAACTAGCGGTCGTGCTAAGTCTAAGTCTTTCAAGCTCATCGTTTATAGAGCTATCTTTTTCTATATAAATATCACTTCTTGGTATATAAGCCTCAGGCTGATAATAATCATAATAACTTATAAAATACTCAACGTGATTTTTCGGGAAAAATCCCTTAAATTCACTATAAAGTTGAGCGGCCAATGATTTGTTATGAGTCATTATTAGTGTTGGCATTTTTAAGTTTGCAATAACATTTGCCATAGTAAAAGTTTTACCGCTTCCAGTTACACCAAGAAGCGTATTGTATTTATTTCCACCTTTTATACTCTTTACTATCGAACTTATAGCCTTTTTTTGATCTTCTCCTGGCTTAAATTTTGATGAAATTTTAAAATCAGACAAATTTTCCTTCTTATATATTTTGTATTTATAAAATTTATTTTATATATTTTAACACAACTTTTTTATTTATTATGAAAATTTTATAGACTATATGATAAAATACGGCTTCAAATTTTATACAAAGGCAAAATTATGTTTGATGATGAAAAAGTACTAACAACTTTAACAGGTAAAGTTAATGATTTATTGGTAAGATATGAAGATTTATGCAAAGATAATGAAGAATTACACAATCAAATAGTAACATTAAAAGCTCAAAACGAAGCAAAAACAAATCAAATTATGCGTTTAGAAGAAGAACTAAATAAAAAGACAAATGAAACAGATGATGTTTTAAAGAAAATAGAAGCAGTTTTAAATAAATAATGAAAAACGAAATCACGCTCACAATATCATCAAAAGACTACGTAATAACAATAGAAGATGATGAATTTGCACGAGTGCTGGAGCGTGATTTTGGTGGTTTTGTTGGAGGTAGAAAATTCCTTACACCAAAAGAGCTATTAGATGCTTATGTTCAAAAGTGCTATGATAACTACATAAATGAGTGCCATATAAAAGAAGTCCTTGAAAATGTAGAAAAGAATTTAAAATAAGGGTTAGTGTATGAGAAAAGCTTTTACGATGATAGAATTGGTTTTTATAATTACAATTATAGGAATCTTATCTGGCGTAGCTATCATGAAAATGAATTTTGGAAGAACTGATGCTGAAATACAAAACGCAAAAGTTCAATTAGCATCCGTAAAATCGGCAATAATGGTATATTATAACGATAAGTTACTATTTGGAAAGCCTCAATATCCAGAAACTTTAGATAAAGGTGGAAAATTATTTGGAGCTATCTTGCCAATAGGTAGTATCAAACCTAGTACTGGAAAAAATGGCTGGAAGACAACAAAAACCGATGGAGAATATACCTTTACAGTATCAGGAAGAAGTGTAAAATTTAAATACGACAAAGCAAAAGGTACTTTAACTTGCGAACCAAACCCTGATACCACTCTTTGTTCTCAATTAGAATAATATAAAGTTTTGCAAAGTAATTTTTATTATAAAATTTCATTTCCTGGACTAAACTTAGAAATACTAACCTATAAAAGCAAGGTAGAAATATGCTTATTTAAAGCTGTGTTAGTATCTTTAAGATCAAAAAAAATAATGGGTTTTGTGATTTCAGAAACTACAGAACCTGAGTTTAAAACACTAGAAATTTTAGAAGTTCTACCTTTTTGTTTAACAAGCACGCAAATAGAACTTTGCAAGTTTATAAGTTATTATTACACTTGTGAGTTTGGGGCTTCTCTTTCTTTGTTTGAGCCAAAAATAGATAATCAACAAAAAAAATACAACTTTACAATAAGCAACAATAGGCAAAAAATATTTAAAATTGTAAATTTTGCAAAAAAACCACTTCTAAGCAAAGAGCAACAAAAAGCATTTGAGTTTATAAAAAATGAAAAAAATAGCTTATTGTTTGGAGATACTGGCAGTGGAAAAAGTGAAATTTACATAAGTTTGATAAGAGAGGTTTTAAATGATAACAACCAAGCACTCTTTTTAATGCCTGAAATTTCATTAACACCACAAATGCAAACAAGACTTGAAAACTATTTTGGAGACAGTATCGGTATTTGGCATTCAAAAATAACAAAGAAAAAAAAAGAACAAATTTTAAAAGATTTAATATCTGGCAAAATAAAACTAATAGCAGGAGCTAGGTCTGCGCTATTTTTACCATTTGAAAGGCTAAAAATCATAATAGTTGATGAAGAGCATGATGATAGTTATAAAAATTCGATATCAAATCCACACTATAATGCAAGAGATTTAGCTGTATTTTTATCATCGAAATCAGACATAAAAACAGTTCTTGGTAGTGCCACTCCAAATATTACTAGCTTTTACAAATTTCCTCATTTTAGACTAAAAGGCACATTTTTTAAATCAAATAAAAATATAATATACGATGAAACCGAAACCGGATTATCACAAACAATAATTAACCAATTACAAAAAACACTTGCAAACAAAAAACAAGCAATAATCTGTCTTCCAACAAGGGCAAACTTTAGATACCTAACATGCAAAGAATGTGCAGATACAATAAAATGTCCATTTTGTAGCATAGGAATGAGTTTTTACAAAAAAGAAAACATACTAAAATGCCAATACTGCGAGTTTAAAATGTCCGTTCCAAACACATGTGATAAATGTGGAAGCGATATGATAGAAGCAAAAAAAATTGGCACAAGTGAACTTTTAGAACAACTACAAAATGAATTCGCAAATGCAAATATTATGAAATTTGATAGAGATGAAATAACAACACAAAATAAGCTTGTAAAAATTTTAAAAGATTTCAACAACAAAAAAATAGATATTTTGGTTGGAACACAAATGTTAAGTAAGGGACATGATTATCATAATGTTGATTTAGCTATAGTAATGGGGGTAGATGAGCTGCTTACTTATCCTGATTTTCGTGCGTATGAAAAAACCCTATCATTGGTAAAACAAGTTTCAGGAAGAGCCGGAAGAAAAGGCGATGGTACTATAATACTACAAACAAGACAAAAAGATTTTTTTAAAAAATACCTAGATGACTATGATAAATTTATACAATACGACTTAGAATGTAGAAATAATTTATATCCACCGTTTTATAGAATTTTAAGAGTTATTATATCCCATCAAAACGATAACACAGCCAATGAAATATTAAACAACTTAATAAGTATAATAACAAAACAAAAAAACATAAATTTAATAGGTTATGGTAAGTGTAGTATAGAAAAGATAGGTTCAAGATTTAGATATGAAATTTTAATTCGCTCAAAATCATATAAAAGCTTAATAAACACGGCTCAAAAACTAAAATATAAATATAAATATATAGATATAGATATAGATCCTGTTAATTTTTCTTAATTTTATCAATATTTTGTTATAATTAAAAAAACATATTTAAAAATAAAAAAAGGCTATTTTATGTCTCAAAAACTTATAGTCATAGGTGCTTCAACCGGAGGACCGGGACACATCAAAAAACTTCTAAAAGATATAAATCTAAATGGTGCAACAGTTGTAATAGCACAACACATGAACAAAATGTTTATACCATCTTTTGCTGCACAAATTGCAAAAGAGTGCAGTATAAAACTTGAAATTTTAAAAGAAAAAACTATTTTAAAAGAAAAAGTATATGTTTGTGAGAAAAATTTTGTAATATCAGACACTCTCCCATTGTCAGCTAAACCTAATTCAGAAAACAAAACAACTTTTACACCAAATGTTGATATGCTTTTTGATTCTTGCGTTAATATATCTAAAAGTATTGATTTAATGGCGATACTTCTTACAGGAATAGGAGATGATGGAGCTAGCGGACTAGATAAACTCCAAAAAGCTGGAGCAAAATGTATAGCAGAAAATGAAGAAAGTGCGATAGTTTATGGCATGCCAAAACGTGCTAAAGAGCTAAATCCAACAATAAAGTCATTAAATTTAACAAATATAAAAAAAGAGCTGGAGGGCTTTTTAAATGTTATTTAAGAAAAATAATCAGGAAACAAATAACAACAATCAAACAGAATTTCCATTACCAACCGATATAGATGGGATTGATGATTTTATAAAAAATATAAAGGTGTTATCAGGTGTTGATCTTGAACCAAAAAGAGAAATAACAATCCAAAGACTTGAAGCTTTTGCAAAAAATAAAAGGATAAAAACTTTTAAAGAGATAGCTTCTATAATAAAATATAACTCTGAAACCAGACAAGATATCTTAAATCTAATAACAGTAAACGAGACATATTTTTACAGAGAGCTACCCCAATTAAAAGATGTAATAACTTACGCAAAAGAACTTCCCAACGCAAATATACTTTGTGCTCCATGTTCTACAGGAGATGAAGTCTACTCGCTAGCAATGATAGCTAATGAAATGGGGATGGACCCAAAATTACTAAATATAATAGGAATAGATATTAACTCTCAAGCTATAAAACAAGCCAACTCTGGTGTTTATAACGATAGAAATTTACATAGACTTAATGATTTTCAAAAAAATAAGTTTTTTGAGCTCCAAAATGATAAATATAGTATCAAAAAACACAACTTAGCAAAATGTGAATTTAAAGTGTTAAATGTATTTGATGATTCTATATTTAATATAGGGAAATTTGATATTATCTTATCAAGAAACATGATGATTTATTTTGATGATAATTTTAGATTAAAATGCATAGAAAGACTACACAAGATACTAAAAGATGATGGTAGACTGTATACAGGTCATGCTGATTTAATACCTTATACCTCGATATATAAAAAGAAATTTGGTAATGGAGTTACCTTTTACGAGAAAGACTAACATATATAGACTGCTTTAAGAGCAGTCTATGGTATTATCATTCTTGGATTTTATCCATTGTGTTAAAAATACAAATCCGTAAATAATAGCACAAATAATATAACTAATATATTCGTTGGGTATTATTAAATACTTAGCACATACATTTGGAACAAGTGCTAAAGGAACAACTGGAATAAGCAATAATCTTTCCCATATTCTAAGATTTGTAATAAAATAACCTTGCAATAAAGATGCAAAAGCAAACATTCCAACAACTGCCATAGCAAAAACAACAACTATCTCAATAGGATTGTTCAACCAGACAATACCTTTTGCATCATAAGGATTTAATGGATCAACAGACTCAATTAATAATAATTTATTATTAAAGAAAAAGGCAAAAGGCAAAATAGCAGTTCTTAAATCATAAAAAAATCCCTGAACTCCAACTATAACTGGATTTGCTTTTGCTATACCAGCGGCCGCATAAGCTGCTATACCAACAGGAGGAGTATCATCGGCTAAAATACCAAAATAAAATACAAACAAATGAACAGCAATGGCTGGAATCAAAAATCCATTTTTGGCAGCAAGTAAAAGTATAACAGGAGCCACCAAGCTAGACACAACTATATAATTTGCTGTTGTTGGAAGACCCATACCAAGCAACAAAGACATTAAAGCAGTTAAAAATAAAATAAGTATTATGTTATCTCCTGCCAACTGTTCAACCACCTCAGATAAAACCTGACCAAGGCCTGTAAGCGATATAGAGCCAACTATAATACCAGCCAAAGCTGTGGCTGCAGCTATAGTAGTCATATTTTTAGCAGCTGTAACCATAGCCCAAAAAATATCACTAAAGCCTATTGATATATCTTCTATGCCTACCTTTTCTCCCATGGTAAGCTTTTTTACTGGTTCTTGAAAAATCATTATTAAAAACAATAATAAAATAGCATTAAAAGCAGCAGATATAGCTGATTGTTTGGCTATCAAAAGAGTATATAAAAGCATTAAAATAGGAAGTATATAATGAAGTCCACTTACAAATATTTTAAATTTTGATTGATATTCGTTATCTTTTATTCCTTTAAGACCAAGCTTACAACTTTCCAAATGCACTATAAAAAATAAAGATATATAACACGCAAAAGCAGGAATAATGGCAGCTATCATAACATTTGTATAACTCATACCTAAAAACTCAGCTATTATAAATGCCGCCGCACCCATAATAGGAGGCATAAGCTGGCCATTAACACCTGCAGCGACCTCTATAGCACCAGCTTTTACCCTTGTAAGTCCGGCTTTTTTCATCAAAGGTATAGTAAATGTTCCAACTGTTACAACATTTGCAGTAGAGCTTCCGCTAACCATACCTGTAAGACCACTAGCTATAACAGATGCTTTTGCTGGACCTCCTTTAAAACGACCAAGTAAAGCAAATGCTACATTTATAAAATACTGACCTGCCCCAGCTCTTTCAAGCAAAGATCCAAAAAGAACAAAAAGATATATAAAACTTACACTAACACCTATAGGAACACCAAAAACACCCTCTGTTGTTAAAAACATATGTCCAGCAAGCTTTTGTATACTAGCACCTTGGTGCGATATAAGATCAGGCATATACTGACCAAAATAATCATACATTAAGAATATACCACAAATAATACCCAAAGCTGGTCCTAAAACTCTTCTTCCAGCTTCTATAATCACAAAAACAGCTATACATGAGACAGTTATATCTCTTTGTAAATAATCACCAGGTCTTGAAGCAAGCCCATAAAAATCAACAGCTGGATAAACAACAACACCTATACCAACCACAAATAGCAAAATATCATAAAATGGTAATTTAAAATGGGCTTTTTTATGTATTTTTATAGGATAAAGTAAAAATATCAACGCTATAGCAAAAGATAAATGTATAGAGCGAGAAATAGTAGTATTTAATGGAAAATAAGCAACATATAGCTGAAAGACAGACCATACAAAACATATACTAATCACAAAATAATTATAAAAATTAGAGTCAATTTCTCTAGTTTTAACCTCAACAAATTCTTCTTTTTCTGATGGATAACTCATGCTTATTCTTATGCCTTTAATCAAATTTAAGTATAAGATTATATCAAAAAAGTTTTAAGTAGCTTATAATATATCGATATTAAGTAGAAAACACCCCCTGCAATAGAGGGTATTTGGATTATATTTTAGTACAAATTTTTCTATTAAAATATGCAAGAACACTAACAAAAATCATTACGCCGATTATAACCCATATAAAGTTAGGGATAGGAAAACTATCGCCGGCAGCATAAGAGTGCATACCAGCTAAATAAAAGTTAACACCAAAGTATGTCATAATAATGGACCAATAAGCAAACATAGATAAAACAGCAAAAGCATATTGACTATTTATTTTTGCAACAAATCTAATATGCAATACAGCAGCATACACAAGAATAGAAACTAAAGCCCATGTCTCTTTACTATCCCATCCCCAGTATCTTCCCCAGCTTTCATTTGCCCATACACCACCAAGAAAGTTACCAAGGGTTAATAAACTTATACCAAGTATCATAGCCATCTCGTTTATTCTTGTTGCTTCTGTTATATTTTTTAGAATTTGCGGATTTGGTTTTTTTGTATTTGATAGTCCTATTAATACTAAGACAAAAAATCCAAGTAATGCACAAAGACCTAAAAATCCATAGCTAGCAGTTATAACAGAAACATGTATTGTAAGCCAATAGCTTTGCAAAACAGGAACTAGGTTTGTTATTTGAGGATCCATCCAGCTAAGATGAGCAACAAATAATGTAACACCAGCTAAAATAGATGTTAATGCCATTGCTATAGGACTTTGTTTTGAAAAAATTATACCTGATAAACTTAATGCCCAAGCTATATAAACCATAGATTCATAAGCATTACTCCAAGGAGCATGTTCTGATATATACCATCTTACACCAAGACCTACTGTATGAATTATAAATGCCAAGATATTTAGATAATAAATTCCCTTAAAAACACCATTTATATTTGCACGAGGTATTAGCATTTTTATAAACACAAATATTAATAGCACAAATCCAGCTAATAAATATACAGGAGTAAGCCTATCAAATATATTAAGGCGATTAAACAATATCTCTGTATCTAGTCTTGTTTTTGAAGGCATTATCGCTGAACCATATTTTTGTTGATAATCACTTATAGTTTGAAGTGCCAAATCAGCTTTTGACCAGTCATTACTAACAATAGCTTCATCAACAGAAACAAAATAATCTTTCATCATATTTGCTATCTCATTTGCTTCAGTCATAGGCATACTAATGAGTGCTGAGTTTGGTGCATACCAAGTATTTGATGGATCATCTTGTTTTGGGAAAATTTTAAACATTTCGCCAGTAAATACCATGTAAAAGACATTTAATCTCTCATCTATTTTAATAACATCTTTATCAAAAGTACCTCTTGAACCAGGATGCTTTCTGTTTGCCACATCAGCATATCTTGTAAGTTTATACTCACTGCTATCATCTTTTACAATAAAAAAGTCATTGAAATTTGCATATTTTTGTTTTTCATCTACGCCAAGAACTTTTTTAACCTCTTTGCTTGTTCCAATAGAAATTATATTTTCTTGTCTCCAATAAGGCGGATCAACCATTATAGATAAAACAACTTGATTTGAGTTCAAAGAGCCTATATTATCGCTTCTATGAATTTTATTTAAAACCTCTTTACTTACAGTATCAAAAGGCTTCATTCTTCCATCTTGACTTTGAACTAGCAATCTTCCTAATTTTTCGGCATGCTCTTTACTGATATTTGGTAAAAAGTCAGCAGCATTAACACTTGTTGTATTTAAAGCAAAACAGGTAAAAAATACAAAAATAGCTGTCTTTTTTATAGAGTCTTGATTTATCAATCTAGCAAGTTTCATAAATCTTGAGTTTGGATTTATGATGTTTAACAAAAGTCCCAAACCAAGTAAAAAATAACTAATATAAGTAGGTATTTTACCTGGGTCTTTATTTACAGAAAGAATAGTTCCGCGCTCATCCATATCATATGAACTCTGGAAAAATCTATATCCAGCATAATCAAGAACGTGATTCATATAAATTCTATAATCAAATTCTTTATTGTTAGGATCTTTTACCACAACATCACTAGCATAACTCATAGGTGAGTTTGAGCCAGGATATCTTTTTAGTTCAAAATCTTTAAGATACAGGCTAAAAGGTAATTTAATCTGCTGAAAACCCCATGAAGCACTAAACACTTGAGTGCCTATGATAGCCTTGGCTGGTTCTATTAGATTGTGAAAAAGAACCATCTCTTTATCTTCACCTTCATAGCTTAAATTTGCAATGATTGCATCAAACTCGCTATTTTTATCCGGAACCAATCTTCTTGCAGCACTAGAAGATAAAAACTTAGCAGAAAAATTAACACCGCCTACTGTAAAAAGATTTAAAGTTTGTAAATCAACTTTTGTATCAGCAGGCAAAGTTGTCTTTGCATTATCAGCCATAGAAAATTTTGAAATTTCTGTATTTGAGGTAATGTAAAATTTATCATCTTTTAACTCAAATAATACATATTTTTGACCATCTTTTGGCGTAGCATTAAATAAAAAGCTAACATTTCCAGCTACAACTTCTTCTCCATCAAGCAAACTAACTTCTTCTCTTTCGCTTGCATTAGAAATAACCAACTCTATAACAGGCTTTCCGCTTTTTTCATCAACAAATTTATAACTAGCATTTGGAACATATTCTAAAAATTTAAGCTTAGCTTGTTTTCCTTCAAGGTCAAGAGTCAAATCAAATCCACTCTTGCCAAGAACCTCAAGCTCACGTGGAATAGAAACAGAATAATCCTTACCATTAAGTTTTGTTTCAAAGTTTATATAAGAACCTCTTGTGGTTATTATATTTGTCTCTGTATTTTCTCTAATATGAACATTACCCTCAAAACCAAAATATCTAGTTATACCAGCTCCTAGTAAAATTCCTAAAAAACTCAAATGGAATAAAAAAGATGGTAATTTCTTTAAATTTATAAGCTTATATCTAAATATATTATAAGCCAAATTCATACCAAGTAAAAGTTGAACAGCTGCAAACCAACCAGCGCCATAAACATAGCTCCAAGCCATTTGGGTAGATGTTTTGCTCTCTATAATCGTTGCAGCACCACTAGCAAAAGCAAAGATTATTAGCAAAATTATCATTGATCCCATACTAAAAAAATTCTTTAGAAACATTGTTAGCCTTTTTAAATATAATCATTTCAAAAAAATTATATACTATTTTTTTAAATGTAAGTTAAGTTTTTTAAATGATTTAAATTTATAGTGTAAATTTAAATCATTTATTTACTTAAAAGCTATAAAACTCATAAAATTACCCCACTTAAAAATACTCTCAACTCTTTTAAATCCAGCTTTTAAAACTAGGGTTTTATTCTCTTCTTCAGTATATGGAATTAATACATTTTCAAGAGCTTCTCTTTTTTGAGAAATTTCATAACGAGAGTAACCTTGATTTTCTTTATATTGTTCGTATATTTCAATCATCTGTTTTGCAAATTTTTTATCTTCATAGATAATTTTCTCACTAAAAATAAAAAATCCATTATCATTTAAACCATTATAGATATTTTTTACAAGTGTTTCTCTTTTTATTGGTCTTATAAATTGCAATGTATAATTTAACAAAACAGCATCAAAATTATCAAGCTCATATTCCAATATATCACATACTTTCAGATCAATTCCAGCACCATAAGCTTTTGATTTTTGTGATGCGAGTTGTATCATGGCTTCTGAATTATCAACACCAAATAATCTCAAATCATCTCTTAAATTATAAATAGATATCAAGCTTGTGGCTGTTGAACAACCAAGGTCTATTAGCTTTGCATTACTTGGCAAAAGTTTAGATAAAATATCAGCTATAAGCCCTAAAGATACATCATAAAATGGAACGCTTCTACCTATCATATCATCAAAAACACTAGCAACAGATGAATCAAACTCAAATTGTTTATCTATCGGTTTTGTAAAAATCTTATCTTTCATATATCACAACCTATAATGATAACTTGCAAGCAAGAGATATTATTCTCGCATTATTTATATCTTCTTGTATTGCTTTTTTTAGCTCTTCCAAGCTTTCAAATTTAATATTATTTCTTAATTTTGATATAAAACAAACAGAAACTTTTTTTGGAGCATGCTCTATCATTTCATCTATAATATGAGTTTCTAAACTAAACTTACCATCAGTGCTAAGCCTATCTCCTATAAATGTTACAGAGCCAAATATCTTATTTCCTATTTTTGTCTTGGTGGCATACACGCCATCGCTAGGCAAAACATATCCCAAATCACGTAAATTAAGTGTAGCTACAAGTTTTTTAGAACCTATTCCTTGACCACTTATAACTTCACCCTCTATTGAATACTCTCTACCCAAAAACATATTTGCTCTTTGTATGCTACCTTTTTTTATAAGCTCTCTAATAATAGAACTATGAACACCAATGCCATCAAAACAATATTCATCAACGATAACAACTTCGCCATCAAACATATCTTTTAAATCATACCTATTCCAAGCTCTATCTTTTCCAAATCTAAAGTCAAATCCAACAACAATTTTATTTAAATGCTTAAAATCTTTTTTTAAAAGCTTTATAAAATCATAACCAGAAAGAGATTTTATATCTTCAAATTCATACAAAAAACAGGGATAATTAGAATACTCAGCCCTTTTTAGCCTTGGAGTTATATTTGCAAAATTCTTATCTATAACAACAAGTCCGCCATACTCCCCAAGATGTTTTAAAAGCTCTTTATGACCTTTGTGAATTCCATCAAAATGACCAATTGCGACCGCGGTTATATTATCTTTTGTTAAAAGCGTAGAAAAATTCGGCATTTCCTTCCTTTCCCTTTAACTCACACTCTTTTGTTTCAATAAGTATCCAACCTAAATTTGCACATTCACGTTCAAAATTTTTCATAGTAAGCCCTATAGATTTTTTATCTACAACAACTCCTTTTTTATTTCTCTTAACACCTTTTCCAACTTCATATTGTGGTTTAAATAACAAAATAGCAGTTGAATCAACAGACATAAATCTATCAATATCTTTTAAAATTTGCAAAATAGATATAAAAGAAACATCGCAGGTTATAATATCAAATTTATTATCATTTTTAAACTCTCTAATATCAGTTTCTTCATAAATTTCAACACGACTATCGTCTCTTAGACTT
This sequence comes from Campylobacter pinnipediorum subsp. caledonicus, assembly GCF_002022005.1. Lineage (NCBI taxonomy): Bacteria > Pseudomonadati > Campylobacterota > Epsilonproteobacteria > Campylobacterales > Campylobacteraceae > Campylobacter > Campylobacter pinnipediorum. The sequence continues at coordinate 1,156,964 of NZ_CP017258.1, forward strand.
TTATCAAGCTGATCTTTACCTACATCGATTCCTACGACTTTATCAATGCCATTTTCAAGCAAAATTTGCATAAAACCACCGGTAGAGCTTCCTACATCAAGAGCATTTTTACCTTTTAAATCTAAGTTAAGACACTTTAAAAAACCTTTTAACTTTAAAGCTCCACGACCAACATAAATTTCATCTAAAAGCTTGATATCAGCATTTTCTATCTCAAAAGCAGGTTTTGATAAAATTTCACCATCAAACATAACTTTTGAGTTTTTTATAAGTTCGCTTGCTTTATTTCTACTTATACCAAGCTTTGTTGACACAAAGATATCAGCTCTCATTTATCATTCTTTCTAATTCATCTTCTGATATAACCTTAATCCCTAAACTTAAGGCTTTTTCAAGTTTGCTTCCAGCATCTGCCCCAGCCAATACAAAATCAGTTTTTTTAGATACAGAGCTTAAAACCTTTGCACCGAAACTTTCCAACATATCTTTTATCTCATCTCTTGATTTACTAAGTGTGCCAGTTATAACAAAAGTTTTATCTGTAATCAAACTTTGCTTCACTTCACTAATTACAGCTTTTGGGTTTACTATGTTTATTAAATTTATTATTGTTTCTTTATTAATTTCAATAAATTCAATAAAACTTTTACTCATTTCATCACCAAAACCATCAAGTAAAAAAACATCTTCATAGCTAACATTTAACCAATTATCACCAAAAGCAAAAGCTATCTTTTTAGCAGCCACTTCGCCTATATGCTCGCACCCTAGCCCATTTATAAATCTTGACAAATCACAATTTTTACTATTTTCAATAGCATTTAGTAAATTTTTTACCTTCTTATCTTTGAAGCCTTCAAGACAGATTAAATCCTCATATTTAAGATGATAGATATCTGTTATATTTTTTATGAGATTTTTTTCAAAAAGCAAATTTACTATCGCATCTCCAAGACCATCTATATTTAGACATTTTTTTGAAGCATAATATATAATTGAGTTTATAACCCTTGCTTTGCATTCTAAGTTTTGACACTTTACAAAAACACCTTCATCAAGCAAATGAGACCCGCATTTAGGACAATACTTAGGACGCTCTATCGCAAGCTCAGAGCCATCTCTTCTATCTTTATAAACACCTGTTATCTTTGGTATTACATCGCCTGAGCGTATTATACTAACATAATCATTTTTCATAATACCAAGTCTTTGTATTTCATCAAAATTATGAAGTGTTGCTGATTTTACCCTAGCGCCATCTATAACAACCTCTTCTAAAACACCAACAGGAGTAACAACACCACTTCTTCCAACCTGAAAAGATACATCTATGAGTTTTGTTGTTTTTTGTATGGCTGGAAATTTAAAAGCAACCATAAATTTTGGAAATTTAACGGTATAGCCAAGATCGTTTGAGCCATCAAGTTCATCAACTCTAACAACCATACCATCCATTAAAATAGGCTTTTCATCCCTTAAACTCAAAAGCTCTTCATAACACTTATAAATTTCATCAACATTATAAGCAATCTTAAAAAAATCATCAAAATAAAATCCAAGTTTTTTTATAAAATCCATTATATCGCTATGTTTTTTAAACCCTAGCTCATGTTCTCCAACTCCCCAAGGCACAAACAAAAGTCTTCTGCTGGCAGTTATTTTACTATCAAGTTGTCTTAAACTTCCAGCAGCAGCATTTCTTGGATTTGACAAAAGCTGTTCTGAGTTTTTTGCTCTTTGCTCGTTTAAGGCATCAAAATCAGATTTTTTTATAACAACCTCACCTCTTATTTCTATCTTGCCTTTATAATCAATACTTAAAGGAATACTTTTTATAACCTTTGCGTTTTGTGTTACATCTTCTCCAACAAGCCCATCGCCTCTTGTTATAGCTTTAACCAAAATTCCATTTTCATAAAGCAAATTTAAACTTGCTCCATCAAATTTTGGCTCAACTACAAAGCTAAATCTACACTTATCCCCTCTTTTTAGCCAAGCAATAAGCTCATCTTTGCTAAAAATATCTTCCATGCTCCACATTTGTTTTATATGGCTTGCTTTACTAAATTTATCGCTTATCTCTCCACCTATTTTGTTTGTTGGTGAAAATATAGAAACCTTACTTGGATTTTGTTTTTCATATTCAAGCACCTTGTGATAAAGCTCATCATACTCTTCATCGCTAGCTAATGGTTTGTCATCCGTATAGTATGCCTTAGCCCATTTGTTTAAAATTTCAATGGATTTTTCATAATCATTTTGACCTGATATTTTTACCATAAATTTACACTCTCCATAGCGCTATGCATCGCAAAAAGTTGCTTATGTTCCGCTACATCATGGGTTCTAATAACACAAGCGCCATTTTCAAATGATTTTAGATGAAGATATAAGCTACCGCTAAGTCTATCTTTGACATCACTTTTATAATAATGATTTATAACTGATTTTCTGCTAGCTCCTACAAGCAATGGATAGCCAAAATGAGTAAAATGCTCCAAGTGCTTCATTAAAAGCAAATTATGCTCTGGAGTCTTACCAAAACCTATTCCAACATCTAAAAATATCTTTTTAGCGCCATTATACAACGCCTTATTTATTCTTTCTTCAAAAAAACTATCAATTTCTCTTATTAAATCATCATATCTGGGATTGTTTTGCATAGTTTTTGGATCATTTTGCATATGCATCATGCAAAACTCAGCATCGTATTTACAGGCAAGTTTTGCTAATTCAGTATTTGATGTAATATCATTTATCATAGCAAATCCACGATCTAGTGCATACTCAAGACAATACTCATCAAAACTATCAAGGCTAAATTTCACTCTATCATATAATTTTTCTTTATATATAAGATCCACAACATCTTTAATACGTCTAAATTCCTCATCTCTTCCAACATACTCGCTTCCAGGTCTAGAACTAACACCACCTATATCTATATAATCAGCCCCATCTTCAATGAATTTTAAAATTCTCTCTAAGCTATCTTCCATACTTATACGACTACTTGGATTAAAGCTATCCTCATTAATATTTAGCACTCCCATTATTAGTGGTTTTTTGGGTTTGTTAAATTTTAAAGATAAGAAATTAGATAAATTTTTAAGGCCAAAATCTTGCAATTTTTCTTTCTTGCAAAGTTGTTTTAATTGCGCATCAGTTCCTATAAGCAAGGCATTACTTGGTTCATCTTTGCCAAAAATAGTATTTTTATTTGTCACTAATTCGGCTCCGACACTCAATGCATCTTGCTTTAAGATATTTGCCGCTGGAGATTTAATATTTTTAATAAAAAAAAAGTTTATATTTGATTTTTTTTTCATCATATCTTGACCAGATAAGCTTGGAGATATTTGCTTACAAATTTCATCAAAATTTGATTCTTTATTTATTTTATAAATTGTCATTTTTCCAACCTTTAAATTTTATTTTTTACTTTTATTTAAAATATTTAATAAAAGTGGCGTTAATATGCTATGTGCCTTAGAATTTAAAGAAGCTAAATTTACTATCTTATAAAAATAAGATAGCTCATCTTCACTAAATTTAAACCCAGCCTCTAATGCTTCTAAAATAATAACGCTTAAAATTTCTTTTAGCTCATTTTTACCAAAATCATCACTACGTTCTTTTGTCTCTATTGTCTGTATAAAATTATAAATTTCTTTTAACTCTAGCTGTCTAAGGTTTAACCCTGAGCTAATTTTTTTTCTTTTTCTATTTTTATATTCTACTATCAAACGAGAACAAATAGTAGGAAGTAAAGCATTTTTACTAGGTGCAACAATATAAAAAAATATATTTCTAGGTGGCTCTTCTATAACTTTTAGCAGTGAATTTTGAGCCTCTATGCGAAAACTCTTAGCCATCAAAACTAATAGTTTATCTTGTTCTTCAGATATATAAGCTTCGTTTATGACATTATTTGCATTTTCTATTAAAAAATCATCACTTATAAAAAATTTAACATTATGTTTTAATTCTATCTCAAGCTCATTTTTAATACCATCAAAGTCATCTGAAATAATGATTTTGCTACGCATTTTATAAGCTTAATTCAGCAAAAAGAGTCGCATCTATGCTTTTATCAAGCAAATTATACAAACTTATAAGTTTTGTATCTAATTTATCATCACTCGAGCTAAGATAAAAGCTATTTTGAACTTGTTCATCAAAAAGCCACATATAACTATCATCATTTAACTTTGCAATTTGTGATTTTTTATCAGAACTTTTTCCAATATAAAAATAAACATATCCGTTTGGAAAAACTATACTAAGCATATCTTCAAGCAACATTATCTGCTCTTTTGAACTAATGTCATCCAAAGATGGATATATTGATTTTAGGCTTACAAATGGTAGCAATGGACGAGCAGAATTTACACTATTGATTTTTTTCAAAAGGTATGTCTCAAACCACTCTCTATCATCATCAGTAAAAACAATAAAAGTTCGACCATTAAGCAAATATTTTAAGCGTGGAGCCAAAAGATTTGCCCACTCAACACGCTTTTCTTCCATCCAACTAAGTAAAAGACCTTCGGAGCGTATAGCATCCAAAGTCCATTTCATAAACTCTTGCATTATTTTTCTAACTGATAAGCATTATGCAAAACACGAACAGCTAGCTCTGCATACTTTTGATCTACTATCACAGAGAGTTTTATCTCGCTTGTAGAAATCATTTGTATATTAATACCCTCTTTTGCAAGTGTTTCAAACGCAAGACAAGCTATACCACTATGACTTTTCATACCAACGCCAACTATAGACACCTTAACGATTTGATCATCATATTCAATATGCTTTGCGGCAGCTAGAGTACTCATAGTTTGTTTAGTAAGCTCTAGCTCATTTTGCGGAACTGTAAAACCTAAATTTGTAGTGCCATCTTGTCCAACGTTTTGAATAATCATATCAACATTTATATTTTTTTCAGCCAAAACTGTAAAAATATCAGCAGCAATACCAGGTTTATCAACAACGCCTCTTAAAGTAACCCTTGCTTGATTTTTATCCAAAGCTATACCACTTACCAAAACCGCTTCCATACTAACATCCTCTCCTGTTATCAAAGTCCCTTCGTTATGATTAAAACTATTTCTAGTTATAAGTTTTACATTTAATTTTTTTGCAAGTTCCACAGATCTATTTTGAAGAACTTTAGCCCCAGCACTTGCCAGCTCTAACATTTCATCATAGCTAATTGTATTTAATTTTTTTGCTCTTTTTTCTACCCTAGGATCTGTTGTATAAACACCATCTACATCTGTAAAAATTTCACACAAATCAGCATCCAAAGCACCAGATAAAGCAACAGCACTAAGATCGCTTCCGCCACGACCAAGAGTAGTGATATCTCCACCTTTTGTAATACCTTGAAAACCCGCAACTATTACTATTTTTCCATCACGAAGCTCTCTTTTTATTCTAGATGTATTTATGTTTTCTATTCTAGCTTTTGTGTGAATATCATCTGTATATATTCCAGCCATGGCACCTGTTAAACCAACCGCTGGATAGCCCATCTCATTTAAAGCTATAGTTAAAAGCGATGTAGTTACCTGCTCGCCTGAGCTTAAAAGCATATCCATAGCTATCGGATTTGGTTGTTTTGAAAAGTGTTCGCCGTATTCAACTAATTGATTAGTAACACCACTCATCGCAGAAACAACAACTACGACATCGGCACCACTTTTTTTAGTTTCTATAACTCTTTTTGCAGTTGCTTCTATTCGTTCAAGCGTTCCAACACTCGTTCCTCCAAATTTTTGAACGACTAGCATTAAAAAAATCCTTTCTCTTTAAAATATGTCAAAACCTTTGTATATATCGGTCTTTTAAAGTGATTTATATCATTAAAAATTTTATTAACATCAACAAATTTATACTTACTAAACTCTGGAAATTTAGTATTTAAATCAATCTTAGCACCACCTTTTAGTTTTACTAAAAAATACTTTTGTGTTTGTCCATCATAAGGATACATCTTAGTTGGTGCACTGTTTGGAAAATCGTAACTCAACCAATCAGGATATTCATCTAAAATTTCAATTTGGTTTGTTCCTATCTCTTCTTTTAACTCTCTTAAAAGAGCATCTTTGGGATTTTCTCCCTCATCTATACCACCCTGTGGAAACTGCCATACATGCTCTAAATCAACCCTATTTCCTATAAAAACATCACATTTTAAAGGATAGGCTGATGACAAAATAACAGCTGCCACATTGGGTCTATATTTTTTTTTCATGATTTAACCCATTTATTATTTTTTAATTATGCGAGATTTTATCCAAAAAGAGTTTACATGGTGTTTAAAACGAACCTTGATAATAATTTAATTTTTTTATGTAAAATGATAAAAAATTAATTAAAAAGATTGGATACTTTAATATTGCTACTATATATTCATATACCATTTTGTGAAAGCAAATGCCCATATTGTGCATTTGGTTCTGTTGTAGGAAAAGACTCAAAAGCTAATAGTTATTTTAAAGCTTTAGTAAAAGATTTAAAATTTCAAATATCAAATTTTAAAAACCTTAAAATTAAAACTGTTTTTATAGGCGGCGGAACACCTAGTGTTATAAATGCAAATTTATACCAAGAAATTTTTGATATATTTTTGCCGTATTGTTCAAAAAATGTTGAGATAACAAGTGAAGCAAATCCAAACTCAGCATCTTTGGAATGGCTAAAAAAAATGAAAGAGATAGGTGTAAATAGGATAAGTTTTGGGGTTCAAAGTTTTAATGAAAAAAAATTAAAATTATTAGGAAGAACACATAACGCTCAAGATGCAAAAAATGCTGTAATAAATGCAAAAAATGCTGGGTTTAAAAATATCAATGTAGATATAATTTATTCCACAAAATTTGATAACAAAAAACTTTTAAAACAAGAAATTGAAAGCATAAAACAACTAAAAATAAATCATTTAAGCGCTTACTCACTAACACTTGAAGAAAACACACCATTTTACAAAAAAACACAATATCAAAACAATAGCCCAATTTTAGCAAATTTTATAATTTCTGAGATAAAAAAAGCTGGGTTTAATCAATATGAAATTTCCAACTTTGGAAAAGCTTGTCAACATAATCTAAACTACTGGAAAGGAGATGAATATATAGGCATAGGGGCTTACTCTGTGGGGTTTTACGATAAAAAAAGATTATACGCTAGTGAAAATATGAATAATTACATTAAAAATCCACTAGAAAGAAAAATTGAAAACTTATCAAAAGATGATTTATTGCTAGAACATATATTTTTAGGAGCTAGAAGCAAAATAGGAATAGATAAAAAAAAATTAAGCCAAGAACAACTCAAAAAAGCTGAAATTTTAAAAAAATCTAGAAAAATTATGGAAAAAAACGGAAGATATTTTGTAAGAAATTTTCTTTTAGCCGATGAAATTGCTCTTTTTATAAATGAAAATTAATCAAATTTTGAGAAAAATAAAGCTAAAATAGACACCTTAAATTGATAAAAGTATAGGACAAAAATATGTTTGGAATGAGTCTTCCTGAAATAATAATGATAGCAGTTGTTGCTGTAATAGTCCTAGGTCCTGATAAGCTTCCACAGACTATGGTTAGTATAGCCAAGGTACTAAAAAACATTAAAAAAAGTGTCAATGATGCAAAAGTAAGCTTTGATCAAGAGATAAAGATAGCAGAGCTAAAAGAAGATGCTAAAAAATACAAAGAAAGTATAGAAAAAACAACTCAAAATGTTAGGAAAAAACTCACTTTTGAAGAGCTAGATGAGCTAAAAAAAGGTGTAACTAAAGATATAAATACAATACAAGAGAGTATAAAAAACCCAACAAAAACGATAAAAAACACAATACTAAACGATAAAGAAGAAAAATAAATGTTTGAAGAATTAAAACCTCATTTAGCAGAACTCAGAAAAAGACTTACAATAAGCTTTGTTAGCGTAATAATTGGTTTTTTTGTGTGTTTTAGTTTCTGGAATCCGATACTAGCTTGGATGAGCGAGCCATTAAAAGAGGTATTGCCAGAAGGAAGCAATATAATTTTTACACAGATACAAGAGCCGTTTTTCACAGCTATGAAAGTTGCCTTTTTTACAGGTCTTATTTTAACACTACCTATAATTTTTTGGCAATTTTGGTTATTTGTAGCTCCTGGACTTTATGAAAATGAAAAAAAATACGTTATACCTTTTGTGCTTTCAGCGACTTTAATGTTTTTATGTGGTGCTTCATTTTGTTACTATGTTGTTGTCCCACTTGGTTTTAAATTCCTAGTAAATTTTGGCGGTCAATTATTTACAGCGCTTCCAAGCATAGGTGAATATGTTGGATTTTTTACAAAAATATTAGTAGCATTTGGACTAGCATTTGAGCTTCCTGTAATTACATTCTTCTTTGCAAAACTTGGATTAGTTGATGATCAGATGCTTAAAAACTATTCAAGACATGCAATAGTTATTATTTTTATATTTGCAGCCGTTATGACACCACCTGATGTTATAAGCCAACTTCTCATGGCTTTTCCACTTCTTGGCCTTTACGGAATATCTATAATGATAGCAAAAAAAGTAAACCCCTATAAGAGTGATAATGAAGAAGATGAAACACAATCAAATTCAACACAAAACAATGCCAATGAATGATATAAATGCCCTTTCTAGTTACGACTATAATTTACCAAATGAATTAATAGCAAATGAACCAATTATGCCAAAAGAGGACGCAAAACTCTTGGTATACCATAAAAACAGCAAAAAAATACAACATCTAAAATTTGGAGACTTGGCAGATATCTTACCTGAATGTGCTGTCATTTTTAATGATACAAAAGTTATAAAAGCAAGAATCATAGGCAAAAAACAAAGTGGTGGTCAAACAGAAATAATGCTAAATCAACCACTTGGTGATGGTAAATTTAGTGCATACATAAGAGGCAAAGTAAATCAAGGAAGCATGCTAATCTTTGATAACGATATAAATGCGGAAGTCTTAAAGCTAAATGATGATGGAACAAGAGTGGTTAGTTTTTTAAAATCAAATAAAAAATTAGACACAAATGAGATATTTAAAGAGCTAGAAATTATAGGACATATACCTCTACCTCCATATATAAAAAGACCAGATACAAAAGAAGATGAAAGCTGGTATCAAAGCATATTTGCACAAAATTCTGGTGCAGTTGCAGCACCAACAGCAAGTCTTCACTTTTCTAATGAAATGCTTGAAAAAATAAAAAAAGCGCACAAAACATCATATATAACTCTTCATGTTGGGGCTGGAACATTTAAAGGTGTTGAAAGCGAAAATATAAATGAGCACAAAATGCATAGTGAGTTTTTTAGTATACCACAAGCAACACTAGACATAATAAACTCAAACACACCTATATTAGGTGTTGGAACAACTGTAACTAGATGTATAGAAGAGTATGCTAGAAGCAAAAAAGAGAGTGGTTTTTGCAATCTTTTTTTAAATTTAAACAATCCGCCTATAAGACAACAATATCTACTTACAAATTTTCATTTGCCAAAATCAACATTAATAATGTTAGTAAGTAGCTTTATAGGGCTAGATGAAACTATGGAAATTTATAAAACAGCTATAGAAAATAAGTATAGATTTTACTCCTATGGAGATGGGATGATAATAATATGAAAGAGTTTGATCTAGTAAGTGGTTTGAATTTTTTGCTTGAAACACTTTACTATGATGCTATATCTACAAATAATAAAATTTTATTTGATTATGATTTGTCCTATCCTAGAGTTTTTGTCGGAGAAAAAGAGAGGCTTATTAAAACATTAGAATATTCGGCAAAATCTCTTCTTTATGCAAACACACAATCACAAATAATAATATCATTTAAATTAACGAATTATGATAGAAATAGAGTATTTTTTAGAATAACTATAAATTTAAATCAAAACAAACAAAGCGACAATAATCTAGATAAAAAAAATATACAATACCTAAATAAGTGGATAAAATATTCAGATTATGAAGTAATTATAAAAAACAACAAAATAATATTAGATATAAAATTAACATTAGGTTCTAAAAGAGATAGCTTTTATGAATTTTTTCACCTAAACAGTCATTTTGAAAAATCAAAAAAATATCATGCCATAGTTGCCTATGAAAACAAAGACGGTTTCAATATCTTAAAGAATCAATTACTCTCAATGGATATAAACATAATTCAAAAAAATGACTATGAAACTTTTATGAAACATATGAAAGATGCTATATATAAGCCAAATTTAATATTTTTGTATCAAAATTTTTTAACAAAAAAAAATATTTTTGAAGAGATATATAAAATACAAAAAATTAAAAACTTTTCAATAATCATTATATGCGACAACGAAAATAATATAGACAAAAAAATAATAAAAGATAGCATAATACTCAGACAACCATATACATATGATTTATTAATTGCGATTTTAAATTTAACACAAAACAAATAACACAAAAACTAAGTGTTATCTAACATTATTACAATAAAAAATTTATTAAATTTATTTAATTTAAAAATAACAAAATAATATATGTAAAAATAAAATCCAAAAGTTTATATAAAATTAAATTATTTTTATATAAACCAATTAATATAAATTAATTAGTTTTTGTTATTTATATGCGTATATAATAAATATTTTTTGTTAGATATATATAATTTTTATATTCTTTCCTTAAAAAATATTATTTTTTTACTGAATTTTATGGCTATTTGTATAACAAAAAAGTTATTTTTTATGTTTTATAGCTGTTTTTATAACTATTTTAATTAAATTTTACTTATAAGATTAAAGTAATATATATTTATAATACTAAAAATGGATATTTAGATAAAAACTTAAAATATAAAATAAAAATTAAACTTTTTTACTAAAAATTATATTATAATTTCAAAATATTTTTTACACAAAGGATATAAAATGGCTACTAGAAAAGAGCATGATTTTATAGGAGAACTTGAAATAGACGACAGTGTCTATTATGGTGTGCAAACATTTAGAGCACTTGAAAATTTTGTAATTAGTGGAAAAACACTAAAAGAATATCCATTTTTCATTAAAGCTTTTGCTCAAATAAAAAAAGCAGCTGCTTTATCAAACAAAGAAGTCGGAGTATTAGAAGCAGACAAAGCTGATTTTTTAGCGAAAGCTTGCGATAAGATAATAAATGGCGAGTTCGCAGATCAATTTGTAGTAGATATGATTCAAGGTGGTGCTGGAACATCAACAAATATGAACTTAAATGAAGTTATTACGAATATCGCGCTTGAACTTATGGGACATAAAAAAGGCGAATACCAATATCTACATCCAAACGACCATACAAATTTAGGTCAAAGCACAAATGACACATATCCTAGTTCTATAAAAGTTGCAGTTTATTCCAAAATGACTGATTTATTAGATGCTATGAACTTATTAAAAGATGAGCTTGAAAAGAAAGCAAAAGAGTTTAAAGATATAATAAAAATGGGAAGAACCGAGCTAGAAGATGCAGTTCCTACAACTCTTGGAAATACATTTAATGCATTTGCAACTTATATAAAAAGCGATATAGAAAAAATTACAGCAGCAAGAGAATCAATGAGATATCTAAATATGGGTGCTACTGCTATAGGAACTGGTATAAATTGCCATCCTGATTACAAAAATGTAATAGAAAAAAAATTAAGTGAGATAGTTGGTGTTGAGTTTAAAAAAGCTAATGATTTTATAGCTGCTACACAAGATACTGCTGATTTTGTTCATGTAAGTGGAGCTTTAAAAACAGCTGCCGTTAGACTAAGTAAAATAGCAAACGATTTGCGTTTAATGAACTCTGGACCAAGATGTGGATTAGGAGAGATAAATTTACCACAAATGCAACCGGGAAGTTCTATAATGCCTGGAAAGGTAAATCCTGTAATATGTGAAGTTGTAGGAGAAGCTTGCTACGAAGTAATAGGTAACGATACAACAATTATGCTTTGTTCTGAAAGAGGAGAATTTGAATTAAATGCTTTTGAACCAGGTATAGCATATGCCTTATTTAATTCACTAATTATATTAGAAAATGCTATGAAAACTATGGCAACAAAAGCTATAAAACATTTAACTGCAAATCCAGAAGCTTGTTTAAAATCAGTGCTTGGTTCTGTAGGTATAGTAACAGCATTTAATCCGCATATAGGATATGAAAAGTCAGCAAGTATTGCAAAAGAAGCTCTAAAAACTGGAAAACCAGTTGGAGAAATATGCCTAGAAAGAGGATATTTAACAAAAGAGGAAATAGATAAAATTTTAGAGCCAAAAAATATGCTAAATCCTAGCATGACAAGATAGTTTTAGTAATTAATCTAAGTGTAACAATAAATTTGCTATTATTTTTACATTGTTTAAAGCAATATTTTAAATAAATTTAAGGAAGGAGATATTACATGGATATAATGTTAATTTTACAAATCATAGTCCTTTTTGGTGGTATCTATTTAGGTGTTAAATTAGGTGGTATGGGCATAGGCTATGCTGGAGGTCTTGGTGTTATTGTATTAACAATTGGTCTTGGCATGAAGCCAGCTAATCTACCTTGGGATGTTATTTTAATCATTGCATCGGTAATATCTGCAATAACAGCTATGCAAGTCGCCGGTGGACTTGATTATATGGTTCAAATAGCAGAAAAGTTTTTAAGAAAAAATCCGAAATACATAAACTATCTAGCACCAATAGTAACATACTTATTAACAGTATTTGCAGGAACTGGACATACTGCATTTTCAATACTACCAGTTATTACAGAAGTTGCGAAAGGACAAAATATAAAGCCATCCGCTCCACTTGCATTATCAGTTGTATCATCTCAAGTAGCAATTACAGCAAGTCCTATAAGCGCTGCTTTTGTTGCTATGACTGGTGTTTGCGAACCACTAGGAGTTAGCTACCCAATATTGTTATTAATTTGTATTTCTACAACATTTGGGGCTTGCTTAATCACGTCTTTTATAGTAAATAAATTTTATGACTTAGATCTTTCAAAAGACCCTATATATCAAGAAAGATTAAAAAAAGGTCTTATAAAAGAGCTAAAAGGACAAGAACATAAAGAACTTCTTCCTTATGCAAAAAGATCAGTTGCAATATTTGGTATAGGTGTTTTAGCTGTTGTTATATATGCACTAGCCATATCAAATAGTATTAAGCTAATAGATCCTGTAATACTTGGTAGAGATGGCGCAATAATGAGCTTTATGCTAACAATAGGTGCATTTATAGTAATATTTTGTAAAGTTGATACGAGCAAACTTTTATCAACTAGCACATTTCAAAGCGGTATGAATGCGTGCATATGTGTTCTTGGTATAGCTTGGCTTGGAAGCACATTTGTTGCTGGACACATAGATTCAATAAAAGAAATAGCATCTGAAGTAGTAACCAAATATCCTTATATATTAGCAATTGCTCTTTATTTTGTAAGTTGTCTTCTTTATTCACAAGCAGCAACAACAAAGATAATGATGCCAGCTGTTGCAATTGCCATGGGAATGACTACTCCTGAAAACTCAGGACAAATTTGGATTTTAGTAGCATCATTTGCTGCCGTTTCTGGTCTATTTGTTCTTCCTACATATCCAACAACACTTGGAGCTATTGCAATGGACGACACAGGAACAACAAAGGTTGGTAAATTTATAATAAACCACTCATTTTTTATTCCTGGCACAATAATGGTAACTATATCTGTTATGCTTGGATTTATTGTTGCACCAATTTTAATCTAACCCAAATTATCAAGCTGAGATAAAATTCTCGGCTTGATAAATTAAAAAAATAATCTTTTTTGCCGATATATATATATAAATTAAGCAATAAAGGATTATATATGCAAATCAACTCATCTTTTTCAAACATTAATCAGCAAAATATAAATAAAACTAAGCAAAATGAAAATAAATTTGAAAATTTAGATGCAACAATGAATGCAAAACAAATTTCAAATTCATATTTTTTACAATACTCTAAACAAATAGAGCAAACAAGTTCATCAAGCATAAATGCACAATCATCTATTTTTGGTATATCAAATATAAATATACCAGATAATTTAGCTGAAATTTTAAAAGATATAGATCTAGATAAAATTGGCTATAACGGCAAAAATATAACAGAATTATCAAAAGAAGAAGCGGCTGAACTTGTAAGTGAAAATGGTTTTTTTGGAATATCGCAAACATCAGAAAGAATAGCAAATTTTATAATAAATGGTGCTGGAGATGATGTAGAAAAATTAAGAGCTGGTAAAGAAGGAATGTTAAGAGGTTTTAAAGAAGCTGAAAAATTATGGGGTTCAAAACTTCCTGAAATTTCGCAAAAAACAATTAAAAAATCAATACAAGAGGTTGATAAAAAACTAGCTGTGCTTGGCGCCGATGTTTTAAATGTGTCAGCTTAATAAAATTTTGTCCTAAATTTATTAGGACAAAATTATTATTTTATCTTTGGTGAAAAAATTAGACTTATAAAAGAATTAACACTATCAGATGTTATTTTTTGTATTATTTTTTCTATTTTTGGTGTCTCTTGCCAAATTGGTATATCAACATTTGATATATTTTCAAGCTCTTTTTTAGCATCAAAATAACCACCAAGCTCATCTATAAGGCCAACTTTTATAGCATCACCTGCTAAAAATACCCTTGCATTAGCCCATTCATTTATATTTTCTAATTTCAAATTTCTAGCCAAAGAAACATCAGTAGTAAAAAGCTCATATGATTTATCAACCAACTCTTGAATACTTTGTCTTTCAACCTCACTCCACTCTCTAGTAAATGTTCCGGCCTCTTTAAACTCACCAGCCTTTACCACTTGTTCTTTTATACCTATTTTACTAGCAAGTTCTGATATATTTGGGGCTTGCATTATAACACCTATAGAGCCTATAAAAGAGCCTGGATTGGCTATTATTTTATCAGCGTTCACACCGGCATAATAACTACCGCTCGTCATACTTCCGGCCGCATAAGAGACAACTTTTTTTTCAAGTTTTAGTTTTTTAACCTCCATAGCTATCTCAACACTAGGGCTTAAAGAACCACCGGGGCTATCTATATAAAGCAAAACACCTTTTATGTTTTTATCATTTCTTATATTTTCAAGCTTTTTAATAACCTCATCGGCATTAAAAATAGCACCTCTTATATCAACTTGCGCTAAATTTGAACTTTTTACATCAGTTTCAGGTGAAAAAACCAAAAACAAGATTAATAAAAAAATCAAAGCCTTAAAATAGTTATTTATAAACTTAAAAATAGCAATTATTGGTAAAAAAATATTTTTTAAAAATTGCACTCATTTCCTCCTATATAAAGTTTTTTTACATTTTTTGTTTGTAAAAGCATCTGTGTTAAAAGTGAGCTTTCATCGCATTGTGGTGCTTTTAAAACCATGATATCAGAATTATACCCTTTTTTAAGCACTCCGTTATTTAAACTTAAAGCATTAGCACCTCCAATAGTAGCAGCTTTAAATAATTTTTTACAAAGCTCATTTAAGCTCAAATCACAATGGGTAAAAATAGCCGCCCTAATCTCATCAAACATATTTAAACTCAAATTTGAACTAAGACCATCTGTTCCTATATTTAAAGACACATCAAAATCAAGCACACTTTTTAGATCAAGCCTCCTATCTCCAAGAAGTCTATTTGAACGAGGACAATGTGTTATACTATGATTCTTATCAAAATCTTTTAAATTTGAAGCATAAACACAATGTGTAAAAAGAGTCTTTAATCCTTTGAAATTTGCAAAAAATTCATCAGGATTATACATAGGCTTTGGATTATCAATAAATTTTTTGAGATGATTTTCAAAATTCCCCCTACCCTCTTCAAGCCACTGTTTTTCGTATTTGCTCTCTAAAAAATGAGTAGACAAAACTAGCTTTTCTTTTTTTGCAAAATCTAATGATTTTTGCAAAAGCTTAGGATGAACCGAATAAGGCGAATGTATAGCCATTGCAGGTATAAATCTCTCGCTTTTATACTTTACGCTTTCGCTAAAACGCTTTAAAAATAAATCAAAACTTTGTTCACAATAAAGCTCATTTGAACCTAAAATTTCATTAAACATAACTACATTTAAAGGTGAGTTTGCCAAAGACTTAATATCATTACCAAAACTTGATATCGCACCAACACTTGCTATTCCACTTTTTAGCATTGATTTTATAGCTTTTTCAATTACTTTTGGCGTTCCTTTTTTCACCAAAAAAGCTGAGTTTTTAACAATAGAACCAAGCCATACAATAAAATCACCATAAACCAAACTACTTTTATTTGCACTAAATTCCAAATGAACATGTGTATTTACAAAAGCTGGAGCTATGATAGAGTTTTTCATATCAATCACTTCGGCATTATTATATTTTTTTATAATTGTATCAGCATCGCCCATATCTATAATATGCTTTTGAAAAACAATAGCATGGTCTTTTAAAAAATTTAAATTTTCATCTATTAAGTATTTTGCTTTTAATATCTTCATATTTTACCCCTAAAAGTTGAGTATTGTAGCAAAAATTTAGAAATAAAAATGTATAATCTAGCTACATTTTATCAATGAAAGGTTATAAACGTGGATAAGAAATTTAAAATAATGGTTATTCAAGGACCAAATATCAATATGCTAGGTGTTAGAGATCCTGGTATGTATGGAAGTATGAAGATGGAAGATATCCATTCTCAAATGAAAGTAGTTGCAGAACAATACGGAGCCGATATTGAGTTTTTCCAAAGCAATTTTGAAGGTGAATTGGTAGATAAAATACAAGAATGTTTAGGTGAAGTTGATGGAATCATAATAAACCCAGCTGCATATTCTCATACTTCAATAGCAATAAGAGATGCTATAAGTGCTGTTGGATTACCTGCAATAGAAGTTCATATAAGCAATATCTACAGAAGAGAAGAGTTTAGAGAAAAAAGCTTGATAGCACCTGTATGTGCTGGTCATATTGCTGGTTTTGGACCTGTGGGATATCATTTAGCTATGATAGGAATGTTACAAATTTTTGATCAAATCAAAGCCTTGGAAGCAGCAAATCAAAATCAATGAAAAATTATATCCTAAGAGATGAAAACGCTGTATTTTTTGAATGCGGATACAGCTGTGATAATGAAATTTTTATCTGCGTAAATGGATATAAATTTTTTATCACTGATGCAAGATATGCCATAGAAGCACAAGAGTTTGCAAAATCAGATGTTAGTATTATATGCACACAAACAAGCGTCATCAAAGAGGCTAGATTTTTATTAAGAAAACTTAAGCCAAAAAATCTAGTTTTTGATCCATTTGATTTTAGCTATGCTGATTTTAACCAACTCTCTTCATCTCTTGGGGTTCATTTTATACAAAAACCAAATTTTTCAAAGCTAAAAAGAATTATTAAAAGCCAAGAAGAGATCCAACTCTTGCAACAAGCAGCAAAATTTGGAGAAAAATGTTTTGATGAATTTGCTGATTTTATCAGAAAAAATGGCGAAAACATGAGCGAAGAAGAGCTATTTTTTAATGCAAATTTGATTTTTCGTCAAAAAAATACACTAGGACTAAGTTTTGAGCCGATAGTGGCTATAAATGAAAATGCGGCAAAAGCACATGCTTTACCAAGTAAAAAAAAGCTAAAATATGGAGATTTACTCTTAGTTGATGCAGGTGTTAGATATAAAAAATACTGCTCTGATAGAACAAGAACGGCTTGTTTTGATGAGAATTTCAACTTCTCAAAAGAGCAAAAATTTAAAAATCAAAAACAACAAGATGTATATGAGATAGTAAAACAAGCTCAAATAAAAGCCATAAACATCATAAAACCAGGAGTAAAAGCAAAAGAGATAGACTTAGCAGCTAGAAATTTCATAGCAAAAGCTGGTTATGAAAAAGAGTTTTTTCACTCAACCGGACATGGAGTTGGGATAGATATACACGAGTTTCCAAATATAAATAAAAGAGAAGAAACCATCATTAAAGAAGGTATGATTTTTAGTGTGGAGCCTGGAATTTATATACAAAATGAATTTGGTGTTAGGATAGAGGATGTGGTTTTAGTAACCAAAGATGGAGCGTTGATTTTATGATGGCAGATGGAGCAAGATCTATCACAAGCTCATCTTTTTTTCCAAAATATTTTGGATTTAAGAATAATTTTAAATTTAATACATTGATAGGAGTTGGTGGAAATATAGGAAATACAAAAAAAATATTTGATAGATTTATAAGAGCATTAAAAGAAGATAAAAGATTTCACATAGTTGAAACATCTCCAATACTTATAAATAAGGCATTTGGATATATATATCAAAATGATTTTAGTAATGCTGTTATAAATTTACAAACTAGTGTAAGTCCATATAATTTATTAAAAATAATGCAAAATTATGAGAAAATTTTTAGGCGGACAAGAAGTTTTAAAAATGCACCAAGAACACTTGATTTGGATATATTATATTTTAGTCAGAAAGTTAGAAAAACAGAAAAACTGACAATACCACATATCGGAGCAAATCAAAGACTTAGTGTTATAATTCCGCTTGGACTTATGAAAGCTTAAAAAAGGGACTTTAATGGCAACCAAAATGTATTCGGTTACAGCAGAAAGTAGTATAGAGGCGTTAAAAAAAGCAAGAGAACTTTATGGTGATAACGCTATTCATGTTACAACCAAACAAATACAGCCTAAAACTATAAATAAAAAGCCTATATTTGAAGTTGTTGTAAGTGTTGAAGAAGCTGATGAGATAAAGCAAAAACCAAATCCTGTAGTATTAAATTATGAAAATGCTTATTCTAAATTCAACCAAAAACAAGAACCAGCAAAACCGAAATTTAGTATAACAGAAACAAAACAAGAGCCAGTAAAACAAAATAAATTAAATAGCGAAGATGTAATGCTTAGCATATCAAATATGGCAAAAGAGATAAGTGAAATAGCAAATATTCCAGCTGTTGAACCCACTAAAAAAGAACAAAACCAAACAAATAAAAAAATGGATGAAGTTGCAAAACAGGTAAACATCTTGAGCGAAAAGGTAAATCTCATAACCGATATGTTTTGGGATGAAAGAGCCGCTAGTAGAAACAATCTAGCAATTCCACCTGAGTTTGCCACTATATACAAAGCAGCAAAAAGTAGTGGCATGAAAGAAGAGCATTTAGAGGCTATAATGCACACAACCTTAACAAACATGCCAACAAGTATGAAAGCAAATCCAACCGCTGTAAAAAGATATTTTTACTCTTTACTTAGAAATATGCTTCCTTGTAGAAAAGAAAAAAAGCATTCAAAACAAAGAATAATGATGCTAGTTGGTCCAACAGGGGTTGGCAAGACAACTACACTAGCAAAACTTGCAGCAAGGTTTGCATATAGCAGCGAAAAAAGATACACAACAGGCATAATAACACTTGATACATATAGAATAGGAGCTGTTGAACAACTATTTCAATATGCAAAAATGATGAAACTTCCAATTCTTGATGTTATTGAAATAGATGATTTTAAAGATGCTATAAGAAGGCTAAATCATTGTGATATTATACTTGTTGATACAACCGGAAACTCGCAATACGACAAAGAAAAATTAGATAAGCTTGATAAGTTTTTAAGAGCAAGTGAGGCACAAATAGATGTAAGTTTAGTTCTTAGTGCTGGGTCAAAAGTAGATGATCTGATAGAAATTTATAATGGTTTTTCTTTTTTGGATATAGACACGCTAATCATAACAAAGTTTGATGAAACAAGAGTGTTTGGAAATGTATTTTCTTTGATATATGAGACAAATACACCTGTTAGCTATTTTTGTGTTGGACAAGAAGTTCCTGATGATTTGATAGAAGCAAAAAGTGATTTTTTGGTTTCTTGTGTCTTAGAAGGTTTTAAAAAGGATGTTTTATGATAAATCAAGCACATAAGTTAAAAAACCTAGTTTCAAATGCTACAAATCAAACACAAAAAAGAACACATTTTATAGCTATAACAAGCGGTAAAGGCGGGGTTGGCAAAAGCACTATTAGTGCAAATATAGCAAATGTTTTAGCTACAAATGGATACAAGGTCGCACTTTTAGATGCTGATATAGGACTTGCTAATTTAGATGTTATCTTAAATGTAAAAATGGGTAAAAATTTATTAAACGTATTAAAAGGTGAATGCTCCTTAAAAGAGATACTAATAGAAGTTAAAAAAAATTTAATACTAATACCTGGCGAAAGCGGAGATGAGATATTAAAGTTTAATAATCAATTTTTATATGAGAGATTTTTAACTGAGGCAAACGAGCTTGATGAACTTGATTTTATGATAATAGATACAGGTGCTGGCATAGGCGGAAGCACTCAACTTTTTTTAGAAGCCGCGGATGAGGTTGTTGTTGTAACTATACCAGACCCAGCAGCGATAACTGATGCATATGCGGTTATAAAAATATTATCAAAATTTAAAAGCAACCCTTTACTTCTTTTAAATATGGTAAAAAATGAAAATGAAGCCACAAAGATATTTGAAAATATCAAAAAAGTAGCTGTAGCAAATATAAAAAATGAATTGGATCTTGAATTTATAGGGCATTTAAATGCTGATAAAATAATATCAAAAAGTATAAAACAAAGGACACTGTTCAGCGATGATGCCCCGTATAGCAATTCAACATCTGAGCTAAAAGATATTGTGTCAAAAATTTTATATAAACTGGAACGAAAAGTGCTTGTAAATGAAAATCACAGTTTTAGTGGATTTTTCAAACGATTAATAGAGCAATTTTAAGGAATTAAGGTGAGAGCGGAAAATTATATAGCATTTTTTACTGTTTGTGGTTTTTTTACCGGAATAATATGGTCTTTTATAAAAGCACAAGAGGCTATTGATATGCTTATATACACCGTCTTAATCACTTTTTTTTACTATCTTATTATACACATAATAATTATGAATTATGTTGACATAAAAACAACAATAAAGAAATTTTTTGACAAAGAAAAACATGAAGAAATTGCCGATTATTTGCTTAGCGAATTAGCGATAAGAGAAAAGCGAATAGAACACCTAATTATCATGCAAGAGCCTGAGACAAAGCAAAAAACAACAGGTAAAACAAATGCAAGAGCCAAAGCAAAAGCAGCCTAATCCTTATCAAAATGCTATTAAAAAAGAACAAGATGAAATTGTTTTATCATATATGCCTGCATTAAAAACAATGGCATTTCGCCTAAAAGAGAGACTTCCGGCAAATATAGAAGTAAGTGAGCTTATAAGCATAGGTGTGGAAGAGATGATAAAACTCAGCAGAAAATATGACAAAACACAAAATAATTCTTTTTGGGGATACGCTAGAAAAAGAGTTTATGGCTCCATGCTTGATTATCTAAGAAGTCTTGATCTAGTAAGTAGATCAAACAGAAAACTCATCCGCCAAATAAATAAAGCCGTAGATGAGTATTTTAATAAATTTGAAGAAGAGCCTGATGATGAATATCTGGCTAAAGTCTTAAATGAAGATATAGAAAAGATAAAAAATGCAAGAAATGCAAATATGGTAAGTTCTGTTTTATCGCTAGATGAGCAAATAGGCACTTTAAGTAGTGAAAACACAGAAGAAACTGTCTCAAGAGATGACTTGATTCAAAAAATTGAAAATGTTTTAAATAACTTTACACAAAGAGAACAACTTATAATACAACTTTATTATTATGAAGAGCTGAGTTTAAAGGAAATAAGTGAAATTTTAGAAATAAGTGAAGGTAGAATTTCTCAAATTCACAAAAGACTATTAACTAAAATAAGAGAAAATTTGGAGGGTTAATGGCTGATATTTTAAGTCAAGAAGAGATAGATGCGTTACTTGAGGTTGTTGATGGAGACACAGAGCCACATGATATAGAATCACACTCTAGCGACAACAGTGAACAAAAACAAATCATTATATATGACTTTAAGCGTCCAAATCGTGTATCAAAAGAGCAACTTCGTGCAATAAAAGGGATACACGATAAACTAGCCAGAAACCTAGCTTCTCAAATTTCTAGTGTCATGAGAAGCATAGTTGAAATTAGGCTTCATAGTGTGGATCAAATGACATACGGCGAGTTTTTGATGAGTCTTCCAAGCCCCACAAGTTTTAATGTGTTTTCTATAAAACCACTTGATGGAAATTGTATATTAGAAATAAATCCAAGTATTGCATTTCCTATGATAGACAGATTGCTTGGTGGAAATGGCGAAAGTTTTGAAACCAACAGAGAACTAACAGAAATAGAGATAAACTTACTTGATGCTATACTAAGAATGATAATGCAAAGACTAAAAGAGAGTTGGTCTATGATAACTGATATGTATCCAAATGTTGAGGCCAAGGAAAGTAGCCCGAATGTTGTTCAAATCGTATCTCAAAATGAAATTGTAATAATGGTAGTAATGGAGATAATAGTAGGAAACTCGAGCGGAATGATAAATATATGTTATCCTGTAATATATCTTGAACCTATCTTATCTCGCTTGGCAAATAGAGATATAATGCTTGGGGAAACAAGCGCTAAAAAAAGTAGAAATAAAGAACTAAAAACATTGATAGGAAGAGCTGAAATTTTATACGAAGCCATACTCGGAAAAACAGTAATTAGTGTAAATGAATTTCTTGATTTGAAAGAAGGAGATATATTAAGGCTCGATAGAGGAGCTGATGATAAAGCAATAGTTGCCATTGATAAAAAAGAGGTATTTTTAGCAGAAGTTGGGCTTTATAGATTTAGAAAATCTATAAAAATAGAACAATTAATAAGATCAGATAAAGATGAAATAAAAAATATACTAGAAAAATACGAAGAGGAAAGAAAAGCAAAACTTTTAGCATACGAGCAAGAAGAGAAACAAAGACAAGAGGAAGAACAACGCAATGATGAATGAATTTTTTAATATATTCTCAAATGAAATAAAGGCTACAGTTGAAGGGCTTACAGGTAAAATACCAGAGATTGGAGAGAGAAATGACTTTGATGCAAAAACGCAAAATGGCATTAAAACACCTCTTGCAACTTCAAACATAGCCATAAAAGGCGAATGCAATGCAAAAGGGATGCTTGTTTGCACACCTGTACTCATAAGTGCTATTGGCGAATGGATGATGGGCGAGGAAGAGATAACAAAAAATGAAAATTTAAGTGAAGATGACCTAGATGCAGCAAAAGAGATTTTTTCAAATCTTATAGGTGCATTTAATACATCATTGGGTGCTCAAAAAAATCTACCAAAACTAAGCTTTGAAGTCCTTGGTGTAAATTTTTTAAAAGAAGATGATAATTTAAATCTAAGTGACTTTGAAAAATTATATCTTTTTAATATAAAGATAGAAGATTTAGATGAATATATAGGATTTGTTGGGGACATAGAATTTAATCAAGCAATAGATCCAAGCCAAAAAAAAGAAGAAAGTAAACAACCACAAAAACAAAACACAACAAACAATTCAGGAAATTTAACAACAGAAGAGATGAGAAATATAGGTCTTATAATGGATGTAAGACTACCTATAAGGGTAAGAATAGGCTCTAAGAGAATGCTGTTAAAAGATGTTTTATCAATGGATATAGGATCTGTAATAGAGCTAAATCAACTTGCAAATGATCCTCTTGAAATTTTAATAGGTGATAAAGTGATAGCATATGGAGAGGTTGTTATTGTTGATGGAAACTTTGGTATACAAATCACACAAATAGGCTCAAAAAGAGAAAGGCTTGAACAATTAAAATGAAATTTATAAATGAATTTACAAGCTATAAAGATAAGATTAAAATATCTGAAAATAGCGTAACTTTTTTTGGCTCAGCAAGATTTAAATCCGATAATAAATATTGTAAAAGCGCAAAAGAATTAGCTTTTATGTTAAGTGAAAATGGTATAAACATAATCACTGGTGGTGGCGATGGAATAATGGGAGCGGCAAACGAAGGTGCATACAAAAGCAAAAAATCACAAAGCATAGGCTTTAATATAAAACTACCCTTTGAACAACAAATAAATAACTTTACTAGCTATAGTTTTATATTTTCAAACTTCTTGCCTAGAAAATTTGCACTTATACAACATTCAAAAGCCTTTGTTGTATTTCCTGGAGGATTTGGAACTCTTGATGAGCTATTTGAGGTCTTAGTTTTATCACAAACAAAACTCAAAAAAGCAAAAATTTTCTTATATGGTGTTGATTTTTGGGAAAAACTTGATGATTTTATAAAAACTACATTATTAAACGAAAATGCGATAGATACAGACAGTTTGAAACTATATAAAATCACAGATGATTTAGACTTTATTAAAAACGAAATTTTAAATATTTAAAAAAATAAAATATAATCCAAATTTCAAAATTTAAAATAAAAGGTTCACATGAAAATAATGGTTGCAATGAGTGGCGGAGTAGATAGCACTATGACCGCTAAATTTTTAAAAGAGCAAGGACATGAAGTACAAGGTTGTTATATGAAACTTCATTCCAAGCCAGGATATCACGAAGAAAATATAAGAAAAGTTAAAAAAGTTGGTGAATATCTTGGTATAAAGGTTCACATTTTGGATTTGCAAGATGAGTTTAACAAATATGTCTATGATCCATTTATAAATCTATATAAAAATGGAAAAACACCAAACCCTTGCGCATTATGTAATAAATTTATAAAACTTGGTGCTTTGCTTGATTTTGCAAAGGAAAATGACTGTGAAAAACTAGCTACAGGTCACTATATACAAATAATTGATGGCTTAATAACATCAGCAAAAGATGACACCAAAGATCAAAGTTATTTCTTAGCTCAGGTTCCAAGAGAGATACTAAAAGATGTTCTCTTCCCACTTGGAGATAAATTTAAAAAAGACATAAAAGAACTTGCAAAAAGTGTTGATGTGCTTAAAGAATTTGGAGAACAAGCTGAAAGTAGCGAGATATGCTTTGTTGATAAAACATATATAGAGGTATTGCAAAAACACTATAATACAAGCTTGCCTGGGAAAGTTGTTGATAAAAGTGGCAAAGAGATAGGGACACACCAAGGATATATGCACTACACTATCGGGAAAAGACGTGGCTTTGAAATACACGGCGCGCACGAACCACATTTTGTGCTTAAAATCAATGCTGACAAAAACGAGATAGTCGTGGGTTCAAAAGATGATTTAAAAGAGAACAAAGTAACACTTGAAAACGTAAATATGTTTATAGATGATTTAGAGTTCGATTGTGATGTAAAAATAAGATATAGAAGCCCTAAAATCAAAGCAAGAGCAAAAATAGACACGATAAATAATACTGCTATATTAAACTTAAGCGAAGATGCCTACGGAGTAGCGCAAGGACAACTTTGTGTTATGTATAAAGGCGATCAAGTTATAGCAAGTGGTTTTATTGTTTAACAAAATCTCATTAATTAGTCCTAAAATATAGGACTAATTTTAACTTATTTAACAATAATTATTAAATAAACAATATAATTCTTATCTTAATTTATAAATTTTTATCTGTTTACAAAACATAAATTATTGTAATAAATTTCATAACTACAATTTTTTACAATATAAGGTTGTAATTTTAGATAGATACAAAATTCAAGGAGTTTTATTGAGTACCTTACAGACCATATCGTTAGCTGGCTTGGTTATATATTTTGCTGTGTTACTTTTTATAGTAGCAAAAGAAAAGAAAAACAACAATACTATTGATTACTTTTTTGCAGGCAGGTCTTTGCCATTTTGGGCTTTGTCTATAACCTTTATAGCATCTTGGTGGGGTGCTGGTTCGGCACTATCCACAGCAGACCTTGCCTACTCAGATGGACTTGGTGCATTTTGGTATTATGGTGTGCCTGTGCTTATATCTACTTTTTTGATGATAGTTGGCTCAAAAGCTATAAGAAGGGTTGAGTATTTAACACAAGGTGAGATGATGGAAGCTAGATACTCAAAAATCACTTCTAAATTTCTTTCAATTATGATACTTATTTTTATGACATTTACAGCAGCATCTCAGATGGTAGGCATAGGAAATTTTTTTGGCACATATCTAGAAATGCAATATGAAACGGCCGTAATAATAGGCGCTGTTATAGTTTTGATATATTCAACATTTGGCGGTTTTCGTGGTGTTGTTTTGACAGACATTATACAATTTGTTTTACTTGGGATTTCAGCCATAGCTGTATTTGTAGTAGCTATAAGCAATACTGGTGGCTTTTTAGATATAGCAACTACAGCAAAAAGCCTAGGTAAAGATAACTATATGAGCATAAGCGATGGAGCATCAAAATATATGATGTATGTTATAACCTTTGGTTGTGCTTGGATGATACAAGCAAATGTTTGGCAAAGAATTTCAGCAACAAAAAGCGATAAAGATGCTTATAAAATGACAGTTATGAGCTTTTTTGCTTATATTCCACTTTATTTAATAGTAGTTTTTACAGGCATGGCCGGGATAGTTCTTTTTGATAAAATGCCAGAAGGCGGTGTTGTAACGGCCATAGTTACGGAGTATATGTCACCAATTCTTGGGGCTATTGTTTTTGTTGGAATTTCAGCAGCTATTATGTCTACTATGGACTCACTTATAAATACGGGTGCAATGACACTTACCATGGATTTAGCCGAAAAAGAAAAAAGCGAAAAAGAAAAACTAGCATTTTCTCGTATAGCAACGCTTATAGTCACCATTATAGCACTTGTTATTTCTTTAAGGATTAGATCTATTTTGGAGATTTCTTGGATAGCCTCTGATATCATAACAACTGGTGTTTTTATACCTTTGGTTTTTGGTTTTATTTATAGAAGAGGGAATTCAAAAGGAGCGATAGCTTCTATGGGATTTGGACTTATTTATTGTCTTTACAATCTTATTAGAAGTTTTGAGCCGTCTATGCCAGCATTTTGGGAGCCAAACTCAACAGCACAAGTCATAATCGGAGTAAGTAGCTCAGCCATAATATATTTTATAGTTAGTGCTTTAACAAAACCAGAATATGAAAAAGCTGATAAATTCATCAAAATGGCAAACATATTTAAAAAATAGTTTTTATTCCACCAAAAAAAGGTGGAATAAATTTATTTTTTCTTATACTCTATACTAATTTCAAATTCTTTTAAACGCTTATGAATAGATCTAAGCTCAGTTATAGTCTTCCAGTTATCTATAAAAATACTAAAACTTGAACGAACTTGTGAAAATGCATTACTTACCTGAACCAAGATACCAAGCGTTATAAGCCCAGTAAAAAGCCCCTCTCCCATGATAATATACGGAACAATAACCAAAATTTGAGAAAAAGAATAAAGCCAAATATTAAAATAACCATAATGCAAAAATAGTCTTGAATAATTAAATTTCAAGCCAATAAAAAGCTCGGTTATAGTCTTTGTATCAGCATAATTGATCTTATCTTCTTCTGCATAAACAAGTTCTTTTCTAAAAGCAGCTTCTACTTTTTGATTGTTGTATTCCAAATTTGGCAATTTAATCCCAACCAACCAAGATAATATAAGCCCACCAATACTCACAAATAAGGCTATCCAGACTAAAGAACCAGGTATATCTTGTATATAATCAAGCTCAACTTTTTTACTAAGTTCCCACAAAATAGGAGTAAAGGCAATAAGTGTCATTATAGAATCTAAAATCTGAACACCCAAGCTTTCCATTATAGTACCAAATCTATATATATCCTCTTGCATACGCTGAGAACTTCCTTCTATATCTTTTTTTGACTTTTGCCAAAATTTTAAATAATCAAAAGTCATAGCCTCACGCCATCTAAAAACCCAATGGCTAGAAAAAAAACTGATTATCATTCTTACTAATATGTAAGGCATAACTATATATATAAATATCCTTATTGAAGCCCAAAAATCATCAATAGTGTGGTCTTTTATATTTTGCATAATGTCATAAAAATTTTTATACCAATCATTTATTTGGAGATTTAGATAAGTTTGAAATATCAACAATAATACTATAAATGCAAAACCTCCATAAGCCCACATAGCCCATTTTTTACTATAAAAAAAAGATGAAAACAACAGCACTCCTTGAGTTAAATTTATGGCGATAATATCTAAAAAAATATTAACAAATACAAAAATTTGATATTTATTAATATTTTTTATGATTATTTAAAAAGATTAAATGTAGAATTGCAACTTAGTTGCAAATATATTCAAATTAAAAAATCAAAGGAATTCAATGCTACAAAATGCATTAAAAACTGTATTTATCTTACTAATGTCTATCATAACAGCAAATGCTTTAGATAGTATAGAACTTGATAAAGTAGAAGCAATAGGAAAAGAAGAAACTTATTTTAAATCTAAAGCAGTAAGCACGAGAGATTTTAATGAAAAAAAGTAGTAAAAACATAGATGATGCAGTAAGAAGTATTGCTGGTGCTTTTACAAATATAGATAACACACAAGGAACGATAAATATAAATATAAGAGGAATGAGTGGTCTTGGAAGAACAAATATGATGATAGATGGTGTTACTCAAACTTTTTATTCAACCTCTTCTGACAACGGTAATCTAAACGGAGGAACATCTACTTTCGGGGTCATGATAGATCCAATATTTTTAAAATCAATAGATGTTGAAAAAGGTAGTTTTAGCGGGAAAGGTGGAGCAAATTCACTAATGGGTTCAGCCAATATGAGAACTGTTAGAGTTGATGATATTATAAAAGATAATAAAAATTTCGGATATATTTTAGACACTCATTTTGGAAACAATTCCATCGGACAAAGGTATTCTGGACTCATAGCTTTTAAAGAAAAATTTAATACTTTTTATATTGGTGGATTATTTGGATACAGCAAGAAAAAAGGTTTCACAAAGTTTTAGAGTTGGAGGAGGAGACAATGTAGAAGGAGAAACTTTTCAGCCAAAACTAGACGATGATGGAAATATACAAAGAGATCCTTCGGGTGATATCATATATCTAGATTCAAAAGGAAATGAGCATTTTATATCTGGTTTTCCTCCATACAGTCCAGAATCTTTGAGTCAAAAACCAAAAAGCACATTAACAAAATTAGAATACAAAGATGAGTTGAGCAACATTATATTATCATACAGAAACTATAAAACAGCTCTAGCAGGAAGAAAAGTAAAACAAGATAATTATCAACTAGAATACAATCTAAATCCACAAGATATAAAACAATTAGATTTTAATTTATTATATGCAATCAACACAGGGGAACAAATATACGCACCACATTCTAGATTTGCCGGAGTTGAATTATTAAAAAATATAAAAACAAAAAATATCGGAAAAACAATAGATATAAGCAATACTTTTACCCATGATTTTAAATCTGATTCGAATTTAAAAACGACAATAGGTGTAAATTTATTAAAAAATGAATATAAAAAGAGCAGACACCCATCTGAATTAAATTTCATTGAAGATAGCCTCAAAGATGCTATAGGTATTGCGGCTAGTAAATCAGGACGCGAAGCAAATACTCTTTATCCGGAAGGCGAGCAAAAATTTAATACAATTTATATAGATAATGAATTAAACAATGGCCCTTTTACGTTTAATATGAGTGTTAATTACTCAAAAAATAAATTTAAAGGAGAAAAATATTATTATTATGGATTAGATAATGATGATATTGGGATACAATATCTAAAAGATAGATATGGGGAAGATTTATTAACATCAAATGATCCGGATAAAAAAGCTATATTAGAAAAGTATTATGAATTTGACTCTGATGTATATCAAAACACATTAAAAAGAAATAAAGCAATCAACGATAAAGATTATAAAAATCCTATATTAAAATATTTTAGATGTCCAAATAGTAGACTTTGTAAAGTCCAAGATGAGAGTATAGAAAATTTTTTAACCCCTATACAAAAAGAAGTTAATGGAGGGTCTAGGAATAAAATTACAGAACTAGATAATGAAAAAATGTATGACAATGGCTCACATAAACATTTTAACTATTCATTTGGTGCTTCTGTATACATAAATGATTTATTTAGCCCGTTTGTTAATTATTCAAAAACACATAGAGAGCCAAATATAAAAGAGATGTTTTTTTCTGATCTTGGGCATTATGGTGTAAACTCGAAATTAAAACCCGAAACAGCCACAACAAAACAGATAGGTTTTAATTCATTTAAGGATGGATTATTTACAGAAGATGATGAATTTGGGCTAAAATTTATTAGGTATAAAACTGAAATAAAAGACTATATTCACAATGTAAGATACAAAGAACCACATATAATAAGCAACTATCCATACATAAAACACTATAATTTTGAAAAATTAGTAACAATACAAGGGTATGAAATAGAAGCAAGTTATGACAATGGAACTTTTTATGCAAATCTAGCATACTCAAGACAAAAAACAAATCAACCATTAAACTTTACAGACTCTAGCCCTAGAGTTGATGAGTCCAAAAGCGATACTGAGATAGATTTCCAAGGATATGGTCTTACAAAAATAACAATATTGCCAAAAGATTATGCCACTTTAGATATTGGAACAAGATTTGGAAATAAAAAATTTACATTGGGCAGTACAATAAAATACTATGGAAAGAGTAGGATTACTTCTAATACCGTAGAAACTCTTTATTGTGATGGAACCGTGATAAAAAAAGGAGATACAACACAAAATCCAATTTGTGGAAATGTAAAAAAGAACAAGAAATAAACAGACAACCTTTTATTTTTGACCTTTACACTATTGCAAATATAAGCAATAATTTAACAATAAAATTTGAAATTAAAAATCTTTTTGATAAAAAATATATAAACCCGCTTGATTCAAATAATGACTCAGCTGGTCAGTTTATATTTGACCTTGGTGTTGGAGACACTTATCAATTTGCAAACAATAACTTTGCAAGAGGAAGGACGGCAATGATGAGTATAAACTATAAATATTAGTTATATATTTTATATTGACAATAAATATCGTAATTGATATAATACGCAAAAATGACTTGGAGGAATTTATGGAGTTTTTGAAAGAAAATATAGACTATTTTATTATTGCTATACTAGGTTTTATGAGCTTTTTGGTTGTATGGTTTACAATAGAAAGACTTTTATTTTATAAAAACATTAATTTTGAAAACTATAAGAGCAAAGATGAACTAGAAGAAAGTTTAACAAATCACTTAACAACTCTTTATATAATATATTCAAATGCTCCTTATATAGGTCTTTTAGGAACTGTTGCTGGTATCATGATAACATTTTACGATATGGGTATGAGTGGCGGAATAGACACGAAAAGTATAATGGTTGGTCTGTCTTTAGCACTAAAAGCAACAGCATTTGGTCTTTTGGTGGCGATACCTACACTTATGATTTATAATGGTTTTATTAGAAAAGTTGATGTTATGATGAATAGATATAAGGCAATGCAGTGAGTTTACCTAAAAAAGAGGGATTAAACGTAATCCCACTAATTGATATCATGTTGGTTTTACTTGCTATTGTTTTAAGTATCTCTACCTTTATAGCTCAAGGAAATATACCAGTAGATCTACCAAGTAGCGAGAGTGCGACACAAAATAAAGAAGACAATAAAATAACTGTAACCATAAATAAAGACAATGAGTTTTTTATAGAAGATGAAAAAATAGCAGAAGATGAGCTACAGCAACGCTTAAATGAAATAGATCAAAAGACTTTGATTCAACTAAAAAGCGATAAAGAAAGCAAGTTTGAAATGTTTGTAAAAATAATAGATATATTGAAAGAAAAAAATCATGAGAATTTTGCAATTACAACTCTCAAGGAGTAAAAAGTGTAATCTGGGCGGATTTTGTGTATCTGCTCTATTCCATGCTGTTTTATTTACAGCCTTGATACATTTTCATTCCGAGATAAAACATACAGGCAAAGAAAAAATCATAAAAATAAGTTTAGGAACTTTTAATCCAGCTCCAATACCACCTGCTCCAACACCTACTCCACCGGCACCACCACAACCTAAACCAGAACCTGTAGTAAAACCAGAACCAATAAAACCTAAACCCATAGAAAAACCTAAACCAAAAAAGATAGTTAAGAAAAAGGTTGAAAAACAACCTGTTCCAAAACCTATACAAAAACCAATTGAAAAACAAGAAGAAGTTGTTGAAGAAACAACAGCTGAAGCAACAGTAGAACCGCAGGCAACATCAGCACCTTCAGCAACAAACAATAGCAACTCTTCTGCTACTACAAGTTCAAATGCTGCACCAACGATAAAAGAATTTAACTTTGCTACATCTGCAGGAGATGAGAGATTTTCTAAAATTCAAAGAGAAATTTACAAAAAACATAAAGATAATTATCCAAAAAATGCACAAAAAATGAGAAAACAAGGTATCGTTGAAGTTAGTTTCTTACTTAAAAAAAGCGGTGCAGTTGAAAATATAAAAGTAGTTAGTAGTTCAGGGATTGATATACTTGATAATGCAGCTATGAAAACAATCAAACTAGCATCTAAATATTTTCCAATATTAGACGAAGATTATCTTATAAAAATCCCAATGAAATACAAACTATAATAATTATATTTTTTGCATATAAGCTTATTTTTATTTTAAGCTTATATGTAAATATCAAATTATTTTAAAATTTCTAACCTAGCTTTGCTTTAACCTCATCGCTAGCCATAGTTACATTCCACTGTGGTTCCCAAACCAAATTTATATCACACTCTTTTACTCCATCTACCCTCATAACAGCATCTTCTACCCAATTAAGTATAAGTTCGTGTAAAGGGCATGATTTGGTAGATAAAGTCATTGTAACTTTAGCTTTTCCTTCATCACAAGAAACATCATATATAAGACCCAAAGAGACTATATCAAAACCAACCTCAGGATCAACTATTTTTGAAAGCTCGTTATAAATTTTATCCTTCATTTTTTACTCCAAATTTTGTAAATTTAAATATATGCAATGTGTTAACACAAACCAAAAAAATACTAAAAAACAAAAATAATATTGATATTTTCAACCAAAAAAATGACAAAAATATAGCAAATAAATTAAGCCTAAAAGCTGAATATGCTATATTTTTTTTAACCATATCATCAAGAAGTGGAACATCTTGTTTTCCAACAAATGGTGAAATATAATGATACCAAACCAAAAAAGGAACTATTTTATAAAAATGAGCAACTACAAAAGGATATAAAAATCCATAAGCTATTATAAAAACACTATAAGAATTGTCAAATTTATCAAAACCAAAACAAAAAACAATTAAACTTATAAATGACAAAAATAGATTTAAATTCCAATAATCAAAAGCCTTTCTAGCTCTATTTTTAAGTATCAAAATAGCCTGAACAACAAAAAGTAAAAATGAAATTATTATCATTATTGCAGAAATTTCAACATTCCAAAAAACAAAAAAGCCAGACAATATATAAGTTGTGATAGATATCTTTGAAATCAAAAAATTCACTTTATGGGACAAAGCAAACATAGGCAAAAGAACACTTCCTGCACCAACAATTACAAAAAATATAAATCCAATAACAAAATATATATGATAGTGAAGCATAAGCTCAAAATCCAAACTTACTTTACCAGCAAAAATCAAAGCCAAAAAAAGACCAAAAATAAGCCCCAATATCAAAAACAAAGATGAAGCAAATAATGAAAAAGAGGCAAAGCTTCTTTTATTGCTCTTTAAAAAACTAAGAAAAAAAGTGATAGCAAAAAACAAAAGAGAGGAAAATAGTATCTTTGAGCCAATATGCAAAAACTTATTATTTGCAAACACCATACCAGCAGAAAAAAATAAAAGAGATGTGGCATATATAAATAAATTTAAATATGCCCCTTTTATGCTAAAAAATGCACTCTCCAATATAACCGAGGTTAGCTGATATAAAGCGCCTATAATAATACTTAAAACAAATCCAACAAAAAATACATGAAAAAAACCAGCGGTATTTAAAGATGTCAATGCATCAAAATCAGCATAAAAAAATAAAAAAATGCTAATCAACAAATAAAATAAACCTACCAAAAAATATCCACCTACCAATCTAAATGGTGGAGCAAATGTATTTAATATCATGTCTTATCCGTGGCAAATTTGTTTTGTTTCAAAATTTGGTAAAGAAGCATTTTGTTTTAATGTAAAGATAAGTTTAACTTCACCATTTTCCAAATCTTCACGCTCTATATCAAATTTATCTTCAATCTTTGGTATAAGCCCAACTGGAAATTTGTGATTTATCATTATGATTTTTGTATTTTTGTCTTTAACTAGATTCAAAGCAACCATGGCATTTACCATAGGCTCGGGAGGCATACATTTTCTTGAATCAAAACCTATAAAATCATCTTTTTTATAAAAACTAACACTTGCACCTTCTGTTGCAAACTCTTGCCAACCATTAAAAAAACTCATCATATACTCCTAAATATTAAATAATTTAGGAGCATTATACTCTTTAATAAATTTTATTCATTGATTTAGCTCAATAAATAAAATTTTAAATCAAGATAGGAATTTTTTAGCCATATCGCTTATTCTTTTTGGGTCAGCACTTGCACCTAGTCTCTCTTTTGCTATCTTGATGACATCACCTAGTTTAGCTATACTGCAAGCACCAACCTCGGTTATAATTTTTCTTAAGTTGTCTTTTAACTCTTCATCGCTAAGCTGAGCTGGAAGATATTTGTTTATGATATCCATCTCGTTTTGCTCTTTTTGTGCAAGGTCTTCACGCTCACCCTTTAAAAAAAGCTCTTTAGCATCATTTCTTTTTTTGATCTCTTTTTGCAATAAAGGCAATACCACATCATCTGTAAGCTCTATTCTATTATCAACTTCAACTTGCTTTAAAGCGGCATTAAGAGTTCTTAAAGTATCTCTTTTAAACTCATCTTTTTCTTTCATAGCTACTTTAATATCATCTAAAATTTGTTCTCTTATTGTCATTTTAACCCCTTTCAGTTTTTTAAAATTTTATCAAACTCACGCTTAAAATAAGCAACTACAATTCCCTCTCTAAGCCCATCATCTATAGTAATAATCTTAACGCTTTCATCTTTTAAAAGCTCTTTTAATAAAATCATACCGGCAACAACAAGCATTTTTCTATTTTTTCCAACAACAATATCAGCCTTATCATCACAAAGTTCTATTAACATCTGTTTTAAATCAGTAAAATCTTGTATATCCAAAGAACAACCATTTATCAAATTTGCATCATAATCATCATAATCAATCCCGAGCTTTAAAGCAGCCATAGTAGTAGCAACTCCGGATGTTAACACAATAAAATCTTTTTTAAATGATGACAAAAACTCCTTAGCCTGCTTAACAACGCTTGATACATTTTCGCTCATATCTTTTATAGTTTTAAACTCTTCAAAAAATGTAATAATACCAAATTTAAAACTCCTAAAAGTATTTCCATCACTTATCTCACTACTAGCTCCACCAAGATCTATACAAACATAGTTTTTATTAGGTATTTCAAGCCTATTTAAGGCATTTTTAACACCTAGATTTATATATCTAGCTTCACTATCTCCGCTAATAATTTGAAATTTTATACCAAATAATTCTTGAATTTGTTTAAAGATGATATCTGAGTTTTTTGCTATCCTAAATGCAGCTGTAGCCACAGCTATATGCTCAAACAAAGAAAAATCAAACTCCTCTTTTGCAAGTTTTAAAGCATTAAAAATACGCTCTTTAGCCTCATCGCTAATTAGCATATTTTCACGAAGCCCTCTAGCACTTCCAACAATAGCTTCAAAACTCTTTTCAACAAAACAAATTCCATTTTCGTGTTTTATAAGTGCTATTCTTAATGTATTTGAACCCAAATCAATACCTATAATCATCCTTAACCTTTATAAAATTTTATTTTTGGTAAATTTTATCAAATTTCAATAAACATAAAGATATAATCAACAAATATTTTTAAATCAAGGACACAACTTGACACGAGACAACCTGATAGCCTTTGTTATATTTATAATTACTATAGTATGCTTTTTTACGTGGGGAATCAACACTATACCAAATAGCAAATATTTTATATTTTTTATAGCAAGTCTTTTTGGTATATTTATGGCATTTAATATAGGCGGAAACGATGTAGCAAATAGCTTTGGAACTAGTGTCGGAGCAAAAACTTTAACAATAAAACAAGCCCTTATAATAGCTGCTATATTTGAGCTAAGCGGTGCTGTTTTTGCTGGTGCAGAAGTAACAAATACGATAAGAAACGGTATCATAAACTTTTCAGATAAAAATGTAATACCGGAAAAATTTGTAGCCATAATGATGTCAGCACTTCTAAGTTCTGGGCTTTGGCTATTTTTCGCATCAAAAAAAGGACTTCCTGTCTCTACAACCCACTCGATAGTAGGTGGCATAGTCGGCGCTGGTATTATGATGGGTTATACAAGCTATGGCGCAAAAGAAGCATTTGAAATGGTAACTTGGAGCGAAATAGGCAAAATAGCAATAAGCTGGGTCATCTCACCACTAATGGGCGGTGTGTTATCATTTTTAGTATTTGGCTATATCAAGAAAAATATCATAAATCCCACAAGACAACTTAGAATTTCAATTAAAACACTAAAAAAAGAGAGAAAAATCTTTAAACGTAACTTCATAAAAGAACTAAAAACAAAACCGGAAAGTGAACAAATAAAAACACTTTCAAACATGATTTTAATCGATGAAGATGATACAAAAAGCACAAAATACAGCGAATACAGATCGCAAATTAAAGCAATGAAAGAGAGAGAAAAACAGATAGACTCCTTTGCTGCGATGAAAAAACATATCCCATTGATAGCCGGTTTTGCTGCGATGGTTATATCATCCATGATGATTTTTAAGGGCTTAAAGAATATAAATTTAGATATAAGCATAATACAAAGCATATGGATACTCTTTGTTATAGGTGTTTTAGCATATCTTGCCAGTTTTGCATTCATTAAAGTAATGAATAAAAATGATGCCGAAAAAAGCATAAATCGTGTATTTTCTTGGTTTCAAATTTTTACAGCTTCATCGTTTGCATTTTCACACGGAGCAAACGATATAGCAAACGCAATCGGCCCTTTTGTTGCGATACTTGATGTATTGAAAACAGGGGTTATAAACAAAGCTTCTACTATACCTAGTGTTGTTATGATTACTTTTGGAATTTCTTTAGTTGTTGGTTTATGGTTTTTAGGAAAAGAAGTTATCTCCACTATAGGCTCCAAACTTGCCGAAATTTTACCAACAACCGGATTTAGCGCTGAACTTGGTGCTAGTATGGTTATACTTCTAGCAACAAAATTTGGAATTCCGGTAAGCTCAACACATATACTTATAGGTGCTGTATTAGGAATAGGCATAATAAACAAAAACGCAAACTGGGCCATGGTAAAACCAATACTTCTAGCTTGGGTTATAACACTCCCTGCTTCGGCTATACTATCTGGTGCATTTTATTTTAGTGTTTTAAAATTTTTATAATTTTAATTGTTTATTGTAGATTTGCATAAGCTCTGATTTTGCCAGTTCAAAATCATCTGAACTTATAGTATAATCTATCTTTTGTGGCTTTTTGTAAACCTTATCATAGTATTTAACTAAGAGTATCTCGCAAACCTTGTGTATGTCATTATTTTCATAAGCATTTATAGCATCATCTCTTGCCTCTTTTGATATAAAAGGGCTAATTTTTTTCATACAAGAGTAAAAGAACTTACTATCTACACTCTTATAATCTTTCATAATACACTCTACTCTATTTTCAAGACTAGCCACTATCTCAACATTTACACCACTTCTCATAGAAGTATGCAAACTAGAAGGAACAGTCAAAGAACCTATACGCCTACTCTCACCTTCTATAAAACATGCTTTTTTATCTTTTAGTAAAATAAGCTCTTCAAATAAGTTATCTTCAAACTCTTTTTGACTAGGCTGTTTTCCATTTATCTCACCAAAAACAGAGCCTAAATGATTTGCTATATGTTCCAAATCCAAAGATGGTTGTAGTGATCTTATGAGCTTGGTTTTACTACTTCCGGTATTTCCAAAAAGTGTTATAAATTTCAAATCAATAGGTTTTTCAAGCTCATCCAAAACATTTTTTCTATATGATTTATATCCATCAATAAGTCTTTCAACCCTATAACCAATCATACTTAAAATTTGCGAAATAGAGTTAGAACGCATTCCTCCTCTTGAGCAATAAACACCTATAAGAGAGCCGACTTTTACTGTCTCGTATATCTTTGTCAAATGTTCGCTTGTATTTATACAAACATATCTAGCGCCAAGAACCTTTGCTAAAGATCTATTTTGTTTATAAAGAGTGCCTATTTCATTATGTTCTTTATCATTTAATACATATAAATTTATAGCACCTTTTATACGAGAATACGCAAACTCGCTAGGACTTCTAGCATCAATGATAAGGTCAAATTTATCTCTATTTTTTAACCAATTATCTATATTTAATTCAACTAAACTCACTAAATGCTCTTTTTAATTTTTCAAATAATGGATAAAAAGGTGCTCCATTTACCCTAACATCAGCTATTGTGGTGATAAAATTTGTATCTCTTTCCCATCTAGGCACTAAATGATAATGAACGTGTTCAGCTATTCCAGCTCCGGCTGCTTTTCCAAGATTCATACCTATATTTACACCATCAGCTTTCAACTCATCTTTTAAAACCTTAACGCCTCTTTTTACATAATGCGACATCTCTTGCCAGACCTCATCATCTAGTGATTCTATATTATCAAAATGAGAAAAAGGTATAATCATAAAATGTCCCGGAGAATACGGAAAACGATTCATGATTCCGTAACAAAACTTAGCTCTAAACAAAACCCCATTTTGCATATCATCATCAAGGTTGTCTTTTATCGAACAAAAAACACAACCAGTTGGCTTACTATTAAAGTATTCAGACCTCCACGGTGCACATAAATGTTGCATATTAATATCCTCTAAGCTTACTAAAAGCTAAATTTATATTATTTTGTCTCATAAAGTATTCACCTATCAAAAAGGCATCTACACCTAATTCATTAAGGTATTGTAGCTGAGATTTTTCATAAATTCCACTCTCAGCAACTATAATTTTATCCTTTGGTATTGATGGTATTAGCTTTTCACAAAGACTCATATCCATCTCAAAAGTCTTTAAATTTCTATGATTAATCCCTATAATATTAGCATTTACATAAATAGCTTTTTGCAAATCATCTTCATCATGAATTTCGAGTAAAACTTCAAGTCCCAAACTACGAGAATAATCAAAAAGTATTTTTAACTCTTCTTTTGTTAATGCCTTTGCTATAAGCAAAACAAAATCAGCACCAAAAATCAAAGCTTCTAAAATTTGATATTTATCAACTATAAAATCTTTTCTCAATATTGGTGTTTTTATATATCTTCTTATTTGAGTTATGTATTCTAAATCACCTTTAAACCATTTAGGCTCAGTAATAACACTTATCGCATTTGCTCCACTATCTTGATACTCTCTAGCTATTTTTAGTGGTTCAAAATCTTCTCTTATTATGCCATTTTCGGGACTTGCTTTTTTAACTTCGGCTATTATCCTATATGGATTATCTTTTGTGCTTTTTAGTGAAGAGATAATATCTCTTGGTTTATAAGAGCTTTTATAAGTCTCCTCTAGCCACTTAGCAGGAATTTTTTGTTTTTTAATTTTTAAATTTTGCTTTGTATTGTCTATGATTTCATCAAGTGTCATTTTTTAATCTTTAAGCATTTATCTATCTCTTTTGAGTGTAATATAGCTTCATCTTGCTTTGAAAAGTCTTCATCTTTTAAAACTTCAT
This sequence comes from Campylobacter pinnipediorum subsp. caledonicus, assembly GCF_002022005.1. Classification (NCBI taxonomy): domain Bacteria; kingdom Pseudomonadati; phylum Campylobacterota; class Epsilonproteobacteria; order Campylobacterales; family Campylobacteraceae; genus Campylobacter; species Campylobacter pinnipediorum. The sequence continues at coordinate 1,196,888 of NZ_CP017258.1, forward strand.
CCATTATCTCTTTTGCCTTTTTACACTCATTGATTTTAAAATATCCCCAAGCCAAAGAGTCAAGATAAGCTGAAGATTTAGGATCTATTTTTAAGGCTTTTTCAACCAAAGATATACCCTTTTTATAATCAACATCGTGATCTATCATTAAATATCCATAATAATTTAAAAAGATAGGATTATTTAGTTTAACAGCACTTTTTTCAAAATTTGATATTATATGATTAAGCTTTTGTTTATCAGGCTTTGAGTCATATTTTTCATACTCAAAAACAGCCATCATTGAAAGATAAAAAATATCCTTAGTATCATCGTAGGCATTTTTAGCTACATCATAAGCATCTTCATATCTTTTCATAGAGGCATAAACATCTATAGTAGTGTTGTTATCAAAATCACCATTTTTAAGAAGCTCTATAGCCTTATCATTATTTTTTGAAAAAAGCAAAATCCCCAAAGATAGCTCTTTAAATTTATAATCACCCGTAACTTCAAATAACTCAGTATAGATTCCAGACAGTTTTATATATTCTTTATTCTCTAAATACATATTTGCAAGTTTTGAGCAAACCGATAAGCTACAACCATTTTTATCTTTATAATCTTTTAATAATTCAAAACTTTTACTAGACTCATCAAGCGTAGTCAATTTCAGAAGATTGTCTTCGCTTTGGTCTAAATCATACGCTTTTTGAAAATTTACAAGAGCTGTTTTTTCATCTTTTTCAAATAATGCTATATCACCAAGCATAAGATGATTTTTTGGATCTTTATCTGTTTTTAAAAGCTCATTAAGAAGTTTTTTGGCACTTACTAAATCACCTTTTCTTATTTTTTTAGCTGAAAGAAGTCTCACATAAAAAGGGTCTTTTTTAAATTTTTCATCAGCCTTACCCATAAGTTCATCAACTTTATCATCACTAAAACTTACAGCTAATTTTAATTCTTCCTTTAAAAATTGAGAATCTTTTGTCTGCTTATACAAATCATCATAAACAGCGATCGCCAAATCATAGTTGCCATTATTTGTAAATTCTAATGCTTTTAAAATTTCAAGATTTATATCTTTTGCATTTAAATTACTTATAAAAAAAATCAAAAAACTTAAAAAAAATATTATTTTATCCCTATGCATTCTTCTTTTAACTCCTTTAAATTATCCTTAAAATAATCCCAAAATGGAAATGTCCTGCACTGACTTGGTCTATACTCATATATTGAACACATTTTTTTTGACATATCAAAAAACACACAAGCATAGCCGGTTTTATAATCAACCTCTTTTATACTAAATCTATTTTGGACTTTTATCAAATACTTCTCTTGAACTTGTTTAAAATCCAAATTCAAAAAATCAGCTAATCTTAATATCTCCTCTTTGCTTATCCAGATATATCCACTATCTCCTATACAACATTTTCCACCACATTCGCTACATTTTGAACTATCAAAAGTATAATTATATCCATCTTGTGTTAAAATTGACACATTAAACTCTTTGTATTTGCTTTTTTATAAATTTCATCAGCTCTTAAGCTATTTTTATCACCATCTTGCAAAATTAATGGTGTCATAACATCACAAGTTGAACGAGAGCTTTTTTTTGCTCTAATCAAAACTAAATTTGATTTTTTCTCTTTTTTTGGATGCACAAAACAAACATTACAACAAGTAAATTTAAATTCACTTAAGATTTGCATAATAACTTGTAATTGTAAGCTCTCATAACAAAATATTATCTCGGCTCTTGGCTTTAAAATTTTATTTGATGTGCTTAAAAATGCCTTCAGAGAAAGTTCATCAGCATAACGACTAATAGCTAAATGGGTATTTGTACTTTTTGTAACACCATCGCGATAATAAGGTGGGTTTGAAACTATCAGATCAAATTTCTTATCTGTTTTGATTTTTAAAAAATCACACTCTATTAAATTTGCTGATAGATTATTTGCAATTAAATTTTTTTCACATAACATAATATTTATATGTTGAATATCAAGTAATGATAGATCAATTTTATCAAAATCACGCTTTAACAAAAGTCCAACAACCCCGCAACCGCAACCAACATCTAAAACACTTCCTTTGTAGTTTGGATTCAAAAAAGATGAAACAAAATCATACAAAATCAATGAATCGCTATTATAATGATAGCCATCTTTTAGTTGATAAAGTATCATCTGTAAGCTTTTATAATGAAGCCTCTAGAATCTTTTCTTCTCAAAACTTCGGTACTATAGCTAATTCTTGAAAAATCACCAAATTCATCTCTTATGAGTTTTGCTGCCATTTCACTTCTTTCTTTGCCTATGCCAAAATCAACATAAGAATTTAGTCTGCTTAATTCAATTTTACTTATATTAGAAGTCACTTGATATGGTAAAGCATATCCACGACCATCAACTATAGATGTAATCTCATATAAATAGTTTGAATTATACCTACTTAAAAACTCGCTAACACGATTCTTACACATCATAGTTATGCCATTTTTATCCATATCAAAACACTCAACTTGTGAAACAAAAACAAGTTTTTTAGGAACTTCCGGCTTTGTTTGGGTTTCTAATATCTTTTTTAAATTTATATTTTCATCTTCTAATATATCTTGTTTGTCAATTGAATTTTGTATCTCTTGTTGCAAGCCTTCTAATTTATCTAAAAAAGCTTGAGTGGATATATTTTTGGTCTGCATACTCTTAAGTTCATTTTTTAAATCAATCATCTCATCTTGCAGTTTTTTTATCATCAAATTTCTATCAGCTAAAGTCCTTAACTCTTCTATTTGAGTTTTTAAAATAGCATAGTTTCGCATATCTGTTTTAGAAGATTGTTTTTGTGTATCAAGTTCTTCTTGTGTTTTATCTAATATAAGCTTTAAACTAGTCGCATTATTTTCATTTTTAAGACTTAGCTGTTTAAAAACCTCGACTTGATTTTGCGTTTTGTTTAAATCAAAGCTAAGCTTTTGGATATCTGCACTTAGCTCTTTTATCTCAACGTTTTTTTGAGCAATAGTATTGTTGCTAGTGTTTAAATCCATTTTTAGTGAGTTGTTTTCATTTTGTTGAAGTTTAATATTATTTTTAAATTCCTGAGCGTCTTTATTTAAA